>NZ_CP195106.1:5580813-6200904 GCF_051175385.1 Tundrisphaera lichenicola | reverse complement strand
CCTGGGTCGGCATGCGGTGCCTACTTGTCGGAGGATACCAGACAACTATCCTTCAAGGCGAGTCGTCGCGGGTCTCGCGACGGGGTGGGTTGAAGTTGATCGGGGGCTTTTCGATGGGACGAATCTACGCCGAGTTCCTGGGCGGGCCGAGGGCGGTGGCCCTGCTCTTCCTCCGGCTGGTCGCCGGTTTCGCCATGATGCACCACGGCTGGCCGAAGATCCAGTCGCCGACCGCCTGGATGGGACCCGAGGCCCCCGTCCCCGGCATCCTCCAGGCCCTGGCCGCGATCTCGGAGTTCGGCGGAGGGTTGGCCTGGGTCCTGGGGGCCCTGACGCCGCTCTTCTCGCTCGGGCTGATCGGCACGATGGCCTTCGCCACCTTCCTGGTCCACATCCGGATGGGCCACCCCTTCGTCGCCGACCCGACCTCGCACGGCCCTTCCTACGAGCCGGCGCTCGGCTACCTGGCCATCGCCTTCCTGTTCCTGATCGTCGGGCCGGGGCGGATTTCGGTCGATTATCTCCTGTTCGGCAAGCCGAAGGCCATCGATTCCGTCCTCGCCGATGATGTCGAACTCCCTGCCTGATCCCCCCAGACCCTCTCGGAGCACTTTGCGACCATGAAAGTTCACGTCGTCTTCTACAGCACTTATGGGCACGTCTACAAGATGGCCGAGGCGGTCGCCGAGGGGGCCAGGCAGGTTCCCGGGGCCGAGGTCTCGCTGTTCCAGGTCCCCGAGTTGATCCCCGACGAGGTCCTCGAAAAGATGGGGGCCAAGGAGGCCAGGAAAGCCTTCGCGCACGTCCCGGTGATCAAACCCGAGCAGCTCAAGGAGGCCGACGCGATCATCTTCGGCACTCCCACGAGGTTCGGCGGCGTCTGCTCTCAGATCCAGAACTTCATGGATCAGACCGGCCAGCTCTGGTTCTCCGGGGCCTTGATCGGCAAGGTGGGCAGCGTCTTCGTGAGCACGGGGACCCAGCACGGCGGCCAGGAGACGACGATCCGGAATCTCCACACCGAGCTGCTGCACCACGGGATGATCATCGTCGGGGTCCCGTATTCCGAACCCGGTCTCACGAACATGGGCGAGATCACCGGCGGGACCCCTTACGGGGCCTCGACCCTCGCCGGGGCCGACGGCTCGAGACAGCCCAGCGAGAACGAGCTGACCATCGCCCGGACCCAGGGCAAGCGCGTCGCCGAGATCGCCGGCAAGCTCGCGGCCGGTTGAGCCGGATCGAATCGAGCGTCCGAGCCACCCTCCTGGCCCGGACGCGAGATTCCTCGCGAAGGGGGCCAGAATCCTTGAGCCCCCTATCGAAAGCCTGCGCCGGCTTCGTCCTGTGCCTCGGATCCTTCTCCTTTCACCGCAAAGATTTCGGAACCATTTTCGGGTAGCGAACGGGCCTGGTACGCGCCCTGCTTTACTCCGTTCGACGTCGGGGTTGATCAAGGGCAGCAGGAACGAGGGCGAATCCCATGAGTAGGTCGCTGGCGACTCTGGCCTGGGCGGGCATCCTGACGATCGGCGGTCTAGGCCACGCCCCGGCGCAGGCCCAGTATGGTCCCGGGTATCGCGGATTCGGGGGTGGCTCCTGCGTCACCTCGCCGGGGCTGGTCGGGGGTTACGGGGGAGGCGGATACATCTCGGGCGGCTACTCCCGAGGTTACGCGGGGGGCGGGTACTCGGGCTATCCAGGAGGTGGTCGGGGATTCGGCTATAATCCGAATCTCCCCTATTCCCCGGCCCAGCAGCAGGGCTATCGCGAAGGCCAGCTCTACTACGAAACGGGGATCGCCCCCAACCGGCCCCTCTCGCCCGCCGAGGCCCGGGGCTTCGTCGCGGGGGAACGCCGGGCCTCGGCAACCCCCTGGCAGCTCGACCCGGCTCGCCAGCAGGGTTATCGCGAGGGCCAGCTCTACTGGGAGACGGGGATCGCCCCCAACCGGCCCCTCTCGCCTGCCGAGGCCCAGGGGTTCCAGGCGGGCGAACGTCGGGCCGCTAACGGATATTATCGCCCTTACTGACTCGGGGCGAAGTTCAACGAAAGGGCGACGCTCGATCGGCTCCGCGCCGGTCGGGGGTCGCCCCGGTCGTTTCGAACCCGGACACGCCGGGCATCCCGATCAGTTTCAGGTCAGGCTATTGGTGAGGGCCGCCGCAGCCTGTCCGGCGGCCATGGCCGCGGCGGCCTGATCGTAGGTCGAGGAGAGTTGCTGGTCGAACGACGAGGGAAAACCGGAGCCTCCTGGAGACATTCCGAACCCGCCGAACCCGCCGCCGAATGATGAGGTATCGAACGACCCGTAATCCGCCCCTTCCGACTGGCTCCCACCCTGCATGCCCGATCCGGCCGAGTTTGCCGGTCCTTGCGGCGAATAGGGATTGAAGTTCGAGCCAGAATCGGCGAAGCCCGCGAGCCTCCGCGAATTCAGGGCTCGGGCGCGCTTGCGAGCCCTCCGACGGCGGACGGCCTCTTCCTTCGCGGTCGCCGATGGGGCCGGTCGCGAGATGCTCCGATCGGGGACTTGCGGTTTCGGGTCCTCGGGCGGGCTGGCCGCGAACACCAGCGCGATCAGGGTCGCGATCATCGAGGAGCTCTCCTTTCGAATCGGCGGACGTTAAATCGCCCATCACCATCTCGATCCATTGGTCGCTTCGCCCGGCAAGACCTGACGCGCCGGGGTCGATCCTTTCGCCAGGGCGGCTGGCCCGGTAAGGTACGGGGGTGCCTCGAACGGAGCCGCCGACCATGCCGCCCCACCCCGATCGACGGTTTCGGCCGCAGATGACCTTGCGCCAGATCGGCGTGCTGGTGATCTTCGCCGCCCTCGCCCTCTCGGTGGCCCGGCCGACCTGGCAAGCGGCCCCAGATCCCTGGGCTTTCGCCCTCCTCACGGCGGTCGAGCTACCCTATGTCCTGCTCTTTCCGGTCCTCCTGCTGGTCCGGCGAGGACCGCTCAAGGGATGGATCGTGGCATTCCTTTGCGGCGTGCCCCTGTTGGCGATGTTCCTCTGCGGCGTGCCCCTGTTGGCGATGTGCCTCTTCGAGAACTATGTCGCGGCGACCGGCTACCTGGGCTGGGACACCTACTTTCATGGCGTTCCCCCGCCGCTCCTGATCGTGCTCGCGATCATCGACGGTCTCCTGCTGATCGGCCTGATTTACCTCAGCCGCTGGCTGATCCCCCGGCGTTGTCCGAACTGCCGGCGGCCTGCAATGCTCATCGACCCCTCCGTGCCCCGATCCCTGGATTTCCCGGGGAGACGCCGAGCCCGATCCTGCCTGGCCTGCGGCTCGCGGTTCCGCCGACTCCGGGGCGGGCCCTGGGTCGACGTCGACTCCCTGGCCCCCCGGATCAAAACCCCAACTCGACGCTTGAAGGACGACCCTCGATGAGCGATCCGGCAGACGTGATCCAGGCCAAAGCCTCGACGACCCCCACCGGGCGGCTGGCGTCGCTCGACGTCTTTCGAGGCTTGACGGTCGCGGGGATGATCCTGGTGAACAACGGGAACGGGCCGAGCTACGCCCCGCTCCGACATGCCGAGTGGGATGGGTGGACGCCGACTGATCTGGTTTTCCCGTTCTTCCTGTTCATCGTGGGCGTCTCGATCAGCTTCGCCCTCTCGAAGCTCCGGGATGTCTCCGAAGGGCGGGGGCCAGTGATCCGCAAGATCATCCGGAGATCGCTGGTGATCTTCGCGCTCGGGCTGTTTCTCAACCGGTTCCCGTTCTTCAAGACTTCCTGGCACGAGATCCAGGACCTCGAGAACTGGAAGAACATCGCGGCGACGATCCGAATCCCGGGCGTACTCCAGCGGATCGCGCTCTGCTATCTGGCGGCCTCCTTGATCTTCCTGTTCACGAAGACTCGGGGGCAGGTCATCGCGATCCTCGGCCTCCTGATCGGCTACTGGCTCCTGATGACTCGGGTGCCGGTCCCCGCGTTCGGCGCGGGCGACCTGGCCCGAGGGCACGACCTGGCGTCGTACCTCGACCGGTTCCTGCTGCCCAGACACACCTACAAGGTCGACTACGATCCCGAAGGAATTCTGAGCACCCTGCCCGCGATCGCGACGACCTTGATCGGCGTCCTGGCCGGTCAGTGGCTCCGCTCGGGCCGCGACCGCTACGAGATCGACGCAGGCCTGTTCGTCGCCGGGTCGGCCTGCGTCTTCGCCGGCTGGGCCTGGGGCGGGGCGTTCCCGATCAACAAGGCGCTGTGGACCGGCCCATTCGTCCTGCTGACCGCCGGCCTGGGGATGATCGTCCTGGCGATCTGCTACTGGCTGATCGACCTGAAGGGGTATCGATGCTGGGCCTATCCCTTCCGGGTCTTCGGGGCCAACGCGATCGCCGCCTACGCCCTGGCCGCGATGGGGGCCAGGCTCCTGAACCTGGCCACGATCGAGCGTGTCGAAGGGGGGCCGATCAGCGTCCGGGCGATGTATTACAACGATTACCTGATCACCAACCTGGCTCCGATGAATGCCTCGCTGGCCTATGCGTTGTCGTTCGTCCTGGGCTGCTTCCTGGTGATCTTGATCCTGGATGCGCTGGGGATTCACATCAAGGCGTGAGGATGGTGGCTGATGGAGATCCCCGATGAGTTGATCTCGGCCTTCCCACCCTCGGAGGATCTCCTGCTGGAATGCGTCCGGCGGCGGACGGACGACGCGATGCTCAGGGACATCGCCGAGGCGGATTACGGCCAGATGGCCGATGAGATGATGACCGAACTCCGGCCCATCCGCGATCGCGGGGTCATACCGGCCCCCCCGTCCTGGATGTTGAGCGAAGTCCTCACCTTGACCCATTATTGCAATCCCGAATCGCCGAACCCCCCTCCATTCGAGCCCGGGCCTACGGGACATCGCGGCCATCAAACCCGCCTGTTCGCGTGCGCGGTCCTACTCCGAATCGAGGCCGATCTGCCTTACGAATACCACCGCTCGACGGATTCCGCGCTGGCGCAATGCCTCGCCAGCGCGAAGGTGCTGGGCGAGCAGATGGGCGAGGCCACCGCCTCCTATTTCACATGGCGACTCTCTCGGGAGAGTAGCGGCCCCGAATCATTGCTCTTCGCCCTCGGACTGCTGATCCTCGCGACCCGACTGCGTTCCGGTCGGTTCTCGGAGCCAACCCTCGGAGAAATGGCGGGGTGGGTCCTTGCCTTGGAATCACTCGAGCAGGGACAATTTGCGCCGGAAACTTTGGAACCGAGGCCCTTGCCGTTCAGTATCCAAGCCGGCTTCTGGCGGCCGCTGGCCGAAGAGTTCAGGAACGAGATCGAATGTCTTCGCGAGATTGATATCCGAACCGACCTGGAGTTGTGCGGGCTTATCCTCGATCCGGGGTGGTGACCCCAGCCCGTGGCCAGTCGGCAAGAACGTAACTCGGGAACTCAAGTCATCGATCATTCGAGCTTTTTCGCCGCCTCGACCTCGGCGTCGGAGAGGGGGCGGACCTCGATCGCCCGGACTTCTCCGCCGCTCCTCCACGAGGCGAAACCCAGGGGCTGGCAGTTCCGGACCTCCAGTCGGGTCTTGACCTGCTGCCCTTCGTAGTCGAGCGCGATGATCTCCTTGCCGTCGACCTGGCAGCGGACCACCGAGTCGGTCACGACGACCCGGAACTTGTACCAGGTCCCATTCTCATATTTCACGAAGCGGTTGGTCTCGTTCTCCGAGGCGTCGGCCCCGTTGATGCTCGAAAGCCCGGTGATGCTGCCGCCCCAGCCGCCGTTGACCAGCGTGAGGAAGGACCCGCCCACCGGGAAGGTGGCGGCGGCGAAGAAGTCGTCGCCGGAGGTCCGCCTGGCCTCGAAGGATAGTTCGTAGTTGGTCTTCGGGAGGTCGGGCCGGGTGGAGGCGATCGCCGTCATCGGCCCGCCCTTCTCCAGGACGATCGCGCCGTCTTCAACTTTCGCCTCGCCCGCCTTGTACGACTCGACCTTTTTCCACCCGTCCAGCGACTTGCCGTCGAAGAGGCGGACCCGACCCCTTGGCGGGTCGTCTGCCCTGACAACGGTCGCTCCGAGGAAGGCCAAGGTGGCCGCGATGGCCCAGGCGAGCGGGTCGATCGAGGAGCGAAGGGTGGCGGTCATGGCGACTCCTGGAACCTGGGATTCGGCGGGTCGAACTTCGATCGTAAACCGGCCATCCCATCCAGGGAAGGCCGAGGTTCGCCCGCCGGGCCGCCGGAGGCTCTGGAGTGCGGGAGCTTGCTCACGCTTTGCCCGGGCGGAGCTTGCTCCGCCTGTGTACGACTACCGGAAACCCCTGTGGCAGCCAGACACCGGAACCAAATCCTTCGAAGCCGTCACGCCCGGACGGCATACCGCAACTTGGCCGAGGTCGAACGCGGGTTGGCCCGGCGTTCCTCGGCGGAGGCCCGGATGACCTCGTTCGAGGTCGAGGCGTAGACTCCGGAGATGAGTCCGTCCTTGAAGGCCGCCTTCACGCGTCGATCCTCGCCCGAGTGGAACGACAGGATCGCGACGCGACCCCCCGGCTTCAGGCAGGTGGGGAGCCCGTGGAGGAACGCATCGAGCGAGGCGAACTCGTCGTTCACCGCGATCCGGATCGCTTGAAAAACCCTCCGGACGGCGGAGTCGGTTGTCGGGTCGTTGGGCCGGGCGAAGGCGGATCGGATGGCCTGGGCCAGTTCGCGGGTCGTGGCGAGGGGTTTCCGATCGTGGGCCGAGAGGATGCACCGGGCGATCTCGGAGGGTTGGGGTTCGTCGGCGTTCTCGGCCAGGATCTTCGCGAGTCCCTGGACGCCCAGGCTCGACAGGAATTCCGAGGCGGGGCGGCCTCGCGAGGGGTTCATCCGCATGTCGAGCGGGCCGTCGGCCTTGAAGGTGAAACCTCGGGCCGGGTCGTCGAGCTGCATCGAGGAGACGCCCAGGTCCGCCAGGATCAGGTCGGCCCCGCCAGGCTCTTCCCCCAGGACGAACGGCGCGACCCCCGCGAAGTTCATCCGTCGGACGACGACCGAACCGATCGGGAAGCCCAGCGCGATCAGTCGGGCCTCGGTCCGGGGAAGCTCGATCGGGTCGGCGTCGAGCCCCAGGAGCCGACCTCCCGGCTGGACCCCGGCGAGCAATTCCCGGGCATGCCCGCCGTGGCCGAGGGTCGCGTCCACCGCGATCTGGCCCGGCCCGGGGGCGAGGACCTCCAGGATCTCGCGGACCATGATCGGCCGATGCGACCCGGCCGGCGTCTTCCCGCCGGCGACGACTTTCGCCACGGCCTCGGAATACCGGTCGGGCTGATGTTCCTTGTACTTCTGGTCGAACCGGCGAGGATTCTTCCCCCGGTATCGAGGCCGACGCGCGGGCTTATTTGGGTCGGGGCCGGTCATCGAGCCTCGGTCGGGTTGCAGGGTCGTTGAGAAGGGAGTTTCCGGTAGGGTGGGCACCGCCCAGCGTGGCGGTCCGAATCCGGTGGGCGATGCCCACCCTACTAGTAGTTCATCGACGCTAAAATTGTGGGTAAAGGTACCTCAGCTTGACCCGGGCATCGGCCGTCGTGAACTTCCAGATCACCCGACCGCCCTCGGCGTTCCGGGCTCGCTCCCACGCGGCGCACTCGGCGGCCAGGAGTTCGGGCTCCCCGATCCGACGGGCCAGGCACTGCCGGGCCAGCACCGAGAGCTCGATCTCCGCCACGTTCAGCCAGCTCCCGTTGCGCGGCGTGTGCACGATCTCCAGCCGCCGCGCCAGCCGGCGCGCCTCCGCCGCCGGGAACGCCGCGTACAGCGACGCGGTCGTGTGCGTGTTCAGGTTGTCGCAGACCAGCCGGACCTTGCGCGCCGCCGGGTAGTCCTCGTCCAGCAGTCGCCTGACCTCGTGCGCCCAGTCGACCCGCGTGCGGCTCTCCCGGCAGCTGACCCGCCGCCAGCCCCGGTTCGGGTCGAAGAACATGAAGATCGCCTGCACCCCCTTGCGCTCGTAGTGGTAGTCCTCCCGCGCCGCACGGCCGCGGGCCGGCGGGAGCGGGTCGTGGAGGCCTTCCAGCATCTGCTTGGCCGCCTCGTCCATGCAGACCGTCGGCTCCTCCTCGCTCGGCGGCATCGCGTACACGTCGAGGACCTCCTCCATCTGCGCGACGAACCGGGCCGAATCCCGCTCCGGGATGCACCACGACTCGGCCTTCAGCCAGGGCTTCAGCGCGTTTTTCTTAGCGCCCTGCGGACCGTCTCGACCGAGACCTCGGTGACCAGCTTGCGGGCCATCAACTCGCCGGCCAGGAGCTTGAGCGTCCAGCGGGCCCGGCCCTCCGGCGGCGGGCCGCAGTGGATGGCGACCAGGTGGGCCTCGACGTGGCCATCGATCTTGGGGGGGACCGGCGGTGCTTCGCGGGCCTTGCGCCCGAAGGCGGCGTCGGGCCCTCCGGCGACGAAGCTCTTGCGGACCCGGGCGACGGTGTTGACGTGCATCCCGAGGGCCTCGCCGATCCAGGCGTCGTTGCGGCGGCCCTCCGGGTGGGCCTCGTCGGCGTGGAGCAACAGCCTGGCGTACCGGGCCTTACGGGCCGGCGTCCGGCCGTCACGGGCGGTCCGTTCGAGGTCCCGGCGCTGCTCGGCGGTGAGGTGGACCTGGCATTTCAGAGCGGAGTTCATCGGGTCGGCCTCCGGTGCCCGGATGGTGTCGGAAATCCGACCCGATTTTACCCACTTCTTTAGCGTCGATGAACTACTACCAGAATTCAGCTCGACGACGAATCTCCGAGCGGGTCGAGGATGTCGCGGGATTTTTCGTGCCCGTTGCCATTCGACTCCGGTTTCTCGGTCTCAGGCTCAGAAGGAGAGGCTTCGGTTGTCGCGTCGAGGATATCGCTGGAGCCCTCGTTGCCGTTCGAGTCCGGCTTCTCGGTCTCAGGCTCAGAAGGGACGGGTTCGGCGGTCGGGTCGAAGAAGCCCTTGCTGAAGTCGGGCGGGGGTGAGCCGGAGGTCGGGTCGGAGAAGCCTCCCCCGAAGAATGAACTCCCCGAGCCGAAGCCGCCGCCGTCGTCATCGCCCGAGGACTTGGGGGTGGGCTTCGGCAAGGGGGCGTCGCTCCAGGTGGCCGGTCGGGCCTTGGCCTGGAGCTGGTCGCGGGCCCGGTCGAGCCACGCCTGATCGGGGAGCCCGTAGGGGCGGAACTTCTCGGTCTTGCCTTGCTCCTCGTTGTAGAGGAGCGCCCGGTTCTCGCCCAGCCGACCGGCGGCGGGGGAATCGATCAACGCGCTGGAGTCGTTGATGCTCATCTGGAAGAGGACCCGAAGCTCGAACTCGCCGGCGGTCGACCGCTCGAAGGTCCGATTCAGGTTGCCCACGGTGTCGCACCAGGACAGGACGTGGATCCCGTAGTTCGGCCCTTCGCGGAGGATCTCGGTGAGCTGCTTGGCGGGCTTGGGCTTCTCGTCCTCGCTGGATCTCGAAGAGTAGCCGAAGTCGTCGTCGGACTTCCGGAGGTCACGGAAGCGGGCGAGGTCGAAGATCACCAGATAGATCGACGGGAACTCGGCGTCCGAATCCTCCTGGCGGCGGGTCAGCTCGTCGTAGACCTCTTCCAGGAGCGGGGCGAAATCGCGGAAGCCGGAGGTCTGGAACGGGTGCGGGATCACGTCGCCGAGTTTGGCCAGAACGCCCAGGTTGGGGGAGTCGGCCGGCGAGCCGTCGAGGACGTAGAAGCGTGCCCCGTTGGCCGACTGCCCGGTCCCGATGTTGGCGTGCTGGGTGGCCAGGCTGACCAGGGCCGAGGTCAGGATGCCGAGCGCCCCCTCGTCCTGCTGGCCGATCAGGAGGACGTTGGTCCCGCTCTGGCGGCGGAAGACGACCGACGTCGGGTCCTTGATCGCGATCGCGTCTCCCAGCCAGGCCGTGGCCGCCTTGACCTCCGCGGGCCAGTCGGGGACGGACAACGCCTCGGAGAGGAGGGCGTTCTTCTCGATGACCGCCGGCAGATTCCCTTCGAACACCAGTTGTGGGGTGTCCGGCATCATGTCCTGCTCGACCGCCAACTTGTGGAGGTCCTTGAGGTACTCCTCGCGGTGCTGGTCGGTCAGGAAGACCACCTGGAAGATGTGGTTCCCTTCGATCATCCCGTTGGCGTCGTTGTAGATCGCCTCGCCGGGACGGGACAGGAGCCGGGCCGCGGCGTTGTCCTCGCTGAGGATCAGGTGCGAGTCGGCCTCGGAGCACTGCAAGGCGATCCGGATGGCCATCTGCGCGATCGTGGTCCGGGCCAGCGAGTAGGCACCGCCGAGGGTCTGCGAGCCCAGGATCACGTGGACGCCGAAGGCACGACCCTGGCGGACCAGGCGGTCCAGGAGCAGCGACGACTCCTGCGAGAGCTTGTCGTCCTCGATGAAGAACTCCTGGAATTCGTCCACCAGGAGCAGGATCCGGGGCAGGAACTCGCCGGTCTGGCGTCGGTAGCTGGCGACGTCCTGGGCCCCGGCGTCGCGGTACATGTCGCCTCGACGCTTCAGCTCGACGTCCAGGCGCTGGAGCACGCTCAGGCCGAATTCGCGCTCGGATTCGACGGCGATCACTCGGGCGTGGGGTAGGCTGTGCGCCGCGTAGGTCTTGAACTCGACACCTTTCTTGAAGTCGATCAGGTAGAGTTCCAGCTCCTTGGGGCTGTACATCAAGGCGGCGTTGGTGATCAGGGCATGCAGGAGCGTCGATTTACCCGAGCCGGTCTTTCCTGCGATCAGGACGTGCTGGGAGGTGCCCTTGCCCAGCTTGAGGCTCTGGAACTTGGTGGCCCCGGCGCGACCCAGCGGCACGTCGACGATGCTCCGGCTGTCCCAGGTCCAGTACTTGTCGTCGCTCGGCGCGATGACCTCGAAGGGGACCTCGACGCGCTTGGCGGCCTTGGCGGCCTCGCCCGCGAGCTTGACGATCCGGTTGAACTCCATGTCCTCGGGCGGGGCGTCGAGCCGGAGCGGATACTGTTCGAAAGGCGTGTCCTTCCAGAGGAACTTGCCGTCCTTCCAGACCAGGTTGACGCAGTTCGGCTCCAGGTCCTTGGCGAGCTGGCTGGTGGCGTTGGCCAGCTTGGTGTCGATGCTCACGAAGACATAGACGCCGCACCTCGGCCCACTCTGGGCGATGCTCACCAGGCGTCGCTGGGCGATGTCGGAGAAGTTGGCCGGATAGTTGGCGACCACCAGGACGCGATAGGGCTCGGCCACCTCGCCGGCCATCGCGTTGTATTCCTCGATCGAGGCGTACTCGTTCCGGAGGTACGTCTGGATGACGTTCTCCATGTGCTCGGTCAGGTCCAGGAGACGGTGTTCGATCTGCTGCTGCTCGGTCCAGATCCGGTTGGTGACCAGGAGTTCGTCGAACTCCTTGAGGTTCATGAAGGTCGAGAAATTCTGGCCGAGGCCGACGGGGTCGGCGATCGTGAACCGGACCTTGCCGGGCGGGACGGCGGTCAGGAAGCGGAGCATGGCGGCCTGGATCGCCTGGACGGCGGGGGCTCGGCCGTCCTCGCTGGCCTTGATCAGGAGCGAGATCTTCTCGGGGAACTGGAGGAAGGCCGGGAGCGTGAACGACTCGGGGGTCAGCTCCTTCAGCCGGGGGTCCTCGGGGATCCCCTGGGGAATCTGCTTCATCGGCACGCGGACCTCGCCGAAGCGGAGGACCGGCGGGGAATCCACCGGCGCGGTCCAGGGATCCCAGGCCGGGTCGTGCCAGGGGAGGAACCATCGGTCACTATCGGAGGCCACCTCGTCGAGCTCGCCCCGAATCCGGCCGATCCCGTCTCTCCAGTCGTCGATGAGCTTCTGCCAGTTGGCTTCGTAGGCGGTCTGACGGGCCTCGACCTCGGCGAAGTAGCTGGAATCGAGCTCTTGAAGTTCGCGATCCCCCGCCGCCTTGGCCTCGGAGAGATCTTGTTTGTACTTGTCCTCGGCGGCGGTGAGGTTCGCCTCGTACTTCTTGGCGGCCTCGGCCAGCGCCTTGGGATAGCGTTCCTCGGCCGCCTTCACGTCGCCGTCGCGGCGGGCTTCCAGCTCGGGGATGAGCTTCTCGTGGGTCTCGGTGGCCTTGCGGACCTGGGCGTCCCGTCGACGTTCGACCTCGGCCTTGAGCCGCTTTACGTTTTCCTCGACCCAGGTGGCCGAGTACTCGGCCAGGTGGTCGCCGTCGGCCAGGGCGATCGCCAGAGGCGCGGCGACGGCGGTCAACTGCTTCCGGGCCGCCGCGTTGATCGATTGACGGGCCACGAAGCCGATCACCAGGGTGCCCACGGCCCCGACGGCCAGGGCGATCATCCAGTTGCCCAGGACCAGCCCGACCGCGACCGTCAGCACCAGGAAGAGGACCACGCACAAGAAGATGAAGAAGTCGAGCTTCACCACCGGCAAGATCTTGAGCTGGGAGGCGATCAGGTAGTTATCGCTGATCCGGTGGGTGGCGTCGTCCAGCTTGCCGATCGGGTCCTCGACCCCCTCCTCGGCCTTCGCGTTGGCGGCGCCCCCGTCGACGATGATGTATCGTTTGTAGGTCTCGAAGAACGGCGCGGCGACGGCCTTGACCTGGTCGAGGGCGAGCAGCGATTCTTCGAGCCTGCGCTTGAATTGCTCGTGCTTCTTGTTGACCTTGTCGACGTTCGCGTCGTGGACCGCCCCGGTTTCCCAGCCGGCCTCTTCGAGGGCCTGGTGGGCGGCCTCGCTCTCGACGTCGAACCGCTTCTTGGCGTGGGCGATCGTCTTGTCGCGATCGGTCTTGGCGGCGGCCACGGCCGCCTGATACGCCTGGTCGAGCTTCGCGCGGGTTTGCTCGATATCGGACTCGATCGCCTGGACCTGGAGGTCTCGTCGTTTGACGATCCCCTGGCGAGCGGACTGGTAAGCCCGTTCGGCGACGGCCTTTTCCTTGCCGAAGTCGACGTCGGTCTTGGTCTCTCGCCCTGCCCGTTCGGTGGCCAGGCGGGCCAGATCTTTCAGTGCGTCGACTTGGCGTTGGGTCGGGGGCGATCCGGGCATCGGGTCAGGTCCAACACGGGTGGCATTGGCGATTTCGGTGGTCGGGCTCGGGGAGGGCCGGAGTGGCGACCATCCCCTCGCCTCCTTCAAACAGAGTACGACGGATTGACTCTCGACGCGAGCCCGGAGAGGCCGGGTCGTCCGGCGAGGGCCGACGGGCGGGAGGCGGATGGGAGAGCGAGATCCCGGCGGCATCGAGCCCCTGGGACGTCGCCTTGAAGAATCATCATGAGTTCATCGAGCCCGGTTCGAGGGGCGGCCCGTTCAGCGGTTCTCCGAGCAGTCTCGCTTGACCTTGGCGGTGACCTCGGCCAGTTTGTCCATGCCGCGGATCACGGCGTTGACCCGGGTCTCCAGCGGGGCGAGGTGGTTGGATTCGAAGTCCTTGGCCACCTGGTCCTGCCAGTGGACCCGGGCGAGTTCCCAGTGCTTCCGGAGGTTCTTGATCGCGTAGGTCAGCTTTGTCGAACCCTCTTTACTCACGGCCGATTCCTCCCGGTTTGGATCAGTTGGCCGACTGGGTCGAGGTCCGGATGTAGGAGTCGAGGGCCTCGGCCATCCGTTCCAGCATGGCCATGGCGTGCTCGAGGTCGCCGGTGAGCATGTCGCCCAGCGGGCGGGCCAGGCCGAGGTACTCGTCGATGGCGTGCTGGAGGATCGGGGCGGCCTTCTTGACGATCTCGACCTTCTCCTCGGACTCGCGGAGCCGGGCGTTGGCGATCCGGACCTGCTCCTTGGCCTCGGTGTCGCCGGCGCCGGAGAGCTTCCGGCGGTGGAGCTCGCCGCGGATCTCGTTCATCTTCTCGCGACGGCGCTTGACCTCGTTGAGCCAGTAGAGCCGCTGGGTGTTCTTGACCCATTCGTTGACCCGGCGATTCTCCATCTCGACGGCCGTCAGGGCGTTGCGGGCGTCCTCGATGAAGCTGCCCAGGGCCGCTCGGAACTCGCGGATTCCGTCGATCGACGTGACCTTGGCTGCATCGGCCATCGGACCTCCTCGGCGGGCCAGGCTTGGTTCGTGGGCAAGTCAACCGATCCGGGGATCGCTCGGTTCAACGCTGCTGGAGGTATTCCTCGACGCGCTCGGCCTTGCGGACCAGGAACGGGACGTACTGGCTGCTGGCCTCGATGAATCGGTTGATGACGATCAGGGTGGCCTCGAACTCCTCGGTGAACTTCTCCTGCTCCTTGTCACGCCAGGTCTGGCTGAGGCCCGAGAGCTGGCCGTGGATGACGGCCATCTTGTTGTGGAGTTCCGTGTTGAAGTGGCGGAGGTTCTGGGCGAACCGGCGGAGTTCGGCCGGGTCGACGACGGCTTGAGCCATGGAAGAATGTCCTTTCGGCCGTTCGAGCCGGCGAGGAGGCCCCGTCGGCGGAGGAGAGCAGTGTCCCGGAATGGGACGGCGATTGCCAGTTGTCGAGAGGGAGACGACGGAATGATCCTATCCTAACCGGAGCCCTGGAGGAGGTAAAGCTCCGAGGATTCCGGGCAAGAGGCCACTCGGACCCGAGGCCCGGTTGATGGCCGGGATGGACCCCGATCGGTTAGATTGGTCCGGTGGCCCTCGGAGCGGGCCGGCTCCCCCCTCCCGACCGATGAGACATGGACGATGGCCTGGATTCCCCACCTGATGATCCTGGACGACGACCCGCGCGTCCTGGAGTCCCTGATCCCGAGCTTTCCCCTGGATCTGGCCCGCGACCTGGGGCGAGACCGGGCGACCAACGAGGCGCTCCATCGGGGCGACCCCGGGGGCGGAGGGGCGATCCACGTCAAGGTGTCGGCCCACGGGTACGAGAGCGACCGGTTGGCGAGCTACCGGTACCGATCGCCCCATCATGTCCACCTCCACCTGGTCCGCGAGCGAGGCGGCCGCTTCGACCTGGCCCGCAAGCTCCTCAACGAGCAACTCTTCGCCGTGGTCGTCTCCGACCTCCGGTTCTCCGACGACGCCGGGGGGCTCCGAGCCGGGCAACTCTTCATCGACGAGGCGGCGAGGGTCCATCCCGAGGTCCAGGGCCTGCTCTATTCGGCCTACCCCCGCCCCGAGGGGTTCCCCGCCGATCGGTTCCTCCGAAAGGGCGAAGGATCGTCCGCGCCCGGGCTGGCCGAGACGGTGGTCCGGTCGGTCGAGCGGCACCTGTCCGACCCGTCGGTTGCCGCCTTCGCGAAGGCCGTCGCCGACCTCGGGATCATCTACCAGACCGAGTCGTTCGGCTCGACGCTGGCGCAACTCTTCGACCTGGCCCGGCTCTTCGGCGCGGAGACCCCGGCCCCGAAAGGGCCGGGCCGGTCCCGGAGGCCCCTGCCCTGCCTACTGCTGGACGGCGAGAGCGGGACCGGCAAGCGTGGGCTGGCCGAGCTGTTCCACGCGTCGACCGACCGACGGAAGGCCCCGATGACGGTGGCCTCGTGCAACGAGCTGACCAACGAGACCTTGCTTCGGAGCATCCTGTTCGGCCACAAACGCGGGGCGTTCACCGATGCCCGCGAGGATCGTCCCGGTCTGGTGGCCTCGGCGGGCAAGGGGATCGTCCTGCTCGACGACTTCCACCGGCTCCCGAACTCGTGCTCGGCGATCCTCCACTCCTTCCTGGAAGACGGGGAGTACAGTCGGCTGGGGGAGGAGGAGATCCGCAGGCAGGCCGAGGCCGCCGCCGTGTTGACGGTCGAGACCGGCCCTTGGCAGGAGCGCCGGAGGTCGGGCGAGCTTCCCCTGGCCTTCCTCGCCCGTGTCGAGCGACTCCCGCTGGAGATCCCGCCGCTCCGCGAGCGGCCCGACGACATCGAGGCCCAGGCCCGATGGCTGACCAGGGTCGTCTCGACCGAGATGGGGGCCGAGCTGGAGCTGGCCGAGGACGCGGTCCAGGGCCTCCGCGATCAGCCCTTCGCCGAGAGCAACAGCCGGGAACTCCGGAACGTGATCGAACGCGCGATCCTCCGGCATGGTCGCGAGGTCGACACGCTAGAGTGGTCGCATCTCGCGCCCTTCCTGGCCTCGACGCCCCCGGTTCGGCCGGTCGCGCCGAACTCGGCCGCCCCCGCCTCGGCGGCCGCCTCCGGCCTTAACGACTGGCAGCGACGGCTGCGGACCCTGGCTTCCAAGATCCTGGCCAAGGGGGTCGGCCTCGACTCCGAGGAGGCCCGGACGAGGGCCGAGAGCCTCTTCGACCTGGACCTGCCCCCGGTCTGGGCGCCGATCGAATCGGCCAGGGAATCGATGGGACCGGGAAAGCCGATCCCGCTGCCCGTCTGGGAAGACCTGTACCGATGCTACGCCGTCTCGAGACTGGGGGGGCCTTCGCCCGCCGAACGGGTGCTCGGGATTCCCGCCAACACGCTCCGTCAGTGGATTAACGACCGGGAATCGCGATAACCGGCCCGTTCGGAACTCTCCGGGAGACGGGCTCGGCGACCTCCTCCGGCAACCCCGGCACGGCGACCGGCTCCGCCGGAATGGGGACATTCACTTCGGTCGGCTGCTCGATCGCCTCGGCGAGCTTCGCCTGGGTCGGGTCCCCCATGGCCACCGGCCAGATGTGGAAGCCTCCTCGATGGAGGGTGTTATACTCCCAGGTCCCCCAGATCCCCTTGCCTTCATTATATCCCTGATAAGCCAGACTATGTTGCTTCAAGTAGGTCTTGGTCCACCAGCATTTCCCATCCGAGATCTGGTAGTGTCCCTTGAAGGCGAAGTCGCCGATCCGGTCTCGACCCTCGCCGATGATCTTCCCCTCGCGGAAGGTGAGGATCATATCCATCGAGTGGCGGCCGGGGAGATTCGGCTGCAGGAAGAAACCGGTCCAGGGACCGGAGGGAAATCGCTCATCGATCTCGACCTTGAGGTCATCGTTCTCAGTCGGATGCATGGGCCATCTCCCGCAAAAGCTCCTCGGTGTCTCCATCTCACTCAGGCAATCACCATACCAACGCGGATGGTCCGACCCGCAAAAAAACCCCGTCGCCTCGTACGAATACGAGACGACGGGGCCGGAACAGAGAAGAGGCCGAATGATCGAGGCCGATGCCTCGGTTGGATGGAGTGGTGTGGGGAGAATGACATCGCATCCAACAAAAAAATGATAAGCAGAAATTTTGATCTGTCAAGAGGGCGGGGACGATTCTAGATTCGATTTATTCAAGACGGCTCATTTTCGGATCGTTGAGATGCTGAAGGAGTGCGGGCCCGGGGAATTCGTCCCGGGAAACTGGTAGTAGCGGGCCGATCGGTCGTGCGGTTCGATCCGGAAGCCGGGCTCTTCGTGGACGTGGAGCCGGACCCGGCGGCCTTCGACCGGCTCGATCCGGACGAGGGTCCAGCCGTGGGTGGTCCCGTCGCCGTGGCGGATCAGGAGTGTCCGACCGATCAGGGTGGGATCGTCGGGGATGGCATCATCGGTTTCGAACCATCCCCGGCTCTCGGTGGTCGGCTGGCGGACGGCGGCGATGATCTTGCCGGTGACCCAGGGCTGACGGACCTCGATCCCGGGGGTCGAGGCATTCGTACCCCCGGCCAGGGTCAAGTCTCCGCGGCGGGCTCGGACGACCGGGCCGTCGGTGGTCACTTCGCGACCGTCGGCCAGCGTGACCTTGCGCGAGGACCCGGATTCGAGGTTGATCACGAGATGTTCCGGGCCGTCGGCCGTTTCTAGGTAGAGCACCACGAAGCCCGGTGTGTCGGTCATCCGCCCGACCCGGATCAGCGTCGGGGACGACGTGATCGGCTCGAAGACGGTGACGAATGTCGAGTTGAGGGAGCCTCCGTCCTCGGACCTGCGCCGAATCATCAGAACGGCTCGCGAGGGATCCGACTCGGAGGGCTCGCGGGGGGTCGTCCCGGTCACGATCTGGTAGGGCGAGTCTCCCAGGAAGTGGACCCGGACCCCCGGCCGACCCGGCTCGACCAGATCGGCCGTCGAGGGATGATCGGCCGGTGCGTGGGCCAGGTTGGCGAACTCGCCATAGGACTGGACGAACCATCGGCCATCCTCGGCCCTTGACCTGGGCAGGAACGGGATCGAGGGAGCCAGGAGGGTCGAAGGGCCGGGCGTGATCGGCACCGAGGTCGTCCATCGGGCGGTCGAGCCGGGCGGGGCGTGGAAGAACTGGTCATGCTGGAGACCGCCTCGGACCTCGAAGACCGAGACGACATAACGCGACTTCGGCCCCGAGCTGGCGACGACGGTCTGTCGATAGCGGGTGGTGGACTTGGGATAGGCGCGAGGATCGTCCAGGATGGCGACCTGAAAGTCGGGGTCGGCCGCGTGGAAGAGGTAGTTCCCTCCCGCGGCCGGGGCCCGCATCATGGGGATCGTCTCGCGCTGGTTCAGGCCGTCGATGAGGACCGTGTTGTGGCTGGCCGAGGCCCGATCCCAGCCGTCGAAGCGGGGCGGGAGGTCGTCGAGGTCTCCCAGGACCGCCCGGCCGCCCCAGGCCAGCCGGATCGACTGCCTCCTCGATCGGGGCGAGCCCAGGAGCCCCATCCCTCGGAGTTCCAGCTCGAATGCCCCGGCCCCCTCGCCGACCGAAAGCAAGGCGATCCCCGCCCCTCCGAGGAGGCCCGGCTTTCGGGCCGGGTCGATCGCGGCCGGTGCCGGCCAGGAGGCGAGCAAGACTTCCGGACGGGGGAAGTCCGCGAGGATCGACGCCCCCGCCGATCGGGCCAGCCCGAGGATCGGGACGGCTTCGGAGGCCGACCCCTTGGGACCGACCAGCAAGCGACCGATCCAGCCGTCGAGCATCCCGAGGACCCTTCGGTGAGAGGTCGAGTCCCCTTGCCGCCAGAGCCCGTCGAAGAAGAATCCATCCTGGGTGAACAGGGTCAGCCGCTGGGTGGCCATGGCGATTAGGGCTTCGTCGCCCAGGAGTCGACCGACGGCCAGGAGTCCTCGATCGGCCTGGAGGGAGGCCTCGTTGACCTCGTCGGGCTGGTTCTGGACGAACTCCGCCGATGCGCGGAACAGGTCATTCTCGATGAGCCGCTTCGGTTCGGCCACGCCCAGGAGCCGGCTCGCCTCGGCCATCGCCGGATCGTCGCGGACGATCCCGTAGGCGATCGCCAGGTTGATCGGGACATCGAGGCTTCCCGACCAGTCCCACTTGGCCGTCTCATATCCTCGGCGATAAGGCGGGGGCCGACGGGCGGGTTCGAAGAATTTGGCCCGACCGGGCTGGTCGAGGTGGAGGGCATAGTTCGGGTAGACCTGCGCAAATCGGATCAGCAGGACGCAGGCGATCCGGGCCGACGTCGGGTCCGAGCCTCCCGGTGCCTGCTTCCGGTGGCGGATCGCCGCATACAGCGCGGCCTTGGACAGGTATTCGCGGGCCTCGTAATCGCGTCGGGCGGCGAGGTAGAGCCGCTCCTCGGGATAACGCGCGACCGCTGGTTCGACGGCCGCATAGGGATAATGATGGACCACCCCGGGAACGACCTCGATGGTCTCCTCGGGCACCTTCTTGTCGACCGGCGCGGGAACTTTCTCGTTCGGGTACGAAGCCCCGCAACGCGAGCAGGTGGCGACCTCGGGCTTGAGGATCGACCACCGGAGCGTCTCTTCGCCTTCGGGAGCCTCGCATCCCGGGCAACGGCAGAAGCGGAGCCCTGCCTGTTCGGGGACCAGCTTGGCCAGGGCCTTCGGGTCCATCGCCAGGAGGGCCTTGGCCTCCGGAGTGCCCCAGAACCGGGTCGCCCATTCGTCGGGCAATTCGATCCCGGACAGCGGGTTGGCCGAGGGATTCGCCGGGGGAGCCCCCTGCCCGATCGTCGACAAAATCAGCAAGCCAGCGAAGGACGGGAGGAGGCGGTCTGTGATCGGGCCTGCTCGACGCATGATTGGGGTCCGTCCCGTCAAGAGTCGCCCGGAGGGCCGGGCTGGGTTCACTTCGGTGCGCGGTCGGCGGGTTGGCCCGATCCGGCCAGTTCATGCGCCTCGACCGGTCCGACCGTCTCGTCGTCGCCGACGGCCAGACTCTCGAGATTTTGCCGGGCCCGGTCCAGGACCGCCTCGCGGTGCGATTCGCAGGCCAGGCCGTAGTTCTTCAGCTCGGTGAGAGGGCCGTAACTCCAGGACGCTGCCACCTTGAACCTGGGCCGATCCTCACATCCCGCGATCGAGCAGGCGGTCGCATAGCGGAAGATGATCTCGTCCATGTCCAGCCTCGATCCGTCATCCGAAACGGGCAGTCCCTGCTCGCCTTGACGGCTTTCGTCCGGGGGTTCTATGATGTTAATCGAATCGAGCTTTGAGGGAAAGCGATGTCCCGAGCGGCGGTCCTCGGCTGTATCCTCGGCCTGATGTGCGCCGGCCCGCTCTGCCAGGCCGACGCCGCCTCCGCGTTCATGGCCACGGTTCACGAGCTGGACGATCCCGGTACCGTCGACCCGGTCGATCCGCCTCGCGATCATCCGGGCGACAATCTGGTCCAGAAGGTCGCCTCGGTCGAGACCGTCGACCTTCCTTCCTTCCTCGATGGTCCGGTTTCCGCGCCCGGGCTGGACCTCCCCTGCCCCACCGCTCTTCGGTCGGGGCGAGATTTCCAGGCCACCCGTCCCTGGCCTTGGTCGGCTCGCGCAAGACTTTCCCTGCTCCAGGTCTATCGGAATTGAAAGACGGCCTCGAAACCGAGTCACCCGTCCTTTTCTTTTCGATCCCCGACCCTGGAGCCCACCCATGCGCCTTGCGACCCCCGACCGCAGCCGGCGAGCCTTTACGCTGATCGAGCTATTGGTGGTCATCGCGATCATCGGCGTTTTGCTGGGCCTGCTCCTCCCGGCCGTGCAAGCCTCGCGTGAGGCCGCCCGGCGCTCTCAATGCGTCGGCCATCTGAAGCAGATTGCCGTGGCGATGCACAACTATCACTCGACCCACGACACGTTCCCGCCCGGCTACATCACGGCAACCCAGAGCGGTCAACTGAACAGCCCGGAGACCGGCCCCGGCTGGGCCTGGGGGAGCTTGATTTTGAATAACCTGGAGCAATCGGCGGCCTACAACGCGACCAACTTCAGCTTGCCGATCACCTCGCCGGGTTCTTCGACCGTCCGCGAGCTTCGGCTCTCGGTCTTCCTCTGCCCGAGCTCGCCCGACTTCGGGCCGATCCGCCTGACCGACTCCAACAATCAGGTCCTGATCCAGGACCTTTCCCCGAGCAACTATGTGGCCTCGGCCGGGCAGTTCGAGGTGATCGAGTATCCCGCCACGAACAACGGGGTCTTCTACCGGAACAGTCGGGTCGGCGTCCGCGATATCCAGGACGGGACCTCCGGCACCCTGATGGCCGGAGAGCGGTCGAGGAACGTCGCCGACGCCACCTGGGTCGGCGTGATCCCGTTCGCCCAGGCCTGCACCAGCCCGAGCTGGCACGAGCGCGAGTGCGAGCCCAACGCAAATGTCATGGTATTGGGCCACACCGGGCCGTCGCCGAACCAGGTCTGGGTCGACGTCCCGAACTACAAGGACGCCGGAGCCGACGACTTCTGGAGCCTCCACCCGGGCGGCTGCAACTTCCTGTTCTGCGACGGCTCGGTCCGTTTCGTCAAGGAGACCATCAACCCCAAGGTCTTCAGCGCCCTCTCCACCAGGGCCGGCGGCGAGGTCATCAGCTCGGACCAATACTGATCAAGGTGCGAGCGCGGGCTCGGGCGTGACTTCCGGGCGGACCCGGACCTCGAACGGGCCGAGCTTGTGGAGCTTCCGCCATCGCCATTTCTGCGCGGTGAAGTAGAGGACCGGCAGGAAGACGTCGATCACCTCGTCGGCGATCAGGAGGCCCCCGAGCACGGGCGCGGCCATCGGCCGGACGACCTCGGCCCCGACCCCGGTCGCCCAGAGCATCGGGGCGATCGAGAGGATGGTCGTCCCCTCGGTCAGGAGCTTGGGACGGAGCCGGTGGATGGCCCCTTCCAGGATCGCCTCGCGGAGCTGCTCGACCGACCGGATATTCGCCAGCCCGCCGCGCTCGTCGACGGCCTCTCGGAGATAGACCAGCATCACGATCCCCGTCTCGGTCGCCATCCCGAAGCAGGCGATGTACCCCACCCAGACCGCGACCGAGAAGTTGAACCCGAACAACCACTGGAAGATCGCCCCGCCGGCCAGGGCTCCCAGGACGCTCGTCATCATCAGCAACGCGTCGATCCAGCTCCGATAGGTCAGGTACAGGATCATCACGATCACCGCGATCACGGCCGGGAACACAAAGGCCAGGGTCCGCCGGGTCTTCAGCTCGTTCTCGAACTGGCCGGCCCACTCGATGTACATCCCCCGGGGGAGCTTCACCCGCTCGTCGACGATCCGACGGGCTTCCTCGACGAACCCCACCTCGTCGCGCCCGGCGACGGTGAGCTGGATGTAGGCCCGGAGGAGCCCGTTCTCGCTCTTGATCATCGAGGGGCCTTCCACCACCCGGACGTCGGCGACCTCGGCGATCGGCACCTGGAGCGGCGGGCCGGGCGGGCCGGGCTGATCCATCCCCGAGGGGGAACTTCGCCCTTGGACCAGGAGCCGCTTCAGGTCCTCCTCATTCCCCCGGAAATCCCGGGCGTAGCGGATCCGGACCGGGAAGCGTTCCCGCCCCTCGACGGTCATCGTGATCGGCTTGCCGCCCATGGCCACCTCGACCACCTCCTGGATGTCGCCCACCTGCACGCCGTAACGCGCGGCCTTTTCCCGATTGATGTCGATCTCGATATATCCCTTGCCGACGACCTGATCGGGCACCACCCCGTTCGCCCCCCGGATCCCCCGGAGGACTTCCGCGATCCGCTGGCTCGCGTCCTGGATCTTGCCCAGGTCGTCGCCGAAGACCTTCACGGCGACCGGAGTCCTGACCCCGGTGGCGAGCATCTCGATCCGGTTGATGATCGGCTGCGTGAAGATGTTCCCCCAGCCGGGGACCTGGAGCGCGGTGTCCATCTCGTCGACGAGGTCCTGCTTCTCCTTCTTCCAGAGGAAAAGGTGGTCGTAAAGCGGCCCTTCGAGCGAGGCCCGGATCGCCTTCAAATCGTCGGGGCTGGCCGCTTTCGCCCCGAGTTTCTTCGAGGCGGCCAGCGTCAGGACCTGCTCGACCGACGCCTCGACCGCCTCGGGCACGGCCGAGTCGAACAGGTCCCAGTTCGTCGACTTCATCCGGGCCTTCATCAGCGAGTCGTGGCGCTCGACGACCGACGCGTGGAGCCTGGTGAAGAAGGTCTCTTTCGGCGAACCGATCAGCTCGCCGACCGCCTCCGAGGCCCGTTCCCAGCCCCTCGATCGGGGAGCCAGCAGATCGGCCCGATCTTCGAGGACGCCCAGGTCGACCAGCCGCTTCGATGCGTCCTCGGCCGCCGCCCTGACGTCCTCGGGCCGAGGGTCGATGGCGAGTCGATCGCCATAGCTCGCGGACAGCATCCCGATCAGGTCCTCGCGTTCGGGTCCGGTCGGCTTGCGCCGGAGGTTCCGGGGCTCGACCCGTTCGAGGATCTGGCTCACGACCTCTCCGATCAGGCCTCGGCCGAGCTCCGGGCGAGCCTCCTTCAATTTCCGGAGCGCGAGTTCCCGGAGCGTGACATCGACCCGGGTGACGACCTCCATCGCCGACTCGTTCAGGAGCGCCTCGCGATCCTCAGGCTTGACGTCGGGACGGATCATCCCCCCGGCCTGGAGCGCCCCGAGTGCGGCCGACGCTTCCCAGAGGGCGTCCTCGAACCGGAGCTTCCGCTTGGGCCAGAGTTCTCGGTCCTGCAGGTTGATGATCGTCTCGATCATGTCCAGCGGCGAGGGGTCGGTCGCGGTCTCGGCCCGGCCCGCCTTGCCGACCACCAGGAGGACCTCGGGGAACTCCCGGAGCACCGCGTCCCGGGTCTTCAGGTCGGACGTGACCTGCGTCACCGAGATCCTCGGCACCGAGGTCGGCATCTCGAGGATCGAGCCCTCGTCCAGCGGCGGCATGAACTCGTGGCCCAGCCGGGTCGAGGCCAGGTAGCCGCAGCCCAGGATGATCGCGAACAGCCAGCAGACCAGCGTGGTCCGGTCCATCAGCCAGGAGAGCATCGGCTTGAAGATCGAGATCATCGTGCGGACCAGCCACGATTCCTCCTCGGACTTGATCCGACCCCGGAGGAAGATCGGGATCAGGGCCGGGACCAGCGTGATGGCCAGGATCGCCACGCCGATCAGGGCGAAGGTCTTGGTCCAGGCCAGGGGGTGGAACATCTTCCCCGACCGGCCGGTCAGGGCGAAGACCGGCAGGAACGACAGGACCGTGATCAGGATCGAGAAGAAGATCGGCCGCCCCACGGTCCGGCACGCGGGGATGATGGTGTCGAGCACGTTGCCGGTGATCCGGGCCTTGCCGAAGCGCTTGGTCAGGTGGTGCGCCGCGTTCTCGGTCATCACGACCGCCTGGTCCTGGAGGATCCCCACCGAGATCGCGATGCCCGCCAGGCTCATGATGTTCGAGGGGATGCCGAACAGCTTCATCATCAGGAAGCTGAAGAGGATCGCCATCGGCAGGGTCAGCGAGACCACGAACGCCCCGCCCAGGTGCCCCATGATCAGGAGGATGGAGATCGTGGATATGATGATCTCTTCCTTCACCGTGTCCGAGATCGTCGCCAGCGCCTTGTTGATCAGCGGGGTCCGGTCGTAGAACGGCACGATCCGGACCCCTTCGGGGAGCCCGGCGGAGAGCGTCGCGATCTTCTCCTTGACCTTCCTCGTGACCTCCAGCGGGTTCTCGCCGTACCGCATCAGGACCACGCCGCCGACCATCTCCCGGCCGTCCTTCTCCAGGACGCTCCGCTTGAAGCCCGGCCCCATCTGGACCGAGGCCACGGTCTTGACGTAGATCGGCACCCCGCCCCGCTCGGCGACCACGGTGTTCCGGATGTCGTCGACCCCCTTGATCCAGCCGACCGACCGGATCAGGTACTCGGCGTTCCCCTTGTGGATCACCCGGCCGCCGACCGAGGAGTTCGACCGGGCGATCGCCGAGTTGATCTCGCCCAGGCTCACGCCGTAGGCCCGGAGCTGGTTGGGGTCGATGTCGATCTGGTATTCGCGAGGCGCCCCGCCGACCGAGGCGACCTCGGCCACGCCCGGGACCGAGTTCAACTGATACCGGACGTACCAATCCTGGATCGCCCGGAGTTCGCCGAGATCCTGGCTCTCCCCTTCGACGGTGTACCAGAAGATCTGCCCGACCGCCGTGGCGTCGGGGGCCATGTACGGGGTGACGTCGGGGGGCAGGAAGGTGGAGGCGATCGAGAGCCGTTCGAGGACTCGTTCTCGGGCGAAGTAATAATCAATCGACTCGTCGAAGATGATGTTGATCATCGAGAAGTTGAATTCGCTCGACGATCGGACGACCTTCACCCCGGCGAGCCCCTGCAGATTCACCGAGAGGGGATAGGTGACCTGGTCCTCGATCTCCTGGGGGCTCCGGCCCAACCAGTCGGTGAAGACGATCACCTGGTTCTCGGACTGGTCGGGGATCGCGTCCAACGGCATCGTCATCAACGCCCGGAAGCCCGCGACCCCGACGACGATCGCCACCAGGATCACGACGAACCGGTTGCGGATCGACCACTCGATGATGTTCTCGATCATCGGCCGCCCCTCCTCAATGCACGTGAGCGGCCATCGGGCCGGACTTCGCGGCCCGGGTCGGGGCGGAGGGAGTGGCCTGAGGCTCGGGGGCGGCCGGCGCGGCCCCCGCGTTCAGGCGAGTCTCGGCATCGAGCAGGAAGGCCCCGGCTTCGGCCACCTTCTCGCCCGGGGCCAGCCCTTCGAGGACCGGGTAGAGGTTGCCCGAGGGGGAGCCCAGGACGACCTCTCGGCCTTCGAAGACGCCGGGTTCGGCCTCGACGAAGACGATCTTCTTCGTCCCCGTGTCAATGACCGAGGTCTCGGAGACCGAGAGGACCGAGTCGATCGGGGCCGGATCGAGGCGGGAAAGGAATTTCGCGGGATGCCCCCTGAGCTTCGACTCGCACGAAGAGCAGCACATCCAGAGGTGTTTCCCCTCGACGTCGACCGGGACCGGGTCCCCCATCGAGCCCAGCTTCGCATTCGTGACCAGGCATTTCTCCTGCTCGGCGACGGTGAGACTGACCTTCCTCGCGAGGCCCCTGCCCGGCAAGGTCGTGGCCAGCCGACCCTGGAACTCGGGCGTCTCGGCGATCGGGGTCTTCAAGGTCACGGTGGCGAACATCCCCGGCTGTAGCTGCCCATCCTGGTTCTCGAGGTCGTACCGGACGTTCAGGGTCCGCGTGGCCGGATTCAGGATCGGGTCCTTGAAGGCGACCGTCCCGGGGAAGACCCGCCCGGGATAGGCCTCGACGGTGGCCTCGACCTTCTGACCGACCCGGACCAGGGCGATCTGATCCTCGTAGATCTGGGCCTGGATCCAGACGTGGCCGAGGTCGGCCACCTCGAACATCGCCTCCCCCTCGCTGACATACTGCCCCTCGACCACGTTCTTCCGGACGATCACCCCGCCGATCGGCGAGAGGATCGGCAACTTGAAGTCGGATTGCCCCTTCGCGAGGATCTCCTCGATCTGTGCCTCGCCGATCCCCCAGAGGCTGAGCTTCTCCTTCGAGGATCGGAGCAAGCCGCCCGGGTCCCCCAGCGCGGTCCGGCCGATCGAGGTCTGGAGCTTCGACGTCTGCCCCGCATACTTCTGGGCCAGCAAGGCTTCCTGGATCGCCTGGTAGAGTTCCGGGCTGTAAAGCTCGGCGAGCGGTTCCCCCTCGCGGACCGGCGTGCCGGTGAAGTTCACGAACAGCTTCTCGACGCGCGACATCCCCTTCGTCTTCGACGAGATCCGGGCGAGCCGCCGCTCGTCGATCGTCACCGATCCCACGGTCGTCACCGTCTCCGCGAGCGGTCGATAGCTCACCTCCGAGGTCCGCAATCCCGCCTGACTGATCCGGAGCGGCGAGAGGTTGATCCGGGCCGTAACTCCGGGCGAGAGCGTCTCTTTCTCCCCCTTCTTGCGCTTCGAAAGCGGCATCCCGCAGATCGGGCAATGGCCCGCTTCCGCCTGGATCACGGTCGGATGCATCGGGCAGTAATATTCGAAGTCGTGCGCGGCCACGTGGCGATCGCCGGGCGGTCGGGACCACTTCTCGTAGTGGTTCTTGATCGTGTCCCAGTAACCGAACACGAGGCCCGTTCCGACCATCAGGACGATGAATCGGAGTCGAAGCTCGACCACCTTGACGACCAGCCGGATCTTCTGCCATCGCGAGAGCGTCGCAGCGGGTTCCGGTCGTTCCGGGAGCAGCGGGGAAGCCATGATTCAACCCTCCACGAGCCGAGGCCCCCTGGAAGGGACCTCTCGGCGCGATCGGCGTGACTGGTTCGCGAACGAAACCTAGTACAGGACCTGGGTGCCCGGGACGAACGAGACCTCATCGAAGCATCGATGACGGATCGCACGCGCAAGGCACAGGAGCATCGCCGAGAAGGGCTAGATCAGCAGGTGGGAAGTCCGCAGGTAGAGCGGAAAGACGAGCGAACCAACCTGGATTGAGGCTCGGTCGTAGGAGGTCGCCCGCTTGAGCGAAATAGGGTGCGGGACGATCGAGGCGGATCGAGAAAGCCGATCCCCCCGAGGATTCAGGTCCGAGCGTGACTCCGGAACCTGGGCGGGTGCCGAGGGAGCCTCGATCCGGCATTCGCACGATCGAGGGGACGAGATCACCTCAGCAACTTCGAAATGCCCGGACGACGCAACTCTTGAGAGTCTCGGCGATTCCGGAATCGAGTCCTGAGCCTTCTTGGAGCAACAACCGCACTCAACCCGAGGCTTCCCGACGCAGCAGGATAGCGGCTTCGACCGGGCAGGCTCCGGGGAGCAGGCGGAAGCGATCGCCGATGCCGACAACGTCCCCACCAGCACCACCAAGGTGCTCAGCAGGGTCCGCAATGTCGGGCGGCGATGGGCCATCATCCGGGACAACTCCCTGGAAATGGTTTGATTGACTTCTCTAACTGTACAACCAGTCGCCTCCGGAGGCAACCTCGACTTGCGGGCGAGAGGGATTCGTCCCCGCTCGGATTTGGATTCCCCCCGTAGGGCAGGCCTCGCCCTACCGTGACCGGGATCGAGAGCATGGCACCCAACGAAGCGACGCCCACCCACGTCGAAGTAGACTAAGGAACAACCGGTCCGAACCGGAGCTGGGGTTCCCTCGTCTACCCAATCGAAGCCATGAGGCTCTCCCTGATTCGAGGAGCAAGCCGTGCCAATCGGCGAAGACCTGTCGATCCGCGAGGGATACGCCGCCTGGGCCCCGCTTTACGACGACGACGGAAATCCGCTGACGGCCATCGAGGGGTCGGTCCTCCGATCCTGGTTCGGTCCGATCCGGGGCCGGAAGGTGCTCGACCTCGGATGCGGGACCGGTCGACACACGCTCCCCCTGGTCGAGGCGGGGGCCGAGGTCGTGGCGGTCGACGCGGTCCCGGAGATGATGACCCTGGCTCGCGACAAGCTGGGGCTGGCCCCGGTCCACTGGGTCCTCCACCGCCTCCCCGATCCCCTCCCCTTCCCCGATGCCACCTTCGACCTTGTCGTCCTGGGACTGGTCGCCGAGCATCTCGAAGACCTCGAAGCGGTCCTGAGCGAGGCCGCCCGGGTCACGGTTCCCGGTGGTCGATCCGTGCTATCCGCCCTCCATCCCGAGCGGACCGCCGGAGGGCAGAGGGCCCGGTTCATCGACCCGGCCTCGGGCGAGCGTCGCCACATCACAACCGTCCACCGCGAGGTCGCCGACTACCTTGGGGCCGCAAACCGAGCCGGCTGGAGTCTCATCGAGGAGCGGACCCTGATCGTCCCCGGCGAGCTGGCCGAGGTCATCCCCAGGGCCCTACCCTACGTCGGCAAGCCGCTGGGATGGGCGGCCCGGTGGGAGAAAGCCGACGCGACGGTCAAGGCTGAGGCGAACGGATGACCCGGCCGGTCCATGTAAAGGAAATCCCCTGAGTTCCTGCCGTGCTGATCATCACCGTCTCGGCCAGGGGTTCGCTTCCCGATTGTTCGGCCACCCACTCGACCAGGAAGCTGGGCGAGGCCTCTCCGCTGTCGTCGCTCTCCCCGACGAAGAACTCGGCCGAGGCCAGGGGGGCGAGCCGGCTGGGCGTCTTGACCAGCTCTCGGACGAGCTTGCCCCTCGAATCGTGGTAGCGGACGCGGACCAGGACAATCGGCCGATCGGGGTCGGTGTTCCGGACGATCAGGGTGGTGGCCAGGTTCAGCGGCTGGGCATTGTCGGCGGTGTAGACGTGCGAGCAGGCCGGCACGAAGATCGTCTGGCCGGCGACGATCTTGGTCTCGTCGATCGGGCCGACTTCGACGAGGCCCTGACTCTTCAGGTCGGCCCGCTTCGAGCGGGAATTCCCCCCCGGCCCGTCGCACGAGGCGATCGCGACGATCAGGGTCAGGGCGATCGCGGTGGCTCGCATCCGAGGCTCCGATGGCGGTCCAGGTCCGGGGGATCAGCCGAGGCTCCGCGGCCCGGGATGCTTCGTATCCTCGGCGAAGGCGTCGTCCTTGGGCGCGAAGCCGATCGACTCGAACGAGCTGGCCAGGTCCCAGCGCGTCCCGTGATTGTTCGACATCCCGTTGACGATGACGAACGATCGATCGCCGAGGTCGGCCTCGACGGCCCGATCGAAGAGGCGGACCATGTCGCCGTCGGAGAGCCAGAGTTCCTTGTTCCACTCGTCGGGCAGGGTCTCCGGGCGGTTCTTCCCGCGCTGGACCCAGCCGAGGCGGAGGGCGACGAAGGTCATCTCGTAGATGCCCGAGAGGCTTTTGCCCAGCCGCTCGACCATCAACTTCGCCGCGCCGTAGGGGTTGCCGGGCCGGGGCGGGAGGTCGACCGTAATGTCGATGTCCCCCAGGTCGCGATACCCGCCCATCGCGTGGTTCGAGCTGGCGAAGACGACCCGCTCGACCCCCGCCAGGGCCGACGCGTGGAAGACGTTGCAGGCCGCGTCCAGGTTGGGCCCGACCAGGTCCTCCCACGAGGAATGCTCATCGGGGGTGGCCGCCAGGTGGATCACGGTGTCGGCCCCGTGGAAGAGGGCGAGCCACTCCTCGTCGTACACGGAGAGGTCAGCGGCGACCACTTCGGGGTCGTCGGGGTCGGCCTCCCGATCGATCAGGATCAGGTCGTATGCGTCGTCCCAGGCCGCCCGGAGCTTCTTGCCGATGTTGCCCGAGGCCCCGGTGATCAGGACGGTCCGGACCTCGTCCTCCAGCCCTTCTTCCGGGTCGTCCTCGGTCTCGTCGTCATAGAGGATCGGGAGAGGTTCCGGATCTTTCACTTCGTCTTCGTCGCGATGCGTCATGGTCGGTCCTCCTTCGCGAGTTGGTCGTCCTCGGAAGGCGTCTAGAGGGAGAGTGGACCGGCGAACCGTCGACGGCCGAGGGCCCCGGCTCGACCCTCCGGAGATCCTCGAACGATAACCTCTGGCCTATCTACCGGCAAGGGCGAGCCCGCAGCGAGGCCCGGGAAATCGTCGGAGGCTCACCAGTATTTCCACTGGCCCGTGGTCAGGACGTAGATTCCCAGCCCGAGGTTGGCCACGGCATGGCTCACGAAGCAGGCCAGGACGCTCTTGGTCCGGTGGAGTAGCCACGCCCAGATCGCCCCGGTCAGGAGCGCGGGGAGCCATTCGGCCGGGTGCTCGACGGCGAACAGGGCCGCAGTCACGACCGCCGCGATCGGCGTGACCCGGCCGATCGGGACGTCTTCGAATCGCTCGGGGTCGATGATCCAGCGCATCACGAACGACCGCCAGAACAGTTCCTCGAAGAACGGGACGATCAGGACCAGGCCCAGCATCCGGACCGCCAGGAACGCGACCTTCGAGCCGGGCGTGAGCACGTTGGGGTCGAACGCCGCCCGAGCCCCCATCCCTCCGAACGTCGGATAGAACCCATCCAGCCCAACCCAGAGCGCCGTGACCAGCAGGCCGATCGCCGAGGCCAGCAGCAAGCGGCTGATCGGGGGCCGGGGCGAAAGGTCCCGCCAGGTCGACCGAGTGAGCCAGCAGGTGAAGGCCACCACGGCGATCTTGAAGGCGTAGGAGACCGGGTAATAGGTCGGATGAGGTCCCGCCGTCCCCTTGGGCAGCCAGTCCTCCGCCGAGGTCAAAATGAGGAACGTCGCCATCGGCAGGACATAAGGGAGCCAGGGACGATCTGGCGCGGGAGGCGAGGTCATGCGACATTCCTGGGGCACATCGGGTCGAAATCGCGAGGAGAGCCGGGCGGCGCGATCCCTCACTTGAATTAGCATAATTCACGGCCAGTCGCGACCGATCGCCAGCCTCGCGAAAAGCGCCGGGTCGTCCAGCGAGGGGACGATCAGGTCGGCCACGGCCAGGTCGGTCAGGGGGCTGTGATCGTGGGGGATCCCCACGGCGAAAGCGCCCGAGCCCTTGGCGGCGGCCAGGCCGGTCGGGGTGTCTTCCAGGACCATCATCGAGGCCGGCTCGACTCCCAGCCGCTCGGCGGCCATCCGGTAGATCTCGGGGTCGGGCTTGTGCTTTTGCACATCCTCGCGACAAAGGACGTGGGCGAATCGATGCCGCAACTGGTGGTTGTGCAGGATCCGCTCGGCATAGGCCCGCCCCGAACCCGTCGCCACCGCGAGCGGGAGCCCCAGCTTGCCCAGGTGGGCCAACAAGGCGATCAGCCCCGGCATCGGGTGGACCGCCGTGTCGATCAAGGCATCGAAGCGTCCCATCGCCTCGGCCATCAGGGCCTCGGGAGGCTCCTCCAGCCCCGCCATGGTCCGGAGAGCCCTGCCCGACTCTGCCGGCTGCCGGCCGATCATCGCCCGCATGATCTCGACGCTGAACTCTTTGCCCCGGTCGCGGAGCATCTCCGAGGCCACCCGGAAGAACACCGACTCGGTGCTGAACATCAGGCCGTCGAGGTCGAAGGTGACGGCCTGGATGGTGGGGATATGACTCATCGATCACCCATTCCATGAGGTCGAAGACGATGGGAAACGATGGTGCATTGGAGATCTCGCGGCATGCGTAACGAGCAAAAGTCCAACCCTCTTGAGTTGATCATCATTTTCGATTGGCCAAGTCCTCATCCAAACTGGCGATGGGACGCGGGAGATATTTAAAACTACGGTCGAAGTAAGCTTTCGTCTCGGGATCTTTCGCGATCTGACGAAGCTTGATAATACCGGCTTCGTGCTGCTGCATGTTCAGTTCAAAGATTGTATATTTGTTGAGCGATGAGATGGTTCGATCATCGACGAATCTGCCCGGATGGGTAACCGCGAGCGACGTTCTCCCCGACCATTCTTCACAGGGACACTCGTACGACCCTGGCCAGGGTCGCGCAAGCAGGCGACGCCAGTAGCGCGGCCAGAATGGGGCGTTGTGGCCAGAAGTCTGGATGTGTCGTCCGTCTTTCAGGTATTGAGTGTGCAACAAATAACCGTGTTCATGATCGTAATAGACATTCCGGGCCGTCACACCAGCCCAGGTGATGATCCCAATAACCGCCACGCCGATCATCAGTTGTCGGATACTGATTCGAACGCGGCGGGGTTTCACGTGTCGAATTCCTCGCGTTGGCGGAAAGGCTCAGGTGTCGCCCTGATTTCCCGAAGTTCCCCAACCATCGATGAAGCCACCGAGAGGTCGGCTGAGCTTGTCGAGTTCGATTTGAGCCTCCGTGACCCCGAGGTAAGTCGCGAGCATCGTCTTGCTGCAATAACAGGTCCAATGTGAGGCTTCATCGCCGACATCCGCATTCGAAGCTTCCTCGTCTTGCTCCAACTCGACCCGGAATCCGGCTCGCTCGGCCAGTGCCGCGAAAACCTCCCCGACTTCTCGGTTCGGGACTACGATGAAGTAATCGATTTCCATAGCCCTGGACAGGTCGTTCCCGAGAGCCACGACTCTCCTCAAGGCATCACCATCGGCATCGCTCGGGAAATCTTCGTCCATCTCGGCTCAGCTCCTTCGGATCTCGGCAAGGGACGCCGCTCGCCGGCCCCGGACGCTCTCCGGGAACAGCATCTCCTGATCCAAAGTCCCATCCGCCCCGATCGGCATCTCTTCGAAATCCGACTCGAAGACCAGTCCTGGATTCGACTCCACCTCGCCCGCCAGCGGTAGCGTGACCCAGAGGTGGGCCACTTCCAGCGTGTTGGGGATGATCACCATCCGGGCTTCGCTGGGGTCGATCCGCCAGCAGGTGTCCAGGCAGGCGGCGATCACGTCGCGGTCGGTGGGGAGGCTGAGGGGGACCCTGGCCCTGGTGAGGAAGTTCGAGGTCATGCAGTTGACCCGCATCGGGATCGGGTCGATCCCGGCGACGAGACGGTCGGTGGTCAGGTCGGCGAGTCCGACCCCGGTCGCGTTCCCCTTGGTCTCGGTCGAGAGGTCCAGGACGGCCAGGCGGGTGACGACCGGCCGGGGGAGGTCGGGCATCGTCTCGACCCTTTGCCGACCGATCACGTTGGGGTCCAATCCGGTCCCGCTGTAGTTCTTGCCGAGTTCGCCGACCAGCAGTACGTCGATCTGGTCGAACGGGAGCCGGGCCATCAGGGTCCGGGCCTCGTCGAGTAGTCGGGGCTCGACTTCGAGCAACTCCTCGGGCTCGACCCCGACCACCCGGCTGGTCCGCTCCTCGGCGTTCTCCAGGAGGGCGATCCCCAGGGCCACCGGCGTCTTGCCCATCAGGAACTCCCCGACCTCGGGCAACAGCTTGCGGAGGCCGGGGAGCCCCAGCTTGTGGACCTGCTCGGCCCCCTGCCGCTTGCCCAGGCCGATGGTCAGCATCTTCAACAGGCCGCTCTCGTATCGGCCCGTGAACGAGGTGTGCGGCTTGATCCGGTTCAGCAGGACGATCCCGTCGGCCCCCAGCGCATTCCGGTCGAAGTGGATCGGCAGGCCGAAGCTGTTGGTGCCCAGGGCCACCGTCTCCATCTCGGACCGGATCGGACATCCGACCGAGTCCTCGGTCACGCCTAATTCGGCCAGCAAGGCCCGTTGCCCTTGGGAAGTCGCCCCCCCGTGGCTCCCCATCGCCGCGACGACGAATGGGGCGAGCCCCAGCCCCTTCAGGGCCTCGACCGCCGCCCGGGCGATCGGTCCGATCCCGGCGATCCCCCGGCTCCCGACGGTCAGCGCGACCGAGCCTCCGGGCTTGATCCGCGAGCCGATCCGGCTGGATCGGATGGCCTGCGCGACGGCCCCAGGGACGTCGAGCACCTCGGGCTGGTCGTTGACCTGGCGGACTCGGGCGATCTTGGGGAAGGTCATCGGAGGGAGGCTCGCGAGGTGCCGACCGGGCCGTTGAGAGATCGGGGAAGGTAGCAAGCCGAGGGGCGCGAGGTCAAGCCGGGCCGTCGCTCGAAAGGGACGGACCCCGGACGATCGCCGATCCGGTCAGCTCGGGCGGCTCGGCGACGATCGAGACCTCGGTCTCCAGGCCGGGCGAGGGGATCACCGGGAGGCTCGGGGTCGCCAGCTCCTCGACCGGCTCGGGGATCGGGGCGGGAGGCGAGACGCCTCGGGGGATCGGGTGGAGGTCGTCGGGCGGGAGCGGGACGTCGTCCTCGTTCACCAGGACCGGGGGGCCCACCCGTTCCCCGGCCCTCATCCGGGCCTTGACGTAGCGGTGGAGCAGCCAGACCGCCACCCCCAGCGCGAACGCCGGGGTGATGTAATGCTTGGCCTCGTTGAACCCTTCCTCCACCTTCGACGCGAACGCGTAGCCCAGGCCGAACATCAGCAGGGTGCTGAACGAGGCGGCGGCCAGGTCGGTCAGGAATAGCTTGAGCGTCGGGAGCCGGAGGATCCCCGCCGTCAGATAGGCCGCCGTCCGGAACCCGACCGCGAATCGGCCCAGGATCAGGATCTTGACGCCGTGCCGGTGGAAATACCCCTTGATTTGCGCCTCGCGGGCCCGGGTCAGGAACTTCCGGGTCAGGGGGAGGCTGAGGACCTTCTCGCCGTAGAAGAATCCCAGGAAATAGACGACGAAATCCCCCACCAGGACCCCGGCGAAGCACGAGGCCAGCGCGGGGATCCAGTGCATGGTCCCCTTGCGCGAGAGGATCGCCGCCAGGATGATCGGGGCTTCCTCGGGGACGGGCAGCCCGAGGCCGCCCAGGACCAGCACGAAGAAGATCCCGAAATAGCCGAACTGTAGAATCAGGTCATCCGCCAAGCCCGGCTCCCCGTCGAGGCCCATCGAAGGCCGGGGCTCATGGTGGCCCCCCCAGGGGCGGGAGCCGAACGCCGGTCACCCTGATTTGGTACCATATCCCGCCCAGATCGTCAAAACCGGAGTCGCCCGGGAGCGACACGGGGGTGTGTCCAGGGTTTCTGGGGAGCTTCGACGACGGAGCAAGCTCCACCTTGGCATAGCGTGAGCAAGATCACGCTTTCCGCCCCGGAGCTTGCTCCGGGCTCCGATGACCGCCAGGGTCGGTCATCACCCCCCGAATCCGCGGGTACGCCCGGGATCGCACCACGGACTCTTGCGACCCCCCGCCTCCCCGGTACGATGGAGCCTCGAAATCGCTCCAAGCTCCCGGGGACCGCAATCATGAACCGAGCGACCCTCGCCGCGACCGTCCTCCTCGGGCTCCTGGCCGTACCCACGGACCGGTCCGCCGCCCAGGAGCCGGCGCGACCCCACTCCGCCGAGGCCCACGACTATGCGAAGTGGGAGAAGGAGGTCGCCGCCTACGAGGAGGCCGACCGCCAGGCCCCCCCGCCCAAGGGGGGCATCCTGTTCATCGGCTCCTCCACGATCCGGCTCTGGAAGACGCTGGCCGAGGATTACCCCGACTATCCGGTCATCAATCGCGGATTCGGCGGCACCGAGATCGTGGACTCGACCCACTTCGCCGACCGACTGATCTTCCCGCACGAGCCGAGGCAGATCTTCCTGAGGGCCGGCGGCAACGACATCCACAACGGAAGCACGCCGAGGCAGGTGGCCGAGGATTTCGCCGACTTCGTCCGGGTCGTCCACACCAAACTGCCCAAAACCGAGATCCTCTTCATCGGCTGGAGCCCGGCCCCCTCGCGCTGGGGCGAGACCGACAAGTACCGCGAGCTGAACCGCCTGGTCCGCGCGATGGCCCTGGAGATGCCGCGAGTCGGCTACGTCGACGCCTTCGACATCAGCCTGTCACCCGACGGCCGGGCCATCCCCTGGTTGTTCGTCGAGGACCGCCTGCATTTCTCGCCAGAGGGCTACAAACGGCTCGCCGAGCGAGTCCGGCCGTTCCTGACGAAGTAGGCGATGCCTATTGCTGCCCACGAGTGCATGACGTATGTAGCCGTCAACGCTCAATTTGAAGAGCAAGTCCTGCCCTGATCGGAGCCATGCAGGCTTCGGGACTTACTGTCAAATTAATTTATGATCAAAAAAAAGCAATATCAAATCAGCATCGCTGGGTTTTCACTCATCTTGCTGACATCCGCACTCTGGATGACCTTGTGGGTTCAACCGGCCAACATCCCGGCCAGTGGCATCACCACGATCGCCGTCTCCTTGCTGGCATTCTCCACCTTGATGGCGGCCGCAGGACGCGATCAATCCAGATACCAGTGGGCCGGATATGCGATCTTCAGTGGTTTCTATCTCCTGTTTACGATCGGGCCGGGTTTCGCAAGGTTGGATTCGCCGATCCTCTCGAACCGGATTTTCCTCGAGATCTACCTCAACGTCGCGGGCGTGACGGATTCTCGATTCTTGAGCGACCCGGAGGTCATCACCTCGCACAAATTCGCGATCTTGCCCTATCTGCAAATCTGCCACTCCGCAGCCGCGATGGTTGTCGGCACCTTCGGGGCGATGCTTGCCTATCTGATCCGTAAATCCGGCGATCAAGCCCGTTAATCACCCACCGGTTGGGAACTCCCGATCTTGTCCAGCCTCTCCGGTAGATTGCGGAAAGGATTCTCACCCGACCTCGGCGATTCACCGGGTTAGGCAACCCGGCCTGATGACGATAGAATCACGGAAGGTTACGGGAACTCGGATGGACCGGGACTAGCTCCATAAATTGAATGGTGAGGGCGTGCGGCACGTCCAGTATGCTGAGGGTGAATTCCAGCCAACAGGGCCTGCGGAATCGACGGCTCGGCAATTCTCAGAGTTGCCAGGATGCTCAAGCCCAGGCCATTTTCGTGGGCCGAGGATCGAATCCCGGATGGGTCGTACCCGGGCTTCGAGGGGTGAGGGCAGGCCGGTCGAAACCCAAGCCGATCGACCCGGAGGAGACATGATCCGGCTCAACCACTGGCGATCTCTGGTCCGCCGCCTCCTGGGCCGGGTCCGATTCAAGACGGCGACGATGCTCATCGCCATCGGGGTGCTCGCGCTCATCCTGGCGGCGGTCCGCGAATACTTGAGCCCGGTTCGGGTCTGGCGACGGGGCATCCACCAGAAAAATATCGCCAGGCGGCTCGAGTCGTGGGAGGAAGCCCGGCGCGGGCGGATCGAGGGCCTGGATCAAACTCGGACCCTCGATGAGGTCAGCTCGATGCTGGAGGACGCCGACGACGATACTGCGGCTCGGGCGGTCCAGGTCTATCCGATGATCCAGCCCGACTCGGCCGAGGTCGCCCGTCAACTGGCGATGAGACTCCTCGATTCCGATGCTCGGGTCAGGAGGGTCGCGGCCGACTCGATCCGGTTCGCGGTCCAACCGCAAGGAGAGGGACGCGAGATCGCCTTCCCCGCCCTGATCGCCGCCCTGGACGACGGCGACCCCGGTGTCCGCAGGACCGCGGCCAGGTCGCTTGGCGCGATCAGCTTTCAGGTCGGCCATTCCGAATCATTCGATCCGCGACCGGCCCTCCGAAGGAAGCTGACCGATCCCGACCAGGCGGTCAGGATCGCCGGGGCCCTCGCCCTGGCCCGCGATGGGGCGGGTGAGGAGGCCGTGCCGATGCTCCTGAAATCGCTCGAAGGGCATCGGGAGAACGAGGCGAATTGCTCGAACATCGGGTGTTCCGAAGCAATCGAGGCCCTCATGGTCCTGGCCCCTCGATCGGACCGGGCCACTTCCGGGTTGATCGCCAGGGTCTACCGCGAACGAGAGGGCAGGTCGAGCGAGACCCTCACGACGCTGGCGGCCCTGGTCCTCGACGACGATCCGGCGAGGGAACGCGTGGTCGCCCTCGCCGGGGAGGCGCTCGGATCCACCAATGCCGATCTCCGATTCTCGGCCTGCCTGGTCCTCGAACGAGTCGGCGTAGGGAGGATGGCCATCCCCGGGCTGGCCGAAGCCTTCGACCGGGGCGCGCCCAGAATGCGACCGTATGCCGAGGCCGCGCTCGCCAAACTCGCACGGACCTACTCCGAAGATATTCGGAGGGTTGCGGGCGCTCCGGATCATCGTCAAGAAACCCGAAATTTCCTGGAGTCGATCCTTCGCGCCGATCCGAATCCAGTTCCTTGAAATAGGGCATGCACTTGCCGACGGTGGACGGACGCGAATGGGAATGAGATCGGCGGAAACTCGGTGTCAATTCATCTTTTTCCGTCCCGTAATTCCCTTCATGGCGGGTTCCTCCTCGATATTTCGAGTGACCCGATTGCCGTTCGCCTGAGCACCGTTGTACACTAAACACATGAATGCGACCCAGACCACCCTCGGGATCGGAATTTACACGCCAGCCGAGGCTGCGTTCTACTCCAAGGTTGAACCTAAAGCCCTGGTCCGCTGGGTTTTCGGGAATTCCGCAGGAAAGCCGGTCATCGAGCGGCAGCTCCAGGATTCCGAGGAGAAGACCGTCACATTCCTCGATCTTGTCCAGGTGCTCGCCGTCCGGGAGGTGCGGACCAGGTATCTCGTCCCACTCCAGCGGATTCGGGAGGGCGTGGAGCTTGCCACCACGCATTACGGTCTGGACTATCCCCTGGCCCGGAAGCATGACATCCTCCTCTTCGGCGACTCCGAAACTCCCGGCCATCAGCAACTCGTCATCCGACTGAATGGCGATGATGCGCTGCCCGAATACATCCAGCTGACCGGCAAGAACAAGGGTAATCGGATGCTGGGGAAGGTCGTCGAGCCGTTCCTCAAGAACATCACTTTCGATGAGGATAGCCAACTGGCCAGCCAGTACCGCCCGATGACGAGCGGGGCCGCCGTGGTGCTCCTTGACCCGACCCGCCGCTTCGGTGAACCGATCATCGAACCGGGCGGATATACCGCCGAAGCCCTCTGGCTCGCGACGAACGTGGAGGGAAGTTTCGAGGATGCCGCTTCCGCGTGCGGGGTATCTGTGGAGGAAGTCGAACTGGCCAACCGGTACTTCGACACGCTGATGGCCATGAAGGCCGCATGATCCCGACGACCGCCCGATTCCTCTTCGATGAGTGCATGGGGAAGCCCTCCATCGAGCCACTCTCGAAGCTCATTGGCATGGGGCGCGGGGAAAAGCCGGAGGTTGGGCATCTGCTCGACATCGTGCCATCGGGAACGCCCGATGAGGTCTGGATACCCCAGATAGCCCGCGACGGCTGGTTGCTGATCACGACCGACGGCGGAAGGACGCCGAATAAGAAGCGTGGCGAGAAGCTGCCGCGACTCTGCGCGCGGTATGCTATCACTCACATCCTCCTCAGCTCGGCGGTGCATTCGAGGACCGCGTTCGAGAAACTCCTCACCGTCCTCTCCGTCTGGTATGCACTGGTCGACATCGCGGACAAGCCGACTTTTAAAGGAAACCGGTACGCCCTGGAGCCGCTGCATTCCGGAGAACGGGGAAAGGGGCGGCTGATACCTCGCGACATCCCGGGGGACCTCCTCACGCTCCGAGAGGAGTATTTGCGCTCGCTCGAAGCGACGAAGGGCCGGAGTTCCACAGTACTCCGCAACCCCGAGGGAACGGAAGGGTCCGGGGCCTGAAATCGGGCCAAGCCCGGACTTTTCTCGCACCCGAGTCACCGTTGGAGCGATCCGAGGCCGGGCGGCTCGCATGGAGCGGGCTGAATTCGCGCGATCCTGGGCGGAAAGTGTGTTTTCGAGCGACGAGCGGGCGCGAAGATTCGGGGGAGATTCGCTGGATATCGCATTGAACCCCCCCGCGAGGCTGCCCCCATGATCGTCTCCGAAGCCCGGATCGCCGCGAATCGTCGAAATGCCGCACGCTCGACCGGCCCGAAAACCGTCGAAGGGAAGGAACGGTCGCGGGCCAATGCCCTGAAGCATGGGCTGTGTTCGGCAGTCGTGGTTCCCGAGAGCATCGAGGCGATCCAGGAACGGGCCTCGGCGTACTACTACACGCTCAAGCCCCAGAATGCGTTCCATGCCTGGCTGGTCGACAAGGCCGCCATGCTCAGCCTGCGGATCGACCGTTGCGAGCGGATGGAGCGGCGGGTCCGGGACAAGATCTCGCTCCGGGCGGAACCGACCTGGGACGACGACCGGAAGTTGCAGGCCGAGACGCTCGGCGGTCAACTCGCGAAGCGGCCCGGCGAGGTGGTCGAGGCGCTCCGGCGGACCCCTCAGGGGTGCGTGTGGTTGATGACCCGATGGGCGATGCTGGCCCATGTCGCGGACGTGAAGGGGGGCTGGACCTCCGAGCAGACCCGACTGGCCTTCGACCTGCTGGGCACCCCGATCGAGTTCCGCGAGGGGCACAGGCCGGGGGCCTCGCTCGACCTGCAAGGGACGATGGTCGAGCCCGCCGACGACCCGGCAAGCGTGGCCCGTCGCGAGATCGCCGCGTTGACGGAACGTCGGGACCTGGTGAACGACCTCGATGAGGTCAACCGGGCGCTGGCCTGCTCGGACCTGGCCGACGATGAGGATCCGGAACTCCGGAAGCTCCGACGCTACGAGGGGACCCTCCATCGACGGCTCCACTGGTGCCTGGCCCAGGTCAAGTACGAGTCGCCCCATCGAGGGCCGCACCCCGACCTCAAGCCTCGGTGGGTCGTCCAGATCGAGGAGGAGGCGGAGGAACTGACCAGGGAGCAGTCGGTGGGGAGGTCGCCGGTCCAGGTCCCGCTGGCTCGCCAGCACTGGCAAGGCCCTTCGGCCTGCCCGCCGTTCGACCTGACGCCCGACGAGGTGCCCGGCCCCGGCGAGTCGCTCGACGTGCCGAAGATCCTCACGTCCCGGGCCGAGAAGCGGCTGCATCGGGCCGAGGGGCGTCGCGAGGCCCGACGAAGGAAGCTCGAACGGCTCCGCGCTTGACGGCTCGGAGGTTCGGAAAGGCTCGAAACCGTCTCCTCCGGCCGGATGCTCCGTTCGGGGTTGATCTCGCACGGACCCGAGTTGAGAAAAATCCTAGTTCTGGGAGGAAACAGCCCAATTGGGCGGAAAAGCTGGGCGAAATTGGGGTGGGTTCCGTGCGAATCGGGCCGTTTTTCGAGTGCCGGCGGGTCCTGGGGGGAGTTTCGGGAATGAAGCCATTCGGGGTGCGAAACGAAGCCATTCGGCGGGGTGTCGTTGCGTCTCCGGGGGTGATACACCCACCAGGCGGGAGGCAACCTTCGACTCGGAGAATCCCCGGTGCCAATCTCGACGCGGGATTGACCCGATGGCGCGTCGGGGGCGATAATCCGGGACTCTCCGCCCGGGGGATGACGAGCACGCGGGACGCCCGAACGGCCGAGGGCCGAGGGACAGGGTTGGTGATCACGATCGAAGATTTCGCCGGAGTTCCCCCCGAGGTCCGGGGGGCTTACGTCGCCGTCGGGAACTTCGACGGCGTGCATCGGGGGCACGCCCACCTCCTGGAGCGGCTCCGGGCCAGGGCCGACGCCGTCGGCTCGCCCGCGCTCGCCTTGACGTTCGACCCGCCTCCCGTGGCGGTCCTCCGGCCCGAAGCCGCGCCCGCCCCGCTGACCTGGATGGAACGTCGGGTCGAGTTGATGAAGGCGGCCGGGGCCACGGGTGTGGGCGTCTTCCGGACCGGGCCCTGGCTCCTGGGCCTGACCGCCCGCGAGTTCTTCGACCGGGTGATCCTGGAACAGCTCGGGGCCCGGGGGATGGTCGAAGGGCCGACCTTCGGCTTCGGCCGCGACCGGGGGGGGGACGCCCAGATCCTCGGCTCCTGGTGCGAGCAGGCGGGGCTCGACTTCGAGATCGCCACCCCCACCGATGATGCGGGTGGGATCATCTCGTCGTCGAGGATCCGCAAGGCCCTGGCCGAGGGCTCGGCGGCCGAGGCCGCCCGGCTCCTGGGCCGACCGCACCGGATCCGGGGGCTCGTCACCCACGGGGCGGGCCGAGGGGCCGGCATCGGGGTGCCCACGGCGAACCTGGACGGGATCGACACCCTCATCCCGGACGACGGAGTTTACGCCGTCCGGGCCTACCTGCCGGGCGAGTCGAAGCCCATCGCCGGGGCCTGCAACATCGGGCCCAACCCCACCTTCGGCGAGCAGATCCGCAAGGTCGAGGCCCACCTGATCGACTTCCGGGGGGACATCTACGGCCGGTCGATCGAGCTCGATATCCTCGAAAGGCTCCGGGGGACCCGGCGGTTCGAGGGGCTCGACGACCTGCTCGGCCAGATCCGCACCGATATCGAAAAGTCTAGAGAAATTTGCATGCGAACACAGTTTGATTAGTTAATGTCGGGCCAAGGCCAGGACGATTTCCATCGCGATCAGGACGACCACGATGATCTCCAGGGTCTCCATCCGGGTCCCCCCGGCCTGCTGGACCAGGAGGTCGTAGACGTCGCCGACGACCTCGAGCTTCCGGCGGATGCTCTGCTGCCACTCCCCCAGGTGGAACCGGGAGCGGGCCAGGTCGAAGACTCGCGAGAGGTACTGGTCGCCGATCAGCTTGAGGTTGTTGTCGGCCCGTTCGAAGAGGCTGGTGGCCTCGATCTCCAGCTCCCGGACGCTCCGGACCGTGGCCGAGTGGGTCCGCCAGGCGGCCGGCCAGCGTCGGCGACCCCCCTTCTCGGCATGAATCAGGCGGTAGGCGGCCTCGAGGCGGTCGTCGAGCCGGTCGTCGATGTGGCGGAATTCGAGGAGCTGGACGTTGGCGAACTCGATCACCTGCAAGGTATCGGCGCAGTCGACGTCGGCGACGAACCCCGCGGCCCAGTCGAGCATGACCAGGTCGCTCGGCGTGTAGGAGAGCCCGAGCCGGGTGGCCTCGCGGACCTCGGCCTGGCTGAGCGGGCCGGCTTCGAGCCGGATCAGGCCGGCGATCCAGGCGGAGTTCTCGGCCACCCACTCGGGCCGGACGTCGCCCAGCTGGAAGATGACATATTCCTCGCTGAGGTCGCTGACCTCGAATCCGTCCACGACCGGCCGGAGCCGCTCGACCCAGGGGCTCACGACCAGGCGGGCGGCGGCGTTCAAGGCGGTCGGGTCGGCCAGTTGACCGGCCAGCTCGAGGAGTTCGGCCGGGGTGGCCCGGACCGGGAAGGCGACCATCATCGAGATCGCGGCGAAGTCGAAGATCGTCAGCTCGGCCCGAGGGGGGCGGGTCGTCGCCTGGCCCCCCGGCAGTGCCATCCCCGAGGCGTCCAGGCCGATCCGGAGCGGGGCGGGCCGGTATCGGATCGACTCGGGCGTCCGGCGTCTCCGGGCCAGCAATCCCGACTCGACGGGCAGCATCGCCCGAGCCCGATCGAGGTCGATCTCGTAGCCGATGTCGAAGGCGAAGGCCAGGTGGATCGTGGCATCGAGCGGTTCGGGGTCGAGGGATATCGTCACGCCCGGGCCTCGCCGCTGGACTCGGCGGCGGCCGGCCCCAAGTATTTGGCTCTGGCCATGCCCCGACTTTCTCGGTCGGTGGTGCTCATCGAACGTGTCCTTCGGGGCTCATGGGGCATCCCCCCAGTATTCGCCCGGGGGGGCGGATTGGCAACGGGGCTCAGGCCCCCCGGGACCTCGGGTGGAACCGGGCGTGGACCTCGCGAAGTCGGCTGAGCTCGACCCGGGTGTAGATCTGGGTCGTGGCGATCGAGGCGTGACCGAGCATCTCCTGGACGACCCGGAGGTCGGCCCCTCCGGCCAGGAGGTGGGTGGCGAAGCTGTGGCGGAGCGTGTGCGGGCTGACCTTCGAGGGCAGGCCGGCCGCCTCGGCATGCTTCTTGACGATCCCCCAGAGCCCGACCCTGGAGAGCGGCCTCGCCCTCCGGGTCAGGAAGATTTCCGAGATCCCGACCCGACCGGCCAGCAGGACCGGTCGGTCGCGCTTGAGGTAGTCGGCCAGGGCCTGGCGGGCCCGAGAGCCCAGCGGGACGATCCGCTCCTTGTTCCCCTTGCCGATGCAGCGGGCCGCCCCCCCCTCCAGATCGAGGTCTCCCGGGCGGAGCCCGACCACCTCCGAGGCCCGGCAGCCCGTGGCATACAAGGTCTCCAGGGCCGCTCGATCGCGTCGGCCGATGGTCGTCTCGACGTCCGGGGTTTCCAGGAGCCGGTCGACGGCCTGGGGGCCGAGGACGGTCGGCAGCCGATCCCAGACAGCCGGGGCCACCAGGAGCTTGGCGACATTCTCGGTCAGCCGACCGTCATAGATGAGGAACCGATAGAATGTCGAAAGCGCCGCCAGGTTCCGGCCGATGCTGCTGGGCGCGAGGCCGGACCGGGCGAGATGATCGACGTAGCCGGTCAGGGTCCCGATGTCCAGGTCGCTCAGCGGGCCCGGGGCATGCCGCTTCCGCCAGCCGCTGAACCGGACGATGTCCGACCGGTAGGCGGCGAGCGTATTCGGCGAGAGGCCGCATTCGGCCATCAGATAATGGAGGAATGGGCCGATCGGGTCGCGCAGGGGGTCGGGCGGGTGAGGCGGCATAAGATGCTCTCGGCGGTCAACTCTCCAACGCCAACATCCCTTATGATCGGTCGAATCGGGTCGAGTTCATCGGACTTCATGTCCCGACTTCCCTTCGAAAACGAAAAGACCCCCATTCATCGGGGGCCTTGAAAAGCGATCGACCGATCGAGGTCGAGTCGGGCTCTGGGGTTTATCAGGCGTTGGCCAGGAGCGAATCGTCCCAGTCGTGCTCGCCGGCGACCAACCGGAGCTTCTCCAGGGCTCGATCCTGGATCTGTCGGACCCGTTCCTTGGAGACCGCGAGGACCTTGCCGACCTGACTGAGCGAGAGCCGGGCCTTGCCGCCCAGGCCGAACCGGAGGGCGAGGACTTCCTGCTCGCGGGGGCGGAGGACGTCCATCATCTTCCCGACGGTCTCGTCCATGTCGACCTCGCCGGTCCGGTCGCCCTCAGGATCGCTCATGATCTGCATCAGGTTGAAGTTGCTGTCCGAGTCCAGCGTCGCGTCCAGCGAGATCGTCGGGCGGGTCGCGGTGTGGATCCTCTGGATCATCTCGGTGCTGGCAACCAGGCCATCCTCGGGGGTCCGATCCGGATCCCTGGGACCGACCTCATCCTGATTCTGGGCGAGTTGCCGGAGGTGCCTCGGGCTGAGTCGGACCGGGTAGGCGCACGAGGCCACCGCTCGCTGCATGGCCTGGCGGATCCACCAGGTGGCGTAGGTGGCCAGCTTGGTCTGATGGTTCAGGTCGAACCGGTCGATCGCTTCGAGGAGTCCGCAGAATCCCTCCTGGAGCAGATCCGAGTAGGAGACCCCCCGATCGCGAAACCGCTTCGCGACGTGTGCGATCAATCGCATGTTGGCCAGGGCGAGCTTCCCTCGGAGTTCGGAGTACCGGCGGAAGATCGCCCCGAGTCTCGCCTCGGACTGGCCGTCGCCGGTATAGAACGAGGCGATATGATTGGCCTGGGTCTGGGGGTCGTCGGCCCCTCGGGGCATCTCGTAGCCCGGGATCTTCTCCAGGGCCTCGGCGAGCTTCCGCTTGCATTCGCCGAGTTCCTGGAGGAGCTGCCGCTCCTCCTTCGAGCTCAATACCTTGGTGTCGGAATCGTCGAGGGTCGAGAATCCGTTCGCGTCGTCGTTTCGCCGATTCGGTCGCATCGGAAGTCTCCCTGGAAGTTCAGTCTGCAACGTTTGTCGATCTCGATCATCAGTTCCTGACCAGAGGACGAGACGCGGAGATGGCCGGAAGAAGCGTCCGCGCGAATTCGGCGAGATGTGCCATCCGATCGCCGAAGCTGGCGAAGATCAGCCTCGATCGGAGATCGGGGTCGAGGGCCCGGCCCCCCAGGATGATCGGCGCACCGACGCTTGATGTTGATTTGTAGAGATGCGAGTATTCTTGCAAAAAGTAGGCCGGGTCCGGGAGGTGGCCGGCCGACAGGAAGACCAGGGCGGGACGCTGATCGCGTGCGGCGCGGGCCAGGGACTTCAAGGGCAGGTTGACCCCCAGGTTCCTGACTTCCCATCCCACCTCGCGAAGGACCAGCTCCCCCAGCAATCCGGGCATGATGTAGGGGTCGCCCTCGGCGGACGCCACCAGGGCCAAAGGCTGGCCCTCCGCCTTTCCCGACGAGGTCGATCGGTGGACGAGGCCCATCAGGGCCGAGATCACGACCTGGGTCGCTTGATGCTCCTGGTAGACGTCCCAGGCACCGCGCTCCCAGCCGTGTCCGATCTCCTCCATCACCGGTCGGATCAGGTTGTCGGCGAGTTCCACCGCACTCCGACCCGAGTCGATGACCGAATTGATCAGGATCGTCGCCTCTCGCTTCTTGCCGGATCGGAGCAGGTCGACCAGCCGATCCACGGACGATTCGTCGCAAGACTCGACGGTTAATGTCGGATTATTTTCGAATCGATGGAGACGATCCACCGGGTAACGCTCTCGGCGAGCATAATCCAGGACACTCGACAGCAGCAGGCGTCGATGCCGGCCTATCGTCCGATTGGCCTGGATCGATCCGCCGTCCACCAGCCGCTGGATCGTGCTAACGCTCACGCCCAGGGCCTCGGCGACCTGTCGAACCTTCAGATAAGTCTCCGCGGTTGTCATGAAAGAATTTCCGGTCGCCTTGAGCGATTTGAACGATTTCATCCTAGACCGAAGCCGACCTTAAAGCAAGCAATTCCCGTTACTCTTTCGAGAATTCTCGGGATTTGTTCTTTGGGTTGAAAGGATTGAACGATTTTCGGGTTGTCGCCTGCATGATTTCTGAGTGATTTTGCGGCGCGAACGAAATTCCTTCCGTGGTTTTCATCGGAGAGGAAACCGCGGATTATTCAGGAGAATCTCGACGATCGTCCGGACCGGACGTCACTCGATGGCGAGGCCGGGGTTCCGATCGCGGAGGAATCGTTCCAGGAGGGAGGCCATCTCGGTCGCGTTGGGGATCTCCTTGAACCGGAGGACCGGCCCGGAGAGTTCGCCGAGGGATTCCTCGTCGACCTTGAGCTTCTCGGAGATGGCCAGGAGATACCGGGGCGGGCCGTGCTGGGGGAGGAGCCGGAGGAGCCGGTCGAGGCTGGACCGCTTCCAGAAGCCGAGGACCTCGACCAGCACATCGACCTTCGTGGCCTTGTGGACGAATTTGTAATCGGGGACCCAGACCCCTTCCCGGCCGAGCTCGACGACCTCGGTGGCCTCGGTGACCTCCCAGCCGGGGGCGACCTGGCGGAACCGATCGAGGAACGCCCCCAACTCGGCGGGGACGTAGGTCCCGGTGTCGGCGTAGTGCGAGACCAACCCGTCCTTGGATTCGAGGTGGAAGGTCCGGGTCTCGCGGCGGGGTCCCCACCGGAGTTCGGCATCGAGGCGGAAGTCGCCGCAGAGCAGGAGCGCCGGCAGGAACATCGCCATCTGGAGCCCGTACTTGTTGGTCGCGCTGAAGAGGCTGAGCGGCCCGTCGACGTGGAAGACGTAGCCGTCGCGCATCGTCCCCTCGACCCGGTACAGGAGCCGGTGGAACTTGAGGTGCCGGAAGAGCTGGCGATAGCGGGCCGGTTTCTCGTGGCGGACCTCGGCCTCGACCATCACCGATCGGAGCAGGACCGACTGCGCCAGGGCCACGTTGTAGCGGTCGATCAGCCTCTGGGCGTCGAGCCCCTGATCGAAGGTGAGCAGCCGGTTCTCGTCGCGGAGGTCCGCGAAGAGTGCGGCGGCCACCTGTTCGGGCTTGAGGTTGAGTTCCTGCGCGACCCCTTCGAGGACCGGATCGCGGCGGAACTGGGCCCGGGCCTGGCCCGAGGCTCGGAGGGCCTTCCGGTGCTCGGCCGCCGCCGTGAAGACCTTCTCGCGGATCATCTCCGGGGGCACGTCGGCCACGACCTCGAATTCCGACCGATCCTCCAGGATCTTGGCCAGGCCTCGATGGGCCAGCGTGGCCAGCCCTTCGCCGACCAGTTCGTCGATCTCGGTCTCGATCTCGCCTCGGGTCCGCCCGATCGCCTCTCGGAAGATCAGCAGCAGGCTCTCGGCCACCTCCAGCCACTGGGGATCGTCGCGGTTCAGGTAGAGCGGGATGATCCGCTGCTTCGAGAACCGGACGCGGACGAGAGTGCCGGTCAGCATGGGCGGGGCCTCGGGGCGAGGACATCGGACGTCGACCGGCGGGACTAGGCCCGCCATTCGACCGGCGATCATCATCACTCCATTATCGGAGCAACCGGGCGGTCATGACCAGCAAGACCGCCGAGTGGATCGTCCAGCTCACCAGCCGGATCGTGTTGGTCCGGACCAGGTCCGCGTGGGCCTGGATGTCGAACCCCCCGGCGAGTCGACCGTGAGCCGGGACCGAGAAGCAGAACGTGGATCCCCAGGAGATCAGGGCGGCGGCCAGCCCGAGCCAGACCATCCAGGGTGATATCCCTTCCGGACGCCTCGCCACGAGGGCGATGCTCGTCAAAAGCTCGACGACCATCGGCAGGATCACGACGGATCCGGTGGCCCTCGTGTGGTCGGCGTGATACCGCCGGAAGGCTTCCGCCTGGACGCGATCGAAGAGCGGGTAGTGGACCACGTGGACGAACCAGATCACCCCGGTCATGAACAGGGTCGAGGCCAGGCAGGCCAGGAGGACGAACCTCGGGGACATCAGTCGCCTCCGTACGCGCTGTGCTGGCGTCGACGGTTGGAGGTGAATTCCTCGACGGTCCCCCGGGTGACGACCTCGTAGAGGGTCGCTTCCTTGTCGCCGGACTTCCGGAGGATTCGCCCGAGCCGCTGGACGTGCTCGCGGACCGAGCCGGAGCCCGAGAGGATCACCGCGACGTTGGCCTCGGGGACGTTCACGCCTTCGTTCAGGACGCGCGAGGTCGCCACGATCGGGTATTCCCCCGAGTTGAACTTGAGGAGGACCTCGCGGCGTTCCTTGGTCTTGGTCTGGTGGGTGATGACCGGCACCAGGAACTGCCGGGCGATGGTGTAAACCGTGGCATTGTCGTGGGTGAAGATCAGGACCCGGTCCCCGTTGTGCCGCTCCAGGAGCCGGGCCAGGAGGCTGAGCTTGGCCGGGGCGGCCAGGGCCAGGGCCCGCTGCTCGCGATAGGCCAGGTACGCCTGGCGTCCCTCGGCCGAGCGGTGGGCCTGGAATAGGAACTGGCCCCAGGCCCCGGGGCGTCTCATGTCGATCCCGGTACTGGAGAGGAAGGTCCGGTAAATCTCCCGCATCGACTCGTAGCGGAACCGTTCCTCGTCGGTGAGATTCACGAACAGCGATTCGACCCGATAATCCGCCAGGAACTGCCCACGGAGCTGGGTGATCTCGCGACGATAGACGATCGGGCCGATCAGGTGGTCGAGCCGTTCGTGGGCGTTATCGGCCCGCTCGGGGGTGGCGGTCAGGCCCAGCCGGAAGGGGGCGATCGAGCCCAGGGCCGAGGCGCTGACGGTCGGACTCGGGAGATGGTGGCACTCGTCGAAGACGATCAGGCCGAACTTGTCGCCCAGGCGATCGACGTTCATGTACGCCGAGTCGTAAGTGGTGACGGTCAAGGGCTTGATGTCATAATAGCCGCCGCCGAGCAATCCCACCTCGACTCCGAAGGCCAGGGTCAACTCGTCGTACCACTGGTTGAGCAGGTCGATGGTCGGCGTGACGACCAGGCTCGGGCGCTCGACCTTGTTGATGGCGAGGTTGGCCAGGTGAGTCTTTCCGGTCCCGGTCGGCAGGACCACCACCCCCTGCCCTCCCGACTGCCACCAGGCTTCGAGCCCTTCGGTCTGGTGCGGGAACGACTGCTTGACCACCCGGAACGGCCAGGGGGTCTTCCCCTCGTAGGCGCGGGCCTCGTCTCGGTAGGGGATCTTCTGGGCTCGGAGCGACTGGACGATCTCCCGATACCGGATCGCCTCCGCGCGGTGCATCCTGGCCCTCGGGTCGAATCGAAGGCCGGGCAAACCGCGCGTGTCGTCCTCGGGAAGCCCCTCGACGAGGATCGTCCCCCCTTCGAAGGTCAACCGGAGCGGCGGGATCTCGGATTCGCCTGACGAGGGGACACTCATGCGGGGTCGGCTCCCGGTCCGGCCGGCTCCGGGAACGCCAACCACCTGAAGACCTCGGCGACAGGCAGTCGGAATCCCGGAAGGACCGGGGCACCGTCGAGGAAACCCTCGTTGGGAAGACGTTCGGGCGGAGGTTCGCGACGATAAACGTCGATCGTCTTGAGAATTGGGTCGACCAGCCAACCGAGAGGGCACCCGTTGGCGACCGAGTGCTCTAGCCTCTCGACCGTCTTCTTCAAGGACTGCCCGGGCGAGCGGATTTCGATGTGAATATCCGGGGGAGAGACCGTTTCGTCGGCGAATTCGCCCAGGCTGTCACGTTCGATGTGTTCGGGCCGGAGAAACACGACGTCCGGGACGATCGACCGCCCCTCGAAGGTGCATCGCAGCTCCGGGAAAGCCCGACCTAATTTCAGGGGCCGGGCGAACGTATCCAGCGCGAAACAAAAGTCGGAGGTCAAGATTGAGTGCTTCTTCTGCGGCGACACTTTCACCTCGATCCGACCATCGATGAACTCCTTGTAAGGATGCTCGTCGGCCTCGGGCCATCGGAGGAACTCCTCCAGCGTCATGCCCGAGCGGGTCCTGGATTGGCTGGCCATGATCTCGGCCCTTCGGGGAAAGTCGGGCGAAAACCCGGGAGGATCTCGGCGAGCGAAGCCGGCGGAATCAGCCTGTACTCCAGTCTATCCGCGAGCCGCCCCGATCACCACTCGCCGGCGATCGAGGGCGGAGGCGAGGCGAAGCGAAGAGAGCGGAGGGCGAAGAGATCGGGCTCGATCGGTCACTACTTTGCGCCTCGCTCTCTTAATGCCTTTTCCGGGGTCGATTCGCGGACTTGAGGACTTGCCGCTCCTCGTCGGAGAGGTCGAGCCACTGGCCGGGCTGGAGATCTCCGATCTCGATCGGGCCGACCCCGACTCGGACCAGCCGGAGCGTGGGATGCCCGACGGCGGCGGTCATCCTCCGGACCTGACGGTTCCTGCCTTCGCGGAGGACCAGGCGGAGCCAGGCGGTCGGGACGTTCTTGCGGAACCGGATCGGGACGGGCCGCTCGGGGAGTTCGGGCTCGGCCTCCAGGAGGTCGGCCTCGGTCGGGCGGGTCGGGCCGTCCGACAGGAGGACTCCCCTCCGGAGGGCCTCGAGCGCCTCGGGGCCCGGGATTCGCTCGACCTGGGCGAGGTAGGTCTTGGGGTGGTCGAAGCGAGGGTCGGTCAAACGATGCGCGAGGGGGCCGTCGTCGGTCAGGAGCAGGAGCCCCTCGCTGTCCCGGTCGAGCCGGCCGACCGGATAGATGCCGGGGACCTCGACGAAGTCCTTGAGTGTTGCTCGACCTTCGACGTCGGTGAACTGGGTCAGGACGTCGAATGGTTTGAAGAATTTGCAGTATCGCAAGGGCTTGTCCGGTCAGGCGATCAGGTTCGAGATCACCTTGCCTCCGACGTCGGTCAGGCGCTCGTCTCGTCCGCTGTGGAGGACGGTGAGCTGCTTGTGATCGAGCCCCATCAGGCGGAGGATCGTGGCGTGGATATCGTTGACGTGCGCGCGGTCCTCGACGACGTTCAGGCCGATCTCGTCGGTCGTCCCGATGGTCGCCCCCCCCTTCACGCCGCCCCCGGCCATCCACATGCTGAAGGCGGTGGCGTTGTGGTCGCGGCCCCTGCCCCCCTTCTGGCTGACCGGGGTCCGGCCGAACTCGGCCCCCCAGATCACCAGGGTGTCTTCGAGCAGGCCGGTCCGCTTGAGGTCGGTCAGTAGGGCGGCGACGGGCTTGTCGGTCAGGCCGCACATCTTCTCGTGATTGGCGTCGATGTCGTCGTGGGCGTCCCACTGCATCGCGACCGGCCCGCCTCCCGAATAGAGCTGGACGAACCGGACTCCTCGCTCCACCAACCGGCGAGCGAGCAGGCAGCGGGTTCCGAACTCGTTGGTCTTCGGATCGTTCAGTCCGTACATCTCGCGGGTCGACTCGGGCTCTCGCGAGAGGTCCACCGCCTCGGGGGCCGCGCTCTGCATCCGGTAGGCCAGCTCGTACGAGGCGATCCGGGCCGAGAGTTCGGTGTCGAGCGGATCGAGCTGCTGCTCGTTCATCGAGCGGAGGAGGTCGAGGGTCCGCCGCTGCTGGGGGAGGGTGAACTCGTCGGTGGCGGGCTTGAGGTTGATGATCGGCGCGGGGCCATGCCGGAGCAAGGTCCCCTGATAGAGCGCGGGGAGGAACCCGGCCCCCCAGCAAGGGGCACCGCCTTCGGGCGTCCCCTCCGGCTGGGTCATCACCACGTACGAGGGGAGGTTGTCGCTCTCCGAGCCCAGGCCGTAGGTCACCCAGCTCCCGAGGCTCGGGAACCCCATGAAGGTTCGGCCGGTGTTCATCTGGTACATGGCCGGTGCGTGGATCACGTTGTCGGCGACGCACGAGCGGATCAGGGCGATGTTGTCGGCGTGCTGGTGCATGTGCGGGACCAGGTCGGACATATCCATGCCCGACTCGCCGTATTTGCCGAATTTCCGGTGGCTCCCCAGGCAGAGCGGGTCGGATTCGAGGAACTGGCTGTGGATCTTGCCGAAGCTCGGCGGGAGCGGCTGGCCGTCCAGCGTGTTGAGCAAGGGCTTGGGATCGTAGATGTCGAGGTGGCTCGGCCCGCCGGTCATGAACAGGAAGATGCATCGTTTGGCCTTGGCGGGGAAGTGTCCGGGCTTCGCGGCCATCGGGTTGGCGGCCGGGCTCGGCCCGCCGGTCGCGGCCAGGCCCTCCTTCTGGAGGAGGTACGAGAGCCCGAGCATCCCGAAACCGTTCCCCGCGGTCCGGAGGAACTCGCGACGACTGGGGGCGATCCCGGACGGGCCGGGGCATCGTCCGGGCTGGCGGGGTTCGTTCATGGGAAGGCTCCCGGGCGGGCGGTCAGGGGACGTAGAGGAATTCGTTTCGGTTGAGCATCGCGAGGGCGAAGTCGACCCAGGCGGCGGCCTCGGCGGGGCGGATTACTTCGGGGAGGAAGGTCGGTCGGGCGAGCGGGCCTCCCTCCGCCTCTCGATCGCGGAGGAAGTCGGCCTGCGAAGTCAGGAAGGCGCGGGCCTGTTCGAGTTCGGACGGACGAGGGACGCGACCCAAAAGGATCGAGTAAGCGCGGGCGATCCGGGCCGAATCGTCCCCCTCGGCCTCGCGGAAGAGGCGGCCCGCCAGGGCCTTGGCCCGGTCGGCGGCGAACTCCCCGTTCATCATCACGAGGGCCTGGAGGGCGTGGGTGCTGACGGTCCGCTGCGGGCAGACCGTCTGCGTGTCGGGGGAGTCGAATGCGTCGAACATCGGGTACCGGACGTTCCGTTTGCGGAAAAGATAGAGGGAGCGCCGGAGATGCTCGGACGGGTCGGGCGTCACCGGCCAGAGGTCGACGACCTCGGCCTCGGTGAAGATCAGATCCTCGACCTCCTGCTCGATCGGCACCAGCACGCCCGGTCCCCCCGCCTTCATGTTCAACTCTCCCGAGGCGGCGAGCATGGCATCGCGGAGGCTCTCGGCCTCCATCCTCCGCCGATTCATCCGCCAGAGCGTCGTGTTCTGCGGGTCATCGGTCGCCTGTTTCCGGGCGAACTCCCCGCCCACGGTCGAAGCCTGTCGATAGGCGGCCGAGGTCACCATCAAGCGGTGGATCGGCTTGAGCTTCCATCCCCGGGCGACCAGCTCGGTCGCCAACCAGTCCAGCAAGGGCTGATCCGAAGGGGCCTCGCCCCGGACCCCGAAGTCGCTGGGCGTCGAGACGATCCCGCGTCCGAAATGCCCCTGCCAGAGCCGGTTCACGATCACCCGAGCGGTCAAGGGGTTACCTGGATGGGTCATCCAGGTCGCCAGCGCCTTCCGTCGGCCGGTGGTCGAGTCGGTCGGCGCGATCGATCCCGGGTCGAAGGTCGCGGAGTCGGTCGAGGCCAGGAGGATCCCCGGAGGTCGGGGCGCGACCCGGGGGCCGAGGTTCTTGTGATCCCCCCGACGGTAGACGAAGGTCTCGGGGGCCTCGGGCTTCTGGTCGATCAGGGCCTGCGCGTGGGCCGGGGGCCGTGGGATCGTCTTGTCGATCGCGTCGATCTCTCGCTTGAGCCGCTCGCGTTCGGCGTGGGGTTCGGCGTCCTTGGCGACGGCCTCGGCGACCTCCTCCCACTTCACCGCGAGGGTGGTCCCCAGGCCCTGGGCCAGGATCTTCTGAGTGGGGGTCCGATCCTTCTCGGGGATCGCCAGCAGGGCCTGCTCGTCCGGTGTCAGCATCGCCCGCTTCGACTCGGCCAGTACCTTCCGATAGGGGGCCTCGATCTCCGACATCCGCTTCTTCAACGGGGCGATCTTCGCCTCGGCGGCCTTCTTGGCCTCCTCGAACGCCGCCACCTCGGCTTCCGAGGCGATGGGGATCTCGACGAGGTTCGAGCCGGCGAAGAACGACTGGAGGCGGTAATAATCGGTGGTCGGCAGGGCGTCGAACTTGTGGTCGTGGCATCGGGCACAGCCGATGGTCAGGCCGAGGAAGACCGACCCGACGGTCCCGGTGATCTCGGTCAGCTCGGATTGTCGCTTCTCGGCGGGGTCGACGTTCCCCCCCACGACCTCGCGAGGCCCGCCCCGGCAGAACCCGGTGGCGATCAGAGCCGCGTGGTCCCCCGGCGCGATCTCGTCGCCGGCCAGTTGGAGCTGCACGAAGCGGTCATAAGGCATGTCGTCGTTGAAGGCCTGAACGACCCAATCCCGATAGCGCCAGGCGTCGGGACGCTCGGCGTCCAGCTCGAAGCCATTGGAGTCGGCATGGTGGGCCAGGTCGAGCCAGTGCTGGGCCCAACGCTCGCCGAATCGTGGCGAGTCGAGCAGCCGATCGACGAGCCGCTCGTAAGCGTCGGGCGAGGGATCGGCGAGGAACCGCTCGATCTCGTCCGGGGTGGGCGGCAGTCCGGTCAGGTCGAACGTCACCCGGCGGATCAGGGCGACCCGGTCGGCCTCGGGAGCATGGCGGAACTCCATCCATTCCAGGCCCGCCAGGATGAACCGATCGATCGGGTTCTTGACCCAGCCCGATTCCTGGACCTCGGGAAGCTCGGGTCGGACGGGCGGGACGAAGGCCCAGTGATCCCGCTGTTCCTTCCGAAAAGTCTCGGGAGGGGCGACCGGCGCGACGTCCGAATCGGTCCCGGCCCAGAGCCCGGCGGCCGAGGCGACCAGGATCGCCAACGAGCAGCCCAGGACCGCCCATACCCGTTTCGTCGAGGATCGGAGCATTCGAGCGTTCCTCGGCCCATCGGAATCGCCAATCGCGGAGGATTTATCCAACATTCATTCATTGTGGCCGAGTTCGCCGAACCAGGCAAGCGCACGTTTTGAAGGAGGTTGAGGCTCATCCCCAGGTCTCATACCGAATCCCCTGGATGACTAACCATTGAGCTCGACCGCCCAGCTGAAGCCGACGGCTCCGCGGACGACCTCGGGGTGGTCGATCAACCATCGGCACCGATCCAGGACAGGGACCTGCATCGTGGCCAGGTCGTTGAACCCCAGGTTGGCCACCGCCTCGCGTACCAGCGGCCAGAGCGGCTCGACCGGCTGTAGCTCCGGCGTGCAAGGCGGCAGCCGGTGCAGCACCACGTTGGCCGGGATCGCCAGCCGCCTGGCCACGTGCCAGCCGGCGTTGTCCACCATCAGCACCAGCAGCTTCTCCCCGGCCGGGTCGGCCCAGCGGGCGAATTCCTCCAACGCCAGGCCCATCCAGTCGGTATTGGCCGAGGGCAGGATCAGCTCCAGGTTCCGCCCGCTGGCCGGGTGCACGAAGCCGTAGACGTAGGCCCATTGGTACTTGGTCCGGCCATAGGAGAGCGGCCGATGGCCTCGCACCGCCCAGACCCGACGGGTGATCGGCTTGAGCCCCAGCCGGGCCTCATCCTCGGCCCAGACCTCGACCACTCGGCCGGGGTGCTCCCGACGTAGGCGGGCGACTCGATCGGCCAGGGCGTCTTTTCCACGCCCGCTGCGAAGCGGGCGTGGCGGCCTCCGGATGTCGGGGTCGGGGGACCTGCAGCGAGAAGCCCAGGCCACGCAGCCATCTCCAGCCGGTCTGCTTGCGGATGTGGACGTCCCAGCGATCGCGGACGAAGGTGGCGACCTTGGCCCCGGTCCAGAGCCCGCCGTCGGGCGGCGACTGGCGGAGGGCGGCCCAGAGATCGACCTGCTGCTCGGGGGTGAGCTTGCTCTGGCCGCCGTTGGTGGTAGCCCTCCGGTCGCCCAGGCCATCGGGCCCCTGGGCATTCCAGCGTTTGAGCAAGGCGCGGGCCCAGACCGGAGTCAGGCCGACCTGCTGGGCGGCCTGAGCCGGGCTGAGCGGCTGGTCCGGGCGAGTCAGGAGCCAGATCACCTGCCAGTGGGTCTTCTCGATGCCGGAGCGGCACGCGCGATAGCGGCGAGCGATCTCCTCGGGGGGCAGGTGCAGGACGATGGGCAGTCGTTCGTTCGCCATGGGGAACCTCCGTGGAAGTAGGAGATCCCCCTATGATAACTCATCCGGAAGATTCCGTATCACTCGTGTGCTACTTACCTGGGCTTCGAGTTCATCCAGGGTGAGGAGCCCAGCGTCGCCTCGGAGGGTTCCGCCCGGACTTCGTCACGGGGGGCCATCTCATCTCCAGCGGCGATCTCCGGGTTTTCTGACAGAGCGAAGTCGGGCAGACCGGCGAGTTTCAGGATGGGAGCCCAGGGAGAACCCGGGGGGCATTCTGATCTTGGCCAGGAGGCTTCTCAGCCGACGCGGGCGAGAGGGGATGAGGATGGCGCGGAAATGGCAGGCATCACGAGCTATGGAGCCGAGGATTCGATTCGGTCCACAAAAGTGCCAAGCAAGAGAGAGGCGCAGACTCGAAGAAATAAGCAAAAACGAGAATGTCCCCTTTTCCCCTCTCTACGATTAGTAATTCTTTGATATTCTTCCAGTTGTCGCACTGGTCGGCACCAAATCCACCGTGATCGACTCGACACGTTTGGCGATCAAACCCTGAATGCGATGATAGTCGTCGGCAAATCGAAGACTGGTCAAGAAATGCCTCCAATCTTCGACGATAATCCTTTCTCCAAGGATTGATTTCTCAACTACCGTGTCGCTGAGCATTAAATTTACAACGTGATTATCATTACGTTCATCAATGAATTCCTTCGCCGTGTCGAGAGAAACAGTCGTGGTAAGCTTATCAAACTTACAATCAAACGAAATGTCTTCGCCTGTTGCGATCGAATGCAAAAAATCAAGATCATCTGCAAAATTCTTGTCGAAGAACTCGGGCAGCAGAGGATTGATTACAAAAAATTTAGCTACCACTCTCGTTCTCTTTAGTAAATACATCGTATGCCTCAGATCATCCAATTGACTTCCTTCGGCAGCGTTCATGCTCAGTACGACGGGATCATTGTCCTCTACGAACATTTCGATTAGAAATTTATCACCGATACCGTGGTCAAAAAACACGCCATCAACCTCGTCAAAATAAGGAAGCCTTAGAATTTCTTTATTGAGCCACTTGCTGGCTTTGAAATTAAAGTTGAACTGGTTTTGACCAAACTGTTTGGACCGAACCTCGCCGCTCAAGTTGATAATACCGAATGCCGACGAGGCGTGATATCGCCACTCTTCCCTACCACCTTCGATCAGACAAGGTAGATGTTGAACCGATGCCTTGATGCGACCGGACGAATCCAATCGCGACAAATTTAAGTGTCCTTCCTGGTGTGACATCATGGTTAATGTTCCGCCACCCTCGCATACTTTCGTCGTGATGTGCTCCCACAGTGGGGAACCCTTGACCACGATAGAGTCGGGAGTTACGTTCATCGGTAGTCCACGAAGAAATTTATCAAATTCGCCTGGAGCCAATTTGCTCTTGCGGAATGTCATATGAAGAGTGGAATCATTATTGGCGGCAATCATAAAATGTTTTGATTTGGAGGAAGCCAACACTTGCACACTAAAATTGCTATCCAAGCTGGAGTAGAATTTCTCCTCGTAATCGATCCCCTCCCCGACAAGCTTGCTTGCTAAGTATTGTGACGCCCTCGCAATCTCATCCGCCAACGAGAACGAATCCGTAACGACGTTGCCTGTGGGAACGTGAATTACAGCCTTCCCGCCATTTCTTTTCCTCCAATTCTGGTTCTTCATGCGGGCCATAAATTCTTGCAAAAAAACAAAGTAACAGGTTCTACAGGAAAGATCAGCCACGACCAAATAAACGGGCAGTCTTGCGTTGTCATACTGTTTTAATCGCTCTATCTCCAAATCGAACCTAATAAATTTATCGCGATTGATTCTCTTTGACTTGGCTTGGCCCTTAAGTTGAACGAAAAAAGATGTTCCGCTCGCCTTTCTGCCTTCTCGCAACTCGACACGATAATCAATGCCGTGATCTAGCGACTCCTGGTGCGGAATCCACCGGCTCCCGAGAGCCTCGCAGAATAGCCGAGCGGCTTTTTGTTCGATGTCGAATGTATCGTGATCCATCGAATAAATCTCAGAAACGTGAGTCCAATTGATCGCCTCTTCGGAACCTTCGGCCATGCTATCCATTTGTCCTCGTGGTTGCCACCTCTCTTACCTCAGTCGCCTAGAATCCTCTTCTTGACTTTTCGGAGGTTGTGTCACATAAAGGGGACTATCGGATAGTGTACCACTTTTATGTGATTGCAATCATGCATTCGGCGGGAGGAGTCAGTCGGTCAAGGTGTCCGGGGGAAGCCATAGGGGACATTTTGATTTGGTCGGGAGACAAGACAGCTCCGGCCACCCGTCGCCTGGCGGAATGGCTCAAGGCCTCCCTCCCCGATCACGGCGGCTCGGTCGAGACTATGCAGGCGGGGTACGTTTCTCGGGCGAAGTGGAAGGGTCGGCTGAAATGACCGGACGCTGGCCGGAAACGAACGGGGTTTCTCTGTGCGTACCTCGGACTACCGCCATTGAAACACCGCGATGCCGACCGCTCCCCATCGTCGCCGGCCCCCAGTGATTTATATGAGCCGTTTCCAATGGCCTCGACTTCGCGGTTTCCAGGCCAGTCCGGTCGCTGAACTCAACGGCAATCAGCTTGCTCCGGCCTGCTGCAGCCTCCGGCAACCGATCCGCGGTTCGTTGGATGACTGGGGCATCATCGCACAGGGTCTCGCAAATCCCGCTGAGTCCGCTTCCAATGGAGCGGCCCGGTACGATCGTTACTACGGCGGAGCTGATTAAGGCCAGCATAAGAGCGCCTTCGAGAACCGATGCGCCCTCCTCACGGACGAGCAATTTCCTGAACAGCTTTAACATCTTTCCCTCCCCTGGTTAGCACCTGAAGGAGCGGTCAAGTGCCAATATGGGCGAGAATCCCCAAACTGGACAGGCTCCTGTGACAGATGAAACACAGTGATGCCTAGTTGCATCGCTGGAGGTTGAGGTGAGGAGCGGGAGCAGCCACCGAGAGATTCTCGATTTTGTGTGCGGGCCAGGGACCGATCGACGCGAAAGTATCGGGGAAGTCCGCAACTACCGATTTCTCCCGAGCGCATCCTTGAGTCACCGTCCGATGCTCCCACTGACTGGACTCGGACCGATGGCAAATCGAAGCCACTCGCGGGGCCCGATCGAAGCCACCTGCGGGCCGAGAACGAACCCATTTTCACGGCAGGGCTTCCCAGAGCGGAGCAACCGAGATTCGCGATCCAACCAATTTCCACGTGAAGGCTTGCGGCGGCCGAACCCGGCTCGCGAGTCGCCATCATCGACTGCCAGTCGACGGAACGAACCCATCCTTCATCATCAGAACGAACCCATCTTGCAACGACGGAACGAACCCATCCTTCAGCGACGGAGCGAACCCACCGGCCGCCAGGTTCTGGACCTCGAAGCTTCGTTCACCGATCATGCAGCGAGCCTCGACAGCCAGGCCCGAACCGGCGTATGTCCGGGGGATCAACCTTCCGGAAGCCGGATCGTCCTTCAAAGCAATACCTTCGGATCGAGACCCGGACAGGGGAGATTGATGTCGCTCGCTCATCGCCGAACGTTGGCAACCCTGACTTTCCTCGTGGTTTCGCTCTCCCTCGGGGCTCGCTCGGAGGCCGGGCCGGAGGAGAAGCCTCGGGACAAGGTGTTCGTGGGTTATCTCTTCGGGCCGGCTCGCGAGATCGACTATCGACTATACACCCACATTTGCCACGCCTTCGTCACGGCGGACGGCGATGGGAAGCTTCGAAGGGCCCGAAATGTCCCGGGGCGGGAGGTGGTAGAGGAAGCCCATCGGGCTGGCGTCAAGATGCTAGTCTCGCTCGGGGGTTGGGGCTGGGACGAGCAATTCCGCTCGATCGTCTCCACCCCCGAGACCGAGGATCGTTACGTCAATTCGGTCATCACGATGGTTGATGATTACGACTATGACGGGATCGACCTCGACTGGGAGTATCCCGACACCAAGGAAGAGGTGGTCGGCTTCGAACGCCTGGTCCGTCGGCTCCGCAAGGAGATCGACGCGATCGGACTGAAGAAAGGTCGGCCGATGATCCTCACGATGGCGGCCTCCTCCAACCCGGGCACGCTCCGATGGCTCGACACCGCTTTCCTGGTCGAGACGATGGATTGGGTCAACGTGATGACCTACGACTTCGCGGGCGACTGGACCCCCTATGCGGGCCACAATGCCCCGTTGTTCGGGTCGTCGAAGCAGCCCGGGGGGACACCTCGATCGGTCGAGTCGGCCATGAATTATCTGGTCGAGGAGCGTAAGATGCCCGCCGATCGGCTGGCCGTCGGGATCCCCCTTTATGGGCGAGGCTTCGCCGTCGGGGAGCCCTATGCCTCGACGAAGGAGGCCCCCAAGGTCCGGATCCCGCAGGGGAATTACCGGAATCTCGTCAAGTTGATCGATGAGCAAGGCTGGACCCGTCGATGGGATGACGAGACGAAGACTCCGTGGCTCCTCGCCCCCGACCGCAAGATCGTAATCGGCTACGACGATGCCGAGTCGGTCGCCCTCAAGACCGAGTGGGCCATGAAGCGGGGATTCCGAGGGGTTTTCTTCTGGGAGATCGCGGCCGACCGCCTGCCCGACGGCTCCAACCCGCTCCAGGACGCGTCCCGGAAACGATGGGAGGAAGGCCGGGGATCGGGCGGCCGGTGAGGTTGCGGATCATTCGCCCTCGGGGGTCCCCGGGCTGACCTGGGCCACGGTCGGTTCGGCGACTTTCGCCTTCTTGGGGCCATACTGGATGGTCAGGCCCGCGAGGATGGAGTCGGTCTGCGCGTCCATCCGGGCGGTCGAGGCCGGGATCTGCCCGACCGGCCCCTCGATCGAGTTGCGGAACCCGTGGACCCAGCCGGCCGAGAAGAGGATGTTCTCGTTCATCCGGAGGGTGGCCCCGAGCGAGAGGGTGTGCTGGATGAAGCCGGGAGCCTGAATATTAAAGATCGTCTGAATCTGATCGATCGGGTTCTGGTTGTAGAGATAACCGCCCCGGAGCGTGAGCCGCTCGGTCAGCTCGTACTGGCCTCCGACGGCAACGGCGAAGATGCTGCTCCAGTTCAGGCCGCCACTCTTGATCGAGTCGCCCCAGAGCGCGGCGTTCCGGTAGTCGAAGTAGCGAAGGTCGACATCCAACAGCAGTCGGTCGATCCCCTTGTAGGCCACGCCCCAGGAATAGATGGCGGGGATGTCGGCCTGGACCCCGATCCGTCGCGGTGCGAGGTCGGGGGTGTAACTGTTGTAAGCCCATCGTTCCTGCCAGACCGGGCTCTTGTACGAGAAGCCGATGTTCCAGGATTCGTTCGCCAGGAACAGGAATCCCAGCTCGAACCCCGCCCCCCAGAACGGTCGAGAATTGGTCGCGGTCGGGAACGTGGGAATCCCGAACTGGTCCGCCGGCCCCGGGGCGAAGAAGGCGGGGCTGAACTGGACGGTCCCGGTGGTGATCACGGGGGCGAACGAGAGCGAGAGCCGATCGCTGGCCTTATAGGCGGCCATCGGCTTGATGGACAGGAGGGCGGTGTTGGCGTAGATCGGCCCCAGCCCGAAGTAATTGGGGGGCTGCCGAGGGGCCAGCGTGGGAGTGGTCAGGCTCCCGGCGAAGTTCACGCCGCCGCCCACCAGCCCGAAGATGCCCAGGCCCATGGTGATGGGGGAGTCGGGTCGGAGCTTGAACGAGGCACCCACGGCGAGATTGCTGGCGACCCCGCTGTCGCTCCGAGAAGTGCCAACTCGGTCGGTGGGGGGGAGCGTCCCGTTGATCGAACCGGCCAGCAGGGAGCTGGTGTAGTGCAGGCTTGGGATGATCAATTCGGTCCCGAGCAGGACCTCATCCTTCTCGAGGAAGCTCAGGTTGGCCGCGTTCCAGTAGCTGGAGCCGAAGTCGACCGGGGCCGCCGTCGAGGCTCCGGCCATCGCCCGGTTGATCGGGCCCGCCCCGGGGGATACCACACCCTGGGCACCCGCGCGGCTCGCCGCTACCGAGAGGATGAGCAGGAATATCGAAGCTCGTCCGACACGCGACCGATCCATAACCATCGTCCTCCTGACCGGGTCATCCGAGGGGGGGCCGCCCGATCCAACGTCGGGGTCGAAGCCTGATCAGAACCGAATCCCGAATTCGGCTTTCACCAGGACGCCTCGCGTCTGGTCGTTGATCCCGAAGGCCACGACGGTGTCGACCTCGAAGTTGGGCGTGATGAAGGCATGCAGGCCGGCGTCGATGGACACTTCCTCCGCTTTCTCCTCGGCCCCGGCCTCTCGCCCGGGCTCGGGCCATCGGAGCATCAGGTCCGCGAACGATCGGGAATCTTGCGCCTGGGCTGGCAGGGCCAGGCCGATCGAGATGGTCGAGGCCACGAGGCCGATCCGGTGACGTGGGAGGAGAAACTTCATCGTCGAGATTCCCCCCGGCAGCGATTCACAGCCCGACCGGCAGGGTCAGGAGCGGTCCACCCTTCTTGGGCTCGGACAGCTGGAGGTTGAAGAGGGCCTGGATCATCCCGAGGGTCGCCTTGGACTGCTTGTCGCTAGCCAGGAGGTAATACCAGTAACCCTGGTACTCGATAGCGACAGCCGCGTCCTTGGGCCGCTTTTTCTGGACGCAGACGTGGAATAGTCCCCGCGTGACCGTGGTCCAGTCGAAGGCCAACCCGTCGGGTCCGATGGTCTGGGCCGCCAGCCCCCGGCATCGGTGTTCTTCGGGGATGCTGACGCCTTTGGAGAGGAACGTGAGCATGTCCAGGAGGGTCCGGGTCCGGACGTCGAGAAAGTCGAGCGAATCGGGGAGCGGCAGGAGCGGGATTCCACCCGGGATATCGATCCGTCGGATCGGGTACTCGAGGCGACCGGGCGAGAGTCGGATCAACTGGCGGAGGACGTCCGCCTCCGGGTGCTCCGGCCGGGCGGTCGAGAAGGTCAGTTGATAGGCCGGCTCCGATCGGGTCAGGACCAGTTGGCCGACCGTTTCGGCCTCCCGGAACTGGAGCTTGTTGCTGGCCGCCTGGACGAGGTCGGAGCCGTCGACTCGGGCTTCGGCGATCGGAGGGGAGGCCTCTCTGGGCAGGTCGATGGAGGTCAGGACGATCGCCCGATCGCGACGCAACCGGTTTGCGATCTCGGCCATCTCCCGGAACGCCGTCGGCTGCGGGATGGCCTCGGGGATCAGCTGTTCGGCCCCCGGCACGTTCTCCAGCCCGTTGATCTCGGCCACCATCACCCGAAGCACGTCGTCGAGGTTCCACCCGTTGCCGGCCATCAGCCCGAGCGCCGTGATGCCGACCGGTGCGACCATCGCACGGGTCAGCTCGGTCGGGTCGCGGGGGGTGTAGCTCAGCGTGGGGGCATCGCGGAACTGCAAGGTCATGTCGCCGAACAGGGACCGATTTGCCGAATCCCGCTCCTGGCCGGCGGTGAGCCCGCCCCGGCTGGAGAGCTCGAACTGGCTGGTGATCGCCGAGACGTCCAGGAAAGTGGGCAGGTCGCCGTACCGGAGTCGGACGATATTCCGAAGCCACTGCTGTTCGGAGGTGTCGTAGACGGCCTGGTCGTATCGGAGTCGGGTCAGTTCGAGGCTCCGAGGCCCGATGCAGCCGGGCAAGATGACACAGAGGAAGGCCCCGCAGGTAAGGATCCGAGGCCCAGGTCGGGTTGAAGCACGCCCAACGAGGCGGCTGACGACCCTTGCTTTGCCCCAAACCTCTGACATGAAAGGTTTCTCCGCTTGTCGAGGTCGAGCGAGTTACCGGACGAATGGGGAAGGACGAGTGCGGTTAATGGGCATGTTCACAGATATCGGATACAACGCCGCGATATCTTTCGGAAAATCGACACAATCGACAAAGTGGCCCCAAACCAACAGGTCTATTGGGGGTCTGAGGCTGGCTCGCTCCTTGAGGGTGTGAGTGCCGCAGGGGAGTCCGGGACGGTTCTGGATGGACCTTCGAAAGCAGAGCGGGCCGGAGTAACCCTCCGGCCCGCGTGAGACGCCCTGCCCAGCCTGACCTCACCTCAGGTCGACCGTCACGTGATCCAACTCGCCCTGGAACCGGAACGGGACGTCGTAGCTCAGATTGACCGGCGTACCCGTGTCCATTCCCACGTCGATCCCCTCATCGAGAGTCACTCGGAGGGGGATGGTTCGCTCGACTCGTCCTTTGGCGACTTCCCGGCCGTCCACGGAGAGCGTGGCCGTCGCCCCCTTGCCGATTTCGCCCCCGTCGTAGGCGAAATCCATCTTGATCTCATGCTTGCCGGGTGAGAGGGCCGCCGGGCCGGCCACCTCATAATGGGCCACGTCCACGAAGTTGTAGTGGAAGATCGGACGTCCCTCCGAGAGATAGAGGGCTAAACCGGCGAAGAGGCCCCCCTGGGTGAAGATCATGCCGCTGGCCTTCTCCTTCACGTCGACGCTCGCCGAGATGGAGAAGGACCGATTCTTCAGGTCCGGGCTGGCACCTTCCGGGATCCGGGTCTGTCCCGCCACGTAGGAGAAACGCTTGCGGCCTCGCGTAAGGCTGGGCCGGATGGCCGGGTCGAGGCGGGTCGTCTTGCTGTTGTCAAGCGGAAGGACGTTATACCTGGCCGCCTCGGTGTAGAAGAGGAGTTGAAGCTCCTTCAGCTTGTCCGGGTGGTCGGCGACCAGATTCTCGGCCTGGGAGAAGTCCTCGTCCGTGTTGTAAAGCTCCCATTGATAGCCGGTGATCACGTCAGTAGTCGTGTTGCCCGGATCCCACGGCGGGAGCGGCGGCGTGGTGCAGGCGACCCAGCCTTCGTGATAGATCGCGCGATTGCCCAGCATCTCGAAGTACTGGGTGGTTCGACGGCTCTTCGCCTCGGGATCGGCGAAGGTATAGGCCATGCTGACGCCCTCGATCGGCTTCTGGGCGACGCCATTGACGGTGGTCGGGGCGGTGACCCCGCACACTTCATACACGGTTGGCACGATGTCGATGGCGTGGTGCCACTGGGTCCTCAACTCGCCCCGGGCCGCGATCCCCTTCGGCCAGGAGATGACCATGCCGTTCCGGGTCCCGCCATAGTGGCTGGCGACCTGCTTGGTCCACTGGAAGGGGGTGCACATGGCGTGCGCCCAGCCGACCGGATAGTGGTTGTAGGTCTTGAAGGTCCCGATGTCATCGACATGCTTGAGGACTTCGGAGAGTTCCTCCTTCACGCCGTTGAAAAAAGTCATCTCGTTCAGGAGGCCTTGCGGACTCCCCTCGGCGCTGGCCCCGTTGTCGCCGACGATGTAGACCACGATCGTGTTGTCGGTCTGCCCGACATCGTCGATGGCACGGAGGACTCGGCCGACGTTGTGGTCGGTCTGCTCCAGGTAGCCGGCGTAAACCTCCATCATCCGGGCATAGACCTTCTTCTGTTCGGCGGAGAGCGTGTCCCAGGCCGGGATGCCCGGGGCCAGCGGCACCAGCTTGGTGTCGGGCGGCACCACTCCGAGCTTCTTCTGACGGGCGAGGGTCTGCTCGCGGATCGCGTCCCAACCGGCGTCGAACTTCCCCTTGTACTTCTCCACCCACTCCTTCTTGGGATGGTGCGGGGCGTGGGTCGCGCCCGGGGCGTAGTAGCAGAAGAAGGGGCGATCCTGCGCGACGGCCTTCTGCATCTTGATCCATTTGATGGCCTGATCGGCCATGTCGTAATCGAAGTTGTAGTCGGGGTTGTTCAGGTAGGGCTCGATCGGCTTGATCCCCTCGACCGCGGCCGGGCGCCACTGGCTGGTGTCGCCGCCGACGAAGCCGTAGAAGTGCTCGAACCCGAGCCCGGTCGGCCAGAGGTCGAATGGCCCGGCCTGGCTCGACTGCCAGTCGGGGACGTTGTGATTCTTGCCGAACCAGGCGGTGTTCCAGCCGTTCTGCTTGAGGACCTCGGCCACGGTGGCGGTGTCCTTCTGCATCGCCGAGTCATAGCCGGGGAAGCCGGTGGCCCCCTCCATGATGCAGGCGGTGTGGACCGAGTGGTGATTCCGCCCCGAGATCAGGGCGGCGCGAGTGGGGCTGCACAGGGCCGTGGTGTGGAACTGGTTGTACTTCAGCCCTTTCGATGCCAGATCCTCGAGGACCGGGGTATTGCAGGGCCCGCCGAAAGTGCTGGACGCCCCGAAGCCGACGTCATCCAGCAGGACCAGCAGGACGTTCGGGGCACCCTTGGGAGCCTCGACCGGCTGGGGGAAGTCCGACTTCGAGTCCTCGGCCCGCAGGTTGATCGACCCCCGGAACGGTTCGGGCGGGATCGGCAGGACCGACGATGTGCCGGGGGGGGCCGCCGGACCGGGCTTCCCCTGGGCATGAATCGGCGTGACCCATCCCCCGGGCGAGGCCAGCCACCAGCCGAGGGACGCGACGGTGAGTATCGAGAACGCCATGACCTTCGGACGGATCGGCATGATTTCGCTCCTGGACCCGGGGGTGTCGATCTTCCTGATTCGAAGCCGCGCAGCGTCGGACGGCCGCGCCGGTTTGGTGTGTTAACGGTCGCCCGAGCTGGCGAGCGGGAGATTCGAGCGAGGTGGTCCCGCTCGAGTGGAACACTCCTGGTGGGCTGAAAATCTAGGACATCAAGCCCCGATACGACCGGCGATTCGGCCGAGGTAACCGGTCACGCCCGGCGGCGCCCCGGATCATTTCGAGGCCGCGCCCTCCTGGATTTTCTTCATCACGTCATCCAGGTTGAAGCTGGCCGCCTTTTGCCTTTGCGGGAAGTCCTTGAAGGTCATCAGGAATTTGCCCACGTAGTCCTGGGCGGGCACGAGCAGGAATACGTGATCGAGCAACCAGTCATAGTAGGTGTTCGAGGTCACGTCCGCCCGTTCGTACGGGTCCGTCCGGAGGTTGAAGATCTTCGGGACACGAAGTTGCGTGAAAGGCTCGGCCCAGATCCGGAGGGTCCCCTGGACCCTTTGTTCCAGGAAGACCAGTTTCCAGTTGTCGAATCGGAGCCCGGTCACCTGCTGGTCATCGTTGCAGTAGATGAACGATTCGCGAGGCGACTTCTTCGCCTCTCCGGTCAGATAAGGGACGAGGTTGTCGCCGTCGAGATGCACCTTGTACGTCGCATCACCGACCTTGTGTCCCTTCAGCAACTTCTCCTTGATCCCGGCGTCGCCGGCCATGGCGAGGAGGGTCGGCAGCCAGTCGTGATGTCCGACGATCTCATTGGAGATGCTTCCGGGCTTGATCTTGCCCGGCCAGCGGACCATGCACGGGACCCGGTAAGCCCCTTCCCAGTTCGAATTCTTCTCGTTCCGGAACGGGGTCATGCCGCCGTCGGGCCAGGTATTCATGTGCGGGCCGTTGTCGGTGCTGTACATGACGAAGGTGTCGTCCGCGATCCCGGCATCGTCGAGGGCCTTGAGGACCATGCCCACGTTCTTGTCGTGGTCGATCATCGCGTCGTGGTATTCGCTCTGCCAGCGGCCCGACTGGCCCTTGCTTTCCGGCTTGACGTGGGTCCGGAAGTGCATGTGGGTGAAGTTCACCCAGAGGAAGAAAGGCTTGTCGGTCTTCGAGTGCTGCTCGATGTACGCGGCGGACCGGGCGGCGATGTCGTCGTCGATCGTCTCCATCCGTTTCTTGGTCAAGGGCCCGGTGTCCTTGATCGTCTGCTTGCCGACCTTGCCGAAGCGCGGGTCGACCGTCTCGTCGTCCTGGTCCGTCGCCTTGGCATCCAGGACCCCGCGTGGCCCATACTTCGCCCGGAATGCCGGATCCTTCGGATAGTCCGGAAGCTCGGGCTCTTCCTCGGCGTTCAGGTGGTAGAGGTTGCCGTAGAACTCGTCGAACCCGTGGACGGTGGGCAGGAACTCGTTCCGATCCCCCAGGTGGTTCTTGCCGATCTGCGCGGTGGAGTAGCCGTGAGGCTTGAGCAACTCGGCGATCGTGGGGTCTTCCGGCCGGAGCCCGAGCGTCGCGCCCGGCAGGCCGACCTTGGTCAGGCCGGTCCGGAGCCCGTGCTGGCCGGTGATGAACGAGGATCGACCGGCCGTGCAGCTCTGCTCGGCGTAGTAGTCGGTGAAGAGCATCCCCTCGGCCGCGACCCGGTCGATGTTCGGGGTCTGATAGCCCATCAGGCCCCGGGTGTAGGCGCTGATGTTCGACTGGCCGATGTCATCACCCCAGATGATGACGATATTCGGCTTCTTGCCGCCCTGGGCGTTCGGGATCGGGGTGGCGACCAGTCCCGTGGTCGTGGCCGCGAGCATCGCTCGTCGGGCCGAGCGATCCACCTCGCAGGCCCGGCCGGGGATGGCGGCCCCCCCCGGAGGAACGGTTCCGGGTTGCCCGATCCGGGGGGGCGAAACACGTGGGGAGACCAGGCGGTCCGATCCCGCGAGGAGCCCGAGGCCGGCCCCTAGTGCCAAAAGGGCGAACAATCGCCTCGGCGAACTCATCGTCATCGCTCGATTTCCTCGTGGAGTTATTGGACGGGTGATTTTGGGGGACGAAGGTAAGATATGCCTCGGAGAAATTCATGTTACCCGCGCCGACCGGCCAATTCGAGGGCGTAGTCGGGCGGGGAGTCGAGAAACCGTGATCACGGAAAATGCGTGACAATAGTTTGATGTGGCCGGGGCTGCGATGGGATCGCATCGGGTTGTCGGGCGGAGATCGATGACGGGAAGTACACCCTTCGGCTCTGAAATACGAACAGAAATGGATTGGTCGTGACGGATTCCCGAGATTCGGCGAGATCGGCGCCTCTCGCGAGGCGGAAGTGCGAGTGGCGGCCGTCGTCGGGAGGGATCGACTCTTTGCGTCGATCGATTGGTCGAGAAATGAAAACGGCCAGCAGCATGGAAGCCGCTGGCCGGGAATGGTCAGGGTGGGTGACGGGATTCGAACCCGCGATATCCAGATCCACAATCTGGTGCCTTAACCGCTAGGCCACACCCACCATCGAACGTCTTAGAGCATAATCCGCGCCGCCCGGCCCGTCAAGTCTTCCCGATGGGTCGGACAGGCCTATCGATCGAGTTCGAGGAAATTCCTCGGAGGACTACCGGAATGCCCGGTGCGTGTTAGATTGACGAGGAGTGCCTTGTAAAGGTTCGGTGGGGGTTTCCGACGATCCGGTATGATGGTCCGAAGGGCCTCGACCTGCCTTGACCGGCTCCGATAATGTGGTGTTGTCGGTCCGGCCGATCTTGCGACCTTTGAAGGGGTTTGGGAAAGAGAATATGGCGAGTCCGGGATTGCGGATCGGCATCGTCGGGGGCGGCCTGGCCGCCCAGGCCCATCGAGATCGCCTCGAGGCGATCCCGGGGGTGACGATCGTCGGTTGCGCCGACCCTGATCCCGAGGTCGGTCGGGCTTTGGCCGATGGCTCCCAGGCTCCGGGGTTCCTCGATCAGGCCGATCTGATTCGCCGAGCCAGCCCCGATGCCCTGGCGATCTTCACCCCTCACCCCTCCCATTACCGACTGGCCATGGACGCCCTGCAGGCCGGTTGTCACGTCTTCATCGAGAAGCCGCTCTCGACCAACGTCCAGGAGGCCGTCGATATCGTGGGGCTGGCCCGGGGCCGGGGCCGGATCGTGGGTGTGGGCCACCAGTTCCGCCTGCTCCCGAGCGTGATCCGGGCCCGGGAGATCCTGGCCGAGGGGGTCATCGGCCCGGTTCGACTCGTGACGGCCACGATGTCCCTGCCCTGGCTCGAGGGCCACCAAGGTCAGGAACACTCCTGGCGGTTCGCCCCGAAGTCTGTCGGGGGCGGAATGCTCTCCGATGCCGGGGTCCAATTGCTCGACGTGGTCCTCTGGACGACCGGCCTGGCGGCCGTGGAGGCGTCGGCCGTCCAGTGGCGTCACGGAGCGTCCGCCGATCTGGTGACCGCCTCGGCGGTCCGACTGGCCGATGGGACGCCCGCCACCTTCGCGATTTCCGGCGTCGGTCCCGGGGCCTGGTTCGAATGGAATTATTTCGGAGAAAAGGGTCGAATTCGGGTGACCGAGTCGTCGATTGACGAGTTGAGCGGCCTTCATCCCGGATTGGTAGCCCCGCTTTCGAGCCCGGCCCGGAACATCGATGAAGACTTCGTCGAGGCCCTCGCGACCGGTTCCGACCCGTGCTGCCCGGCCGATCAGGCCCTGGACACCGTGCGACTTCTGGAGGCGATCTCCCGATCGGCAACGATCGGGGAAGTCGTCGGTCTGGTGTAAGTTTCAACCCTCGCTCGCTCGAGCCATCGCCCGGCCGGGATTTCCCGGGCCGGGGCGGCTTGACAAGGGCATATCCCTTTCCTACCAATAGGGCTCCGCCCTCGGGGACAGCGTCCGATGAGATGCCCGGGGCTGGGCCGAGTCCGCGAATCGACCGAGTCCAGGGGCCGACCCTTGACGACCCCTTCCTCTGAGGATCGAACGATGTGGGAACGCGTTGCCATGGCCACGATCGCCGAATGTCCCGTCGAGTTCGACGAGACCTTGCCCCTCCTCACCGGTCGCCATCCGGGCGACGAGGAGGAGATCGAAGAGGACCTGGACGAGGAGCTTGACGACGAGGACGACGACGACCTCGACGACGACCTCGATGACGACGATGACGACCTCGACGATGACGACCTCGACGATGACGACCTCGACGAGGAAGACATCGAGATCGACGAGATCGACATCGACGAGGAAGACGACCTCGATGACGACGACGACCTCGACGATCTCGACGAGGAAGAAGACGAGGAACTCGACGATCTTTGAGTTGCGAAGGTCCGAAATGGGGCTCCCGACCCAGACCCCCCTCGCCCGGCCCCAGGGCCGAGTGAGGGGCGTTCGTCACTCGGGCGTTGAAAATCCGCGAGCGCCCGCTTGGTTCCGTCGGCGATTCCGGCTATCCTAGATCCCACTTACGACGATCGGCCCAGTCCGGGGCGAGTCCGGCAATCGCCCCGATATCCCAGGCCGGGAAGGGAGTGCCTCAGGAATGTCCGCAGCCTATGACCGACCGGACGACCCATTCGAGCTCCCGATTCCCGAGACCTCGAAGCGACGGAGCCGCGAACAGAGCCAGCTGGAGTTCGAGCTCGACTTCCTCGGTCGGGTCCTCGAACGCGATCCCCTGTTCGGCGACGCCTTGAAGGTCCACGCCGATAATCTGGCCGCCAAGGGCTACTACAATCGAGCCTTGCAGGCCGATCTTCAGCTGGTCCGGCTCCGGCCGGATCGTCCGATCCCCTGGTACAACCTGGGGTGCAGTTATGCCCTGCTGGGCATGACCGATCGCGCCTTCGAGTCGCTGGAACGCGCCCTCCGCCTCGGGTATGGGCACATCCACCACCTCCGACGCGACCCCGACCTCAAGTCGCTCCGCCGCGATCCCCGGTTTTCCCGCCTCCTCCGCCGGTACTGAGCGACCCTCGTCGATGCACCACCACTCCTGGGAACACGTCGAGGAGGCCGCCGGATACGTCCGAGGCCTCTGGCCCGCCGGATCGCCGACCGTCGGGATCGTCCTCGGGACCGGCCTGGGTGCCCTCGCCGGGGAAATCGTCGCCGAAGCGACGATACCTTACCCCGAGATCCCCCATTTCCCCCGGTCGACCGTCGAGAGCCATCGAGGACACCTGGTCTGCGGGACACTCGCCGGTCAGTCCGTCATGGCGATGGAAGGCCGTTTTCACCTCTACGAGGGATACACTTCGGCCCAGGTGACGTTCCCGATCCGGGTGATGCGGGAGCTGGGCTGTCGGACCCTGATCGTCTCGAATGCCGCCGGGGGGATGAACCCGCTCCACGCCAAGGGCGACCTGATCGTCATCGACGACCACATCAACCTGATGGGCGTGAACCCGCTGATCGGCCCCAACGACGATCGACTCGGCCCCCGATTCCCCGACCTGATCGAGCCCTACGATCGGAAGCTCCAGGAACTGGCACTGGCCGCCGCACTGGAATCGAACATCGTCGCCCATCGGGGTGTCTATGTCGCCGTGAGCGGGCCGAATCTGGAGACCCGGGCCGAGTATCGGTTCCTCCGGGCCATCGGGGCCGACGTGGTCGGGATGTCCACCGTGCCCGAGGTCCTGGTCGCCGTCCACGCCGGGATGCGCGTGCTCGGCTTCTCGATCGTCACCGACCTCTGCCTGCCCGACGCCCTGGAGCCGGCCAGGATCGAGGATATCCTGGCCGTCGCCCGCGAGGCCGAGGGAAAGCTCCGGACCATCGTTCGGCGCGTCCTGGAGCGGCTCGACGATTGATCGGCGTGGATGGAAACTTCGAGAACTCCATTTTCAGATTTCAAAAAGACCATCTTTTCTGAAATCTGAAATCTCTCATTTGTCATCAATAAAATGTCCACCAACGCCAAGCCTTATAAAGAAACCCTGAACCTGCCGGCCACCGCCTTCGATATGAAGGCGAACCTGACCGTCCGCGAGCCCAAGCTCCAGGCTCGATGGAAGGAGCTGGACCTCTACGGAGCGATCCGGGCCAAGGGAGTTGGCAAGCCGGCACACGTCCTGCACGACGGCCCGCCCTATGCCAACGGCGAGATCCACATGGGGCACCTGCTCAACAAGGTGCTCAAGGATGTCGTGGTCCGTTCGCAAACCATGCTCGGATACGACAGCCCGTACGTCCCCGGCTGGGATTGCCACGGCCTGCCGATCGAGCACAAGGTGATGAAGGACCTGGGGTCCAAGGCCGCCGGGATGGGCGTGGCCGAGGTCCGTGCGCTCTGCCACGCCGAGGCGATGAAGTGGGTCGACATCCAGCGCAACCAGTTCCTCCGGCTGGGGATCTCCGGCGACTGGGACAACCCCTACCTCACGCTCGACCCCCGCTATGAGGCCGGGATCATGGACGTCCTCGCCGGGCTCCTCGATGCCGGCTCGATCTTCCGCCAGCTCAAGCCGATCCACTGGTGCCTCAACGACCGAACCGCCCTGGCCGAGGCCGAGCTGGAATACTCCGACGAGACATCGACGAGCATCTACGTCAACTTTCCGATGGTCTCCGGCGTGCCCGAATCGTGGGGCGAAGGCCCCTGGCACGCGATGATCTGGACCACGACCCCCTGGACCCTCCCGGCCAACGTCGCGATCGCGGCGCATCCCGAGCTGACCTATGTCGGTCTCCTGTACGACGACCCGACCACCGGCCAGCCGATCCGGACCATCCTCGCCGCCGAACTCGCCGCCAAGGTCATGGCCTTCCGAGGGGTGACCTCGTTCGAAGAACTCGGCCGCTGCAAGGGGAAGGAGCTGGAGAACGCCCGATACCGGCACGTCTTCATCGACCGCGAGAGCCCGATCGTCCTGGCCCAGTACGTCACCGTGGAGGATGGGACGGGGCTGGTCCACACCGCCCCCGGCCACGGGACCGAGGACTACCAGACCGGCCAGGCTTACGGCCTCCCCACCCTCAGCCCGGTCGACGGCTCGGGCCTCTATACCGACGAGGCCCCGCCCTCGCTGGTGGGCGAGCACGTCTTCAAGGCCAACCCGAAGGTCGTGGCGATGGTCCGCGACGCCGGATATCTCTATCACGAGTTCTCCTTCGCGCATAGCTACCCCCACTGCTGGCGGTGCAAGAAGCCGGTCATCTTCCGGGCGACCGAGCAATGGTTCGTCGCGGTCGATCACGACGATCTGCGCGAGAACACGCTCAAGGCCATCAACAACGACGTGAAGTGGCATCCCGCCTGGGGCCGGACCCGGATCGAGGCGATGGTCTCGACCCGACCCGACTGGTGCATCAGCCGACAGCGGGCCTGGGGCGTGCCGATCCCCGCGCTCGGGTGCGTGTCGTGCGAGACGCAGGTCCTGACCGCCGAGACCGCTCGCCACTTTCGCGACCTCTTCCGCGCCGAAGGGGCCGACGCCTGGTTTTCCCGACCTGCCGACGAGATCAAGCCGCCCGGCCTGTCCTGCCCCAAGTGCGGCGGGACCTCGTTCCGGAAGGAAGGGGACATCCTCGACGTCTGGTTCGAGTCGGGGTGCAGCCACCACTCGGTCCTCCAGGAGCCGAGCTTCGGGCTGACCTTCCCGGCCTTCCTGTACCTCGAAGGTTCGGACCAGCACCGGGGTTGGTTCCAGTCGAACATCCTGCTCTCGATGGCGACGAACCACCGGCCGCCGTTCGAGAACGTGCTGACCCACGGCTTCATCGTCGACGAGCAAGGCAAGAAGATGGCCAAGTCGGGCGGCAACGCCGTCTCGGCCGTGAAGGCGACCGAGCAGTACGGGGCCGACGTCCTCCGGCTCTACGTCGCGAGCCTCGACTACGCCGACGACGTCCGGATGAGCGAACGAGGGATCAAGGAGACCTCGGAGGCCTATCGGAAGATCCGCAACACCTTCCGCTACCTCCTGGGCAACCTCGAAGATTACGCCAAGTTCGACCCCTCGACTGTCGACCCCGGCACCCTCCACGAGATCGACCGCTGGGCGCTCGGGCAGCTCAATGCGTTGATCCGCGACGTGACCGAGTCGTATCAACGGTTCGAGTTCTACAAGGTCTATCAGCGGATCTACCAGTTCTGCTCGGTCGACCTGTCGAGCTTCTACCTCGACGTGCTCAAGGACCGACTCTACGCCGAGGCCCCGGATGGCCCGGACCGCAAGGCCGCGCAGTTCGTCCTGTCCCGGCTGCATGAGGATCTCGCGAGGCTCCTCGCCCCGATCCTCCCGCACACCGCCGAGGAGATCTGGGATGTCCTGCCCGCCGATCGTCGGGGCCCGAGCGTCCACCTGGCCGAATTCCCCAGGCCCGACCCTCGCTGGGATGCCCCCGAAGAGGCCGAGCGCTGGGACCATCTGAAGAAGCTCCGCGACCTGGCTTTGGTGGCCCTGGAAGGGATGCGGAAGCAGAAATTGATCGGTAGCGGCCAGGAGGCGAAGCTCCGGATCGGGACCGATCAGGAGGGGGCGGCCCGGCTCGATCGCAAGCTCCTGGAGACGCTCTGCATGGTCTCCGAGGTCCACGTCGAGGCCGATCGCCAGGGCCCGGTCCCGCCCGGTTCCGAGTCGATCACGGCCGAGAAGTCGACTTACGGCAAGTGCGAACGATGCTGGAACTACCGGGCCGGCGTCGGCCAGGATGCCGAGCATCCGACCCTCTGCGACCGCTGCTCGCGGGTCGTTGCCTCGATGTCGCTTTGAGTGGAAGCCGGACGCCGCTCTCTACTCGACCATGGGACCGACACGATGGACGCCCGCATCGATCGCATTCGTCGCAAGCTCGAGGCCTCGGGAAAGTCGCTGAATCCAACGCTCTCTCAGGTCGAGGTCGAGGACTTCGAGAGCCGTCACGGGATCCGCTTGCCGGATGCCTATCGCACCTATCTCCTGGAACTCGGCAATGGTGGGGACGGCCCGACGGAATATGGAGTTCCACGTCTTGGCGAGGTCGCCGACGACATGAATCGGGAGGAGGCGGAGTTGTGGACCTCGCTGCCGAAGGTCCGGGAGGACTTCCCATTCACGAAACGCTGGATCTGGGAGGCCGACGAGGAGACGGAGGAAGGGGCGTCCGATGACATCCCCCTCGGTAGCCTCTACATCGGCAATGACGGTTGCGGGATGTACTGGCACCTGATCATCAACGGTCCCGCGCGAGGCCAGGTCTGGCTATTCGACGAGAATGGGATCGCCCCGACGATTCCCCCGCGAGATTTCCTCCAATGGTACGAGGATGGCCTCGACGGCGTCTCCTTCTGGCCCGAGGATGAGTCCTGAATGGGTGATCTGAAGACAGATGGCCCGCGCCGCCCCCCCTTGTCCGATCCGCCGGTCCGGCTGGCCGTGTGCGTCTCGGGGGGCGGGACGACCTTGCAGAACCTGATCGACCGGATCGCCGACGACCGGCTGTCGGCATCGATCGTCCAGGTGATCGCGAGCAAGCCGGGGATCGGCGCGATCGGCCGGGCCGAGCGGGCGGGGATCCCCGTCTCCGTCGAGGTTCGGGGGAAGCGCCCCCTGCCCGACTTCTCCGCCGCGATGTTCGACCCAATCCGCCGACGGGGGGCCGACCTCGTGATCCTGGGCGGGTTTCTCTCGCTTGTCGAGATTCCGGCTGACTACGAAGGGCGGGTCATCAACATCCACCCTTCCTTGATCCCCGCCTTCTGCGGCAAGGGATTTCACGGCCGGGTGGTCCACCAGGCGGCGATCGACTCGGGCGTGAAGGTCTCGGGCTGTACGGTCCACTTCGCCGATGCCACCTTCGACACCGGGCCAATCATCTCCCAGACGCCCGTCCCCGTCCTGGCGGACGACACCGCCGAGACTCTCGCCGCGCGGGTCTTCGAGGCCGAATGCGAAGCACTTCCCGAGGCGATTCGGCTCTTCGCCGAAGGGAAGCTGACCGTCGCCGGGAGGCGAGTCATCATCGGCTGAACGCTGAGGGGCACGACCCGTCATGACTCCGATCAAGCCCCGGCTGCACGTCCTGCTCGCGAGCCGTGCCCGGATCGGGCTGGTGATCCGTCGAGGCCCGTCCAGGCGGGTCTGCACCATGCTTTGGGATCGCGACCGAGATGAGTTTCGCCTGGGCCAGTGGCTGAAAGGCCGGATCTACGAAAGGCGGAGCGACCTCTCGCCCGATGGCGAGCATTTCCTCTATTTCGCGATGAATGGCCGTGCTGCGAGCGAGACCGGCGGCTCCTGGACCGCGATCTCTCGAGCCCCGTATCTCAAGGCGATCGCCCTGTTCGCGAAAGGGGATTGCTGGAACGGGGGCGGTCTCTTCACCGGGTCGGATCAATACTGGTTGAACGATGGGCCGGGGCACACCACCCTGCGCGATTCCGGTGAACTCCGGCGCGACCGGAAGTATCGCCCGCCGTCCCTGGGCAACAACGAATGCCTCGGCGTTTACTACCCGCGTTTGCTCCGGGATGGCTGGGGACTCGTCTCCGAGTCACGGATCACGGACGATCAAAAAATCGACATCTTCGAGAAGCCCGCGTGGGATGGCTGGATCCTCCGGAAGCTCGCGCATTCCGGCTCACCGAAGGCCAACGGCAAGGGCTGTTACTGGGATGAACACGAACTGGCCCATCCCGCCCTTCCCCGCCCGATTGCCCGCCCGGACTGGGAATGGGCCGAGGTCGACGGGGAACGCATCGTCTGGGCCGAGGGCGGCAAGCTCCTCGCCGCGACACTGGGAAACGAAGGCCCGAACGAGGCGACCGTCCTGTTCGACTTCGATGGGATGAGCTTCCAGTCGATCGAGGCACCTTACTGATTGCCGATCGGCGATCCCAGGAAATCCCGCCGAGGATTGTCCAGAGATTCAACAAACGGTGCTCCACACCGGCCATGGATGGAATCGGGCGTCGGACCCGCCGATCCACGAGCCTTGCGCGATCCGGGCCGGGGTGCCGACCGGAGAAATCGACAATTCCCGCGATCATCGCCGAGCAAGGCGGGATGACCCCCGAGGCCGCGAATGCGTGCGTCAAGTCCCTCAGCAAGGCGCATCGTGACCAGCGGGATGTTTATTGAACGTCGAGGCTATTCCACCGTCACGCTCTTGGCCAGGTTCCGGGGCTTGTCGATGTCGCAACCCTTGATCCTCGCGACGTGATAGGCCAGGAGTTGCAGGGGGACGACCGCCAGGAGAGGCTGGACGACCTCAAGGACGTCGGGGATCGGCAGGAAGATGTCGGCGAGCCGGGATAGCTCGGCGTCCCCCTCGGTCCCCACGGCGATCACCGGGCCGAGCCGGGCCTTGACCTCCTCGACGTTGCTGAGGGTCTTGGCGTGGAGCGAGCCCTTCGGGGCGACGAAGACGCTGGGAGTCTCCGGATCGATCAGGGCCAGCGGCCCGTGCTTCATCTCGGACGTCGGGTAGCCCTCGGCGTGGATGTAGCTGATCTCTTTGAGCTTCAAGGCCCCCTCCAGCGCGACCGGGAAGTGGAGGTCGCGTCCCAGAAACAACACGCTGCGGGCCGAGGCCAGCCGCTCGGCCGCTCGGATGATCTCCCCTTCAGTCTCCAGGACCTTCCGGAGGGCCTCGGGCACCCCTTCGATGGCGTCCACCACGGCCAGGCCATCCGTAAACGAGAGCTGGCGGAGCCGGCCCAGGTGGAGGGCCAGGAGGGTCAGAACGGTCACCTGGGCGGAGAACGCCTTGGTGCTGGCCACCCCGACCTCGGGCCCGGCGTGGAGGTAGATCCCGCCATCGGCCTCCCGGGCAATCGTGCTGCCCACCACGTTGCAGATGGCCAGGGTCGGGTGCCCCCGACGTTTGGACTCGCGGAGCGCCCCCAGGGTGTCGGCGGTCTCTCCCGACTGGCTCAGGACGAACACGAGCGAGCGATCGTCCAGGGGCGCGTTCCGGTATCGGAACTCCCCGGCGTACTCGACCTCGACCGGCAGGTTGGCCAGCCGCTCGATCAGATACTCGCCGACCAGGGCCGCGTGCCAGCTCGTCCCGCAGGCCACCAGGACGACCCGCCGGACCCTCCGGAGTTGCCGAGGGGTCAGGTTCAAGCCGCCGAACGCCGCGGTCCCCTCCGACCTCCGGAGCCGCCCCCGGCAGGCGTCTCGGACGGTCTCGGGCTGCTCGCGGATCTCCTTCTGCATGTAGTGGTCGTTCGCGCCCAGTTCGGCCAGGTCGGGCGACCAGTCGAGCCGGTCGATCCGGGGCGTGATCGGCCCCCGCTCGCGATGGCGGATCTCGAAGTCCCGGGGGGTCAGCCGGACAACCTCGCCATCCTGGAGATAAGTGACCCGGGCGGTATGAGGAGCGATGGCGGAAGGGTCGCTCGCCAGGAGATGTTCTCCCTCGCCCAGGCCGACCACCAGCGGGCTCCCCAACCTGGCCCCCACGACCACCCCCGGGCACCTCGGGCTGATCGCGGCCAGGCCGTAGGTCCCTTCCAGCCTGGGGAGTGTCCGGAGGACCGCCCCCAGCAGGTCATCCCCCTCGGCCAACTCGCGAGCGATCAGGTGGGCGATCACCTCGGTATCGGTCTGGCTGAGGAAGGAGACCCCGTCCGCTTCCATTCCTCGACGGAGGGAGGCATGATTCTCGATCACCCCGTTGTGGACGACCGCCACGGCTCCCTCCCCGCCGACATGGGGGTGGGCGTTCTGGTCGCTGGCCGGGCCGTGGGTGGCCCATCGGGTATGGCTGATCCCGCAGGCTCCGGGCGAAGGGGACTCTCGCAGGGTTTCTTCCAGAGCCCGGACCCGCCCTGCCCTCTTCCTCAGCGAGAGCCGAGGCCCGTCGAGGGTCGCCACCCCCGCGCTATCGTACCCCCGATATTCGAGCCGGCGGAGCCCCGCCAGCAGGATCGGGCTCGCCTCATGCGGCCCGGTGTATCCGACGATTCCGCACATCGATCGGACCTCCTTGAACCCAACCTTCCGGAACGGTCAGGTCTTCAGCGAGAACGGCGTGAAATCGGTACCGATGTCGTAGTAATCCTCATTCTCGACCCGCTTCAGGAAGCCGACCACCTTGTAGGTCAGGGGCGTGGCGACCACTTCCCAGCCCACCTTGAGGCAGTAATTCGTGACCAGCACTGTGACCAGCCGGTCCATCTCCCAGATCCCGAGGAAGGCGATCGGGTAGAAGATCAGGGAGTCGGCCGCCTCGCCGACCAGGGTCGATCCGATCGTCCGGACCCAGAGCCATCGGCCTTGCGTCTGGATCTTGATCTTGGCCAGGACGAACGAGTTGACGAACTCGCCCGTGAAGAACGCCAGGATCGAGGCCAGGACGATCCGGGGAGCGTTGCCGAAGACGGCCTCGAAGGCCGCCTGGTTCTTCCATCGGGGGTCGGCCGGCAGGTGGATCACGACCCAGCTCATGGCCGAGGCGAAGATGATCGCGGTGAACCCGGCCCAGACCACCTTCCTCGAACGGGCGTAGCCATAGACCTCGGTGAGGATATCGCCGAAGAGGTAGCTGATCGGGAAGAACAGGACACCCGCGCCGAAGACGAACTCGAAGCCGAAGAGCGGCAGGAGGACCCGTTTCTGCGCCGAGATCAGGTTCGAACAGATCAAGATGGTGACGAACGCCGCCATGATGAAGTCATAATAGCGGTAGGTCCTCGGCCCTCGCTTGATCGAGATCCCGGCCCGGTCGTCGACGCCGAAGGGCTCATCGAGGATTTCTCGGGCTCGATCGATCTCATCGCCCTGGATGCTCATGAAATTTCTTTCAGCCGGGGTCGCGCGGCCTTCGCGTCGCTGGGCGGGAGAATGTCAGACCCACGATGACCAGGGCGAGCCCGAGCGCCAGGCCCGCGTAGAGCGGGTACTCGGCCGGGATTCCCAGGACCGTCCGCCCCTGGTCACGGACTCGCATCAGCAAGATCAGGCAAATGATCTCGATCAGGGGTCCGAGCAGGCGGAGCAGCAGGCCAGTTCGTGGATTCATGGGGAAGATCGTAACGGCCCAACGGAGCGACCGCCAGGGGACCTTCGCGATCGGCCAGGCCTGGGTGGACCTTCGGGTGTGCCCAGTTCTCCGGCGATGCCGGACCTGCCCCCCTCTCCCTAACCCTCCCCCACCAGGGACGAGGGGACCAGATCTCAGGGGTCGGAGATCCAGACTTCGGCGAAAACCCACTCCCTCTCCCCTCGTGGGAGAGGGCCGGGGAGAGGGGGCGAAGACCTCGAACCGACGTGAAACCCAGAAATTCGCCAGTAGACACCTACTCTCGATCGCGAGTCCCGCACGTCGGGTCGGTCCGCTCAGAGGCTGGGATCTTTTCGATTTGCGATTCGCTCTCGACGTTCAAAGCCTTCGGAAAGTGCTTCTGTCGTCGTCAGCGGCTCGAAAGGGGCATCGAAAAACTGGACGTCTGGATACTTTTTCGACGATTCTCGGGTTTCGCGTAAAAAGATCCCAGCCTCTCAGTTCGCGCGGATCGAAGGGGCCGAGGTCCGGGCGGCCTGGATCGAGTTCCGGGTCCGCCAGGCGTTCGGGGCTCGTTCCGCGATCTCCGATTGGAGGCCCACCCGGGTGTATCGGGCCACGGCCAGGTCGAAGTCCCCTCGCCAGCCGGGCCGGTTGAAGTCGGCGGGATAGAACAGGAAGAGGCAAGCCAGTCCGACCGCCAACGTCGAGAGCCGGGCTGGTGCCATATCGCTTGAGGCATCGGTGGCAGTCGCCTTCCCGATCCCGATGGCCATCAACGCGACCGCCGCCGGGAGGTAATGGAAGCTATATCCCGCGACCCCGAAATGGACCAGGAGGTGCGACCCCAGCGCCGGGACGATCGGCAAGGCCAGCAGCAGGGCCAGCTTCCGGCCCTCGGACGTCGACCCGACGCGGAAGAGGCCCCTCGGCAGGAACAGGAGGCCCGGCCCGAAGGTCCAGGCCATCGCCAGGCCCAGCTTCACCGAGTATCGGACCGGGGCGTCGTAGAACCCCAGGTACCAGATGGAGTTCCGATAGCCGGCCGACTGGGCGAACTCCGCGCTCTGGCGACGGTACTCCGCCAGGCCGCCCACGTCGGAGAGCATCGGCAGGAGCCAGCCCAGGTTCAGGACGGTGAACAGCCCGAGGGCCAGGATCGCCGGCCGCCATCGCTGTTTCCAGAGGATCACCCCCAGGACCGGGAGCCAGAACGTCCCGAGATCCTCTCGATAGCCGGTCCCGACCGCCAGGACGACCGCCGAGGCGTAAGGATGCCAGGCCCGGGGCTCTCGCCAACCCCGGACCGCAACCCCCAGGAGGAACGACCCCACCAGTGGGATCATCGTGTAGTTGCCCGCCATCTCGCCGAGCGACCAGAAGACCGGGGCCGCCGCCACCACCGCCGTCGCGGCCAGGGCCGTCGAGGGGCGGACCAGCGCCCGGAGCCACCACCAGACGCTCGCCAGGGCCAGGCCGCTCACCAGCATGTCCAGCAGGACCAGGCCCCGGTATGCATCCCCGGTCGCCAGGCTCAGGAGGCGACCCGCCGCCTGGAAGAGCGTGTGATGGATCGGGAACCAGGTCTCGCCGATGTGCTGGACGAACATCCGCTCGTCGGTCTCCATCGGGACCAGCCGCGCGAACGGGAGCCGGGTGATCGCGACGAACGCCAAGGCCAGCGCGATCGCCCCCCAGATCTCAACCCGGCCCGGTTCCCTGATCTCGGTCGGCTCCTCGATCGTGATGCTCGCCATCGTCCCCCCTGCTCCAGGCGCGATCTCGCTCTTCCTCGAAGGACCATTCGCGATCTCATGCTGTTTCCCGACATCTCGCGATTTTGAGTGGTCTGTTCTTGCGTTCAGTGGGTGGTCGTCGGATAATCAGCCCCCGTGCCGATGTCCGATCTTCTGTAAGGCTCCGCACGACGTCCCGAGGAATCCATGACTGGCCCCTCCGATCCGGAACGACGGGCGAAGCCCAGGGAGCTTGGCGACTTCCCGACCCCTCCGGGTCTGGTGAGCGAAGTTCTCGGTGCGATCGGGCCGATCGGCGGGCGGTTCGATCGGGTCCTGGAACCAACCTGCGGGCGAGGGCATTTCCTCCGAGGGATCCTCGAACAACGCCGGCCACCCCGCGAGGTCCGGGGGATCGAGATCCAGCCCGACCATGCCGAGGCCGCCCGGTCCATCGAGGGTCGGGGCCTTCGGCCGTTGATCCTGACGGCGGACCTGTTCCGGCTCGATCTCGCGCGGGATATCGGCTGGGAGGGAGATGGCCCTTTGCTGGTGGTCGGCAATCTCCCCTGGGTCACGACGGCGGCGGTCGGGGCCTCGGGGGGATCGAACGGCCCGGACCGCTCGAACTCCCGGAAGGTCCGGGGGATCGAGGCGCTCACCGGCCCCTCGAATTTCGACATATCCGAGGCGATCTGGATCAAGTTGATTCGTGAACTGGCCCCGGAGCGTCCGACGATCGCGCTGCTCTGCAAGCGGGCCGTGGCTCGTGCGGTGCTCCGACTCGTGGGGACGGATGGGCTCCCGGTGACCCGGGCGACTCTCTGGCGGGTCGATGCCCAGCGATGGTTCCGGGCCTCGGTCGAGGCCTGCCTGCTCCGGCTCGAAATCGGTCCCGGCCCCCGGGCGGTCGAGGCCGAGGTCTATCCCGACCTGTCCGCCGCCGAGCCCGAGTCGTCGCTCGGCTTCGAGGGGGGTCGGATGATCGCGGATCTGGCGGCCCACCGGCGATCGAGCTTCGCCGAAGGCACCTCCCCCCTCACCTGGCGCCAGGGGATCAAGCACGACGCCGCGGGGGTGATGGAGCTGATCCTCGGGGACGATGGGCAGTCGCGGAACAAGTTCGGCGAGTTGGTGGAGGTCGAGCCCGATCGCGTCTTCCCGCTCCTCAAGGGGACGGACCTCGCCGGGCCAAAGCGGCCCCGGCCTCGTCGATCGGTCCTGATCACCCAGCGGACCCTCGCCGACAACACCCTCGACCTGGCCCGCACGGCCCCCCGACTCTGGGCGTACCTGGCCAGGCACCGGGATGCGTTCGATCGGAGGAAGTCGGCGATCTATCGGGGACGCCCCCCGTTCTCGATCTTCGGCGTGGGCGACTACTCGTTCGCCCCGTTCAAGGTCGCCGTCTCCGGGCTCCACAAGGATGCGCGATTCCGCCTGGTCGAGTCGATCGAGGGATGCCCCACGATGCTGGACGACACGTGCTATTTCCTCCCGTGCCGGTCCAGGGATCAGGCCTCGATCCTCGTCGAAGCCCTCAATGGGGCGGTGGCCCAGGATCTGATCCGCGCCCTGACCTTCCGGGACGCGAAGCGACCGATCACCAAGGCCGTTCTCCAGCGCGTCGACCTCAAGGCGATCCTGGGTCGTGACGGCCACGCCGGGTTCTGGCAAGCTGATTGGGAATCGGACTGGACCGGCCGGAGCCTTGCCCCGGTCCCGGAATTCGAACCTCTCCCCGACCTGTAAAGGACCGTCGATGGCATTCGCCACCATCAACTACTTCAGCCGCTCCCTGGTCAAGGCCTCATCGTTCAACGTCGTGTTTCCCGACGACCCGAACGTCCCTCGCCCGTGGTCGGTCTTCTACCTCCTGCACGGGCTCTCGGACGACCACACGATCTGGGAGCGTCGGACGAGCATCGACCGATATGTCGAAGGGCTTCCGCTGGTCGTCGTAATGCCCGACGGCGGTCGCGGGTGGTACACCAATGCCGCCGAAGGATACGCCTACGAGGACGACTTCATCAAGGACGTGGTCGGGCTCGTCGATCGGACCTTCCCGGTCAAGGCCGAACGAGAGGGCCGGGCGATCGGGGGCCTCTCGATGGGCGGCTACGGGGCGGTCAAGCTCGGGCTGAAGCACCACGAGATGTTCGCCAGCATCAACTCTCACTCCGGGGCCCTCGGTTTCCTCCGGACCGATCCCGCGAAGGCGAAGGAGCTGAGCCCCGAGTTCTCCAGGATCTTCGGAGAAAGTCCGGAAGGCGGCCCCGAGGATCCCTTCGCGATCATCGAGAAGATCGACCACGGCCGGATCCCCGCCATGCGGATCGACTGCGGGACCGAAGACTTCCTGCTCGACCAGAATCGGGCCTTCCATGCTCACCTCGACGCCATGAAGGTCCCCCACGAGTATCAGGAGTTCCCGGGAAGCCACAACTGGGCTTACTGGGACGAACATGTTCGGCAGGCCCTCGCCTTCCACGTCAAGAACCTAAAGTTGGGCGGCGACTCGGCGAAGTGACCCGACGCCTGCCCTGGGGCTGACACGCCCGGCCCGGAGGATATCGAGCCGTGCTCCGCGAACTCTCGGTCCAGAATCTCGCCCTGATCGAAGATGCCCGCGTCGACCTCCGCCCCGGCTACTGCGCCTGGACCGGAGAGACCGGCGCCGGCAAGAGCCTCCTGCTGACGGCCCTCGGGCTCGTGCTGGGGTCCAAGGCCTCGGCCGAGCTGGTCCGGGCGGGTAAGGAGGAGGCCCGGGCCGCCGCGGTCTTCGAGGTCGATGACCCTCGGCTTCGGGCCGATCTCGAAGCCATCCTTGGCGGTCCGATCGAAGAAGAAACCCTGATCCTGACCCGCCGGATCTCCGTTCAGGGACGATCGGTCTCGCACGCCAATGGGCTCCCCGTGGCCGTGAGCACGCTCCGCGAGCTGGGCGAACGGCTGATCGACGTGCACGGTCAGCATGAGAGCCGGGCCCTTCTCGACCCCGACCGCCAGCGGAAGCTCCTCGACTCCTTCGGCGAGGTCGAGCCGAGGCTCGAAGTCTATCGGACGCGACGGGAGGCCCACGCCTCGCTCCTCTCCCGCCGAGCGATCTTGCTCCGCGACTCCCAGAACCGCGAGCGTGAGCGGGCATTACTGAGCTTCGAACGCGACGAGCTGGCCTCGGCCGACCCCCGCCCCGGTGAGGCCGACGACCTGACCCGCGAGGCTCATCGCCTGGGCAATGCCGAGTCGATCCGATCGGCGGCGTTGGATGGTTTTTCGCTCCTTTACGACTCCGACCGATCGGCCCAGGGACTCCTGGAGAAGGCGGCTCGCAAGCTCTCCCCGCTGGCCGATTCGGTCCCCGAGTTCGCCGACGCCGCCGCCGATCTCGCCCGCCTGGCCGACGAGGCTCGCGAGGTCGCCTATGCCCTTCGCCGGTTCGGCCAGGGGTGGGAGGGGGACCCGTCCCGGCTCGAAGAGGTCGAGTCCCGGCTGGCCCTCTATCGACGGCTGTCCGCCCGGTTCCGATGCGAGCCCGACGACCTGGCCGAGCGTCGGGCGGAGGTGGAGCGGCGACTCCTCGCCATCGACGGGGATGATGCCGATCTCCAGGCCCTCGACGCCCCGTTGGCCCGGGCCTGGGTCGAGGTCCGTGATTCCGCCGAGCTGGTCAGTACCTCGCGACGGAAGGCGTGCCGGGCCTTCGCCAAGGCGGTTCAATCGCAGCTCAAGGCGCTCGGGCTGGGTGGGGCACGGCTGGAGATCCGGGTGGTCTCGGACCCGCTCGGGGACGACCCCACGGCCGCCCCGGGCCCGGAAGCCGGGGCCGACCGGGTCGAGTGGCTGTTCGCCCCCAATCCCGGCGAGGAAGCCCGACCGCTCCGCAAGATCGCCTCGGGCGGCGAGCTCTCGCGCGTCATGCTCGCCGTCAAGACGGCGCTGGCCGAGGCGGACCGGGTCCCGACCCTGGTCTTCGACGAGATCGACACCGGGGTCGGCGGGCGGCTCGGGTCGACGCTCGGGAAGAAGCTCTCCGAGCTGGCCCGTCATCATCAGGTGATCTGCGTGACGCATCTCCCGCAGATGGCCAGCCACGCCGCTCACCAGTGGATCATACGCAAGCAGACCGAACGGGGCCGGACCCGGACCACGATCACGCCGCTCGACGACGCCCAGCGGGTCGAAGAGATCGCCGCCATGCTCCGGGGCGACTCGGCCGCCGAGGGGACCCGGAGGGAGGCCCTGGCCATGCTCCAGGAGGCCCGACAGCCCTGATCGCGACTCAGTGGGCCGAGCGAGCCAGGTCGTCGACCCTCCCGAGCATCGAGACGATCGCGCGGAGATAGCCGAGCGAGCTGGCCAGCCAGTCGAGGTCGCGGTCGTGCCAGGGGATCGCCTCGACGATCTCGGGTCGTGCGAGCGAGCCCTCGGCGTATCGACGCTCGCACGACGCGGCCAGGCGGACGATCGCGGCCAGCGATTCGGGGGTCAGGTCGGGGAAGTGCGAGAGCCAGGACGGATCATAAATCGGCAGGTCATAGGTCCTCGGGTGCAGCTCGATCGAGAGCAGGAGCCCGGGGTTGGCCCGGTGGAGGATCGCCAGGAGGTCGGGCATCGGCAGGATGCCCGAGCCCACCGGCCGAGCCTGCCAGCAGAGCCCACGCGGGGTGAAGGCCAGGACCGCGTCCTTGACGTGGGTCGCCAGGACGCGCGAGGCGAGGCGTTCGGTCGTCGCGATCGGGTCGTCCAGGCGCATCGGCAGGTTGCCGGTGTCCAGGGTGATCCCCAGGACCTCGGGCGCGAATTCGTCGAGGAGTCGTTCGAGTTCGATGGCCGTGGCGTCGGCGTGGGTTTCCAGGGCAACGGCGACACCCAGGTCACGCAGGAGGGGCTCCAGTCGCCTCAGGACGCCCCGCGACTCGTCGATCTGGGCTTCCCAGTGCATGTCCGCACGGAATCGGTCGTGGCGGTCGCCAAGGTAGGCGCGGACATGGCGGCAGCCGAGGAGCGAGGCGGCCTCAATGTGCCTGGTTAAGTCGCGAACGACCTCGGTCGAACTGACCTCCTCGGCCTTCTCGCGGGACCGACGAGCCGGGTTGGGCGAGGGGATTCCGATCTCCAGGACCACCCCGAGATTCTCGGCCGTCGCTCGGGCCTCGGCGAGTCGGGTCGGATCGAGATCCGGGACGATGGAGGTGGGGTCGAGGAATTGTACCCCCTCGATCCGACGCTTTCGGGCGAATTCGAGGATCGCTTCGTAAGGTAGGCCCCGTCCCTTGATGGTATAGGCGTCGAATCCGATCCGCATGATCGAGTGCCTCCAAATCGGGATTCCGTGGCCGGGCTTCCGACCCGAGAGGGGCCGACTCTCCCTAAAGATCGCAGGCCCGGAGATGTCTCGCAAGCCGGTCGACCCCGGGGGAGCATGCCGGTTCGGATGAGTCTCCCGCGGGCCGGTTGTCGCTCGACTCCCGATCGGCTCGAGCTTCCCCCGGGGGAAAAAGTCGCGAGGGTGGGTTGACTCGACCCGCGACGGAGCGTATTTTGACGCTCGTTCAAGGGACGCGACACCGACGATAGTCGGCCGCAAGCCTCCCTCTCGAACCGACCCTGATCGACTTCAACCCTTCTCGCCTTGCCGTTTCACGGACACGTCGACTCGTGTCTTTCTGATTATAGATGAAGAAAAAGATGTTTCGACCCAAGGCTGCCAAGGATGTGCGGGCCCGGTTCGATTCATCATGAGGAGGGGGCGTGGTCGCACTACCTGCGCCACCGTCCCCCGGCGAGCGGCCGCGCGGCTCGTGAGTCCGTCTTGGCAGGAGGCCGAGGCGTTCGCGAGTCGGGTCTGGCCGGTTCGTCGAAAAAACCGGCTCGGCTCTTCGGCCGAGCTTTATCGGTGACGACCGGCCGGGGCTCGCGTGGCCCTGGCCGGTCGTCACCGTTTTCATTCCCCCCTCAATCCCTGATCTGATCCCAGATCTGTCGAGATTGGGGATTTTTTTGATTTCAGCTTGGGTTTAATTCGGCCTGGAAGACCTTTCCAAGATAAGCAGAACACATGGGGCGAGAAGGATCGGATTTCCTCAGATCCCTTCGAACGGTTGCCCTTCGTAGAGCTTGATGTAGCTCTCATAGCGCCCGGAGTGGATCTGGCCCCAGTAGACGGCGTCCCTCACGGCGCACTCGGATTCGTGGATGTGCGAGCAGTCGGGAAACTTGCATTTCGGGATATAGGGTCGGAATTCGACGAAGTGTCCCTCGATCTCCCCGGGCTCGACGTCCCAGAGTTCGAACTGGCGGAGGCCCGGAGTGTCCACCACATAGCCCCCCGATTCGAGCCGGATCAGCTCGGCGGCGGTGGTGGTATGCTTGCCCTTGGCGGTCCAGTCGGAGACCTCGCGGACCCGGAGATTCAGCCCCGGCTGGATCGCGTTCAGTAGCGAGCTCTTGCCGACCCCGCTCTGGCCCGAGAAGGCGGTGGCCCCCTGCGAGAGAAGCTCGCGGAGCCGGGCGATCCCCCGGCCGTCGGCGGCCGAGGTCGCGATGGTCTCGTATCCCAGCTGCGTGTAGAGCCCGATCACCCACTGGTAAGGGGCGACGTCCACGAGGTCGGCCTTGTTCAGGACGATGATCGGCCGGACGCCCCCCTTCTCGGCCGAGATCAGGTAGCGGTCGATCAGCGGGAGCTTCAGGCCGGGCTCGGCCAGCGCCGAGACGATCAGGAGCTGGTCGACGTTGGAGACGATGACGTGCTCGCGCCTCCGGTAGCCCCGGGTGATCGTCCCGGTTCGAGGCTCGACATTCTCGATCATCCCCTCGTTGTTCACCGGGCGGAACCAGACCCGGTCGCCGACGGCCACGACGTTCCGGCCGTCGATCGCCATCGTCTTGAGGATTCTCCGGACGTTGCAACGGACCTCGTGACCGTCCTCGGCCTGGACGACCGAGACCAAACCGTGGACCCGGACGACCCGCCCGACCTGGCAGGTCGAGAGGTCGACGGCCAGCCGAGGGGCGAGGTCGACCCCGTCCTCTCCCTGGGTCACCTCCTGCATGATCGTCCGGTGTCGGGAGAGATCCCCCTTGGCGCGGACGCGCTCGCTGGAGGCTTGCTCGTTGGCGGCGGAGTCGGCCTCGCCATATCCTCGGGTCATATCGTTGGCCCGGGTCCGTTTCTGGCGGTTCTTATTGAACGCCACCCGGACCTTCTTCTTCTTCGCCACGAGACACCCCCGGACCGATCGATCGACTGGGACTCTTCTCCTCTTCAGGCTAGGGGGGACCCGACTCGCCTGTCAATTCAAGAGCCCGACGATCGGGGCGGGAGTGGGATGGTCGACCCCGCTTGATATCGGGACGACCGGGTAGACCGTCGGCGGATTACCCGGGAATCCCCCGGGCCTGGACCGGCCGGACTTCAGGAACAGCCCAGGTCAGCTTCGAGGACGACGCTCGAGATCCGGCTGGCCAGATCGGCCGCGGCGGTCGGAGTCAGCATCACCAGGACCGAGCGTGTCCCTCCCAGGGTCGTCATTCGCAGACCGACGACCGCGCCCGATTCCTCATCCGCCGGGGCCAGTCGGACGCGGATCTTCGTGACGAAGTCGTCGAATTCAACCTCCGTTTCCTCGGGGCCGGGCCTCAAGATGCTCAGGAGTACCGAAGAAGTGCAGGGTTCGAGATCATCGACCGTCATTTGGACTATCCTTGGATGAAATTCCCGAGGCCATATTGGCCTCAGGGTCGTTGGCCGGACGACCCGCTGAACATCGATGGCCGGGCTACCTGCGCCCCGGGGATCATCTTGAACGAAGACCCCTCGGTCGTCCATCGATCCGGGAGCCAGAATCGATCTGTCGGCCTGGTAACGGTTAACGTTGGGGCGTCGGGGCCACAGTCCGGGCCATTCGCTGTTGGATTTCCTGGTCCCTTGAGGCGTTCTTGCTACGATGTGCCCGAGTCCGGGAGGGTCTTTGCTCGTGAGGAAGTGATGGGGAAGGGGTTGAGCCGTCTCCAGCGGGAGATTCTCGGAGTGGCCTACGTCGCTCAGGAAGTCCAGCGAGATTGGTCCGTGGCCGAGATGCGCGTTCATTTCCTGAACCGACTGGGCCTCTGGGCCATCTACCACTACCCGGCGGGCGGCAAGCGAAGCGCCCTGAACACCCCGAACGTCCGGGTGGCCCGCGCCGCGATCTCTCGGGCCGCGATCCGCCTGGAACGCCGAGGTCTCCTGGAACGATACCGGCGGACCGGCTGGCTACTGACGCCTCCGGGAGAATCGATCGGAGAAGCCGAGGCGGGGCCGTTCCGCGGCCTGATCGATCTGAGAGCCCTCTGCGCCCTGGAGATTCTCCGGGATTCGCCCGGGCTTGCCCAGCAGTGGGACTGCACGCTGGCCGAACTCCGCGCGGAGTTGGGGGAACGCGTGCGCGATTTGCCGGATCCTATCCGCTGAGGGTGGCGGTCGAGTTCGGACCCTGTCCTGATCCGGGGAGCGGCGAGTTCCGCGATCCCGGGCGGGTCCGAGCGCCATTCCAGGTGTCCCGGACCGTTCCGGCTCCCGCTCCCGGGAGAGGGCGAGGGTCGGCGAGATCGCAGGATCCTTCGGCAAGACCCGGCCGGCTTCTCGGAAATACCCGGGGAGGATGTTGCCGAGCCGGTGGACCCGACTTAGGATGCGAAGAGAGGGCTGGCCCGAAATCGAACCTCCCGGCGTGGCGGGGTCCTTCCCGAACGCCCGACCCAAGGCCTCCGCCCGAATCGACTTCGTCTCGCGAACCTCGCGAAAGGACAGCGCCCGTGCGACGACGCAATCCTCGACCCCGACTGGCCTGGAGAGCGGCCCTCGGGTTGACCTTCGCCCTCTCGATCTCGACTGCCTCGGCCTGGGGCCAGGCTCCCGTCGGCGAGGCCTCGTCGCTGGCCCGATATGTTCCCAAGGACGATCTGCTAGCCTACGTGGAGTTCGATGGCCTCGACGCCCACGCCGACGCCTGGAAGCAGACCGCCGCCTACAAGATTCTCAACAACACGACAACCGGCGCCATGCTGGAGGATCTCCTCGGCCAGCTCCTGGAAAAGATCCCCGGGAAACCCGTGGAGCCCGCCGAGGTCGTCTCGATCCTGAAGCATGTGGCCCGGTCGGGTTTCGTCCTCGGGCTTGTCGGAGATGCCAAGACCGGCGCGGATTTCAGGACGGTCCTGGTCTTCCGGGACGCCTACAAGAACAAGGATGTCCGGCCCGCCTTCGCCCGGACCTTGATCGGAATGTACCCCCCGAACTCCAAGCCTCAGTCGGTCGTCCGGGTGGGACACAAGATCATCTCGGGCACGAGTCGGGCGGGAAAGCCCCTACTCTGGTGGGTCGATGACACCCGGAAGGAGGACCTGATTGTGGTCCTTGGGAACGCCCCGGAAGCGGCGGACGTCATCCTGGAGACGATCGATGGCAAGCGTCCCAACGTCACGGAAAATCCGACCCGCGCCGAACTGGTCAAGGACGAGGCTGGATTCACCCGGACCTGCCTGGCCTTCCTCGACGCGGGGTTCCTCCGGGACGACAGGATCCCCGTGAGCCTGGGCCTCTCCACGGTGAAGCAGATCGACGTCCGATGGGGGTTCCAGGACGAGGCCCTGCGAAGCGTCACGCGAATCGCGGCCCCGAGTCCTCGCAAGGGACTCCTCGCATTGTTCGACGGTCCGACCTTCGATCAGAAATCGCTCCCTCCCCTGCCGGAGTCGGCGAATGGGTTCACGGTCCTTTCCATGGACCTGAAGTCCACGATGGACCAGCTCATCGGGGTGGCCAAGTCGATCAAGCCCGATGCCGAGGATCGGGTCAATCAAATCGTCGAGACCATCAAGACCAAGACGAAGCTCGATCTTCGCCAGGACATCCTCTCGCATCTCGGGCCGAAGGTCGCCTGGTACATCCTGCCCGAGAAGCCCGGGTCTTCGGGCTCGCAGATGCCCCCGGGGCCGGTCGGGGCGATCCTCGCCGGCGCGGGGATCGCGCAGATTCCCAAGCTGGCCATGGTCATGGATATCGATGATCCGGTGGCCTTCGGCAAGGTCCTCGATGAACTGATGGTCTACGCGAACCTGGAGTTCAAGGCTCTGGCGGCAAATCGGCCGGAGGAAGAGGCCCCGGAGCCCGGCCGTCCCGGTCGGAATCGGCCGGTCGGCCGCTCGGCCTTCGAGTTCCAACTGCTCTCCGGGAGCAGCAAGGCCTACCGCTTGAACTTCCCGTCGGAGATGTCGAACCTGGTCCCCTCCTCGTTGCGCCCGACGATCGTGGTCGGCCCGAAGCACGTGGCAATCGCCGTCTCGCCCGATCTGGCCAAACAGGCCCTCGATTCGAAGGGCTCGTGGATCGTGCCGACCGAACTCGCCGGGGCCTTCCAGGGTCTTCCCGAGAAGTTGAAATATCTCAGCGTGGATGATCCCCGGGACACAACTCCCGAGGTCCTGGCCGCCCTGCCGGCCAAGCTTCAGGTGGCCATCAACACGGCGATCATCCGGGCCCAGGCCTCGGCGGCCGGTGCGAATCCCGCCACTCCGGCGACCCCCGGCGCCTCGCCGCCGCCCGGCGAAGCGAACATGGCCAGGGGCAGGCCGGGAGCCCCTCCGGGTGGATTTCCCGGAGCCGGACCGGGCGCGCCTCCGGGCGGATTTCCCGGAGCCGGACCGGGAGGTCCTCCGGGTGGTTATCCGGGGGCTGGTCCGGGCGGACCCCCGGGTAATTCGGGAGGGAATCCGGGCGCTCCCGGGACCTCCAACCCGAACTCTCCCCCCGCCCTTTCGACGATCGCGCTGAAGATCGACGCGGCCGTGCTACCCTCGGCCGATGCGATCCGGGGGTTCCTGTTCCCCTCCGTCACATCGGTGGATGTGTCGGACGAAGGGCTCCGGATCGTCGTCCGCGAGGCCTTCCCCAAGCTGGACGATCCGTCCCGGTCGGCGGCTCTTTCGGGAGCCCTCGGAGCGTCGAGGGCCGGAACGGGACCGGCGTCCGCCTTGCCGCCCGGCGTCGCTCCCGGAGCCCCGAATCTCTCGCCTCCGCCCGGGTACAACGGGCAGGAGCCGGGACGCGGGCGACCCGGGCGACCGGGTGGCCGTTGATGACCGAAGAATCGGCGGGAGGCCGCGAGTCTGCGGCCTCCCGGTGTCCGATCGAAGAAGCAACCCTGGCCTTCGGAACGCCGAGATGGGGTGACCCTGCCGTCGACGCGCCCTCGGGGACCGCCGGTCCCCGGACCGCCTGACCGGCGTCCATGAACCAACCACGCCTTGCCGATGGGAGGCTGCATGATGGAATTCGTCCATGAGATCACCGCGTACCTCGAGAACAAGCCTGGCCGCCTGGCCAAGATCTGTTCCGCCCTGGCCCACGAGAAGGTGGACCTCCGGGCGCTCTCGGTGATGGATGCCAACGGTCGGAGCGTCCTCCGATTCGTGACCGACCAGGGCGATACAACCCGCAAGGTGCTCACCTCGCTCGGCACCGAGTATTCGGGCAGCGAGGTCCTGGCGGCGGAGATGGAGAATCGGCCGGGGGCCCTGGCCCGTTTCCTGGAGAGGCTCGCCGAGGAGCACATCAACGTCGAATACGCCTATTCTGCGGCCTCGCACACCCCCGGCCGTTCGCTGGGGATCTTCCACACGTCGAACCCGAAGCGAGCGATGCAGCTCCTGGTTGATTCGGCCGGTACCGGCTCGGGGAATTCTCCTCAGCGCCGACCGCTTCACTCGCGTTGAGATTCGATGGTAACCCCCGACGCCGGCCGTCTTCATGTGATCCTCGTCGAGCCCGAGATCGCCCCCAACGTCGGGGCGGTCGGTCGGACCTGCGTGGCGGTCGGGGCCGTGCTCTGGCTGGTCCGCCCCCTCGGCTTCCTGGTCGATGACCGGAAGATCCGACGGGCCGGGCTCGACTACTGGGATCACCTGGATTGGAGGGTCGTCGACCACCTCGACGAGGTCGTCGACGCCCTCGGTCCGGACCGACTCTGGTCGTTCAGCACGAGAGCCGACCGGACCTACACAGAGGTCTCCTACCGGCCTGGCGACGGGCTGGTGTTCGGCCCGGAGAGTCGGGGCCTCTCGACCACCTGGCTCGAATCGCAGGCCGGGCGATCCGTCCGGATTCCGATCCGGCCCGAGGCCCGGAGCCTGAACCTCTCCAACGCGGTGGCCGTCGGGCTGTTCGAAGCGTCCCGGCAGGTCGATTTGTCATGAGGGTCGCGCCCGGGTATAACCAGGACGCGCCACCATCGCGATGATCGGAGTCCGGAGAGAGTCCGAGATCATGACATTCCGCTCGTTCCTGGCCGGTTCGTGGACGTTGGTGATCCTGGGGCTCTGCTGGTTCCCTCGCTCGCTGATGCCGGTCGAGGAATCGACGAATCGTTCGTTCGTCATCCCGCATTTCGACAAGCTTGTCCACCTGGGCATCTTCGCGGTCTTCGCGTTCCTCTGGATGACCGCGGCCCGATCGCCACGTCGGGTGGTCTGGGTCCTCGCTGCGGGGGTAGCGATGGCGATCATCAGCGAGATGGGGCAGGAGTTGCCCATCGTCGATCGCGACGCGAACCTGATGGATGGCGTGGCCGACACGCTGGGGGTGGGCCTGGGAGTCCTGGCTTACCGATTCCTCGGGCGATTCTCGGGGCCTGAAGCCTGAGCGTGCCTCCACCCGCCGGCGCCGTCCCCGAGATGGCCTCGACCGCCTCGATCGATCCGGGGCTGCCCTCGACGAAGCCGGCCTCAGAACTCCATGCGCTGGAAGGCCTTGATCCCGATCCGGAGGGGCACGACCGTCCCGACGATGCCGACCACAAGGCTGGTCATGATCGCCACGCCCAGCCAGAACCGAAACTGGGTGGCCGAGAGCGAGATCCCGGCGAACTCCGGGTTGTCCTGCCCGGCGAAGTAGAGATGGCAGGGGACCGCCAGGGCCGTCACGATCGCGCAGATGAAGACCAGGCTGACCAGCAGGTTGAGCGTCCCGCCGAACCCGGCAGCGATCTTCGAGGGATCGTCCTCCTTCAAATTTGGCAGGCGGGCCCCCAGGCCCACGCTGATCCCCGAGAGCCCGAAGCAGAGGATCGCCACCATCCCCATGTGGAGGAGGATCATCCCGGGGCCCATCCGGAGCATCAGGTCGCTCAGGACGACCAGGATCTCGGTCGACACCAGGGAGATCCCCGAGGAGAACGCGAACTTCCCCCAGAGGATCGACTCGCGCTTCAGGGGCAGGAGCCCCAGGACCCAGAAGTTCCGCCCCTCCAGCGAGAGCAGCGGGAAGATGAACCGACTGGTGAAGGTCGAGAGGATCAGGGCCGTCACCGAGAGGTTCAGGAAACTGATCAGGTTCCGCCAGTAGGGCTTCTGGACGTCGTAGCTCAACCGTCGGATGTTGATGAAGTAGAACGCCAGGAGCCCGAAAAAGATCAGGAACTGCGACCACTGCGCGGGGTCTCGGCGGAAGGTCCGGAGGTCCTTCAGGATCAGGAGCCGGATCGGGTTGGGCAGGAAGAAGAAGACCCGATGGAAGAAGGTGTCGAACCCGTACCAGCCGAATCTCCGGCGCGACGACCTCCCCCCCTGGATCCGGCCGTAGCCGAGTCGGTAGAGGTCGCGGGCCACGACCGCCGCGATCAGGTAGGCCAGCCCGGCGTGGGCGGTCACGACCATCAGATAGAAGAGGCTGGTAGGCCAGTCGCCCCGGACCGAGGCGACCAGCCCCACCGACATCCACCGGCTCGGCCAGAGCGGGTTCCTGCTGAACTCGAGCCGACCCAGAAGTCCGTCGAGCCAGTCGCTCGTCAAGAGCTCTCCGGGGGTCTGCCAGATCCGGAGCCCGAAGGCGATCAGGCCCAACAAGATCAAGCCCGCCAGGAGCCCCAGGATCGTCTTCTGGCGACGGGGCAGGATCGTCGCGACCAGCAAGGCCCCCACGGCGCCGAGGCTTCCCGGGATCAGGACGAACGCCAGGAAGAAGAGCGGGAAGATCGCGTAGAACCCCCACGAGGCGTCCTCCACGATCCCGAACGAGACCATCAGGGGGCTGCCCAGCAGGAGGAATGCCCAGCTCGAATACGCGATGGCTTCGAAATATTTGTACGCGAAGATCCGGTCGGGCGAGGCTGGCGTGGTCAGCAAATACGCGGCCTCCCTCGACTGGAAGAGCCCGGTGTAGAGGATGATCCCCGCCGAGAAGATCAGCATGACCAGTAGCGATAGGAAGAACATGCTGAAGATGTATTCGACGAATTCGCCGGCCAGGTTGGGGATGAAGCTCTTGATAAAGTGGAAGCCGCCGAAGAAGAGGAAGAACAGCCCCGACCAGAAGATCGCGCTGCAAATCACGATCATCGAGAGCCGGAGCCTCGACCCCGTCAGCAGGAGATGGAGCCCATTCGACCCGAGCCGCCAGCGGAGGAAGCGGAAGGCCGAGCCGACCTGCCTCGGCGTGCTCAGTCGCGGGGGGATCGGTCCGTCGAGCCTGGTCATTGGTCGCCGCCCCTCGATCGGACCAGGAGCGGGCCATCCACAAGGGGCCGGTCCCCCCCGGTGAGCTTGAGGAAGAGGTCTTCCAGCGGGCCGTGCATCTGGACCGATTCGCGGAGCTCGGCCAGGGTCCCGTGGGCCAGCATCCGGCCCCGGTCGACGATCCCAATCGTATCGGCCAGCTCCTCGGCGATCGAGAGCAGGTGGGTCGACATCAGGACCGCCACGCCCGATCGGGCCTGCGCCACGAAGAGGTCCTTCACGATCCGGGCACTCCGGGGGTCGAGCCCGATCAGGGGCTCGTCCACGATCAGGACCTTGGGCTCGTGGACCAGGGCCGAGGCGAAGACCACGCGCTGCTTCATCCCGTGCGAGTAGTTCTCGGACAGCTCGTCGACGTAGTCGCCCATCTCGAAGGTCTCGATCAGCTCGGCGATCCGGCGGTTCGCGGCCGATCGTTCCAGCCCGTACATCTCGACCACGAATCGGAGGAACTCGCGACCGGTCAGCTTCTCGTAGAGATAGGGCTGGTCGGGGACGTAGGCGATGAGTTGGCGGGCCTCGGGGCTGGCCGCCGCGAACCCGCCCACCCGGACCACGCCCGAATCGGGCCGGAGCAGGCCGCAGACCATCTTGATGGTCGTGGTCTTGCCGGCCCCATTCGGCCCGAGGAAGGCGTAAAGCTCGCCGGCCCGGACGCTCAGGTCCAGGTGGTCGACGGCCCGCTTCGCCCCGTATGCCTTGGACACCCCGCGCAATTCGATCATGGACCTTGGACCCCGGGCGTGGAGCGATCGGGCAGACGTTCGAGGATCAGCTTGACGAACGGGAACGGGATTTCCTGGCGGAGGACCAACCCATCGCGACGGACCCAGGTCCTCGCCGAGATCGGCGAGAGATGCGTGACCATCTCGAAGACGGTCACCACGTTGTTGTCCCACTGGATCGCCCGCTTGCCGGCCACCTCGACCTTCACCAGCTCGACCCGGCCGGTCAAAGGGCTGACCACCCGCGTCTCCCAACGCTGGCCGACCTGGAGCCCCGGGAGCCGGTCGATCGGCCCCATCGAGTTCTGGATCAGGCCCCTCGGCTCGTACGGGAACGACCTGGTCCAGTTCAGGATCGGGATCGGCCCTCGGGCTTCCACCTCGATCGCCCGGCCGCGGACCCGGCCCACCAGGGTCATCAGCGGCGTGGGATCGCCCGCCGAGCGGACCTTGGCCTGGAACTTGCCTAGATTACCCGACGAGTCGATCGCGCAGGTCGTGTCGAACTCCAGCCGTTCGCCGGTCGGATCGTCCTCCTTCGGGGCGAAGGGGGTCCCCTTGAGCAACCCCCCCGAATCGAAGTAGACCTGGCTGATCAGCTCGGTCCCCCCGTCGGGAGTCCGGATCGTTTCGGTCACGGCCCGCCCGACCGATCGGAAGCTCCGATGGCCGGGGTCCTCGGCGACCGAGAGGTCCCACTGGGTCGGCCCGGATGACGCTTCGGCGGCCGCCATCGTCCGGAGGTCGGGCGGGGGCGTGGTCCAGAAATCCGGCAGGACATCGCGTCGCACGAGCCCCCCGGCCGCGTACACCCAGAACAAAAGGATGGCGACGCAGGCCGGTCGAGATGGCATGACTCGGTCTTCCCTCTTGGAGTATGATTCCAATATACGGGAGTCCCCCGCCCGAAACCAAGTAGTCGATTTTCCCTCGCCCGGTCGGCGGACTTCTTCGGGTTGACGTGCTCGGTGACCGCTCGTATCTTCCGACCATCGCGAAATTTCCCCTCACGTCCGCCCCTCGCGTTTCCGGGCCGGACCGCTCCCGATCGGGAGGCGACCCGACCCCCCTTCTCCCGGACAATGGAAGGCAGGTCGCCCTTGCGCCCATCGAGCAAGCGAAAGCGTCTGGCCCTGGCCGGGCTCGCCGCCCTGATCCTCCTGATGATCCCGGTGGGAGCCTGGCTCTCGCTGACCTACCGACCTTCGTTCTACCGGGCGCTCATCAATCTTTCGCCCGACCAGCGTCAGGCCAAGGCCAAGAAATTCGTCGCCGGGAGCCTCCAGCTCCGCAACGACATCAGCAACGAGCCCGACTGGCAGGCCGTCTTCACCGACCAGGAGGTCAACGCCTGGCTCGCCGAGGATCTGGTGACCCACTTCGCCGACCTGATCCCGCCCGAGATCCACGAGCCCCGGATCGCCTTCGACGCCGACCGGGTCACGCTGGCCTTCCAGCTCGACCGGGGTCCGATCCGCTCGGTCATCTGGGTCGTCGCCCAGGTCCGGGTCCCCGACGACAACGTCCTGGCCCTGACCATCGAGAAGATCCGAGCCGGTGTCTTCCCGATCTCGGTAGACCGCCTGGTCGGCCCGATCAATGCCCAGGCCCGGGCCCACGGGCTGGATATCCGCTGGACCCGCGAGCAAGGCTTACCCGTCGCCCTGATCCGCTACAGCCCCGACGAAGACCGGTCCGACGTCGTCCTGGAGAGCCTGAATGTTCGGCGAGGACAGCTCCGCCTGTCCGGTCGATCCGATCAACACCGGGGGACCGCCGTGCGTCCCGTCCTGCCCACCCGCCGGATCCTTCAGCTCAACTTCCCCAAGCGAAACCACCAGATCCGAAGGTCCACGTCCCTCCGAAGCTCGACCTCTCCCACGATCTGAGCCCCCCGGACCAACAGCCGGACCCGATCCGCGCCCCACTCGATCGGATCGCATTCTCCCCGGTCCCATCGCGTGACCGAACCCCTTCCGCCCGATATCTCCCCCTCGTAATCGAGGTAAATCCTTCGGTGCGCCGGGAGTTCGCGTGCGGGCAGGTCCTTGTCCGGCACGATCGGCGAGTCGATCGCCCAGGTCCGGAGCGTCGGGCCGTCCTCGACCAGGAAATCCCAGTGGACGCCGTTCCATTGGTGTTTCAGGATCGCGAATTGCCGGATTTCTTGGGACATCCTCCTCCCTCCGACGAATCATGGAACGTGCCCCGGCTCCTGTATTCCGTCGATTCCGAGCCAACACCGCAAGTCGAACTTCCGGGAGTAGTCGATGATCGGTCCGGGGCTGGGGATCAATTCGGACGATTGTGAACTCCATTCGGCACGGCTCAAGTTCGGCCCAACCATCTTGGTCATGGAGAGCATGCGTCATGAAAGACACGCCCCGGCGACGCCTCAAGTGGACACTGGGTTCGCTCATGGTACTTGTGGTGGTCGCCGCCCTGAGCCTGGCCCTGGCTCGACCGTTCCTGGCTCAACCCCAGTCCTCCGGAGAGATCATCGGCATCAGCTTCGATTTGCAAGAAACACGCGGTCCGGACGGTCGGCCACTCATGGGGTTCGCCCCGAGGATCACGACTTCGAAGCCTGCAACGGGGAGAATCAAACCGCCGCCCGCACCATGACCTATTTCTAGAGAAGGCGGTGGATCCAAGGCATCGCGATGCTCTTCAACCCGGGCCCACCGCCAAAATGCCGCCTCACGTCGAACGGGGAGACGTCCGCGAGGTGGACACGCATCTGGCCGCGAGGAGAGGTTTCCCATGGCGTCGAACCCCCGGAACAACGTCCGGCTGGCCGTCCTCATCGACGCCGAGAATGTCAGCTCGAAGTACATCGAGCCCTTATTGGAGCAGGTGGCCCGGCTCGGGACGGCCTCGACCCGGCGGATCTACGGAGACTGGACCGATCCTCAGCATTCGCGGTGGCGCAGCCTGCTCAATCACCACGCGCTGATGCCCGTCCAGCAATTCCGCCTGACCGGGGGCAAGAACGCCACGGATTGTGCCCTGATCATCGACGCCATGGACCTCCTGCATGCGGGCCACTTCGAAGGCTTCTGCATCGTCTCCAGCGACAGCGACTTCAGCAGGCTGGCATGCCGGATCAGGGAGGAGGGCCTCGCGGCCTACGGATTCGGGGAGAGCAAGACCCCGCTCGCGTTCATCAAGTCGTGCGATCGGTTCTTCCCCCTGGACGGGCTGGCAAACCCGACCGACGGGCCTTTGTTCGGCGGCCTTCCTCCCGCCCGGGCGAACCCCGAATCGAATCGGCCTGTCGCGGTCGCGACCCCATCGAATCTGACCGGAGAGATGGGGGCGTTCCTCACCAGGGTTGAGGGGAACGGGTCGTCCGGCGCGAAACAGGCGGAACCCTCGATCCGGAAGCCCGAAGCGATTCCAGCGTCGGTGCGAGATAAGGTCCTGATCGACCTCGCCCGTACCGCTTACATGGCCGTTCCCAGCGAGAAGGGTTGGGTCAACCTCACGTCATTCGGTGCACAGCTTCGTCTGGAACGACCTGGTTTCGATCCACGCACCTACGGATGGAAAAAGCTAGGGGATTTCGTGGTCGCACTGGGCCTCTTCGAGATCCAGAAGGTCCCCAGCCCCAAGAATCCCCTCTCTCATTCGTGGCTGCTCAGGGCGAAATGACCCGCTCCTGGATGGCTTGAAAACGGTTTTTTCCAGATAATCATCACACGTAGGGCAGGGCTTCCCCTGCCATCCTCGGCTCCATCGGCAGGGCAAGCCCTGCCCTACGAGACGGACATCGCCGCGACCCGACCGGGCTTTTCTCAGGGAGAACTAATGATGAGTCTCGCCGAACCGGTCACATCCCTGGTTTTGACGGCCGATGGCCTGGCCAATCTGCCCGATGACGGGATCGAACGCGACCTGATTCGCGGCGAGTTGAGGGAATGGCCAATGACCCGTCGTAATCCGATGCACAGCGAGTCGGAAACACTGATCAGTCATCACCTTTGGTCCTGGGTCGAGAGCCAGCCTTCACCGCGAGGAAAGGTCGTCGGCGGCGAGGCGGGGTTCCGTTTGAAGCAAGATCCGGTCACTTACGTCGGGATCGACGTGGCTTATATCTCACCCGAGATGGCGGCGGCCCACGACCGGAAGCGGAAATATTTCGATGGCCCGCCGGTCCTGGCCGTGGAGATCCTCTCCCCCTCGGATCTGCACGAGAACATCGTCGAGAAGGTCGAGATCTATCTCGAAGTTGGCACCGTGGTCTGGGTCGTCGATCCCGACTTCCGGGTCGTGGCGGTCCATCGACCGGGAGAAACTCCCGCCCACTTCAATGAGCGTCAAGAACTCGACGCCAACCCCTACTTGCCCGGGTTTCGGGTCCCGGTCTCGCGATTCTTCGGGGATTGAAGTCGAGCCGAGGATCTCCAGGACTTGTGCGGATCGGGAACTCGAAATCGCGATAGTGTCCCTGATCGATCGCGATTTCACCTTGGACCCGAGTTCCCCGGCCATGCCTCCCCACCCGATCACCGCCAGCCAGCCCGATCTTGAGTCTCGCCATCCCGCGCGGGTCGAGGCGGCTCATTCGCGGAACAAAGCCATTCGAGGCGGAAGAACGAACCCATCGTGTTCGGGGCGTCAACCGACCACACGTTTGCCCGATCGAAGCCACTCCCGGATCAGAACGAACCCAGTCGAGGTCAGGCTCGTTGATCCGGAGGGATTGCCTTATGTTCTCGCAAATAAAGGGCTTGGGTCGAAGGTTTTTGTCGGTCCAGGCTTCGGATATCCCTCGGCCAGGCGCGGGAACGAACCCATTCGTGGGGCAAGAACGAACCCACTTGAGACGTCGAAGCGAAGCCATTCCGGTGGGGGGAACGAACCCATTCCGGGTTCGGGAGCCGGCCGTCTCCTTCGCCCTTCCGATCGCTTCGACCGATCCATCCCAACTCAAGGGCTGATGAATTTGCGGAGGCGGATCCTTCGAGGGCTGGCCTCGGGGCGGTCCGGTCCGTTAATTTGGAAGGTCTCGGCCCGATCGGGTGGCGGAAGCCAGGCGCAACTCGTTTCCGGGCCACAGGGAAAGGATGCGACGCGGTGACACCGAAAGAGGTCTTGGCGCAGATCCGTCAGAGCGAAGCCACGACGGTCGACCTTCGATTCATGGACTTCCCGGGCGTCTGGCAACACTTCGCCATCCCGGCCGACGCCCTCACCGAGGAGACCTTCGAGGAAGGGATCAGCTTCGACGGTTCCAGCGTCGTCGGGTGGCGAGCGATCAATGAGGCCGACTTGTTGGTCGTCCCCCAGCCCGAGACGGCGCTGATCGACCCGTTCACGGCTCGGCCGACCCTGACGATGATCTGTAACATCCAGGACCCGATCACCCAGCAGGATTACACCCGAGACCCGCGGAACATCGCCCGGAAGGCCGTCAGCTACATGAGGAGCACCGGCCTGGCCGACTCCTGCCGGCTGGCCCCGGAACTCGAGTTCTTCATCTTCGACAACGTCCGGTTCGACCAGAAGGGGCACGAGGCGTACTACCACATCGACTCGGCCGAGGGGGACTGGAATCGGGGCCAGGGGAACGTCCCGAACCTGGGCTACAAGACCGGGTCGGGCCTGGGGTACTTCCCCTGCCCTCCGACGGATAGCATGGCCGACCTCCGGACCGAGATGTCTCAGCGGATGGCCGAGTGCGGGATCGGGACTGCGGCGCATTATCACGAGGTTGCCACCGGGGGCCAGTCCGAGATCGACCTGATGTCCCAGCCCCTGGTCGAGAGCGCCGACCAGGTGATGCTGGCCCGCTACATCATCCGGAACGTCGCGCATCGTCACGGGAAGACCGCCACCTTCATGCCCAAGCCGCTCCACGGCGACAACGGATCGGGCATGCACACCCACTTCACGCTCTGGAAAGAGGGGCAGCCCCTCCTGGCCGGGAATGGGTACGCCGGCCTGAGTGACCTGGGGATGTACGCGATCGGCGGCCTCCTGAAGCACGCCCCGGCGATCTGTGCGTTCGCCAACCCGACGACCAACAGCTACAAGCGGCTGGTCCCCGGATTCGAGGCCCCGACCAAGCTCTCGTACAGCCGGAGGAATCGCTCGGCAGTGATCCGGATCCCGGTCCACAGCCCGAACCCCAAGAGCCGGCGGATCGAGTTCCGCGTCCCCGATAGCGCGGCGAATCCCTACCTGCTCTACTCGGCCATGCTGATGGCGGCGCTGGACGGGATCCAGACCAAGGCCCGGCCCGGCGACCCGCTCGACAAGGACATCTACGACCTCCAGCCCGAGGAGCTGGCCGACGTCCCGGCGACCCCTCGATCTCTGGAGGCGTCGCTGGACGCCCTCAAGGCCGACCACGAGTTCCTGCTCCGGGGCGACGTGTTCACCCCGGACGTGATCGATACCTGGATCTGGTACAAGCGGTCCCACGAGATCGAGGCGCTCCGGGTTCGCCCCCATCCTTATGAGTTCACGCTTTATTACGACGTCTGATACGGAATCTTCCGGATGAGTTATCATAGGGGGATCTCCTACTTCCACGGAGGTTCCCCATGGCGAACGAACGACTGCCCATCGTCCTGCACCTGCCCCCCGAGGAGATCGCTCGCCGCTATCGCGCGTGCCGCTCCGGCATCGAGAAGACCCACTGGCAGGTGATCTGGCTCCTAACTCGCCCGGACCAGCCGCTCAGCCCGGCTCAGGCCGCCCAGCAGGTCGGCCTGACTCCGGTCTGGGCCCGCGCCTTGCTCAAACGCTGGAATGCCCAGGGGCCCGATGGCCTGGGCGACCGGAGGGCTACCACCAACGGCGGCCAGAGCAAGCTCACCCCCGAGCAGCAGGTCGATCTCTGGGCCGCCCTCCGCCAGTCGCCGCCCGACGGCGGGCTCTGGACCGGGGCCAAGGTCGCCACCTTCGTCCGCGATCGCTGGGACGTCCACATCCGCAAGCAGACCGGCTGGAGATGGCTGCGTGGCCTGGGCTTCTCGCTGCAGGTCCCCCGACCCCGACATCCGGAGGCCGCCACGCCCGCTTCGCAGCGGGCGTGGAAAAGACGCCCTGGCCGATCGAGTCGCCCGCCTACGTCGGGAGCACCCCGGCCGAGTGGTCGAGGTCTGGGCCGAGGATGAGGCCCGGCTGGGGCTCAAGCCGATCACCCGTCGGGTCTGGGCGGTGCGAGCCCATCGGCCGCTCTCCTATGGCCGGACCAAGTACCAATGGGCCTACGTCTACGGCTTCGTGCACCCGGCCAGCGGGCGGAACCTGGAGCTGATCCTGCCCTCGGCCAATACCGACTGGATGGGCCTGGCGTTGGAGGAATTCGCCCGCTGGGCCGACCCGGCCGGGGAGAAGTTGCTGGTGCTGATGGTGGACAACGCCGGCTGGCACGTGGCCAGGAGGCTGGCGATCCCGGTCAACGTGGTGCTGCACCGACTGCCGCCTTGCACGCCGGAGCTACAGCCGGTCGAGCCGCTCTGGCCGCTGGTACGCGAGGCGGTGGCCAACCTGGGGTTCAACGACCTGGCCACGATGCAGGTCCCTGTCCTGGATCGGTGCCGATGGTTGATCGACCACCCCGAGGTCGTCCGCGGAGCCGTCGGCTTCAGCTGGGCGGTCGAGCTCAATGGTTAGTCATCCAGGGGATTCGGTATGAGCCGGATCAGGCCGTCGCGGCGGGCTCGGCCGATGCGGCCTCGACATCGCCGGAGGAATCGGGCCGGAGGGCCAGGAGGACGAGCATCAAGGCCCCGACGACCAGCATGTTGTCGGCGAAATTGAAGATCGCGCAATCGAAGTTGATCGCATCCACATGGAGGTGGACGAAATCGCGGACGTGGCCGAGCAGGAGCCGGTCGTAGCAGTTGCCCAGGGCCCCGGCCATGATCAGGGCCAGGGCCACGGTGAGCCTGCGGTCCCGGGCCGCGCCGAGGGGGAACAGCCAGACCCAGATCCCGACCGCGGCGACGATCGAGAGCATCGCGAAGATCAGACTGCTGTGGGGCACGTCGCGCATGAAGCCCCAGAGGGCCCCCGGGTTATAGCTCGTCTGGAGTTCCAGGACGTTGGGGATGACCGTGAACGGCGCCCGAGCCCGAGGCTCGCCGATCCATCGGAAGATGTAGGCCTTGGTCGCTAGGTCGAAGGCCGCCCCGCCCAGGGCGATGCCCCAGAACAGGAAATGATGGCTGGCCGGGAATCGCCTGGGCTGTCGCGGGGTGGGCTCGACTGGGTTCATCCCCGGCTCTCCATGGCTCGCGCGCACTCGATGCAGTATCGCGCATAGGGTAAGGCCTGAAGCCGTGGCTTGGCGATCATCTCGCCGCACTCCTCGCATCGGCCGTAGGACCCGGCCTCGACCCGAACCAGGGCCTCGCGAATCTGGCCGAGGGTGTCTTGCTCGTTCTCGATGAGGCTCAGGGTGAATTCCTGATCGTAATTCTCGGATCCGACGTCGGCCATGTGGAGGGGGACGTTCGAGAGGTTTCCCGAGGAGTCGGGCTGGCCCCTCCGGAGCGCCTCATCGGTCATCTGGTCGAGGTCGCCGCGAAGTCGGGCCTGGAGATCGAGAAGGGTCTCGCGGTAAGCCGCCAGATCCTGGGGTTTCAGTGTATTGGCCATTGCGTTCCCAATTCCCTCGTGATGACGCCGCACTCGAGGGACGGGCATGCTAAGCACACCACTCCCGCGTGTCAATCGGAGGCCACGACCCGTCCCTGATCCGATCGGATCAGGGACAGTTCCCAAGACTTCCAGCCTACACCGCGCGACCATCCAGCTTCCACCCCGAATCCCTGACGGATTCGTCCGACGAGGCTTGGGTCCGCTTGACATTGAGTTCGTCCGCATTTCGTCTATAATTTCAAAGGCTTCTGAAAGCTTCGACCGAAGGAGAATTTCCCCGACGGTCGGTCAACACTGAGTCGTGGTCCGCCATGCCGCCTACTCTTCGCGTCGGTGCCGTCAGTTACCTCAATGCCAAGCCGCTTTACTACCGGTTGAGCGAGTGGGCAACCGGGGTCGATCTGTCGATGGACCTCCCGAGCCGGCTGGCATCGCGGCTGGCTGGCGGCGAGCTGGACCTGGCGTTGATCCCCTCGGTGGAGTATCTCCGGGGGGCCTCGACCGGCTACGAGATCCTGCCCGGATTCGCGATCGCGGCCCGAGGTGCGGTCCGGAGCGTCAAGCTATTCAGCCGGGTCCCATTCGAGAAGATCGACCGGCTGGCCCTGGATGAAGGATCGAGGACCAGCCAGGCCCTGACGCAGGTCTGGCTCGAGGCTCGATATGGGGTCCGCCCCTCGGAGATCGAGCCGTTGCCGATGGGAGTCTCGGCATTAGAGAGCATGGCCGACGCCGTCCTGGTGATCGGCGATCGGGCCATGAAGGTCCCCGACGAGCCCTTCCACTCGGTCGTCGACCTGGCCCAGGCCTGGAACGACCTGACCGGCCTGCCCTTCGTCTTCGCCCTCTGGGTGGCCCGGCCCGGGGTCGACCTCGGCGAACTGCCCGATGTCCTGGCCCGATGTCGCGCCGAAGGCCTGGCCAATGCGGGCGAGTTGGCCGGCCGGTATGGTCCTCGGCTGGGGATTGATTTCGACGTTTGCCTGGATTATCTGACCCGCGTATTATCCTACGAGCTGGGCGAGCCGGAGCTGGCCGGCCTCCGCCTGTTCGCCCGGATGGCCGCCTCGCTGGGACTCGCCCCCGAAGGAGTTGATCTTGTCTTCCACCGTCGACGCGATCTTGCGACGCGCCGTTGAAGGAGAGCGGCTGAGCGCCGGAGACGGCCTCGAGCTGCTCCGATCGGCCGACCTCCTCGCGCTCGGGCGGGCCGCCGACGCGGTCTGCAAGCGGCTCCATCCCGAGCCGTACCGGACGTACAATATCGACCGAAATATCAACTATACCAACGTCTGCGCTGCGGTCTGCGACTTCTGCGCCTTCTACCGAAAGGTGGGCGACTCCGAGTCGTACGTCCTCGACCGGCCGGTCCTCCTGGACAAGATCCGCGAGACCGTCGAACTGGGCGGGGACCAGATCTTGATGCAGGGTGGGCTCCATCCCGACCTGCCGTTCGACTGGTATCTGGACCTCCTCCGGGACATCAAGTCCCATTATCCCCAGGTGAACATCCACGGCTTCAGCCCGCCGGAAATCTACTTTTTCGGCAAGAAGTTCAAGATGAGCCTGAAGGAGGTCCTGGGCCAGCTGAAAGAGGCCGGGCTGGGCAGCCTGCCCGGAGGCGGGGGCGAGATCCTGGTCGATCGGGTCCGCAAGGCGATGACCAAGGGGAAGGTCCTGACCGACGGCTGGCTCGACGTCCACCGGGCCTGGCACGAGCTGGGCGGGATCTCGACGGCCACGATGATGTACGGCCACATCGAGACCCTGGAAGAGCGGATCGAGCACATGGAACGGGTCCGCCAGCTCCAGGACGAGACCGGAGGCCTGACCGCATTCATCTCCTGGACGTTCCAGCCGGGCAACACCGAGATGGATGACGTCCCCCCCTCGGGGGCGTTCGAGTATCTCCGGACCCAGGCCATTTCCCGCCTCTACCTGGACAATGTGCCCAACATCCAGTCGTCGTGGGTGACCCAGGGGGCCAAGATCGGCCAGCTCGCCCTCTACTTCGGGGCGAATGACATGGGCAGCCTGATGATCGAGGAGAACGTCGTCGCCTCGGCCGGGACGGTCCACTATCTGACCCTGGAGCAGATCAAGCGGGCGATCCGCGAGTCGGGCTATATCCCCCGCCAGCGGAACGTCTTCTACGAATACATCGATGCCGAGCCCTCCGAGGCCGACCTCGCCCTGGTCGGCTGAGGGACTCGAGGGAAGAGGAAGACTTCCAGGACTTCCAGGGACCGGCATCCGTCGAATTTGATTGTTTGAGAATTTGTCCGCGTGTCAGGGTGATTGAGAGTATGAGGTAATCCGACCTTCATGCCTCTCGTCCCATCACGAGCTGATGCGATGTAAGGATGAGTGGGGGCCTCACGCCATCCTTCGTGCGAGTCCCCGGTCCGGTCGGGATGTTCGCCTCCTACGGATTTCGTCGATGACGAGCCGCCCGGGCGATCATCGATGGAAATAACCGCCAATTTCATTCGTCTGGAATTTTTTTATCGCGTTCTCCCGAATTGGTTTGAGGTTTTTTTGGGTGAAGGTTGCCGTCCCCAACGCGGACGACGCTAATACTATTATCGAAGTGGTATCGCTAGCCCACTCGAACCATTCGAGCGGCTGCATCATTGCGGTCAAACAGTTTAGGATGCATCGCCGTGATGATTTTCGCCTACTTTGGTCCCGAGACGACGCTACCCGTCGTCTCGGTCATAGCGGCCGCCGCCGGCTTCGTGCTGACGGGCGGTCGATTCGTCACGTCCTGGCTCAAGCGAAGATTCCGCCCCCGAGTGGACACCCATCGAGAGGTCCGGAGCATCGCCTCGCTCAAACGATCGGAAGACTGATCGGCCTCCGGGGGATTGAGCGGTCGATGGGGATCTGCCGAGGTAGGATTTCGGCGCTCTCGTCGGGAGCCTCCATGGATATCCTGGAACAACCCTGCTCCGCCAAGGCGAGGGCCTGGTGATCGTCCCTCCGACGATCGCGCCTCTCGAAGGGCCTGGCAATCAGGGTCGGAGTCTCCATCGGACCGAATGGCTTCCTCAATGATGGCGGATCCGGGCCAACCGGCCGGGCTAGCCATGGAAGGGCGACCGTTTTCATGAAGATCGTGGTTATCGGCCTCGACTGCGCCGCTCCCGAAATCCTCCTCGGCGACGAGCAACTCGCGAATATCCGCTGCCTGATGGAAGCGGGATGTTACGGGCGGCTGGAGAGCATCATCCCCCCGATCACGGTCCCGGCCTGGATCTGCATGGCGACCGGGCAGGATCCCGGGATGCTCGGCGTCTATGGCTTCCGGAACCGTGCCGATCGCTCCTACGATCGCCTTCAGATCGTCAACTCTCGATCGATCGACGCCGTGGCGATGTGGGACCAGGTGGCGCGCGAGGGGGGTAAGTCGGTCGTCATCGGGGTGCCGCCGGGTTATCCCCCGCGCAAGGTGAATGGGATCTCGATCGGCGACTTCCTGACCCCCGATACCGACAAGGGAGACTTCACCCACCCGCCCCGGGTCGCCGAGGAAATCCGCCAGATGGTGGGCTCGTACCCGGTCGACGTGAAGGGCTTCCGGACGTCCGACAAGGCGTGGCTCCGCGACCAGACGCTCGAGATGAGCCGCAAGCAATTCCGGGTGGTCCGGCACTATCTCCAGAATGCGGAATGGGACTATTTCCAGTTCGTCGAGATCGGGCTCGACCGGATGCACCACGGCTTCTGGAGCCACCACGACCCCTCGCACCTCAAGCACGACCCCAACTCTCCTTTCAAGGAAACGATCCGAGACTACTATCGCCACCTGGATGCCGAGATCGGCTCGATCCTGGAATTGTTGAGCGATGACACGATCGTGCTCGTCGTCTCCGATCACGGGGCGCGGAAGCTCGATGGCGGTTTCTGCATCAATGAGTGGCTGGTTCGCGAGGGCCTGCTTAAACTGGTCCGCTACCCCGAGAAGGTCACGTCGTTCGCCGATCTGGAGGTTGACTGGGACGGCACCACGGCCTGGAGCGAGGGGGGGTACTATGCCCGGGTCTTCTTGAACGTCAAGGGACGCGAGCCTCGCGGGACCATCGAGCCGGCGGACTACGAGAAGGTCCGCGACGACCTCAAAGCCCGGCTCGAAGCCACCACCGACCCCGAGGGGCAACCGCTCGGGACGCTCGTCTTCAAGCCCGAGGAAATCTATCGGGAGGTCCGAAATGTCGCCCCCGACCTGATCGTTCATCTTGGTGCCCTGGCCTGGCGATCCATCGGCGGGGTGGGTTATCCGTCGATCCATGTGCAAGAGAACGATACCGGACCCGACGATTGCAACCATGCCCAGCATGGCGTGTTCGTGCTGGCCGCGCCGGGCTTGCCGATCTCGGGCGAGATCGAGGGGGCTCACCTGCTCGATATTGCCCCGACCTTGCTCGAACTGGGCGGCTACGACCTCCCGCCGTCGATGCGAGGGCGGTCGCTCGTGGCGGGGATGCCGAGGGTGCCCGCTTCGGGCTACACCGCGGACGGCGAAGCCGTGATCCGCGATCGACTGAGTGGGCTCGGTTATCTGAGCTGAACGAGATGGTCCCTCGGGGGCAGTAGATGGCGACGACGAAGGCGGAAGAAGCGGACCAGATCCAGGCGAGCGGTTCCTGGGAGGGATCGCTTTCGATGATCGGGCTGGCGGTCTGGGTCGGGCTTGCGGTCGGTCTCGTCGAGGTGGGGTTATTCCTGGTCCAGGTTCGCTACGTCCAGGCGGGCTACTTTCGACGGAGTCCGAATGTCCTCTGGATGATCCCCCTCGCCGACGCCTTGATGGTCGGACTCTTCGGGGCCGCCCTGACGCTGCTGGTCCGGCCGGTTCCGAAGGTTGGCCGTCGACTTGCCTCGCTGCTCCTTTGTTCGCTCGTGATCTTCGTCCCCTTGCTGGCCATCCCGGGACTCAAGGCGGTTGCCAGCCTGATCCTGGCCGTGGGGATTGCCTCCTGGGTCGAGCCGATACTTCGGTCCCGGGCGGAGAGCGTCCGACGCCTGGCCTGGCGGACCTTGCCGGTACTGATACTGACAGTGCTCTCACTGGTCGGGATCACGTTCGGTCGCGAATGGCTCCGGACTCGGAACGCCACCGCGCCGGTCGCGACGCCCCCCGGGGCGCCGAATGTCCTCCTGATCGTGATGGATACCGTCCGGGCCGACGCCACGAGCCTGAACGAGAATGGTCGCGATTCGACGCCGAATCTCGCCGCCCTGGCGAGGCGAGGGGCCCGGTTCGATCGGGCGATCTCGACCGCGCCGTGGACCCTCCCCTCGCACGCGAGCATGTTCACCGGGAAGACGGGCTGGGAGCTGGAAGTCGGCCCCGACCGGGCGCTGGACGACCGCTATCCGACGCTCGCCGAATACTTCGGTCGACATGGATACGCGACGGGCGGGTTCGCGGCCAATACCTCGCTCTGCACCGTCGAGTACGGGCTGGCCCGGGGATTCGGGCATTACGAAGATTATGCCCTCACGCCTGTCGACTTCTTCCGCAGTTCCGCGTTCGGCTGGCTGGTCTGCCACCGACTCGGAGACCTGCTCGACCGCGGCCTTGAGCTTCTCGGGCGCGAGCCGAGTCACATGCTGGAGGGCCGTCTCTACCGGAAGGATGCGGCTCGGATCAACCGAGACGCCCTCCGATGGATCTCGAGGCGGCAGGATCGACCGTTCTTCGCCTTCCTGAATTATTTCGACGCTCACGATCCCTACCTCCTCCCGTCGGGGGCCGAGCGGCCCAGCGGCCGGGGGACGAATACCCTGGCCGAACGGAAGGTCTTGCGGGACTGGATCGGCGACGCTCCCAAGGATCGTCCTCCCGGGGATTTCGCCCTGGCCCGGGACGCCTATCAGGATTGCCTGTCGTATCTCGACGGGAAGATCGGACGTCTGATCGAGGGATTGGACCGAATGGGTGGCCTCGAGAACACGATCGTGATCATCACCTCGGACCACGGGGAGCATTTCGGGGAGCATCGACGCGCGGGCTTTCCGCTCGTCGGGCACGGGCTGAGCGTCTATCAACCCGAGCTTCATGTTCCGTTGCTGATCGTCGCCCCCGGGCGGATCCCGACCGGGACGGTCGTTCCTGGCGTCGTGAGCCTGCGGGACCTGGCGGCCACGGTGGTGGATCTCGCCGGGATCGAAGAGGGATCTCCCTTCCCCGGCCGATCCCTGCTCAAGCCCATCGAGCCCGGGACCGTCGCCACCGCCCTCGCCGAGTTCAGTCCCTGGCTGGAGGACCCGGTTGGCCTGCGTTATCAGGGAGGGGCTTCGGGCGTGATGCGGGCCTACGTCTCGGACGATGCGAGCTTCCACCGGCATGGAGATGGCCAGGAGGAGTCGTATGATCTGCGGGCCGACCCGAAGGAGCTGCACGACCTCTCGGACACCGGCGATCCCGGCGGCCTGTTCCAGCCACTTCGTCGACTGATGGATGAACTTGACCGGACGATTCCCGCTCGCTCCGAGGTAAGTCGCCCCGTCGGACCGTGATGGGGTGGCATTCGGGTGCAACCGGCGAATCCGGGCACAGGGCTTGCGTGAGGGTAATTCGCGACCGATGATGAAATACCGGGCTCTCGGCGGGTGACAGGCTACCGGAAGTCCCCTTTCATTTCTCACCTTGCGCCGAGCCCTCGCGTGATCCGAGTCGAACACCTATCGAAAGCGTTCCGCGACTACCGACGAGGGTGGGTTCCGGCCGTGGCCGACGTGAGCTTCGAGTGCCACGCCGGGGCGATCTTCGGCCTGCTCGGCCCCAACGGGGCGGGTAAGACGACCACGCTCCGGATCCTCAGCACCGTGCTCCGGCCGACCGGAGGCCGTGCGACCGTGGCCGGATTCGACGTCTCGCTCTATCCCGAGGCCGTCCGGGCTAATATCGGATACATGTCGGCCAGCACCGGGATCTATGACAGGATGACCGCCTGGGAACTCGTCGAGTACTTCGGCCGGCTTTATGGAATGGGGGAAGTGCGGCTTCGCGAGCGGATGGAAACGATCTTCGACTGGCTCCAGATGAACGACTTTCGCGACACCCTGGGCGCGAAGATGTCGACCGGGATGCGCCAGAAGGTCTCGATCGCCCGGACGATCGTCCACGATCCGCCGGTCCTGATCTTCGACGAGCCGACCTCGGGCCTTGACGTCCTGGTGGCTCGGGCCGTGCTCCAGAAGATCGCCGAGCTCCGGGATCAGGGCAAGACCATCGTCTTCTCGACCCATGCGATGCACGAGGTCGAGAAGCTCTGCTCGAAGGTGGCGGTCATCCACAAGGGGCGAGTCCAGGCCGAGGGTGCCCCTTCCGAATTGCTCGAACGATTCGACCAGCCGGACCTCGAAGAGCTCTTCTTCTACCTGGTCGATCGGGCCGAGACCGGGCGAGTCGACGAACCGGCGCGGGGCTCCGCCTGATGATCCACTCGCGACGATGGCCCAACGTCTGGACGATCTTCCGCCGCGAGGTCCGCGACCAGCTTCGCGATCGGCGGACGCTGTTCATGGTCTTCGCCCTGCCCTTGTTGCTCTACCCGCTCCTGGCCATCGGCATGCTCCAGATCGCCGCGACCCGGAGCGATCGGTCGAGGGAAGTGGTGGTGGTCGGGGCGGAAAACCTCCCCGATATGCCTGCGCTCCTGAACCCGAAGAAGGACGGCTTCGACCCCTCGCTCTTCCCGAGCCGGAAGGAGGCGAGATCGATCAATGTCATTCTCGCCGAGTCGGGCTCGTTCTGGACCCGGGACAAGGCGGCTCGCGAGGCCGTCCGGAATCGGCTGGCCAACGCCGTGATCGTGATCCCGCCCGAGGTCCGGAGCCGGGTCGACCAGACCGGATCGGTCCAGATCCCGATCCTCTTCGACAGCACGGACGAGGCCAGCCTGAACACCCGGAATCAAATCCGGGACGTCCTGGAAGGCTGGCGAGACGTGATCGTGGAAGGGAGATTGACCCGAGACGGCAAGCCGCCTGGCTACAACAATCCCGTGAAGGTGGCCTCGGAGGACGTCGCGCCCGAGGGCAAGATCGGGGTAAATGTCTGGGCCCGGATCTTCCCGTTCCTCCTGGTCCTGATGTCCCTGACGGGGGCGTTTTACCCGTCGGTCGACCTCTGCGCCGGGGAGAAAGAACGCGGGACGATGGAGACGCTCCTGATCAGCCCGGCGGCCCGGAGCGAGATCGTCCTGGGGAAGTTCTTCACGGTGATGCTGGCCAGCGTCATGACCGCGATCCTGAATCTGGTGAGCATGGGCCTGACCGGCATCCAGATCGCCGGGAAGCTGGCCGCCTCCGGGAGCGGCGGGGGTGCCCCGATCTCGACGATCGTCGCGCCCCCGGCCCTCTCGTCCTACTTCTGGATGCTGATCCTCCTGATCCCCCTCTCGGCCTTCTTCAGCGCGATCTGCGTGGCACTGGCGGTCCTGGCCCGGAGCATGAAGGAGGGTCAGTACTACATGACCCCGCTCTATCTGGTCAGCCTCCCGCTCATCCTCGTGACCCTGATGCCGGAAGTCTCGCTCAACCTCTTCTACAGCATGGTCCCGATCACCGGGGTCTCGTTGCTCCTGAAATCATTGATCCTGGGCGAGTTCACCCTGGCCCGCCAGTATTTCCTGCCCGTCCTGCTGCCCACGATCGTCTATAGCTGGCTGGCCCTGAAGTGGGCGGTCGACCTGTTCAAGCGTGAGGACGTGGTCTTCCGCGAGGCGGAGGGGTTCGACCTCCGGCTCTGGCTCCGCCATCTCGTCCGCGACAAGGAGCCGACCCCGGGCGCGGGGCCGGCGATCCTCTGCTTCGCCCTGATGCTGAGCCTGACCTGGTTCCTGATGCAGACCTTCTCGGCGACCTCGCCGCTCCGGGGGATGGTGGTCGGGCACATCGCGATCGTCGGGCCTCCGCTGGCCCTGACCCTCCTGCTCTGCTCCGACCCGGTCCGGACGCTCCGGCTGAACCTCCCGAGGCTCCGCGATCTCGCCCTGGCCGGTGGGCTCGCCCTGACGCTCAACCCGCTGGTCCGCGAGGTGGCGTACGCGGTCGGCCGGATCTTCCCGGCTTCTCAGGCCATCCAGGAACAGCTCGGCGAGATGGGCCGGCAGGTCCCCAACCTGACCGTGGCCGTCCTGATCTTCGCCCTCATGCCGGCGATTACTGAGGAGGTGGCGTTCCGGGGTTTCATCCTCACGGGACTGGGTCGGACCTACAAGACCGGGACCGCGATCATCCTCTCGGCCTTCCTGTTCGGGTTCCTCCACGTCCTGCTCAGCCTGTTCCAGCAGCTCTTCGGCGCGACGATCCTGGGGCTGGTCCTGGGCCTGATCGCGATCCGGACCCGGAGCCTCTGGCCCGGCGTCCTGTTCCACTTCATCAACAACGCCATCGGCGTCCTGATCGTGGACGCCGCGAAGGACCCTCGGCTGGAGAGCCTCTCGGCCGCGATCTTCCGCGACCCTTCGGAGGCACTCTTCCGGGTGCCGATCATCGCGGTGACGTCGCTGATCTCGCTGGGACTCCTGGCGATCCTCTGGCGTGGGGGGATCGAAGGGCGAGGCGAAGGGCCCGGGATGATCGGGGATCCGGGAGGATGAGGCAGCCCATGCGGACCCTGGCCGCTCGCTATGTCTTCCCGGTCGAGGGGACCCCGATCCTCGACGGGAGCCTCTCGATCGCCGATGGTCGGATTGTCCGGGTCGGCCCTGCCCTCGAAGGACCGCCCGTCGATGACGACCTGGGCAACGTCGCGATCACTCCCGGCTTCGTCAACGCTCATACCCACCTGGAACTCGAACCGATCGCTCCGTCGGTCGGATCCGGTCCGGAGGACGAGGTCGGCTGGCTCCGCCGGGTGGTCGAGGCGCGCAGGACAAGCCGGCCGGGATCGGGGGCCGAGGCGGCCCGGCGGAACGTCCAGGCCAGCGTGGCGGCCGGGACGACCTTGCTGGCCGATGTCACGACCGCCGGGCAGAGCTGGGAGGCCGTCGCCGAGGCACCACTCCGGGGGGTCGTCTTCGCCGAACTGATCGGCCTCAACCGGAAGCGGGGGATGGAGACCAGCGCCCAGGCGTTCGACTGGCTTGCAAAGGTCCGGACCGAGGATCCGGAGGCCAAGACCCGGCCCGGACTCAGCCCGCACGCCCCCTACAGCACCGCCGGATGGCTTTACCACCGGGCCGCGACCAGCCAGCTCCCGCTGATGACCCACCTGGCCGAGATGCCCGAGGAGCTGGAACTGCTCCGGGAACGGGCGGGGCCGCTCCGGGCCTTCCTCGAAGACCTGGGCGCCTGGGACGAAGATTGGGAACCGATCGGCGATCGGCCCGCCGCCTACATCCGGAAGGGAGAGCTCCGGCAGGCCGACTGGATCGTGGCGCACGCGAACTACTTCGATCCCGACGAGTTCTGGCAGCTCCGCCCCGAGGCCGCGCCCGATGGTCAGAGGGTGGCGGTCGTCTATTGCCCGAGGACTCATGCCCGGTTCGGCCACTCGCCGCATCCCTATCGGGCCATGCTCGAACGCGGGATTATTGTCGCCCTGGGGACGGACAGCCTGGCGTCGTCGCCGACCCTGAGCGTGCTCGACGAGATGAGGTTCCTGCACCGGCTGGACGAGTCGGCCAGCGGCCAGCTCCTCCTGACGATGGCCACCTTGTTCGGGGCCTGGGCGCTCCGTTCGGAGGACTTCACCGGCAGCATGAAGCTCGGCAAGTCGGCCGACCTCGCCGTCGTCGAGCTTCCCGATCGCCATGAGGCCGATCCGTACGCCCTGCTCCTCGACTCCGACCTGCCGGTCGTTGCCACCCTCTACCAGGGGGAGTTCGTCCACGGAGCCTGGTCCTGATCCTGACCCGAGGGGCGGAGTCGTGGGTCAGGGCCCGGCATCGATCCCGATCGCCTCGACGGGGCATTCTTCCATCGCCGCCAGGCAGGCAGCCTCCTCGGCGGGCGTGGCGGGTTGGGCCGCCACGAAGCTGTACCCCTCGCCGTCTTCGCGGAGGAAGTTCGTCGGCGCGGTCTCGCGGCAGAGGTCGCAGTCGATGCAGGTCAGATCGACATAGAACCGGCCGGGGACGTTCTCGGGGACCTTCTGGTCGATCTCGGCCATAGTCCGTGGGGCGATCGGCGATCGACGATCGACGGGCAGGCGGGAAGTGTTCCTCCCGTCGACCGCAGATCGTCGATCGCCGACGACCATTCTCCTTAAACCGACTTGGAGTCGATCCAGCTCATCAGGCCTCGGAGCCGCTTGCCAACCTGCTCGACGGGGTGCTCCCGCTCACGCCGACGGGTGGCTAGGAAGCCGGGCTGACCGGCCTTGTTCTCGAGGATCCACTCGCGGGCGAACTGGCCCGACTGGATCTCGGCGAGGATCTTCTTCATCTCGGCCCGGGTCTGCTCGTTGACGATCCGAGGGCCCCGGGTGTAGTCGCCGTACTCGGCCGTGTTCGAGATGCTGTACCGCATGTAGTTGAGGCCGCCCTGATACATCAGGTCGACGATCAGCTTCAGCTCGTGGAGGCACTCGAAGTAGGCGCTCTCGGGCTGATAGCCGGCCTCGACCAGCGTCTCGAAGCCCATCTTGACCAGGGCGCTGACGCCGCCGCAGAGGACGACCTGCTCGCCGAACAGGTCGGTCTCGGTCTCCTCGGCGAAGGTGGTCTGGAGGACGCCGCCCCGGGTCCCGCCGATCCCCTTGGCATAGGCCAGGCCGAGCGCCTTGCCTTGCGGCGAACACCCCTCGCCGGTGGCGATCAGGCAGGGGACGCCCCCGCCCTTGACGTACTCGGACCGGACGAGGTGGCCGGGACCCTTGGGGGCCACCAGGGCGCTATCGACCCCGGCGGGGGGGACGACCTGGCCGAAGTGGATGTTGAAGCCGTGCGAGCAGAGCAGGAGGTTGCCCGGCTTGAGGTTGGACTTGATATCCCGGGCGTAGATCTCGCCCTGGACCTCGTCGGGGAGGAGGATGTTGACGAGGTCGCCCGCCTCGGCGGCCTCGGCGGCCGAGACCGGCTTGAAGCCGTCCTTGATCGCGAGGTCGTAGTTGGCCGAGCCCGGACGCTGGCCGACCACGACGGTGCAACCCGAGTCGCGAAGGTTCTGCGCCTGGGCGTGCCCCTGGCTCCCATAGCCAATGATGGCGATCGTCTTGCCTTTGAGCAGACCCAGGTCGGCGTCTTGCTCGTAAAACATCGTGGCCGGCATCGCAAGTCCCTTAAAGAGCTGTCAGCGGTCAGCTTTCAGCGGTCAGCTTCCCCCGGGATCGTCGGATTGACACCCGAGAGCTTGGTGAATGGTCCCGTCGATCGCCGCGGGTCGCCGACGGCGATCGAGCCGAAAGCGACGGGATCAGAGGCTCGAGTGCCCGACAACCGCGGGGGCGTCGGCCACCTCGGCCGGGGGCGTCTCGTCGTCGGGCTCGGTGGCGGTCCCTCGGACCAGGGCGATCCGGCCGGTCCGGGCCAGTTCGCGGATCCCGTAGGGCCGGACGGCCTCGATGAACGCCTCGATCTTCTTCTCCTGCCCGGAGATCTCGACCATGATCTGCTCGGGGTCGACGTCGACGATCCGCCCCCGGAAGATCTGCACGAGACCCTGCAACTCGGACCTCTGCGCGGGGGAGGCGTCGATCTTGATGAGCATCAGGTCGCGCTCGACGAAGTCGTCGCTGGAGATGTCGAGCACCTTCACGACGGTCACGATCTTGTCGAGCTGCTTGCGGATCTGCTCCAGGAGCTTGTCATCGCCGTTCACGACGATGGTGATCCGGGAGAGATGAGCGTCCTCGGTCTCGCCGACCGCCAGGCTCTCGATATTGAAGCCCCGAGACGCAAACATCCCCGACACGTGCGCCAGGACTCCCGGCTGGTTCTGGACCAGGGCCGAGAGGACGTGACGAATACGGTTCGAGGGACTGCCAGACTTCGACCCCATCGCGACCCCACCCTCGTGTTGGATGCCCTTGATCGGGCCGGCTCGATCCCGCCGGTCCGTCGATTGGCAAGCTGTCATTGTGCCGATGAAACGCCCAATCGACAAGGCCCTGGCCCGGGAGGTTCGCCCGGATGGCCCGATCGGCTCGTGAAAGAGCCCCGATCCGGCCCTCGTTCGGGACCGCACCGGGGCTCTCGAATTTTTGACCGGTCGAGCTCGACGCTCAACCTCCGTGCGGATTGAACGGCAGGCCTCCGCCCGGGAGTCCGCCGGGGAAACCAGGCGGGAGTCCGCCCGGTCCGCCCGCGGGGCCGGCGGGCTTGGCCGACTTGTCCCGGATCAGATTCGAACGTTCCTGGACGATCGTCCGGTAGCTGTCGCCGGGCGTCACGTAATACCAGGCGGCGAACCGGTCGCTCAGCTCCTTGGCCCGCTTCTTCCCCGCTTCGACGAGCTTGTCCTGCTCGGCCTTGAGCTTCTCGGCCTTTTCCTTGGCCTGGGCGCTCTCGACGACCAGCGGCTTTTCGCCGGCAGCTTCGAGGAAGGGGTCGTCGGGGAACTTGTCGTCGGGGTCGCTGGAAGGCTTGGGGGGCGGTATCAGCGAGGGGTCGAAGGCGGCCGTGGCGAAGAGATATCGCCCCTCCGAGGTCCCCTCGGCCGGCTTGGCCGGATCCTTGGGCGTCTCCCCCTTCTCCGTCTCGGCCGACTTGTCCTCCTCGGCGGGGCCGGCCGAGAGTTCGTTGCCGGTGGCGAAGACGACCTCGCCGAATCGGAGCGTATAGACGACCCCCTCGTCGGTGAAGATCTCGACCTTCCCCTTGTTGGAGAGAAGCCCGTTATTCCGGGTCAGGTAGAATCCCTTGCTGACCAGCGAGAGCAGGGCCTGCCGGGTGGTCGGCTTGACCTCTCCCGAGGCTTCCTTGAGGTCGGCCGTCAGGCCCTCCGGCTTGGGGCGGATCCCGGCGATCTTGAGGTCGCTCAGGCCATTGGTCAGCGCCAGGAGCGTGTCGGTGTTCGGCTCCTTCCCCTCGGGCGTCCCCTCGACCGTCCAGGGAGTCGAGGCGTCTTTCCGTTGGATCGTAATGACCTCGCCGGGGACGATCGTGCCGGTCTCGGGGTTGAAGCCTTGCTGATCGATGACGACCTTGCGGACCTTGCTGGCGTCGAGCTTCAGGAGGTTCGTCTCGATCCAGTCGGCGAACCGGGTCGACAGGTCGGCCTTGACGTCCACGCCGTAGATCCGCTTCTGGCCGGGGACCCGGACATAACGCTGCTCGGGATGGTCCTTCACTTCCTTGCCGATGATGAAGTCGGCCAGGACCTTGTCGGAGGCATCGCGAAGCGTGACCCGCTTGCCGATCCCCTTGACGGCGGTGTTCTTGGTATCGAGCGGGTCGATCACCCCCATCACTTCCTGGTCCTCGACCCGGTCGGAGCGGATCGAATCCTTGGTCAGGCCGATCACGCCGGTCGCGGTGTCGACCAGCCGCTGCTTGGCGTCGGCCGAGTAATCGTAATGCGAGGGGATCACCCACCGGCCGTCCTTCTGGGTGACCTTGAAGGGCAACGGCGTGAGGGTCGAGGGGTCGTAGTCGAAGACCTCCAGGGTGGTGACGGCGTTGGGGTCGAAGTCGTCGAAGAACTTCCCGCCCTGATCGTTGAACGACTCGGGCCGGATCGAACGGTCCACGCTCCCCACGATCGCCGCGCCGCTCATCAGGACCGCGGCGATGACGAACCCCAGGGTCTTCTTCATCTCATGATTCATGGTCGGTGCGTTCCCCAGTGAGTTCGGTGCGGCTCGGCCGGTGGTGGGATATCCCGACCCTCGCCCCCTCGGATCTCCGTCCGTCGAGGGCGGGAATCGGGGATTCGGCTCAAGCCAATCGGTTCGGGTTGGCCCCTTGGTTCTCGCGACCGGCGCGTCGTCCGAAGACCAACCCCGCCAGGAGGAGGGCCGGGAGCGGGGCGGCGATGAAGGCGGCGATCCGGACCTGACGCTCGATCTCTCGGGTCGATTGCTCCATCGACGCCTTGCTGTCCTGGACCTTGCGCCGCTTCTCATCCTCGATCTCGGCCTTCTTGACGTCGAGTCGGCGGTTCTCGACCTTCTCCAGGGCCAGGAGCTTGATCTCGCGGGTCCGCTCGTCCAGTTCCTTGTTGTCGCGGATCTGGGCAACCTTGGCGTCGAGCGACTTCTGGGCGATATCGAGGGCCGCCTGGGCCTCCTCGTCGGCCTGCTTGGTCTCGACCTGGCTCTGCCGGATGAACTGCTTGAGCTGTTCTTCGAGCCGGGTCAGGGTCCGATGCTGGGGCCGTCGCTTCCGGAGGGCGATGTAGGCGTCGTCGCCGGCCAGGACGTCCACGCAGTTGAGGACGAAGGCCACGTTGTCGAAGTCGAGGTTGTCCATCTTCCGACGCCGCATCTCGAAGAACATGTCGGAGATCAGGTCGAGGTCGGCGATCACGATCGCCTTGATCTCGGGGGCCGGCTTGTCGTCCTTCTTGGCCGGCTCGTTGGGAATCGGCGCCGCTTCGGGCTTGCCCTGGACCCGGGCGGCCAGGGTGTATTCCTGGTTACTCGGGAAGTGGCGGCGGGCCTGGTTGAAGCCGGAGATCCCCATGAAGCTCTGCTGGACCACCTCGGAGAACGGCAGGGTCCCGCCGGTCCCGCCCACATGGAGCAGCGGCGTCAGCTCGGGCTTGCTGGACTTCGAGCGGATCAGGCCGGGGAAGATCGCGACGAGCTGCTGGAGCCCCGAGCTGGCGGCTTCGTCGGGGTTGAAGGCCTGGGCCCCGCCGCTTCCCTTGGCCACGAAGACATATTCGGGCGGGATCTCGGGCATCGACTGGAGCGGGTTGTACTGGTTCCAGACGATCTCGTTGCCCGGCGAGTCGATCCCGAGGAGGTCGAGCAGGGCCTGCATGTTCCCCTTGGGCTCGGGGGGCTGGCCTCCGCCCATCGGGCCGCCTGGAGGCATCTTGGGGACCTCGGGGGCCAGCTGGGGGTTGATCAGCGGCAACGGGTCGTGGAAGAGGAGCGTCGGGTGCCCCTGCCGGACATACTCGGTCAGGGCGTCGATCTGCTTCTGCGTCATCGCGGACGGTTGGGCCACCAGGAGGACGTCCAGGTCTTCGGGGATCGCCGAGTCGAGGGCGACCGACGAGACCTCGTATTGCTTCTTCAGCTCGGTGACGAACTGCCACTCGCTTTCCTGGCCCATCGAGCGGAAGTCGAACCCGCCCAACATCTTGACGTCGGTCCCGAGGACCCCGACCTTCTTCCGTCCCGACTTCGAGACCACGCGGATCGACCGGGTCAGCTCGTACTCGGTCGGCAGGCCGGGATCGAAGAACGGCACGACCACCTCATCCAGCCCCGAGGTGAACGCCACGCCCAGGAAGATATCGGAGGCCGATTGCCGGGCCTCCTCGGTGCTCACCACCCGCTTGGGCTCGATCCCGAACCGCTTCTGGGCCTCGCGAGCCGCGGCGGAATAGGGCTCGGCCTCGACCAGGTTCAACCGGATCCGGTCGCCACCGATGGCGGCGTACGAGCGGAGCAGGCCCAGCAATTGCATCTTGGCCTCGACGTAATCGCGCGGGACGTCGGGGCTGTAATAGGCCTGGATGTAGACCGGGCGGTCGGCGGGGATCTGACCGATCAAAGCTCGCGATTCGTCGCTGAGGGTATAGAGCTTCTCGGCGCTGTTATCGTAGCGGGCGCCGGACCTGGCGATCAGGACATTCAGCCCGATCAGGGCGACGACGAGGGCCACGACCCGGGCCAGCGAGTGGCCGGCCAGTCCCTTGCTTCGCTCGCCCCCGGCCCAGTGCCTCCGGCCCAGCAGGATCATGTTCAGGTAGAGCATCGCGGCGGCCAGCGAGACGAAGTAGAACACGCCCGAGGCCGTGATCACGCCGTTGCCGAAGTCGCGGAATTGGGAAGGGACCGAGAGGTCCTCGATCGCCCGGCGGGTCCTGGGGTCGAAGGCCAGGCCGATCAGCCCGGAGAAGACCGGGATCGAGCAGAACAAGGCGCCCAGGATGAAACCGACCGTCACGTTGGACGAGAGGAGCGACGCCACCAGGCCGATGGCGATCATCAGGACGCCCATCAGCCAGTAGCCGAGGAAGGTCGAGACCATCACGCCCAGGTCCGGCGAGCCTAGCCAGTAGAGGATCGCCACGTGGGTCAGCGAGAACGCCAGGGCGACGGTGTAGATCCCCAGCGCCGCCAGATATTTGCCGAGGACGATCTCGACGTCACGCGCGGGCAAGGTGAGGAGGAGTTCGTCGGTCCCCTGCCGTCGTTCCTCGGCCCAGGCGCTCATGGTGATGGCCGGGATGAAGAACAGGAGCAGGTAGGGCATCCACTCGTTGAGGGTTTCCAGGTTCGCCAGGTTATTGGCGAAGAACTCGGGACGCCAGAACGCGGCCCAGGCCCCCACGAGCACGAACAGGGTCAGGAAGACATAACCGGCCGGATTGCTGAAATAGGCCTGGAAATTCCGGTCGAAGACGGCGTGGATCACGTGGAACCGGATCGGCGAGGCGGCTTTCCCGGCGGTCAATCCGGGCTGTCCCGGTGCGCCGGGCGGCTTCTTCTGGAGGGTGGTCACTGTTCATCCCCAAAGACGAAGGGCTGAGGACTGAGGACTCAGGACCTGGATCGCGTTCGTCGTTATTGAGCCAACGCTCGGACGGCTGAGTCCTCAGTCCTCAGTCCCGAGTTCTTCCGGTATTTCAGGCGGGTTGGGCCGTGAGCGAGTGGAAGTGGTCTTCCAGCGACTTGCCGCCGACGCGCATCTCGGAAGGCTTGCCGTCGAAGACGAGCCGACCGTCGTGGATGAACAGGACCCGGCTGGCGATCGGCTCGACTTCCTGGAGGATGTGGGTCGAGACCAGGACCGTCTTGGACTGGCCCAGCTCGCGGATGAGCTTGCGGACCCCGCGGATCTGGTTGGGGTCGAGCCCGCTGGTCGGCTCGTCGAGGATCAGGACTTCGGGGTCGTGCAGGAGGGCTTGCGCCATCGAGACCCGCTGCCGGAACCCCTTGGAAAGCTTGCCGATCGGCTTGTGGGCCACCGTGTCGAGCGAGCATTGCTGGACCACGGCATCGAGCCGATCCGCGAGCGTCTTGCGGTCGAGCCCGCGGGCCGCCCCGAAGAACTTGAGGAGGGCCACCGGCGTCATGTCCGGGTAGAGCGGGCCGTTTTCCGGGAGATAGCCGACATGCTGGGCCACCCCGATCCGGTCGGCCTGGACGTCGATCCCGGCGATCCGGGCCGTGCCGTGCGTGGGAGCCACGAATCCGGTCAGGAGTCGCATCGTGGTCGACTTGCCCGCCCCGTTGGGCCCGAGGAAGGCGACGACCTCCCCTTTCGGGATCGTGAACGAGACGTCTCGAACTGCCAGAAAGTGCCCGAATTGCTTGGTGAGGTTCTGGGCCTCGATCATCAAAGGCGTGGCCATACCTTCGCCGTCCCTCGAATCTCGATGATGTTCCCCGCTCCGCTCCGCGTCGGGGCTCATAGGAAAGACGTGATTATGCCCACCCCCGCGGGTCGATGCAACCGGCAAGGTCTGGGCGACCGCTCCTTCAGGATTGCTACGACCGAAATGCCGTGGAGGATCGGTCGGTTTCGCCCGATGACCCGGATTGACTTTTGTGGGACGATGGCGAGATCATCCCAAGCCTTCCGAGGGACCGCGATGGACCGGGAACCGATCGAGCCGCCGCCGACCCTGACCCCCTCGTCAGCCGGGAGGGTCGATGAAGCCCGGAGTCGGTTCGAGGCCGAATGGCGCTCCGGTCGACGGCCCGACCTCGATGCGGCTCTGGCGAGGATCGACCTCCCCGATCGCCGGGCGGTCTTCGCCCGACTCCTGGCCCTGGAGAGAGTCTTTCGCGAGTCGCTCGGCGAACATCCCTCGCCGACAGAATATCTCGACCGGTTCCCGGAATGGTCCCCCGAGATCGAGACCGTCTTCCGCTCCCGGCCGGCCGGGCTCCCGGAGCCTACGAGTCTCTGGACCTCGGATCCCAAGGAGCCGGTCGATCCCGACGCGACGGTCGCCTATCCGTCCTCGGGGATCGGGAGTCGCGAGATCCTGGGCGAGTTCGACGATTATGAGATCCTGGAGGAGATCGCGCGGGGCGGGATGGGGGTAGTCTATCGGGCTCGCCAGAAGAGCCTGAACCGATTGGTCGCCCTGAAGATGATCCGGGCCGGGCACCTGGCCTCGGCCGAGGAGATGCAGCGGTTCCGATTCGAGGCCGAGGCCGCCGCCAGCCTGGACCATCCCCATATCGTGCCGATCTTCGAGGTCGGGACGCACCTGGGGCAGTTCTTCTTCAGCATGAGGCTGATCGAAGGGGGGAGCCTGGCCCGGAGGATCGAGGAGTGCGGCAAGGATCCACGGATCGCCGCCCGACTGGTGGCGACCGTGGCCCATGCGGTCCACCACGCCCATTCCCAGGGCTTCTGGCATCGGGATCTCAAGCCGGCAAACATCCTGCTCGACGCCAATGGTCAGCCGCACGTCACCGACTTCGGGCTGGCCAAGCGGACCCGGGGCGATTCCGGCCTCACCCATTCGGGCGCGATCATGGGGACGCCCAGCTACATGGCCCCCGAGCAGGCCTCGGGCCAGAACGACTCGCTGACCGCCGCCGCAGACGTCTACAGCCTCGGGGCCGTCCTCTACGAGCTGATGACCGGACGCCCTCCGTTCCGAGCCCCGACGGTGATGGAGATCGTGGTCCAGGTCCTCGAACGCGAGCCCGACCCTCCTTCGAGGCTCCGGCCCGGGATCCCCCGAGAGCTGGAGCAGGTCTGCCTCAAATGCCTGGAGAAGAACCCCGCCGCGCGGTATCCGACCTCGGATGCGCTGGCGAAGGACCTGGAGCGGTTCCTCCGGGGCGACGGGGTGGAGGCCGGTCGGTCGGGTGTGGTCTCTCGCCTCCAACGCTGGACCCGGCGCGAGCCCGAGTTGGTCGCCCGACTGGGGGGGCTGGGGATCGTCGCCCTGATGACCGAGATCAATCACGCCCGATCGATCGCCCCCGATGAGCGACTGCACGCCTCGATCATGGGGACGTACGGGCTCTGGGCGGCGGCCTCCGCGGCCTTCCAGTGGGGGCTCCGACGAGGAGGGTGGTCCGGCGCGATCCGGCTGGCCTGGTCGGCCGTCGATATCCTGATGATCACGGTCATCCTCCGCCTGATCGAGGGGGTGAATACCGCGCTGGTCGGGGGCTACTTCGCGCTGATCGCCGCCTCGGGGCTGGGGGCGAATGCGCGGCTGGTCTGGGCCACGACGGCGATGGCCGAGCTGGGTTATGCGCTCCTCTTGCTCGATGCCGTTCGATCTTCCAGGCCCTGGGATGACCGGCAGTTTCCCAATATCGTGATGGCCGCGATGGCGATCGCCGGGTTCGTCGTGGTCCGTCAGGTGAACCGGATCTGGTCGCTGAGCCGGTATTACGAGCAACGCGCCCCGGGTTGAGTCGGGCTTCCGGGGCTCGCCCGGGAGGGATCGCGGCGTTACACTGAGATTCTGGTGAAATTGACCCGAGCGAGGCCGTCCGACGGCCCGCGACCACAGGCGTTCGATCGACCGGAGCATCATGGCAAGCGCGAACCGGACCAAGACCGTCGAGGTGGGCGGGGTCAACCTCCACCTGAGCGCCCCCGACGCCACCGATCAGAGCTGGATCGGCCAGGACGAGATTCTTCGACAGCTCCTCGCCTGCTGGCTGGTGGTCGACCCCCGGGACCGTCCCCTCTCGCCGCGACTGGTCGGCCCGCCGGGGATCGGCAAGACCACGCTGGCGATGGCCGCGGCCCTGCTCCGCAAGCAGCCCCTTTATATCAACCAGTGCACGGCCGACACCCGGCCCGAAGACCTCCTGGTCACCCCGGTCCTGGCCGAGTCGGGGAAGATCGCCTACCACGCCTCGCCCCTGGTCTCGGCCATGCTGACCGGCGGGGTCTGCGTCCTGGACGAGGGGAACCGGATGAATGAGAAGTCGTGGGCCAGCCTCGCCCCGCTGCTCGACCACCGGAGATACGCCGAAAGCGTCGTCGCCGGGATCAGCATCCCCGCCCACCCCGACTTCCGCTGCTGCGTCACGATGAACGAGGACGAGTCGACTTACGAGGTCCCCGACTACATCCTGTCGAGGCTCCAGCCGACGCTCACCCTCGGCTTCCCCGAGCGCGACGACGAGATGGAGATCCTCAAGTATCACCTCCCGTTCGCCTCTTCGGAATTGCTCGCCCTGACGGTCGACTTCCTCCAGCAGGCCCACGCCCTGAGGCTCGACTTCTCCCCGAGGGACGGCCTGAACGTCCTGAGGTTCGCCATCAAGCGAATGGCCCAGAACCCGGACCACCCCCTCGGCCGCGACGCCGCCTGGAGAGAATCCCTCCTGTGCGTCCTGGGGGAAGAGGCCGCCGACCTGGAAGAGCTGGCCCGGAGGAAGCGCCGAGCCATGGGAGGCCAGCACGCCCCGATGGGCCTGGGCGACCTCTTCTTCGACCCGGGCGACCCGTTGCATCCCGACGCGGATGATGAGGATGAGGATGAGGACGACGAGGATTGAGTTTTTACCATTACACCGATGCGATCGGGCTCCGAGGAATCCTCGCATCTGGCGTGTTGCTGGCCTCGACCAGAGCCCGAAATCCGAATGACGTGAGGTTATGGAGAGGGTCAAAATCTGACCGACATCGAACCTGGCGGGAAAACACCATCTCAACTCTCGCGGCTATTTCTAGGTCAGCCGTTCCAGGGCAAGCGGTTCACGCATTTTGTGGCGATCGAGATTGAAGGTCTCGGCCGGATTGAGGGAATGCCTGGTGTTTTCGTGATTCCCGGCGAGGAGGCTCTCGAAATCTCGAACAGAATCGTCACCAGTGGACCAGCCTTGCCCGATGCACCCGATTGAGGGCCAACTCAATGCGTTACATCCACGTCACCTGGATCCACGATCATCCCGATGAACCAGTAGAGCTCTACAGCGAAATCGATGGAGATTCCTGGGAGGTTCGAAAGGTCGAGGTCTTTCGCGACGGCAAGGCCTCGTTCGCCTCGCGGATCGAATCCAATGGATCCTCCCGGCTTGGGGAAGAGCGAATTCCTCCGATCGCCGAGATCGCTCGGGAAGAAGAGTTTCAACCCGAGGAGATTTCCGAGCAGGAGTTCGAGAGAATCTGGAACTCCGCTCACTCACTCCTCCAGCCCCGCTAAGAATGGGCTCATCGAACGATCACCGGAGTCCGACTTCCATGGGCGATGCTCCGATTCCCCTGCCACCGACTTTCCCGGCGTCCCGAGAGCGTTTCGGGCTATCGGACGCGATGATTCTTATCGCGGCTTTCGCCTTCGGACTGGCCTGGCTCGGGATGGAGAACCGTCGGGAGGTCATCGGCTGGACGTTCTACACCCCTTATTCTTCGATCTCCTCAAATCTCGAGGTCGCCGTGAGTCCCTTCGAGATGTCCATACCGATCATGGGCTCGCTCACACTGGGCTTGTCGCTCATTCAATTGCGGCGGCCCGGGCTCCTCTCGACTCCCCTGTTCGGTAAGCCCGGCTTCCTGGCTTGCCTGTCTGCCTCGGTCGCCATCGTCATCTACCTGGCGAGGCGTTCGGTCGTCCTTCTGGTGGAAGCCTGCCTGAGTTCGCCACTCGGATCACCCCGTTTCCCGGCGTTCGAACCGGCGATGCCGGACCTCTCGCCCGGCGACCTGGCCTACTCCGCCGGGGTGGCCGTCGCGGCGACCTGGATCATCTCGCGGCTTGTCACGCCGGGCGGGGTCCAGCGAGGACTGATCGATCGGTTGGGCCGATTGATCGGGCTCTACTGGATGGCTGCGATCGTGGCCCAGCCCTTGTTCGATGTCGTGTCGATGATTGTCATGGGTCGGCGGATCTGAAGCTCGGGATTGAAAAGAGGCTCGACGATGTCCGACCGCCCCACGTCCGAAGACTTCCTCCGGATCGGCCCGCGGATCCGGGTGATGCCGATCATTCATGGCTCGGGCGACTTCGCGATCCGGGTCCGCGAGGAGTTGCTGGCCCGCCCCTATGACTGCGTGGCGGTCCCCCTGCCCCCCTCGTTTCAGGAGGACGTGGAGGCCGCGATCGAGCAGTTGCCGGCGATCTCGGTCGTCGCTCAACTCGATGTCGACTCGGACGATGATGACGCTCCCGATGATGGCGAGACCGGCTTCAGCTACGTTCCGATCGACCCTTGCCAGGGGGTGATCGCCGCGCTCCGGCTGGCGATGGGGGAGCGGATGGCCCGCGCCTTCATCGACATGGAGACGCCCCGCTTCATGGCGAGTTCTCAGGTCTTCCCCGACCCATATGCCTTGAAAAAGGTGAGCCCCGAAGGGTTCGCCGCGGCCGTCCTGCCGATCCTCGGTCCTCCATCGAGCGGCCAGCAAGAACGCCGGATCGCGTGGATGGCCTCAAGGCTCCGAGAACTGGAGGCCCGGCACAGGTCGATCCTGCTGGTCTGTTCGCTGACCGACTGGCCCTGGATCCGGGATGCTTACACCAGAGAAATCGAGCCGACCGAGCCCGCCCCATTCTTCGCGCCGATCCAGACGTTCGGGGTCGATCCCAGGACTTTGGTCTTCCTGCTGGGCGAGTTGCCGTTCCTGACGGGACTCTATGAGCGAGGGCGACGCGAGTTGACCCCCGACGACAATCTCTCGGTCGACGGAGTCAAGGAGATGGTCCTCCGGGCCCGCGACGTGCTCAAGGAGCGGTTGCCGAAGGTCGCGGCCAGGGTGACTCCCCAGCTACTCTCGGTCTACTTCCGATACGTCCGGAATCTCTCGCTGATCGAGCGGAGGCTCACGCCCGACCTCTACTCGCTGGTCGTCGCGGCCCAGCAGACGGCCGGCGATGACCTGGCGATCGCGATCGGCGAGGCGGCCCGCGAGTACCCTTACAGCGACGTGGGCGAGTTCGACTCGGCCCTCCGGATGGGGGTGAATCGCGCCGAGGTCCCCGGCTGGGGGACGGCGAAGATGGTCAGCCGGTTGCCGGGCCAGTCGTTGGAATGGCGGTCGTGCCAGTTGCGGACCCGCCCCAGGGATCGCGACAAGAAGGCCTGGAAACAGCGCTGGAACCCGTTCAGCATGTGCTCGTGGCCGCCCGAGGATGACCGGATCGAGAGTTTCCAGCGCCACGTCCGAGACCAGGCCAAGGCGATCCTCGGGGCCGACCTGGCCCGATCCGAGAAGTTTACCTCCAGCGTGATGGATGGCCTCGACATCCGCGAGACCCTCCGGAACTGGCACTCCGGGGACCTGTACGTGAAGGTCCTCCCGCCCAGTCGGGGGACGATCGAGATCGTCGTCTTCCTGTTCGACACCCCCGCCGACCCCCAGATCTACACCAATCGAGCGACCTGGTATGCCGAGCACGCCGAGGAATCGACCCTGGCGTTCTTCGGGACCGACGCGATGAAGAATTTCGTCGGGCCCGGGATCGCTCAGGCCGAGTATGGCGGGGCCATGTTCCTCTTCCCGCCTCGGCCGATCCCCGATATCTGGGGCGATCCCCGGCTCGACTTCGCCGACACGCTGGAGGAACGGCTCCTGGCCGGGGCTTTCCTCCACAGCAAGGAACGCCACGTCGCGGTGGTCTGCCCCAAGCCCCCGCCCGCTTCCTGGAAGAGGCTCGCCCGGCGTTTTGGCAAGAAGGTGGTCCATCTCCCGCTCGGTCGATTCGGTGGCCAGCTCGTCGAGCGACTCCGGAGGTTCCACGTCCTGAATGGGAAAGAGGTCCGTTCCTACGCCGCCGACTTCATCCGCGACCTCTGAGGCTCGCGGGCACGATCACGAGTACGCTTGCCGGAATCGGGGCGATCTGCTAGCGTCTTGCCCGGACCGATCCGAACCTTGACGGATGGGAGACTTTGCGCCATGGAGGGGTCCGATCGCGCGCCCTGGTTCCTGGGGGACCTGGACGACCCCTGGGTCGTCGCGATTGCCGACGCGATCCCGCGCGCTCGACGGTTCCACCATCCCGACGACCTTCCCGACTCCTGGCCCATCGACGGGGTGGCCCCTCCGGCCGTGATCCTCCACCGGAGGCACCTGACCGTCGCCGATGCCCATCGGGTCGTGGGGCTCCGATCGAGATGGGAACGCCCGCCGCGGATCATCCTCTGCGTCGGGCCTCAGGCCCGTTATGCCGACGTCGAGTGCTGGTCCAGGCTCGTCGAGGTCGTGATCCCCGAGGCCACGGCCCTTGATACGGTCGCGAGGCATGCTCTCGAATCGGGATCGGCCCCCCGTGCCGGGGGCAACCGGCCCCGGGTCGCGCTGGTCAGCACCGATCGAGAACTCCGGGTCGCCCTGGCCGAGACCTGTCGATCGGCCGGGTATCTCGCCGAGGCCCGGCGAGACTGGTCGGAACTCGCCCCGGATTGCCCGGTGGTCTGGGACGTGCCTGTCCTGGAGGCTGGGTGGGGGGCTCAGCTTTCCCGACGAGCCACAACCTCGACGGTCGTTGCACTCCTGGGCTTTGCCGATCGGGCGACCGTCCGCGCCTCGAGGGCGGCCGGGGCCTCGGCCTGCCTCGAACTTCCCTGCGATTCGGCGGATCTGATCGCGACCCTGGACCGTGTCGTCTCTCGACCTCGGATCGAACCGGCTCATTCCACGCCGCCCCCTCCGATGGGATCGCGACTGGCTTCGAACCTGAAGCGATGAAACCGGAAATCGGGAGGATGGCGCTCGACGGAGGTTTCGTCCTTGGCGTCCCGGCGATTCGCACCTAGAATTCCTCCCTTGACTTCAGCGATGCGGGCGACGGACCTCCTCATCACCGGTATATCCTCATGCCCGAGCCCACAACCAAGACCGGAACCGCGACCCCCCGCCCAACCCGCGAGTTGAAGGATCTGACCCGCTTGATCCAGCGGGCGCCGGGGTTCCCCGAGGTCCTGGCCGCCTTGAAGAATGGGCGGAGTGCCACGATTGACGGCGCCTGGGGCTCGGCCGGCCCCCTGGTCGCGGCAGGACTGGGCCTGCACGCCCCGAAGTCGCTCGTGATCGTCCTGGCCCATGTGGGGGACGTGGACGACTTCCGCGACGACGTGGCCACCTTCGCCGGGATCGCCCCGGAGGTCTTGCCGGCCTGGGATAAGCTCCCTCGCGAGGCCGGGCCGGGGGACGAGGTATTCGGTCGGAGGCTCCGGGTCGTCAAGGCCCTGCGAGGCCCAGCACCCCCCCGGTTCGTGGTCGCCCCGATGCAGGCGTTCCTCCAGCCGGTACCGACGGCGGAAGTCCTGGCCCGCTCCTCCCGACGCCTCAGGCTGGGAGACTCCGTGCGGGTCGAGGAACTGACGGCCTGGCTGATCGAGAAGGGTATGCTCCGCGTCGAGGTGGTCGAGGTCCCGGGCGAGTTCAGCGTCCGGGGCGGGATCCTCGACGTCTTCCCGCCCGATGCCTCCGACCCCGTCCGCGTCGAGTTCTTCGGCGACGAGGTCGAGTCGATCCGCCCGTTTGACGCCGGGACCCAGCGCTCGCTCGGCAAGCTCGACGAGGTGGACCTTACCGCCACCCCTCGATTCGACGGCGACGATCCGACCGCCTTCGGTCATGCCGCCGACGCCTTCCCGGAAGGGACCTGGGTCGCCCTGGTGGAGCCCAACGATCTCCGCGAGGAGGCCCGCCACTACCTAGGCCGCCTCGACGACAAGACTGGGATGTTCACCGCCGAATCGACGTTCGCCCGGCTGGTCAAGCATCCCTCGATCGCCCTGTCCACCCTCTCGGCCGACTCGCTGGAGGCGACCTGCCACCTCCGGATCGAGTCGATCGAGCGGTTCTCCGGCGAGCTGGGCAAGGTCAAGCTCGAACTCGACGCCGCCTCGGGCGGGGATCGGGTCCTGATCGCTTGCCACAACCCGGCCGAGGTCGAGCGGCTGGGCGAGGTCTTCGCCGGGACGGCGATCGCCGATTCGGGCCGGCTCGAACTGACGGTCGGGCGGGTCCGGTCGGGATTCCACCTGATCGACGCCCAGACCCTCGTCATCGGCGATCACGAGCTATTCGCCCGGTCCGATATCCGGAGACCGGCGACCCGTCGGCGCTACGAGTCGCGGGCCATCGACAGCTTCCTCGACCTCAACGAAGGCGACCTGGTCGTCCACGTCAATCACGGGATCGCCCGATATCGCGGGCTCCAGCTCGTCAAGCGGGGGGAGGATCACGACGAGGAGACCTTGCTCCTGGAGTTCGCCGAGGGGACCAAGCTGTTCGTCCCGATCGCCAAGATCGACCTTGTCCAGAAGTACGTCGGCGGCGGCAAGGGGGAGCCCGCGCTCTCGAAAATCGGCTCGTCCTCGTGGGAGAAGCGCAAGAAGCGGGTGGCCGACGCGGTGGTCGACCTGGCCGCCGAGCTGATCGACATCCAGGCCGCTCGGGCCAGCGAGCCGGGGATCGCCTATCCCGCCGAGGACTCGCACTGGATGGCCGAGTTCGAGGCCGCCTTCCCCTATCAGGAGACGCCCGACCAGCTCTCGGCGATCGAGGCCCTCAAGCAGGACATGGCACGCCCCCAGCCGATGGACCGACTGATCTGCGGCGATGTGGGTTATGGCAAGACCGAGGTCGCGATCCGGGCGGCATTCAAGGCGGTCGATGCCGGGAAACAGGTGGCGGTCCTGGTCCCGACCACGATCCTGGCCGAGCAGCACCACCGGAGCTTCTCAGCACGGATGGCCGAATTCCCGTTCACGATCGAGGCCGTCAGCCGGTTCCGGCCCAAGTCGGAGGTCCGCGACGTCCTCAAACGGACCCGGACCGGCGGCGTCGATATCCTGATCGGGACGCACCGGATCGTCCAGAAAGACGTGACCTTCAAGGATCTCGGGCTGGTCGTGATCGACGAGGAGCAGCGATTCGGGGTCGAGGACAAGGAGTGGCTGAAGTCGCTCCGGGCGACGGTCGACGTCCTGACTCTCTCGGCGACGCCGATTCCCCGGACCCTTCATATGAGCCTCCTCGGGCTCCGCGACATCTCGAACCTGGAGACCCCCCCGCCCGACCGGAAGGCGATCGAGACCCGGATCACCCGGTTCGACCCCGAGACCGTCAAGCGGGCGATCCACCGCGAGCTGAACCGCGACGGCCAGATTTACTTCGTCCACAACCGGATCTACGACATCGAAACGGTCAAGGACAAGCTCCAGGCGATCGTCCCCGAGGCCCGAATCCTGATCGGTCACGGCCAGATGGGGGGCGAGGCCCTCGAAAAGACCATGCTGGCCTTCCTCCGCCACGAGGCGGATATCCTCCTGGCGACGACCATCATCGAGTCGGGCCTGGACATCCCCAACGTCAACACCATCTTCATCGACGAGGCCGACAAGTACGGCCTGGCCGACCTCCACCAGCTCCGGGGGCGGGTCGGCCGGTACAAGCACCGGGCGTACGCCTACCTGCTCCTGGAGTCGGATCGTCCGGTCACGCCCAACGCGGTCAAGCGGCTCAAGGCGATCGAGGAGTTCACCGAGCTGGGGGCGGGGTTCAAGATCGCCTTGCGAGACCTGGAGATCCGGGGGGCGGGCAACATCCTGGGGGCCGAGCAATCCGGCCACATCGAGAGCGTCGGATACGAGCTTTACTGTTCGCTCCTGGAATCGGCCGTGAAGTCGCTGACAAACAAGCCCGACAACGCGAAGTTCGACTGCTCGATCGAGCTTTCCTGGCGGGCGTATCTGCCCAAGGATTATGTGCCCGGCCCCAAGGTGAAGGTCGAGCTGTATCGGAGACTCGGGAGGATCCGGAGCCTGGAGCGACTCGAAGACTTCCGGAAGGAGCTGGTCGACCGCTTCGGCCCGCTGTCACTCCCCTCGGAAAACATGCTGACCGAGGCCGAGCTGCGAATCCTGGCCGAGCGATGGCAGTTGTCCCGGATTCACGTCGAGGACGAGTACGCGGTCCTGACCTATCGGAGCGCCCGGAGGATCGAGGCGCTGGCCAAGCTCCGGCCGGGCAAGATCCGGGTCGTCGACGATCGGACGGCGTACGTCCCTCTGGACTCCGAGGAGAAATTCCCGAAAGGCTCGATCGTGGCCCCGGCCCTGAGATCGCTCTTGCAGGCATCCTGAGTCGCGAGTATCCTCCCCCGGCCGAGTGTCCTGACTCGGATTTCGGGGACTCTCCCCGCACGACCTGCCCCCCAATCGAAGCCGGCAACTCGCGAGGTCGATCATGTTCCCAATCGGATGGGACGGAGGATCGCCATGGATCGTCGCGTTGTCGCGGGAATCGTCGGGATGGTCCTGGCCGCCCAGACCCAGGCCAGCCAGGCGCAGGTCGGCCCCGACCCCAGCGGGCTCCCGCCGGTCGGCTTGTCGACCATCCCTCCCCTCGACGAGACGATCAACGGGGGCGTCGGGATCTCCCGCTTCCCGCGATCGAGCGTCCCGACCGACCCTCGGGAATCCGGCCCGGCCGCCGTGGTTCCCCCGGCCCCGGTCCTGCCCGAGCCGGTCTCGTTGACGAGCGAGCCCCCGCTGGAACAGTCGCTCCGCTCGGGTTATCGACGGAGCGGCCTCTCCTCGATGATCCGGGGCCACTTCCCGTTCTCGGGCCGCCCCGGTCCGTCGAGCCGTCGTCCCGCGGCTCCTGCCCCGGCCCCGGTCCGGTACTCCGCCACCAGGGCCGCTTCTGCCACTCCCCCGAGGCCTCAGATCGACCCGACGGTCGTCCCCTCGACGCTGCCGGAGATGCCGCCAATCGAGGACCCGGTCGACCGCGAGCCGTCGAGGCCGATGGGGCGACCGGCCCCCTTTGCCGGGCAGGCCCCCGCGACCGCCCGACTTCAGGCCGACCCGGCCGTCTCGACCGTGTCCGGATGCCCGGCCCCGCTCTCGGAAGAACGACCGCGAGTGGCCCGACCTCAGGTTCCCGGCCCGGCCTCGCCACGCCCTCGACCGGCCCAAGCACCGTCAGAGGTGACGCTCCCGGCCCCTCCGCCGCTGGATCTCAGCCCCACGCCCGATCTCTCGACCCCCCCGGACCTGGGTGCACCGCCACCCGCGATGGCCCCCGGACCCGTGCCGGTGGTGGAACCGATTGCACCCCTCCCCATGCCCGGGATGGAAAGCGCCTCAATTCCAATGGCGGATCCCGAGATCCGGCGCGTCAACGGAGATCCGACCGCGCTCCGGATGACGCCGGAGAGGCCGAAGGAACTTCCCTTCGCCACGCTCCGGGCCGCCGCCGTCGGGGATGAGATCATCACGATCCAGGAACTGAACGCGGTGGTCGCCCAGCGGCTCGAAGAGTTGAAGGGGTCGGCTCCCCCGTCCGAGAGCGATCGTCGGCAATTCATCAACATGGTCGCCGCTCATTCGCTCGACAACATGATCGACCAGGCCGTGATCCTCCAGGAAGCTCGCCGAAAGATGAGCAACCCGAAGGCGCAGAAAGGGTTCGACGATTTCATCGACAAGAAGTGGAGAGAGGACGAACTCCCTCCGCTGCTCAACCAGACGAACTCGGCCAACGAATACGAGCTGAAGCGAAAGCTCGCGGAACAGGGCAAGTCGTATGAAGCGTTGAAGGCTTCCTTCCACAAGAAGGTGATGGCCCACGAGTTCCTCAACTCGCAGATTCAGAACAAGGTGACGTGCGACCTCGCCGAGCAGCGGGCCTTCTACAACGAGCATCTCTCCAGCTTCGAGCAGCCCGCCCGGTTCAGCTGGCGCGAGATCGAGATCAGCTGCGACAAGTATCCCAGCCGGGCCGAGGCCCGAAAGCAGGCCGAGGCCGCGCTGGCCCGATTGCTCCGGGATGAGGATTTCGCCGCCGTCGCCAAAGCGGTAAGTTCCGGCCCGACCGCCAGCCAGGGTGGCCTCTATGTCGACATGACGCCCGGGAGCTACGGGATTTCGGTAGTCAATCAGGAACTCGACCGGCTCCCGGTCGGGCAGATCAGCACGATCCTGGAAGCCCCCGGCACGTTCCACATCGTCCGGGTCGAGTCCCGTCGAGAGGCCGGGCCGCTCCGGTTCGACGAGGTCCAGGACAAGATCAAGCCGATGGTCATGCAGCAGAACTATCAGAAGGCTGTCGAGACCTACCTCGAAAAGCTCCGGGCGAGGACGCTGATCCGCACGATGTTCGACAAGACGGAGAGCGACCCGCAGCTTGCCCGCCAGAAAGATTCGTCGATCCAGCCGGTCTCGACCCGCTGATTCCTCCCCCACCCTGGCTGGCACATCCCTCCCGAACTCGAAGGGGGCTCATCGCCAGGAACCCATCGATGGCTTGTCGAGACGGAGCGGCCGGAAGCCGATGGCGTCGGCGGCGACGCACTGGTAGCGGACCCCTCGCACGTCGCCCTGGACGGCCATCGACCACTGGCCCTCGATGTGGAGGTGGCCGTAGACGCAGGCGGTGACTTTCGCCTGCTCGAAGCGCTCGACGCAGGGGCCGGGGCGTCGGTGCTGGTCGAAGGGCGGATAGTGCCAGAGGACATAGAGGGGCTGACCTTCGGCCCGCAATCCCGCGGCTTGCTCCAGGGCCCGGTCGAGAGCGGCCAGTTCGCGATCCGAGGCGGTCGTGGTGGCCGGCTCGGCATCCTCGGGCGGGACGGGGGCGCCCAGGCTTCCGCAGACGACCACCCCGTGAGTGGCCACGGCATCGCCCCCAACCGCGATCATCGACCGGCGGAGCATCGGCCGGATCGCATCGACGTTGTTCCACCAGGCGTCGTGGTTGCCCGGGGAGAGGACCTTGGTCCCCGGAAGCCGGTCGATCCAGGCGAGGTCGGGCTGGAGATCCCGATGGTTCCGGGCCATCGACAGGTCGCCGGGCAAGAGGACCAGGTCGTCGCGCGCGACCACGGCTCGCCATTGCTCGGCGATCTTCTCGGCGTGGTCGCGCCATCGGGCGGCGTATCGCTCGCGACGGTCGGGCCGGGAGTTCGAAAGGTGCAGGTCGGCAATCGCCCAGAGGGCCATGATTCGTCCGATCGAGTTCAGTCGAGACGGTAGGTCCCGGGGTTCTCGCCCACGAACGGGTTGGTCCGCCGCTCGCGGCCGATGGTGGTCTCCGGCCCGTGACCGGGGTAGACGACCGTCGAGTCGGGCAGGTCGAACAGCTTCGAACGGATCCCGGCGAACAGGAGCGGGCCATCCCCATAGGCCAGGTCGGTCCGACCGACCGAGCCCGCGAACAGGACATCTCCCCCCAGAACGAAGTTGCTCTCGCCGTCGAGGCAGACGAAGACCACCGATCCCGGGCTGTGGCCGGGGATCTCGCGGACCTCGAAGCTGAATCCGGCCAGTTCGATCCGCTCCCCGTGGTCGACCAGGCGATCGGCGGGCGGGCTGGTCAGCGGCATCCCGAAGGGGGCGCTCAGGTTCGCCTCGGGATCGGTCAGGAGCGGGGCGTCGTTCCGGCCGATGATCAGGGGGGCGTTGGGGAAAATTTCCTTGATCGAGGCGTTGCCGGCGATGTGGTCGGCATGGCCGTGAGTGTTCAGGATCGCCGAGAGGTTCAGTCCCTCGCGATCGAGGAACTCGAAGATCGGGTCGGTGTCGAAGCTCGGGTCGACCACCAGGGCCTCCGACCCCCCCGCCCTCCGGAGTACGTACGCATTCTCGGCGAATGGGGCCGACTCGACGCAGAGCAACTCGTAATTCGGACCCGACATCGACATCCCCTCGCTCGCGGTTTCAATCCGCTTGGGCCGTCGACGAATCCACCCGGACCCGTCGCCGAACCAGGCTCGATTTCGATCATACCGTCGAGGCCCGATCTTGTAGATACGACGCATCGCCGAGCAAGAATGACAATCCGAAGCGAGGCAGGCGGACACGGGCGGGTCGGATGATCGTTTCAATTCCCCTCGCCGGGCGAGGATTTCTGAATCTATCCGCGTGGAATTTTTGGCGCGACATTTGCTTCTCACCGACGCGGGCTAGTCCCGAGTCGAATCGCAAATCGACAATACCGATGGGACGGTCCACACCTTTCTCGATCCGCCGGCTCTCGGTGGAGAACCCGAAGCTTCGTTTCTCGATCCTTGAAATGAGCTTCGACGAGGTTCAACGCCGTGTATCGGATATGAAGGACGACCCATGGACCAGATCGCCGAAGTCTTGGGAAGCCGCCTCCCCGATCGCTGGCCTTCGAAGGCCGGTCGAATCGGTAGCGTCGGCTTCGGGCTGATCCTGCTGCTCGGCGGGTCGACCCGCGAAACCACCGCACAGGAGCAGCCGAGCCCCTCGAACGAGAAGCGCGAGGAGCCGTCCAGCCCGAGGATCGCCGCAACTCCTCCCGAGAACTCGGCGGCGCGTGGGGTCCTCGACGTCGATCACTCCCAGACCGCCAGCCTCGACCCGTTCGCCCGAGCCCGGAGGATGATCGGGGATTGCGCCAACCGTTACCGACTGGTCGAGGACTATAGCTGCACCTTCTACAAGCGAGAGCGGGTCGACGGGCAGCTCTACACCCCTCACGTCATGGTGATGAAGGCCCGGACCAGCCCGCCGAGCCTCTATTTCAAGTTCATCCAGCCCAACGCCGGCCGCGAGGCGATCTACGTCCACGGCCGGAACCACAACAAGATCCTGGCGCATGATGTGGGGTTGGGGCGGATGGTCGCGGGGACCATGCACCTGGACCCCAAGGGCGGGATGGCGATGGAGGAGAACCGACACCCGGTCACCGAGGCCGGGCTCGGATCGATGATCGAGACGATCCGCGAGCGATGGACTCACGACCTCACCCCGGCCAATGCCCAGGTCATCTTCCACCCCCAGGCCAACGTCGCCGGTCGGCCCTGCACGATGATCGAGGCAACCCACCCTTCCCCGGGGAAGGATCTCCTCTTCCACAAGGTCAAGCTCTACATCGACAAGGAACTCAACCTGCCGATCCGCTTCGAGGCCTACGACTGGCCCGCGAAGCCGGGGGCCGAGCCCCTCTTGATGGAGGAATACACCTATGTCAACCTCCGAGTGAACTTGGGGCTGAAGGATCGCGACTTCGACCCTAAGAATTCGCAATATTCCTACGGCCGATTCTGATCGACCCGAGGTCCCGCGGTAGTGACCGATGAGCCTCGATCGGCCGGAGTCCTCGACTCCGGCCGATCGTTTCGCGCGCGGGGGGAGCGGTTCTCCCCCTTTGTCGGTGGAAATGCCCGTCACAATCCTCACGATCGAATTGGGGTCGGCCGATAAATGGTGTGTCGGTGGATGTGTGCCCGGGATTGGCCCGGCTCCTCGGCAAGGTCTGCCTATCTCCCCCGTTTCGGACCTCGAAGCGACCTTGGCAGGGGAGTGCCCCTTCGCTAGAATCCGCCACGCCTCGGGGGGGTCGCTCGCCGACCGGAGGACTTCCCGATCGGACGTGGCCCGGGGCCTCCATTCCGATACCGAGTCGCTGGCCGCCGTCAGGATGATGCGGGTCTTTCCTAATACGCCGACCGCGTCCGCCAGGCAGGGCGACGCGGTCTCGTCCGAATAAGCCAAGTCCATGGAAGGAGGCTCGATGAGCACGGTCCCGATCAGCAGGGCACAGGTCCGCGTCCATATCCGCTGGATGATCCGGCGCGATATGCCCGAGGTCCTCGCGATCGAGCACGCCGGGTTCGACTTCCCCTGGTGCGAGGAGGAATTCCTCCGGGTCCTCCGCCAGCGGAATTGCATCGGGATGGTGGCCGAGCTGGGCGAGCGGGTCGTCGGGTTCATGATCTATGAACTCCACAAGAACCGACTCAATGTGCTCGACTTCGCCGTTCATCCCGAATTCCGTCGCCAGGGCATCGGCCGGCAAATGGTCGAGAAGCTCATCGGCAAGCTCTCCAGCCATCGACGGACTCGGGTCGTCCTCCACGTTCGCGAGACCAATCTCGCCGCACAACTCTTCTACCGGGTCCAGAACTTCCGGGCGGTCGAAGTCGTCCGCGATCACTTCCAGGATACCGGCGAAGACGCCTTCCTGATGCATTATCTGTTCGACAACTCGGTCGAAGACGAGCTGGTCCCGGTCAACCGGATCGCCAAGCAACTCGGCCACTGAAATCGGAACTTGGATCGACCTGGCGGGGGCGGATCGGGAGCCGGAGGCGGGATCATCGAGATCCTCGCCAACGGCTCCTGGCGTTTCGAAAAGGTCCGATCCGGTGGAAACCTCGGGGCTCGACCGGCATAATCTAGGAAATCGCCCCTCCGGCCGGACCCAGTACCAACCACCATGAGTGACCACGAAAACGCGCCGGGCGACCGCGAACTCGGCCGGCTGATCGAGGTCCTGGCCCGACAGGCCGAAGCGTCGGAGCGGGCCGCATACCTGATCGAGTCGAGGGCCCTGCCCCTCCTGGAGCGGATCGCCCTGGTCCTGGAGCGATCCCCCTCGATCGGACCCCTCCCCGGCGTGCCCCCGGGTCGTCCCAACGAGGTCGAGGAGGCTCGACGGGCGATCGGAGACCGGGACTGGGATCGGGCCGATCTCCTGATCCGCGAGTTGCAGTTCGACCATCCCGACGCCCCCTGGATCGCTTCCCTCACGGAAGACCTCGAAAGGGCGCGTGGGGAGGCGGTCGAGGATCTTCGCGGTCGGATCGATTCCGCTCGAGGCGCCAACGATCCCGACGGCGCGATGGCCTTCCGCGACGAGCTGGCGCGGATCCTCCAGGGCGATCCGCTCCGGGAACTGGATCATTCCCTGGTAAAGTGGTTGATGGTCCTGATTCAGAAGCGGCTCCGGACCGGGACTGTCCGGCCCGACGTGGTCGAACTGGCCTCCAGGGTCGCCGATCGTTTCGGGACGACAACCGAAGGGGCCAGCCTCCGGGCCTCGCTGCCGACCCTGAGGCGAAGCGCCGGCCTCTGCCCTCGATGCGCCGAGCCTTACAAGGGGCTGGCCGACGCCTGCCCGAAATGCCTGGCCGCAGCCCTGATCGAATCCCCCCCGCCCCCCGTCGACGATCTCTCGACCCTGGAAGAGGAACCCGAGGTCGAAGGCGGGCCGGTCGACCTGAATAATGAGAGATTCTGGGAGTAACCCCGAAGATCCCTCATCCCCCCAACTTGACGAAGCTCCAGTCGTCGGCAAAGATCAATGAATCTCACTTCGCGCGAGAACCCCACCGCGTCCTGAGGGTCGTGGGCGTCGGGCCGAGCCTGGACTTGGCCCGAGACGACCGATATCGTCCCGAACCTCGGACCCGTCTCCCATCGAGATAAAGAGGGACGCATGCCTCGTCGACTGATACTCGCCTGCCTCGCCCTGACGCTGGCGATCGGCACGGCCCAAGCCCAGGTCCGCTACGGCAACGATGTCATCCCGACTCGCCCGGAACTGGCCCGCGTGAATCTCGACCTCAAATGGGTCGGCGTGGTCCCCCTGCTCGGCCCGGAAAAGCTGACCCAGCTCAGCATCGATGCCGGGATGCTCTTCGCGCAGACCAACTCCGCGAATTTCTACGCCTATAACGCCGAATCCGGCCAACTCCTCTGGACGACCCACCTCGGACGGGTGACGGTCCGGGCCCAGGGTGTCGCGGTCAACTCGACTATGGTCTTCGTCAGCAATTCCAATCAGCTCTACGCGCTCGATCGAGCGACCGGGCGACAGGTTTGGTCGCAAAACCTCACCGATAACGCGTCGAGCGCACCGACCGCCAATGACGATTACGTGATGCTCGGCACCGCGGACGGCAAGCTCGAAGTGTTCGACGCCAAGGATGGCAAGATCGCCTGGAACATCCAGACCAACGCCAAGGTTTCGTCGCGTCCGATCATCGCCGGGCCGGTCGTCGCCTTCGCCAGCGAGGACAAGAAGATCTACCTGTCCCGGACCGAGCGATCCAAGCTCTTCTGGCGATTCGCCACCGGGGCCCCGGTCGTCGCGCCTCTGGCCTCTCACGGGACGCGAACTCTCCTGGCCACCTCGACCGACAATAGCCTGTTCGCGATCGACCTGTTCACCGGCGTCGGACTCTGGAACTTCGCCACGGGTGCCCCAGTCGAACAGGAACCGATCGTGGCCGGTGACGATATTTTCGTCGTCAACAAGGATGGGATGTTGACCTCGGTCGACATCAGCAACGGCCTGTCCCGCTGGACAATTTCGACCCTGGGTGGCCGATTCATCTCGGTGAGTGGCACCAAGATCTATCTCGAATCTCACGACGACGACCTCATGGTCGTGGATCGGAAGACCGGCAAGATGATCTACGACCCGGCGATGACGCTAGGCCGGGCGGGGATCGATCTTCGAGAATACTCCCTGGGGGTGACCAATCGTTTCGACGATCGACTCTACTTCGGGACCTCTCACGGGCTGATCATCTGCCTCCGCGAGATGAATCAGGTCGAGCCCCTGCCCCTCCGCGATCCCAACGCCAAACCGTTCGGATATATCCCGCCCGAAGGGTATGACATCTCAGTCCCGGTGACCCCGCTCGCGAACCCGACCCCGGTCGAGGAAACTGAGCCCAAGTAAGCCCCCGAGTCTGACCGGAATCCCGAGAAACGAGCGAGCCCCGTCGGTCAGGACCAGGACCCGAATCGATCGGGTTTTGAGGTCCGGGCCGACGGGGCTTGCTGATTGGAAGCTCAATCACCCGAGTAGGATCTGACTGGAACAGTTATCGGCTATCGCCGACGACGCCCGTCGGCTTCATCGCGAATGGGGATGGGACAGGGCTTGGGGCGGTCGGAGGCGAGAATCAGGCGAAGGCCACGGACGAAGTCCGTGACGACACCATCTACGCATCGGTCGACCAGCTTGGTGATGGCCCCGAATCCGGTCATTACTCGTCCTCCCTTCAATCAGGATCTAACCTGACGGCGCTGGAAGAGGTGCGGGGCCGCGATCGACTTCGAGATCCCGATAAGAGTAGTGTAGGCTACTCGTCGGCTGAGGCAACCCGTTACTCCCCGAGGGATTGAACGGGATGCCGCCAGAGGGAATACGTCGGTCGGGGCCCGAAGGATCGTCGATTCTCGGAATTCCGGGACCTTTCCCGATCGAGGAGGGATCCCGGCCCCTGTCGGACAGTTCAAGGGATCGGTCGGACCAGTCCGGGAAATCAGTCCGGTCGAAAATCGGCCCGAGACGGCCAGAGAGCCCGGCACCGATCCCTCAGGAGGAGTCGCCTCATGCCCTCGGTCCGATCGCTCGCCCTGGTCGTCCGGGCCTCGGACGTCTTCGAGACCAGCACCGTCGCGACCCTGTTCACGCGCGAGCTAGGGAAGGCCTCGGGGCTGGCCAAGGGGGCCCGTCGACTCAAGTCGCCGATGCAGGGTGGGCTTGACCTCCTGGGCGTTTCCGATATCGTGCTGCTGCACAAGGCGTCCGAGGCGCTCGACCTGATCATCGAGGCCGTGCCCGTCGAACGCTTTGAGCCCCTTCGCCGCGACCTGGCGGCCCTGTATGCCGGCTATTACATCGCCGAGCTGCTGTCGGACCTGACCGACTTCCACGATCCTCACCCTCGGCTCTTCGACGCGGCTCTGGTGACGCTCCGGCATCTGGGCGACCCGGGATCGAGGCCCAGGCGTGTGTTCCGGTTCGAGCTGGCCTGCCTCCGCGAGCTGGGCCTGATGCCGGCCCTGGATGACTGTGCCCATTGCGGGGCCCCGGTCATCGCGACGGGCGAGGCGTTCGCGTTCGGCCTGGCGACCGGAGGAGTGCTCTGCCCCGACTGCCGACCCGGCCAGCCGCACGTGGCGACCCTCTCGGGGGCGACCCTCGCGGCGATCCGGGCCCTGGCGGCCCCCGGCCCCTCCTGGCGGGAGCTCGACCTGACCCCGCATGCCCTGGCCACGATCCGAGCGACCCTGGGTGCGGTCATCAGCCACTCGATCGGCCGACGCCCCCGACTCCTGCCCTATCTCGGAGCCTGAACGATGCCCATGTCCCCCTCGAACCTCCGACGCCGAAGCCGCGACCTGCTCCGGGCGGTGCGTCGCGGACTGTCGATTGCCGCCATCCTGGCCGCGACCGGCGGCGGGTCCGAGGCCGGGGTGATCGCCGACTGGATCGCGAGCCGGGTCGCCCCGTCTTCCTACTCCGCCGATTCCGACTCGAAGGACGGGAATCTGATGTCGCGGTGGCTGACCCGCGACAAGACTCCTTTTGCCTCGGGCTCGATGGCCTCGAATTCGGTCTTCCTGGGGCAGCACGGCTGGGAGAAGACCAAGGCCGCGCCCGACCCGCAAGCCGAGGCCGAGTTCGCCGTCGCCAAGAAACTCTTCGACGCCGGGAACTACGCCCAGGCCGAGCCGCTCCTCCAGAAGATGGCCAACCGCGAGATCAAGAAGGGCGGCCCCTGGGGGGAGAAGGCGCAATATTACCTGGCCGAGACCCAGTTCCGCAGGCAGTTGTACGTGAAGGCCCACGACAACTTCGAGATCCTGATCAAGAAATACCCCGGCACCGATTACGTCGACGAACTGGTCCAGCGAGAATTCCAGATCGCCCAGTTCTGGCTCTCGTCGGAGGATCCCAAGGCCAAGCCCCTGCCCTGGAAGGCCCGGCTCGACGGCCGACTCCCGATGGTCGATGTCAGCAGCTACGCCATCAAGGCGCTCGATCACGTCCGTCTCCACGACCCGACAGGCCCCCTGGCCGACGACGCCGCGCTCCGGACCGCCGACCACTATCACACCGCGGGTGATTTCGAGACCGCTTCCGTCTATTACGATCAGCTCTTGACCGAGCACCCCAAGAGCCCACTCCGCGAGCGGGCCCAGCTCTCCAGCATCGACGCCAAGATGAAGGGCTACATCGGCCCCGAATACGACCTGAGCACGCTCGACTCCGCCCGGGAGACGGTCCAGCGCTCCATGGCCGAGTTTCCCGAGCGCCTGGCCAGTAACGGCGACGGCCTCTACCATACCCTCGACCTGATCAACGATGCCGCCGCCGAGCACGAATTCACCACCGGCATGTATTACGTCCGGGCGATGAAGCCGATCTCGGCCGAGTACCAGTTCGGCCTGGTGATGGCCCGATGGCCCAAGAGCAAGTGGGCCGGGCAGGCCAAGGTCGAGATGGCCAAGATCGCCAAGGCCCCCCGCAAGGCCAGCGTCCCCAGCCGGATCATGACCCAGCCCGGTGCCCCCGACCCCAACAGCATGAACAACGCGGCCGGCGGTGCGGGGTCCAGCGGCAGCGGGATCGGAGGCCTCGGCGGCGGCGGTACGGGGTCGCCGTACTGATCCGGGGCGAGGTCCTTTGCCCCGCATGGTCACGGTCGCTCGGCGAGGTCCGACAAGGAGGTTGGGTTCATGAGAAGCGTCCACCCGCGATCCCGGGCGATCGGCCTGGTCCTGAGCCTCTGCCTCGCCGCGATGTCGCCCGGCTGCGGGATGACCGGCTACAGCATCCGGCCCCCCTACGACACCCGGATCAAGACCGTCTACGTCCCGATCTTCAAGTCGATCACGTTCCGACGCGACGTGAACCTCCAGCTCACCGAACTGGTCATCAAGGAGATCGAACGACGGACCCCCTACAAGGTCGTCGGTCGACCCGAGGACGCCGACTCGACGCTCGACGGGACGGTCAACTTCTCCGACAAGAACGTGATCGTCGAGAACCCGTTCAACCTCCCGCGCCAGTTGACCTCCACAATGATCGTCGTGGTCACCTGGACCGACAACAAGGCCGAGAGGAAGGAAAACCCCAACCCCGCCGTGATCGCCGAGACGTTCAACTTCTACCCCGAAATCGGCGAGACCTCGCAAGCCGCCTTCTACCGGACCTCCGAGAGGTTGGCCACCCAGATTGTCAACATGATGGAAGAACCCTGGTAAGCCGGTCGGGTCTCGGCGGACAGAAGCACTGTTAAGTAGCCCTCGTCCTCGCGATAATGAACCCGATCGATCTACGCTCGCCCAAGAGGGCGAGAGTGGGTCCGTTGGGTTCGTTTTTTCCAGCGATCGAGAGGCCGAGCTTGGGTTCGTTTTTGCTCACATCCGGACGGCTTGGGAGCCGGATGCAGTCCTTCGGGCGAAACGAACCCAATGGCCACCCCCAAGGCCGGAGGCTTCCATGACACTCTGGACGGGTCGAGGCCTGATACTCGCCGATTCCTCCGGAGTCCGCGTGATGGGAATCCTCAACGTCACCCCCGACAGCTTCTCCGATGGGGGGCAGTCGGCCACCCTGGATGATGCGATCCGAACGGCCGAGCGGCTAGTGGCCGAGGGGGCCGACATCCTGGATATCGGAGGCGAGTCGAGCCGGCCGGGTGCCGAGGTCGTCCCGGTCGAGGAGGAACTCGCCCGGGTGATACCGGTCGTGGAAGCGATCGCAAGTCGCTTCTCGGTCCCGATCTCGATCGACACCGCCAAGCCCGAGGTGGCCCGACGGGCGCTCGACGCCGGCGCGGTGATCATCAACGACATCCGAGGGCTCGACGATCCCGAACTGGCCGAGGTCGTGGCCGGCTCGCAGGCCGCGGTCGTCCTGATGCACATGCAAGGCACCCCCCAGACCATGCAGGACGACCCCCATTACGACGACGTGGTTCGCGAGGTGGTCGAGGACCTCGAACGGCGGGTCGATCGGGCCGAGGCCCTCGGGATCGCCCGAGAACGGATCGCGATCGACCCGGGGATCGGGTTCGGCAAGACCTTCGAACACAACCTCGAACTGCTCCGGAACCTGGAAGCGTTCGCCCGGATCGGTTGTGCCCTGCTGGTCGGCACGTCTCGGAAGGGATTCCTGGGACAGATCACCGGCCGCCCTCGGAATGATCGAGCCGTGGCCTCGGCGGCCTCGGCCCTCGCCGCGGTCGCGGGGGGCGCCGGGATCGTCCGGGTCCACGACGTCGGGACGACCGTCGACGCCCTCCGGGTCTGGGCGGCTCAGCGTGGTGTCTGAGCTTCGAGGGTCATTGATAAAAGCCGCGTCTCTCCGAGGAAATCTCCGCCGATGAAGCCGACCATCCGAATTCTGTCCTACTCCATGGCAATCGTGATCCTTTGCTGGGGGCCTGCCCCGTCGAGGGCCGACGAGAAGCTCGAAGGAATCGCCTGCCGATCGGTCCACCTCGGCTATCCGGCCCCCGAGGGAGTCGCATTCTCCACCGAAGTCGAAGTCCTCCAATCTGCCCCCGGGACCTTCGTCATGGCCTGCGGCTGGAACAAGGGGTATTTCGGCCTCCAGGAGCTGGCCGACGGCAAGAAGCTTCTCCTCTTCTCGGTCTGGGATTCCGAGCAAAATGACCCCAAGGCCGTCGTGGAAGACCGGCGAACCAAGCTTGTCGAGAAGGACGAGAAGATGCGGATCGGCCGGTTTGGCGGCGAGGGGACCGGCGGTCAGGCCTTTTACGACTATCCCTGGGAAGTCGGCAAGACTTACCGGCTCATGGTGGCCTCGAAAGTCAAAGGGCAGCGGACCGAGTACTCGGGCTACTTCTTCGAGCCCGAGCAAGGTCGCTGGAAGCTTTTGGTCACCTTCTCGACCGTGACCGGCGGGAAGGATCTCGGCGGGTACTACTCGTTCCTCGAAGACTTCCGCCGGAATCGAGTCTCGGCCACCCAGGTCCGACGGGCTCGATTCGGGAAGGGGGTAGTCCGCGATCGCGAAGGGAAGCTCCAGCCCCTCACCCAGGCCCGATTCACCGCCGACGCCAATCCGGTCACCAACATCGACGCAGGAATCGAGGACGGCCGGTTCTTCCTCGCCACCGGGGGCGAGACCCGGAACGAGGGAGCGAAACTCCGCGAGATCATCAAGCTGGGGTCCGAAGGCCCAGTCAGCCTTCCCGAAGATCTCCCTCTCCCCCGTCAGGATTGATGATTGACCAAGTTGCCGAGTTGACCCGCTTCAAGACTATCCGTGGATCAGAAGGCCCGGCCATGAATATCGCAGTCGAAATTGCCGATCCCCTGCTGGCCGAATGCCGAGCAATGGCCGATCGTGCCAAGATCGCGTCGAGGCAATTGGCGCTGGCACCGGGTTCGGCGAAGGATGGGTGGCTGAGGAAGTCGGCGGCGGCGATCCGGTCACGATCGGCCGAGATCCTGGAAGCCAATGCGCGGGATGTCGAGGCTGCGCCTGGTCTGGGGCTGAATGCGGCGGCGGTGGATCGCCTGCGGCTCGACCCGAAGCGGCTGGAAGGGGTCGCCTCCAGCCTGGAGGCGGTCGCCGCCCTGCCCGACCCGATCGGCGAGTTGATCACTTCCAGCAAACGGCCCAACGGTCTGGACGTCAGCCAGGTCCGCGTCCCGCTCGGGGTCATCTTCATGATCTTCGAGAGTCGTCCCAACGTGACGGTCGACGCGGCATCGCTTTGCGTCAAGAGCGGGAACGCGGCGATCCTCCGAGGGGGCAAGGAGGCCATCCACTCGAACCGGGCGCTCCATCGGGTCCTGGCCGATGAGCTGGAGCCGAACGGCTTGCCCAGGGACTCGGTCCAGTTGATCGAGACGACCGACCGGGCGGCGGTGGGGCACCTGCTGGGCATGCCCGACCGGATTGACCTGGCGATCCCCCGGGGCGGCGAAAGCCTGATTCGTCGGGTGGTCGCCGAGGCGAAAATGCCCGTCTTGAAGCATTACGACGGGAACTGCCACGTCTACGTCGACGCCGAGGCCGACCTAGCGATGGCCGTGAAAGTGGTGGTGAACTCGAAAGCCCACCGACCCGGAGTCTGCAACGCGGCCGAGACCTTGCTGGTCCATCGCGAGGTCGCCGCGAGGTTCCTGCCGATGGTGGCCGACGCCCTGGGAGCCAGGGGGGTCGAACTCCGGGGCGATCCCGCCACTCGCGAAGTACTCCCGGCAATCGTGGCCGCCGAGCCGTCGGACTGGGACACCGAGTATCTCGACCTGATCCTGGCCGTGGGGGTGGTCGACTCCATCGACCAGGCGATTGCCCACATCACGAGGCATGGGTCGGGCCACACCGAGGCGATCCTCACCACGAACCTCATCGCGGCCCGACGCTTCGTGGCCGAGGTTGATTCCTCGGCCGTCGTCGTCAACGCCAGCACCCGGTTCAACGACGGTGGCCAGCTTGGACTCGGGGCCGAGATCGGGATCAGCACCGACAAGTACCACGCCCGAGGCCCCTGCGGCCTCCGGGAGCTGACCAGCACCAAATGGATCGTCTACGGCGAAGGTCAGATTCGCGAATAAGTGGCTGGTTTCACGTGAAACGACCGAAGGGCGTCCGATCTCAGGATGAGGTCCGACGCCCTTCGGCGTTTCCGCCAGAGTCTGATCGAAGGTCAACGATTGGCGATCTCGCGGGCCTTGCGGGCCAGCTCCAGAAATTCCTTCCGGTATCCCCCTCGGTCGGGACCGAGCGCCCCGGACGCGACTTCGAGCAGGCCATCCCAGGTGAGGGTTCCCTTGTAGGGAGAATTCCTCAGCAGCATCCCGAATCCCGCGACCGAGGAGGCGAATCGGAAGTCGGTCGAGGCTGCGGCAAAATCGAGCCCTTCATCCAGGGCCGGGGTGGTGAGGAGTTTGCTGACCTCGCCATCCGGGGCCTTGTACCGGAGCTTCACGTTCAGGAGGGTGGAGTTCCCCTTGGCGGCCTGCTGGGCGAGCTTCGAAGCCTGGAGCTTCTGGTTCTGGGCCAGATCGCCCCCCTGCCCCGGCGGGACGACCTCGTAGAGGGCGGTGACGCAATGCCCCGCCCCGATCTCTCCGGCATCTTTCTTGTCGTCCTCGAAGTCCTGGGCCTGGAGCAGCCGGTTCTCGTAGCCGATCAGTCGGTAGGCCGAGGCCTTCTCGGGGTCGAACTCGACCTGGATCTTCACGTCCTTGGCGATGGTCACGAGCGTCCCGCCCATCTCCTCGACCAGGACCTTGCGGGCCTCGCTGATCGAGTCGATGAACGAGTATTGCCCGTTACCCTTGTCGGCCAGGCCTTCGAGCTTGTCGTGCTTCACGTTCCCCTGGCCGAAACCCAGGACGCTCAGGAAGACGCCCGTCTGCCGCTTTTCCACGATCAGGTTGTCGAGCGCGGGGCCCTGGGTGACCCCAACGTTGAAGTCCCCATCGGTGGCCAGGATCACCCGGTTCGTCCCCCCCGGGATGAAGTTCCGGACGGCCACGTCGTAGGCGAGCTGGATCCCCTGCCCTCCGTTGGTCGAGCCGCCGGCCTGGAGCTGTTCCAGGGACGAGAGGATCTCGGCCTTCTGATCAGCCCGGGTCGAGTCGAGGACCAGGCCCTCGCGGTTGGCGTAGACCGCGATCGCCACCCGGTCGTTCTCCCCGAGTTGATCGACCAGGAGTTTCATCCCGGCCTTCAGGAGCGGGAGCTTGTCGATGTCGTTCATCGACCCGGACACGTCGATCAGGAAGACCAGGTTGCTGGGAGGCCGTTGCTTGGAATCGAGCTCCCGCCCTTTCAGGCCGATCCGGACCAGCCGATGCTCGGCATCCCACGGGGCCCGAGCGACCTCGCAACTCACCGAGAACGGCTCGTCGCCCCGAGGGGCCGGGTAGGCATACGGGAAGTAGTTGACCAGTTCCTCGATCCGGACCGCGTCGGGGGGAGGGCTGGTGTTCTGGTTCAGGTAGCGTCGGACGTTCGCATAGGAGGCGGTATCCACGTCGATAGAGAAGGTCGAGAGCAGGTTCTCGGCGACGGAAAGGAACGGGTTGTCCGAGATCGCGGCGAAAACATCCCCCTGAGCCTTGGCTTCCTGCTCCTGCACTTCCTGCCGGTTCGCCGCCAGATCGTTGAGGTCCTTGGCCTTGTCGCGAGATTCCGGTATCGCGGCTACGCCTGCCATCAGTTTTTCGCGGCGGACCTCTTGCTTCTTGAGATCGACGCTAGCAAGGCTATCGGGCGTCACTTCTTTCCGGGCCGCTTCGAGTTCTCGGGCCGCGGAGGGCACCACGGCGTTTGGTGGTCCGTTGACAGCGCCGGAAAGTGGAGCCCGACTCATGGATCGACCGAGGTTCTCAGCGAGAATAGGATTCGGTGAGGGTGCAGCCTGCGGGACCGGCTTGGAGGGGTTTGGCTGACCCGGCTTCTGACCGGACATGGCAAAGCCGTAGGATCGTGACTGTGCTTGTCCTTGCCCCTGTGCTTGTCCTTGCCCCACGCCCTGTCCCTGTCCCAGTCCCCCGAAATGTGCTTGCCCCGCTTGCACTCCCCCGTATCCGAACGGAGGTTGATCGGCGGGAGCGACCGCACCGGCCTGGCCAGGATAACCCAACGAGTTCGGCTTCATTTCAAGACCGAGAGCTGGAACTGGAGCATGAGGGGGTGGTTCGGGTTGATCGCGTCGGCTTCGAACGTTGGAGTCGAAGGAGGGCTGAGGGGAACGACCTCGCTCCTTGCGCGCATACCGATCGCCGCCCGCCCTCAGGTCGCTGAGCGAATCGGGCATCGAGGCAGAGTCTGGAGTACTTGGCGAGAGCGTGGCCTGGGGCCTTACCTTCGAGAACAACTTCCCTCCAAGATCGTTCGATTTCGAGGTGGCGGGGTCCCAGCCCCTGGGGCCGGCGTTGGAGGCCTGGATGTTATCCGTTTCGAAGGTCGCCCGCGGCTCGGTCGACATGGCAAGTTCGGTCCTTGGCTTCCCACCCATGAGGAGCCAGGGGAGGGTCAGGCTGGCCGAGAGCCCGAGCAAGGAGGCGGCGATCGCGTAACCGATCCATCGAGGCTGGGGTTTCGGGTCCGGCAAGGGCTCGGCCGTCAGGCATGTTTCGATCGCCCGGTGATGTTCGGGGGCGAGACGCGGACCATTCTCGGCTTGCAGGGTCTCGGAGAGGAGCCGGGCGGTCGCTCGGATTTCCTCGACGAGGGCTCGGGATTCGGGATCGTTTTCGATGAGGGCTTCCACCTCGGGCCGGTCGATTTCATCCAGCTCGCCGAGGGCGAAGGCGGTCAGGCGGGGGTCGTCGGGCGCGTTAGGCATGGTCGGCCTCCTCTGTTCAGGCTTGGGCCTTGGCCGGGGGGGCGTCGGCGAGTTGTCCGCGAATGGTCTTCAGTCCGACGTGGATCAGATAGCCGACGTTGCCGACGCTATACCCGCTGATCCGGCTGATCTCCTGGTAGGAGAAGCCGTTCTGAAACTTCAGGCGGATCACCTCGCGCTGGCCGGTGGGGAGGGTGTCGAGAAGGTGCATCACGCGGGCGGTCGACTCGCGACGCTCGACGACCTCGGTAGGTCCGGGGTCGGGGCTGGTCCGGATCTGGACCTGTTCCTCGCTCAATTGGGTCATCCGACTCTCCTTCCTCAGGACGTCGAGCGCCCGATTTCGACAGACCGTGAAGAGCCATTCCGCCAACCTCGGCTCGATCTGGGATCGATCTTGCGAGCAGAGGCGGAGGAATGAGTCCTGGACCACGTCGCGCGCCGACTCGGCGTCGCCGAGGAGCCTGGCGGCGTAGAGGGTTAACGGGCCTTCGAATCGCTCGACGGCGGAGCGAATCCAGGCGGGGTCGATGTGGATGGGCGTTCCCGTCATGCGGCCTGCTCGCCGGGGGATCGTGTCGCGTTCATCTTGATGACGGGCGAGCATCGCCCTTCTTGGGGAATAGCCCGATTTTTCCCGAGAATGGATTGGGCCTACGCGAGCAAGGCAATCCGGAGAGACGACTTACGGCCGGAGTTCCAGGTGATATTGCGGAGCGAGTTCGAGGATTCGCTCCATCTCTTCGGGATCATCGGGCGGGGGCTGGGCCGGGTCGGAGACGGGGTGCCCCACCTTTTCCCAGAACTCATCGAGACCCGCCGGGGCCACGGTCAGGAGGACGCGACCCGGAGCGTGTCCCGCGTTCCGGAAGGTGTGAAGGACCCCCCGAGGGACCCGGAGGAAAGTCCCCGGGCCCCCCTCGATGGACTGATCCTCGTACTGGAACGAGAAGTTCCCTTCGAGGACGAAGAAGCATTCGTCCTCGGCATGGTGGATGTGGGGAGGAGGCCCCTGCCCCTCGAAGACGGTTGCCTCGACGATCGCGTAGGCCCCGGCCGTGTCTCGACCACGAGCCTTGAAGGTGTAGATCGAGCCGAGGACCCAGAGCGCGAGCCCGCCACCGGGTTCGAGCCGGTGGGCGATCGGGGAATGTTCGCCGGGTCGCTCGGTCATCGGAATCCTCCTCAGTTGGCACGTCCCAGGTAGTCGCCGGTCTCGGTGTTCACGCGGACCTTGACGCCCGATTCGAGGTGCTCGGGCACTTGGATCACGTGCCCGGTCGAGAGCGTGGCCGGCTTGGTCCGTCCCGTGGCCGAGTTCCCCCGGACTCCCGGTGCGGTCTCGGTGATGTCCAGCTCCACGGTCTCGGGGATCTCGATCCCGATGACCTCCTCGTCAACCACGAGTGCGTCGACCCCTTCCATGTTCTCGGTCATGAACGGGGCGAAGTCTTCCACGTCCTCGGGCCTGAGCGAGAACTGGTTGAAGTCGGCCGAGTCCATGAAGTGGTAGCCGTCGGGGTCGCGGTAGAGGAACTGGACCGGCCGACGCTCGAAGCTCGACTCGTTCAGCCCTTCGGTCCCCTTGTACGACTTCTCCACTCGGTTCCGGGTCTTGAGGTTCCGTGCCTTCACCTTGTAGAGGGTGGCCGCCCCCCGGGCCGAAGGGCTCTGGACCTGAATATGCTCGATCATGTGCGGGGCGCCGTCGATCTCGACGACCATCCGACGTTTGAAATCCTTGGCGGGCACCACGGCGCGTCATCCTCGATGAGTATCTGGACCGGTCAATCGGGGGCATCATCCTAACCGATCGACCGGCTTCGTTTCGATGTCTCGGTCGCGATTTCGACGTTCAGTCCTTCGGCATCGAGGGCAGGAGCTTGAAGTTTACCCCAAGATCCTTCGGGCCCTTGGGATCTAGTTCGAGCGATTCCGGGCTGGCCTTGCCCATCCTGGGTCGCTCCTTCTCCTTGTAGCGGATGACCGGATCGTTCTTGCGAGGGTCCGGGCCTCGGACGTTCCGGGTATGCAAGGGACCCCAGATGTCCACCCAACCCTTCTTGATGTCGGCCGTCGGAGGGTTGAGGAGCGGCGGGCCCGTCGGGGACAGGAATCGGGTGACTTCGAGGGTGTCCTGATAGGACTGCCAGAAGACGACCCCTCGGGCCATGGAGTAGGGATCGGTCTGGAGTAGCCCGCCTGCCCCGCCGCCGTTCGTCCTGGGATAGACGCAGGATCGAGTCGAGATCATCCAGGGTCGGTCCGGTCCGTGGGGATCGCCTTGCCAGTGCCCGACGAGGATCCCGGTCTGATCGGAGGCGATCGTGCATCGTTCCATGACGAGGTCGGCCTCGAATCGATCGCGGGCGACCCCACCCGGGACGAGTTCGATCGCTGTCCTGCCCGCGATGATCAGGCAGTTTTGAAGGGAGACCGTTCCCCTTCCGACTTCGGCCTCGATGGCCTTGTCTCCCGTCCAGATCAGGCAGTTCGCGAGTCGGGCCGTGGGCAAGTCCGTCATCGCGTCGAACGGTCCCATCCGGGGGCTGAGGGGAGCGGTCCCGGTCGAGACGAAATCGACCAGGGCCCCGACCGCGTCGGCGGGACCGCCGGGATCCCGAAGTCGGCAATGTCGGATCGCCAGGAGGCCATCTTCCACGCGGACCCAATGTTTGGGTCGGGCTCCGCCTTCGGCCGAGAATCCCAGGTTGGCCAGGGCGAGATCGCCCCCCCGGAGCTCGATCATGGTCCTCCCCGTCGCCTCGGGTTTGGGGACGAAGGTCGGGAACGGCCTCGTCGAACCCTCCGGAGAATTCCCGAGGATTGCAATCGAAAGCCCGTCAGGCAAGCGGATCGGCGAGCTAAAGTGGACCCCCCCTCCCCTGACCTCGATCGTGGCCCGGGTCGTCCCCGGCCCGATCGTCTCGCCGAGGAACCGCCCGAGGTCCCCTCCCCATCGAGGATCCAGGACATCGAAGGATTGCTCCACCAGGCTCGACGCTTCCCGGGGCGCAATCTTGGGGGTCGGTCCCGTCGGGTTCTTGGGGGCTGTCTGGTTTACGGAGACTCCGGGAGGCGAAGGGGCAGGCTGCACGGGCGGGATCATCGTCTTGGAGAGATTGGGGGCATCTAGCAAAGGGATCTGCCCGAACGCGACATCGGCCAACCTCGGGTTCGGGACCGCGAATGTCGCCAGGGTCGCCCGACGATTCGGGAGATAGGGGATCAAGTCCTCCGGTGCCACATCGGCTCGGGCTAGGCTGGCCGGCCAGGGGTCCGAAATTTCCCGGCTCGATGCGTCCGATCCCTCCCAGGTGCTTCGGACCTCCGGGACCCCGGTCAATCGGATCGTTCCGACCGGCCCCGAGGTCAGCCAGGCGGGCCATCCGACGAACGTATTGTCCTCGCCCGACCATGAAATCAACGACTCCGGCTCGCCTGGCAATTCGAGCTTGGCGTTCCAGATTCCCGGAACCGTCCCCCCCCTCACTCGGGCGATGGTCGAACCGAGGCAGCGAATGCCGATGGGAGTCGCCTCGCCCGTGAATTCGAAGATGGGACCTCGGCTCGCCAGTACACTCCGGTAGATGGAAATCTGACGGTCCGGCGCCTCGACGGCCTGAATCGCGATCAAGGGGCCGACCTCTCCGATCACCATCGAGCGATTGAGAACGATCTCGGCCCGAGTCGCGGCGATATCGAAGAGGGTGTGTACCGGTCCTCGGATCGTGGACTTCTCCAGGACAATCCGATTCGCGGAAGCCCCATCCTCGACCCGGAAGATCGAGAAGGGAGCGGTCCTCGGGGCCGACGCGTTGAGCAGCGTGATCGAGCAGTCCCGGAGCGTCAGTTCGGCCCCTCGGCAGAGAAACAGGGAGGTCTGCTGATCGGTCAGATCGGCCAGGTCGACCGCGAAATCTATCCCCTCCAGGATCAAGCGTTCGATTTTGGGTGTCCCAAGGACGAACTTGGCCGGCTGATCCTTCACGAGGCTGGACGTAGCCGCCTCGATCTTGATGATCGATCGGATCCCTGGCTGGGCTCGAATCAGCCGCGACTGGCCGGCCACCTGGCAATTGTCCTCGAAGAACGGGCCTCGACCGGCGAGTTCGATGACTTCCTCGGGACGGCTGAAGGCGGTCGCGATCGAGGAGAACTGTAGCTCGTTACCATCCTCGATCAATCGCCGGACGAGGATCCGAGGGCGACCCGAGGTCGGGGGTTCCGGGGGAGCAGACGGAGGACCGAATCTAGCCATCCATTCCTGGGGATATTCGCGCTCGACGACGGGTGGATTCGGGATTTCGACGACGACCGGTTTCGGGGGCAATGTCGGCTCGACCTTCGACCGATCCGGCGGCTGTGTTGTCCGGATCGGTTCGGCTTGATGCTCGCCCGGTGCGGCCGTCCGAGGCGTTTCCTCCGGGGTCTCCTCCGTCGAGGCCGGAGGCTCGGGCCGATTCACGACCTCGGGAGGTAGGGGCTTGAGGTACGAGATCGCCATCGAGACGCCAAACCCCAGGACGGCGATGAAAAGCCCGACGAGGACTCCCGCGGCGATCCAGGTCTGCAATGAGAGTTCCGGGCCACTCGACCGCTGAAATCCCGCCGAGTCCCAATCGCCCGGCTCGTCGTCTTCGAGGATGCCTCCCAGGACCGGGCCATCGCCGCCCATCGGGCCGACCGGAGTCGGCACGACCGGCCTTCGTCCCTGTCGTCGGTCCGAGATCTCGCCTTCGGACTCGATCGCAGCCAGGTCCGCCAGCGAAATCTCCGTGGTCGATGAGGATTGGCCGCCGCCGATCAGCCCGAGCGACCGGTGCCCGCCCGGTGCCGACTCCGGGGATTCGTCCTCGTCGTCGTCATCGAGGATCTCGGCCATGAGATAGTCGCGAGACGGAGAAGGATTCCCGACGAGCGAACCTGGAGCATCCGACGATCCGGAGGCCCCCTGCCCTTCGACCGGTTCCTCGTCCTCGTCATCCACGATCAAGGCGTCGAGGACCTGGCTCGGTCCCGGGTTCGACCTCGACGCGTCGGAGACGGAATCCAGGGCGAGAATCAGCTGGTCGTAATCGACGAAGCGAAGCTCGGGTTTCTTCTCCATCATCCGACGGATCAGGAGCGAGAGCGACTCGGAGATTTCCGGACGAAGTGTCCGGACGTCGGGGATCGGGGCCTTGTAATGCCGGGCCAACTTGTCGGCCAGGCCTCCGCCGGGATAAGGTTGCGATCCGGTTAGCAGATAATAGAAGGTGCAGCCGAGCGAATAGATGTCGCTCCTCACGCTGGTCTGTCGGCTGTCCCGGGCCTGCTCCGGGGCCATGTAGTCGACGGTCCCGACGGTGGTCCCGTCTCGGGTGACTCGCTCATCCTCGTCGGAGGTCTGGAGGGCCAGCCCGAGGTCGATGATCTTGGCGTGTCCTTCGGGAGTCATCAGGAGGTTGGCGGGCTTCACGTCCCGGTGGATCATCCCCTTGCTCGAGGCGTATCGGAGCCCTCCCGCCACCTCGCGGACGAGCCGGATCCCCTCGGCCGGATCCATCGGGCCATTGATCCGGACCCGATCGTGGAGGTCGCGCCCTTCCACATATTCGAGGACTAGGTAATGTCGACCCTGGTCGAATCCGCGGTCATAGATCGCCGCGATGTTCGGATGGTCCAGGGCCTCGGCGCTCTTGGCCTCGCGGATGAATCGCTGGAGGAGCGTCAGGTTCTTGGCCAGGTTCCGCGGCAGGACCTTGACCGCGACGACGCTCCCCGACTCCTCGTGGACGGCGCGGAAGACGTTGCTCATGCCGCCGGAGCCGAGCTGTTTGGTCAGCAGGTAGCTTCCAAGCCGAACCGAAGGCTTCGGGTCCGGGCTCGGTTCGGCCTGGGACATACGGGTTCATTCCCCGGGTGAGGCTCGGTGCGATCCACTAGGCCCCGCGATCTCCGGGCGTGAGGAACCCGGATGCCGCGCTCCCGCTCCTTAACACGGACCCACACCTGCTCAATTGTCCCAAGCCGACCCCGGTCGATCAACTGAGGAACCTCGGATCTTCTCGAATTCGCGGATTTCGACCGATCCTACCGTCCCCTTCGGCCTTGTGCCCCGGCCGGTGCGAGACCGATCGGAAGGCCCCGCCCCGGGTCGGGCGTTGACAGGAGGAGACACTCCGATCAAAATCAGATCAAGTTGGACTTCGCGCCCGTAGCTCAGGTGGATAGAGCGACGGTTTCCTAAACCGTAGGCCGCAGGTTCGAATCCTGCCGGGCGCATCCTGGATCGAGAGATCTTCATGACCGACCCCATCCGTGGCGCCTGTAGCTCAGCGGATAGAGCAACGGTTTTCTAAACCGTCGGTCGCAGGTTCGAATCCTGCCGGGCGTAGTTTCTGAAGAGTCGAACGTTCGCGGGATCGATGGATCCTTCGAGCCCCCGGAGAACTCAGGGTCGTTCGAGCTTGGAAGGCCGATCGAGGAGCATCGTCCGGTCGTTCCACGTGAAACGGGACCGCTTCAGTCGCAGTCAAGTCCCTGTGCGATTGCCGAGACCAACGGCCGGATATAGGAGCATCGCCTCGGGCGTGTCCGACCCATGAGCACATCCGACATGCCGATCCTCCCCGGAGCGGGCGCTCACCTCACCGAGGTGGAGACCAGCTGGACCACGATCCGGACCGCTCACATCCCCGGCCCCGAAGGCCAGGCGGCCATGGGAGAGTTGATCGGGCGTTATCATGATGCGGTCCATCGTTACCTCCGCCTGAAGCTCCGGGATCCCAATCTCGCCGATGAGGTTTTCCAGGAATTCTGGACCAAGCTGCTCACCCACAAACTCGCCGGCGCGGATCATAACAAGGGACGCTTCCGCGACTATCTCAGGACGGTCCTCCATCGATTGATCATCGACCATTTCCGGGGACGGAAGCTCCAGGCCCTGCCCCCCGGCGACCTCCTCGACCCGAGCGAGCCGGACGCCGATTACGATCAGGTCTGGCGAGAGGCCGTGCTCAAGCGGGCCTTGACCCGACTGGAGACGTACGAATCTCAAACGACGAAGAATCGGTACGCGACCGTCCTGAATCTCCGAAGAGATTACCCCAAGGAGTCGATCGAGACGATCGCTCGGAAGCTTTCCGAGCAGGTCGGGACGACGATCACTCCCGAATCGTTCCGCAAGACACTCCAGCGGGCCCGCAATAAGTTCTTCGAACTCCTCATCCAGGAGCTTCGCGAGACGATCCATCCCTCGACCGATGACGACATCGAGGACGAGATCCAGGCGCTGGGGCTTGGCTACCTCTACCGACGCTACTTGCAGGCCGATCAAGATTGATCGGGGTGAGAAAATCGTCGACCCTCGCGATAAACCATTCCGGTTGAACGGGATTATTTCGCGGAATGACCCTTGACCGGGCTCCCGCTCGCGCTACATTTGTATGATGTCCTCTGATTGCACGGAGACGATGCGCTCATCGAACGCGCTCGGCCCGGGTGGACCAAGGTCATCAGCTCACTACACCGGAGTGCTCGGCCTCATTGAGGAGCGACGATGCTAGTACTCTCGCGGAAGAAAGATGAGTCGATCATCATCAATGACCATATTCGGGTCACGGTGGTCGAGATCCGAGGCGACAAGGTTCGGCTCGGGATCGATGCCCCGAAGGACGTCACCGTCCATCGTAGAGAGGTTTACGAAGCGATCCAGAGCCAGTTGAAGGATCACGGTGAAACGCCCCAGGCGATCGTCCCCGCCCCGGAAAATGGGGTTTCTTGAGGTCGATTCCGGTCGCGTGAAACTTGCCTTGTCGCGAGTTAGTGCGCCTTCGCTTTGAGGATTTTCACGAATTCGCGCATCCAGGGGCCATTGTCCGGCCAGCCTCGGACGGAGACCAGGGAGCCGTCGACAACGACCTCGCGATTCACATAATCGGCTCCCGAGGCTCGAATGTCCGGTTCGAGTTCGGGATAGCCGGTCATCGTTTTTCCGCGGGCACCGGATGCGGCGATGACCAGGAGCGGACCGTGGCAATTGGCCGCGATCGGCTTGCCCGTCTCGACGAAATGACGAGTGATCTCGACGGCCTTCGGTCGGTTTCGAAGATACTCGGGTGCCCTGCCTCCCGGGAGAACGAGGGCGTCGTAGGCCTGTGGGTCGACCTCATCGAGGCCATAATCGGCCTGGACGAGGTAGCCTGGCTTCTCCGTGTAGGTGTCGAAGCCCGGTTCGAAGTCGTGGATGACCGAGAGGAATCGCCGCTTCTCGGGGGCCGCGATGTCAACCTGCCACCCCTCCTCCTCCAGGCGGTACTTGGCGTAGAAGATTTCCTGGGACTCGCCGGCGTCGCCGGTCAGGATCAGGATTCTCATCGCGATTCGCCTCCGAGGAGTTCGACCATCGTTCTGTGGATCGTAACCTAACGACTCGAAAGGAGGATCGCAAGACTTCTCCCCGCAGTGTAAACCTTCAGCACAGGAGTCTTGACGTTCAAGACAACACCCTTTACAGTAAGCCTGCTCGAACGACACGGCCCCGTCGTCTAGCCTGGTCCAGGACACATGCCTTTCACGCATGCAACACGGGTTCAAATCCCGTCGGGGTCATTTCTTTCGCCTTAGTGACTCGATGATGAGTCTCCTTGCTCTCGGACGACGAACGATGGCTCGTCGTCTTTTTGACTCGCCATCGGCTCCATCGCCGGCTCGAGTTTGTCGAGCAGTACCGCGACCAACATGTCGCTGATGACGTTAGTCGTCGACCGGCACCGCCCGAGGACCCAGTCCACCGCCAGCAGGAACGGGATCACGGCGGCGACCTCGGCCTCGGGCAGCTTCACGGTCTTCAAGACGATCAGGAGCGAGATCAGGCCGGCGTCGGGGACGCCCGAGATTCCGATCCCGGCGACCACGCAGGACGCCGCGGCCAGCAGCTGCTGTCCCAGGCTCATTTCGACCCCGATGGCCTGGGCCACGAAAAGCACGGCCATCGCTTCGTAGAGTAAGATCCCGTCATTATTCAGGTTCGTGCCCACGCACGCCGCCATCCTCGCCGACTGGGGCGAAACGCCCATCCGATCGAGCGATCGAAGAGTCACCGGCAGCGTGGCCAAACTGCTCCCCGTCCCGATCGCGGTGACGATCGCCTCGCGAGCACCGACCCAGAACCGGCGGAGCGGAATCCGCGCCACCAGGACCAGCCATCCCTGGTAGACCACAAGAATCTGGATCAAGAGCCCCAGGACCCCGACCCCGACATATGGTATGACGGCCCCGAACGACCGGAAGCCGTGGAGGCCGACGGTCCGCGCGACCACGCCGAATACGGCGAGTGGGACCAGTGCGATCACCCAGGAGAGGATCACCTCGATCGACCGGTAGATGGTCGAGATCGAGTCCTCCAGGGGCCGGAACCCCGATTCTCCCCTGGCGAGTTGCTCCAGCTTGACCTTGCGGAGGGCCACCCCTCCGAGAACTGCCAGGATCACCATGGACAGGATCGAGTTCTCGACGATCGGCCGAAGGATCGAAGTCGGCAGCAGGCCGATCAGATCCTTGAAGAAATCGATCGTCCGGTCCGGGGCAACATACTTGCTCATCGACCGGAACTCGGTCTGGGCGGTTGAGGATGCGGTCGAGCCCGAGAGGTCGAACGACCGACCGGGCTGAAATACATGGGAGAGCGTCAGCCCGATGACGATCGCGATCGTCGCATTGATCAACGAGATCCCCACCATCAATCGGGCCCCGCGTCCCGGGACGCTCGTCCGGAGGAACGCGTCGAGGATCGCGAACAAGAGCAAGGGACCGGCGAGCCCCTTGATCATGTCCAGGATGATCGTCCCCATCTGGGCGAGAGGTTCCGCCCTCGGTCCGAACCACTCCCCGACTCCGATCCCCAGCACGATCCCCAGGACGATCCGCGCGACCATCGGGAAGCGGGCTCGCGGCCCTGGTTTCATCGAATGCACCCTTTCCATCGGGATAAGAACTGGAGGAGGCATCATGAGGTCGGTCGAGGATCTCAGTAGGACTCCGCCCCGAGGGTTTCCAGGTGGGACGCGACGCATCCGGCCAGGATCGGGACGTTGTAGCCTCCTTCCAGGACGCTGACGAGGCGGCCTCCGGCGTGGGCCTCGGCCACGGCGATCACCCCTCGGGTCATCTCCTCGAAATCCTCGACCTCGAGCCCGAGATTACCCACCGGATCCTCGGCATGGGCGTCGAAGCCCGCGCTCAGCAGGACCAATTCGGGTCGGACCTGATCGGCCATGCGTTCCAGGTGAGATCGGAACGCGGCCAGGTATTCCGGTCGGCTGGTCCCTGCGGCGATCGGTACATTCCGGGTCGTCCTGAGCCCCCGGCCGGTCCCGGTCTCATCCGCCGCGCCAGATCCGGGATAGAAGGGATAACGGTGGATCGAGAGGAACGACACGCCCGGATCGTCGTAGAAGATCTCCTGGGTCCCGTTCCCGTGGTGGACGTCGAAGTCGACGATCAGGATTCGCCCCAGTTCGTGGCGGGCCACGGCATGGGCTGCGGCGACCGCCACGCTGGCGAACAGGCAGAAGCCCATGACGTGATCGGGCCGGGCATGGTGGCCTGGAGGGCGGACCGCGCAGAAGGCTCGATGTTCCGGCCCTTCGATGACCGAGGTGACGGCGTCAACGACAGCTCCGGCGGCCAGTCGGGCCGCGAGCGGCGATCCGTGGGAGATCCAGGTATCGACCTCGACCAGGCCACCACCCTCGGCGGCGGCTCGTTCGACTCCTGCGATGTGTCCCGGAGTGTGGACGCGGAGCAACTCCTCGTCCGTCGCCGGCCGGACGATCGGGGTCGGGCAATGTCGGGCCAGGCCGGTCCGTTCCAGGTGGCGGAGGATCGCACTCAGACGCTCTGGTCGCTCCGGGTGTTGGGGACCGGGGACGTGATCGAGCATCCGGGTGTCGCGGTAGAGTGTGACCATGAACGATCCTCTGACGAGTACGAACCAACCGACCGCGGTTCCAGCCTCGACGATAAACCGGAGCGGACGATCGGGCAATCGAGCCGTTTGTTTCACGTGGAACCGAACCATTCGCGAATCGCGAGGGTAGGGGGGTGAGATCGCCCGGGGGCTTCGGGTAGGATCGGAACGCATGGAACCGGCACAGCCATTCAATCGGGCCCTTCGCGAAACGCTGGGTGTGGCGGTCGTGACCGTCCTGGGAGCCGCACTGCGACTCTGGCCTCCGGGCCGATTCGGCCTGAGCCACTTCGACGAGGGGATTTACGCGATGGTGGGGGCCTGGGCCCAGGTCCCGGGAGGTCTGGCCGCCCTCGATCCCATGCTGATCCCGTACGCCCCGCCCGGCTTCCCGATCTCGATCGGCCTCGTCTCGCTCCTGATAGGTCCGACCGACCTCTCGGCGATGGCCGTCTCGGTGATGGCCGGGACCCTGACAATCCCGCTGATCGCCTACCTGGGACGTCGGATCTTCGGGCCGGGGGTCGGCCTCACCTCGGCGGTTTTCTGTGCCTTGTCCGGGCCTCATCTGGCTTTCTCGCGGATCGCCCTGACGGACGCTTCATTCCTGCTGGCCTGGCTAGTGGCGATGGTCGTCTCGATCCGGTTCCTGGAGCGACCCGGGCCGGTCCGTGCACTGGGCCTTGGCCTCTCCGTCGGGCTGGCTCAGCAATTCAAATACAATGGTTGGCTGACCAGTGGGATCGTGCTCGGTTCGGCATTCCTCGGGATCCTCCTTCGACGGGAGGACCGTCGACCCGCCGCGATGGCGAGGGTCTTCGGCTGGGGTCTGGTCGCGGCCGGGGTTGCCTGGTTGGTGGTCTGGCCCTGGTTTCGATTCGTCGAGGACCACGGAGGTTACTCCGCGCTGCTCCGCCACCAGCGAAGTTACCTGGGAGGCTTCGAGACCTGGTGGCCCCATCTCAAGGTCCAGTCCGAGCAGGCGGTCGCTCTCTCGGGAGGTCGCCCGCTGATCCTGTTCACGCTGGTGATGGCGGGGATCGCGCGGTGGAGGATGAGTCCGCCGGACGATCCTCCGGAATCGACAATTCGTCGGGTCTGCACAGTGTGCTTCGGTCCTCTCGTCGCATGGGTGTTCCTGGACGCACCCTACTGGCTGGGCCTGATCATGGCCCCCTGGCTGCTGGATAGTCGCGAGGTTGGGCCTCGGGTCCTGGGAGTCTGGTGGCTCATCCTTTCGGTAATCACTCCCTTCTATCACCCCTATGCGCGACTCTGGCTGCCCCTGGAAGCCCTGAACTGGATCTTGATCGGTTGGCTCGTCGTTCGCGGGATCCCGACGATACGAGCGGCCTCTCGGATATTCGGCAGGAAGGGTGAACGTCCCTGGTTCCGCCACCCTCCGCTGATCTACGTCCTTGCCACCCTGGCGATCGGGGTTTACCTGACTCGAACAACCGCGAGCCGGGCCGAGATCCTGCCGGGTTTGCTGGACCCGAGCGATTCGCTCCGGAGGGCCTCGGCCCAGGTCGGTGCCAGACTCCCCGAGGATGTCGCGGGGCTCCGGCTCCTGGTCCGGCCACCCGTGACGTACTATCTCTCCGGGCGGATCGCACTTTATCCGATGGCCGGATCGGACGGACTCCTGATCCCCTCGGATCCTCGGTTGTGGGCGCTGGTCGACTCGACGATCCTCCGGTCCGAGGCGGGCCAGACCTCGGATCGGTCGGCCGTGCGATTGTTGGCCCGATTCGCGGATCGCTGGGAACTGGTCGAGGAGTTTCCCTCGACGATGACGCTCCCGACCTTGCTCGACCTCGACCCGGCCGCGGCCCGGTCCGCATCGCCGGACCGGTCGGCTCCGCTCTGGCTGCTTCGACCCCGAAGACCGGGAACCGCCCCATGATCCCCGAACCACCCGTGATGCTCTGGCCGGATCCCGACGCCCTGGGACCTGTGACCGACCTCTATCAAATCACGATGATGGCGGGGTATGCCGCCTCGGGGATCGATCGATCGCGGGCCACTTTCGAGAGCTTCGTCCGAAGGCTCCCGCCGGGGCGGGCCTACCTGGTCTTCGCCGGTCTGGAGCAGGCGATCGGGACCATCCTGGGACTCTCGTTCAGTCGAGAGCAGGTCGAAGCGATCCGTCGGTGGCCCATCTTCGAATCGATCGATCCCAACTGGTTCGATACCTTGGTGGACTTCGAGTTCGAAGGGGATATCTGGGCGGTTCCCGAAGGGACGGTGGTCTTCGCCGGCGAGCCTCTGGTCCGGGTCGAAGGGCCACTGGCCCAGGCCCAGCTGATCGAGACGATCCTGCTCTCGTCGCTGAGCTATCCCACGCTGGTCGCCTCGAAGGCTGCGAGGATCGTCGAGGCGGCGAGGGGCAGGGGGGTGATCGACTTCGGGGCCCGACGGGGCCACGGTCCCCAATCGGGGTTCCTGAATGCCCGGGCCTCCTACCTGGCTGGTTTCGAAGGGACGAGCCACGTCGAGGCGGCCCGATTGCTGGGCATCCCCGCGTTCGGGACGATGGCCCATTCCTGGGTCCAGTCGTTCGACGACGAGCCCGCCGCCTTCCGGGCGTTCGCTCGGAGCTTCCCCTCGGCCACGACATTGCTCGTCGACACCTACGACACCGAGCAAGGGGTCCGAAATGCCGCCGCGATCGAGCCGCCGATCCAGGCGATTCGAATCGACAGTGGCGACCTCGCCGTCCTCTCGAAGTCGGCTCGCATGATCCTCGATTCTCTCGATCGGTCCCATGTGCGAATCATTGTCAGTAGCGACCTGGACGAGTGGAAGATTGACGAACTCCTGAAGGCGGACGCCCCGATCAACTCCTTCGGGGTGGGGACGGAGCTGATCACCAGCCGGGACGCACCGGCGATCTCGATGGTCTACAAGTTAGTCGAGCTGAACGGTGTCGGGCGGATCAAGCGAAGCGCGGGGAAGAAAACCTATCCGCTGGCCAAGCAGATACGAAGGATCCTCGGGCCGGAGGGTCGATTCGACCACGACCTGGTGACGCGGGCGGATGAAACACCGGAGGGGCAGGGGCTCCTCGTTCCGATCGTCCGGGGGGGCGAGCTCGTCGGCCCACTTCCGGGGCTCGGCTCGATTCGCGATTATTGCCGGAGGCAAGTCGCGTCCCTGCCCGACGACCTGAAAGGCGTGGATGCCGTCGGCTCCTACCGGCTCGAATACAGCGATCGGCTGGAGGCCGAGGCCGAGCGGCTGGGGTTGGTCTGATCGGCGGGACTTGAGCTTTACAGCCCGAGAGGCCAGGGATACGATCCGCCCACCGGGGGGGGCCTGCCGACCCTCCGAGGTTCGTGGCGGGGCAGGACGCCTCGCCCTCGGTTCCGTCTTGGAGGTCTTCGACCGTGAATAAGAAACGACTCGGACGCGGCCTCGACTCGCTCCTGGGCACCGAGGAAGGGGGATTCGAAGCCTCCTCGCTCGAGGCCGCTGACCTGCTCCACCTGGCCGTCGACCGGATCGACCCCAATCCCTTCCAACCTCGCCGTCAGTTCGACTCCGACGAGATCGCCGCCCTGGCCGACTCGATCCGTCAGCACGGTGTGCTCCAGCCGATCATCGTCCGTGCGGCCGGGGATCGTTATGAATTGATCGCCGGCGAGCGGCGCCTCAGGGCCAGCATCGAGGCACAACTTGCCACGATCCCCGCCCGCGTGATGGTCCTGGACGACCGGCGCGTCAGCGAGCTGGCGATGGTCGAGAATCTCCAACGCGAGGACCTGAACGCGTTGGAAAAGGCCCACGCCTTCCGCGACTATCTCAAGCGTTACGGCGGGACGCAGGAAGAGCTGGCCGGTCGACTGGGCCTCGATCGCTCGACCCTCTCGAACCTGATCCGGCTCCTCGAACTTCCCGAGGAAGTCCAGAACGCGGTCATGAGCAAGGCGATCACCCAGGGTCATGCACGGGCCCTTCTCGGCCTGGCCGACCCCGAGGCGATCATCGCGGGATGTCGCCAGGTCATCGCGGACAACCTGAACGTCCGACAGACCGAGGCCCTGGTGGCGACCGGGGTCCCGAGTCCGGCCCGGACCCGGGTCCGAAAAGACTCCGCCCATTCGGGAAGTGTCCGGGCTCCTCACGTCCTGGAACTCGAGGAGACTCTCAAGCTCCGGTTCGGGACGCCAGTGCTAATTCGGGCCAAGACCCGAGATCGGGGTCAGATCGTCATCGACTACAATAACCAGGAAGAGTACGAGCGTGTGATCGGCCTGATCCGCGGCTGATCCCGTTGGAGGACGATCCCTGGGGACGAACTCTGTCGTCAGGGATTGTCGCGCATCCTCCCCGTGACACCGACTTCCCCTCAGACCTTCGCTTCCGATTTTTTGAGAAGCCGCGTATCCATGATGGTTGACGAGGGAGTGATGGCCTCCCGACTCAACAGGTGTGCGTGTATCGGCTTCGACCGTCGCTAACGAAATCCCACCGCACGGCACCGTGATTGCTCTTATCGTCGAGCCGCCATCGATCCGAGTTGGCCCGTGCCGGGTGAATCTGCTCGGCCAGTTGCCTGAGGCTTGAGTCTGCCTTGAGATGTCATCGCGCGGTCTCAGCGAGCGAGATTTAGTCGGCTGCGCGGGGGTTACCATGTCCGAAGGGCTGATTGAATCATCACTGTGTCTCCAGCTACTCGAGATAGCCACCGATCCGAAACTCCGCGAGGTGGTCTATCGTCAACTGGGTGAATACTGTCATCAGTGTCGAAATCGGCTCAATAGCCTCAAGCTCAGCCTCTTCCTCGCGCTCAGGCAGTCGAGCCAAGAGATGCGAGGGGCCTGGGCGAAGATCGAGCGAGATTATCTCGAACTCGAACAACTCGTCGATCGCTTGCAGACGATCTGCCGGCCGATGCCGCTATCGAGGGTCATGTTGCCCCTCGATCTACTCTTCAACGATCGACGTGAGGAATGGTCTCGATTGATCACGGACGGCGGGGCGGATCTGGAACTCGTCCATCCGCGTCATCGGACCCTGGCCTCGTTCGACGTCGAACGAATCGGTCAGGCCCTCGATGCCCTGGTCCGATGGAGGGCAGGGGGGCAGGGGCTCGACCGCGTCGCCCGACTTCGATGGGGAGTTGAGGCCGGAAGGGCCACGATCAACTGGGAAGAGCCGGTGCCATTGCTCGATCCCGCCCTGGATGGATCGAACTGGACTCTCCCCTTGATCGCAAGGGTTGCGGAGGCTCACGGCGGGGGATATCAAATCTCCGAGGATTCGGGTTGGCGACTTGAGATGTCCTGGCCCGCTCAGCTCGATATGAACTGAATCCTCGAGAGGTCGAAAATATGGAGGTCTTCACCCGATCGATCGGTCCCAGCCGACTACCCGAGGGTCCGTACGTCCTCCTGGTGGACGACGAATTCCAGAGCGTCCAACCGCTGAGGGATCTGGTCCGATACTCGGGATACGCCTCGGTGGCCACCCGGGCCGCCACCGATGCGATGGCCTGCTGCTTCCACCGGCAGCCTACCGTGGTGGTGACCGACCTGATGATGCCGCGTACCGACGGCCGGGCGCTGGCGATCCGGGTTCGCCGACGCCATCCTACAATCCCGATCGTGCTGGTGACCGGCCAGAACCTCGAGGTGCCCGAATGGGCCATCCCCGAAGGTCTGTTCGATGCGATTTTCTCCAAACCGCTCGACTTCGACCGGTTCCTCCTGACACTGATCGGGTTGATGGAGCGAGGCGTCAAATCCATTCGAGGCTCAGCCGACCTTGACCCGGATCGCTGCTATCAATAGGATGCTCGTGTCCTGATCGAAATCACGCGGGGCGTGGCGCAGCCTGGTTAGCGCGCCTGCTTTGGGAGCAGGAAGTCGCCAGTTCGAATCTGGCCGCCCCGACTGGCCGCCTGGCCGTTCAGTAAGAGCTCGCTCGACCTTCGGTCGTTCCACGTGGAACCCCGGAGGATCGGATCGGCTGGCCGAGTCGGACGAGCAACGCGTCGAGAATTTCGCTCGTCTTACTCAACCCCAGACGTTCGCATCCGAGCTGGACGTAAGCGATCGCCGCATCGAGGTCGCGAATTCCGCCAGCCGCCTTCACCTTGACCGAGGCCGGTGAGGTCTTTCGCATCAAGATGATGTCGGAGTGGGTCGCTCCACCTGTGCCGTAGCCCGTCGAGGTCTTGACGTAATCGGCACCGACTTCGCCGCAGATCGTGCAGAGGCGAGCCTTCTGCTCGTCGTTCAGATAGCAGTTCTCGAAGATGACCTTCACGATGGCCCCGCCAGCGTGAGCGACCTCGGTGACGGCGGCGATATCGTCGCGGACCGCGTCCCAGTTTCCCCCGAGAACCTGCCCGATATTCACCACCATGTCGAGCTCGGTCGCGCCCTCCTCGATCGCCCGACGCGACTCCTGGACCTTGATCGAGGTCGAGTGGCCGCCGTGTGGGAATCCGATGGTGGTGCCAACCCCGACGCCCGAGCCGGCCAAAAGCTTCGAGGCCATCGCGACCGCGAAGGGCTTGATGCAGACGCTGGCCACCTCGTAGGTCCTGGCGAGCCGGCATCCCTCTTCGAGTTCGGCCTCGGTCATCGTCGGCCCGAGGAGTGAGTGGTCAATCCGGCCGGCAATCGACTGGTACGTCAGGTCCATCGGCGGAGGCTCCAGGGTAGCTCGTTCTCGAGAAGGGGAGGGGTCGATTGTGTCGCCCCGAGCCCCTCCGGGCAAGAGATGTCACCCGCCAGGCGTGTACGGTCCGGCCTTTCGGAACGGGGGAATCGGATCCGCGATTCGGCCGGCCCCGGACTTCGATCAGAGTCCGGTGAATAGGGTCGTCTGAACCCTGCCGGAACCCCTCAGGCCCCTTGCCTGGATCCGTTTCGTGTGCAGGTTCGGTCGGAACATCATCAGGATCAAGAGCGGGAGGTAGAGGACGATCAAGGTCCCCCCGGCGTCGAGATACCAGAACTGACTGGCGACCAGCAACGCGGCGGAGAGGGCGATCAATTCGCCGAGATTCTTGCTCGCGGGAAGCAACGTGGTGGCAATCACCAGTGCGAAGTAGGCGATCAGGACAGGGAGTCGGTAGCTCGGGTCGATCCCAGACCAGAAGCTCCCCGAGGTCGGGGCCTCGACTCCGGGCAGGAGCCCCGCTTCGGCCAGGCTCCGGGCCCCGAGCGCCCGGGCCCAGGTGTCCAGGCCGGGAACGGTCAGACCCAGTAGGCAACAGGCCGCCACCACCCCGACCGCCACGCCCGAGAACCACCAGAAGCCCCGTCGCCGATAGAAGCCGGCCCAGAGCGGGACCAGGCCGATGCAGGCCGGCATCCAGCCCGCCGCCAGGCCGATCAATAATCCTGCGAGCCAGGGCTTGGTGTAGACCACCAGCGCCGTGACGATCAGCGCCGCGGGGATCAACTGCCCGCTATCGGTCAGGGCGAACCGCGCGTAGGGGAGCAGGAGATAGCACGTCGCCACCGAGAGGCCGGCGATCGGCCGATCGAAATGTTTCCACCCCACCGCGATCAGGCCGATCACGAGGCCGACCTGGGCCAGGCTGGCCAGGACCCGGCGCAGGATCACCCGGGCTTTCTCGCCGCGATTGAACGACGCAGCCAGTGGGCTATTGTGCAGGACCCGGTCGACCACGGCCTCGCCTGGGGCGGGTTCGGGGACGAGGTCGGACTTAGTGTCGGCGGGGTTTCGCTTGGACCCGTCGTCGATCGGCAGGCTCACGGTCTCGACCACGAACAGGCCGATCACCCCGATCGCCAGGCAGGTCAGGCCCGAAGCATCGAGGTTCGGCTCCAGGAGCGGTCTCCGGGTCAGGCCGAGGTCGACGAAACATCGGACCAGCCAGAGCAGAGAGCCGACGAAAAGCCAGACGAAGGGCCACCAGGCCGCCCCGTGGTGATGGCCGACCAGCATCATCATTCCCGGTGCCAGCGCGAAGACCAGCAACAGGTCGAGGTTCCGGACGCTCCAGAACCGGCCGAATTTGAAGAAGAAGGTGACGCAGAGCAGGAGCGTCGCGAAGAGCCAGACTTCCGGCCCAATCCCCAGGTCGGCCACCAGCGAGCCGTTCACGGTAGCCTCTCGATCAGGGCAAGGCGGGGCCGTTCCGGCTCGTCCTCGACCGACTTAAGTCAAGCGAGCCATTTCGAAGGGCTATTTTAGGTGAGCTGGAGAAGGTCCCGCAAGGGGCGAGCCGAGAGAGTCGTTCGGGTCCGCAACCCTCCGAGATTCAGTCGGCCGAGAAAGGGACGGGATCGCCCGAGAGTTGGCTGAGCGCGTTCGTTGCAGCTCGTTGCTCGGCATCTTTCTTGTTCCGCCCCCAGGCGGGAGGGTAGCGGTGCGTGCCGATCTGGGCGGCGATCTTGAAGCACTTCGAATGATCGGGGCCCTTCTCGTCAAGGAGGACGTAGATCGGCGTCTCGCCGAACTGGCGTTGGGCGATCTGCTGGAGATTGCTCTTGTGGTTGGCCCCCATCTGGCCGTCCACGGTCTCGTCGATCTCGGCCTCGATGTGACGGACGATGAACCGCTTGGCCGCCTCCATCCCCCCGTCGAGGTAGATCGCGCCGACGAGACTTTCGAAGACGTCGGCCAGGAGCGAGGATGGGGTCTGGTCCTGGGTCCCCATCCCCTTACCAAGGATCAAGAAATCGTCGAATCCCAGACGCTCCGAGATCTTGGCGCAGGTCCTCCGGGAGACGACGACCGACTTGATCCGGGTCAGCTCGCCTTCCTGATACTCGGGGAACTTGAGATAGAGCAGTTCGCAGACGATCGCCCCGAGGATCGCATCGCCCAGAAATTCGAGCCGCTCGTTCGAGGCCAGGCGGTGATCCGCACCCGAGGCGTGCGTGAGCGCCGATCGGAGATAGGCCGGGTTTCGAAAACTGTATTCGAGGATCTCTTCGCAATGCTCCAGCAGCGCGGGGGATTCGCGTTTGCCGGGGTCGTGCATGGTTGGGCCAGCAGTTTGGAGCGTCGAAAATGAGGAGGGATCCGATGGGAATCGAGCGTAACCGGCCCCAGAACTGATGTCAACCAGAGCGGGAAGAATCGACGGAGCGTCCGAGCATAGCAATTGCTTTGGGGGCGTGAACCGAAGATAATGGAAACGATCAACCCCGATGTCTGAAGACGGATAAGGAGGTCGGGTCGCATGCCGAACCACCTGCGATGGTCCATCCCGGCCTTCTTGATGATCGCCTGGACAAACCCGGCGCCGGGACAGTCGTCCTACTCGACCTTCACCGGCTCCGCGAGCAACGCCGGCGCGTCGCATTCCATCAACTTCCATTCTGGATTCTCGACCGGCTTCGGCGGCTATGGTGGGAGTTCCTTCTCGCAGGGCGTCGTCGGGCAGGGCGGCGGAGGCGGGGGCGCGAACCAGATCAATTACAATCCCGGGATCGGTTTCGGATTCGGACCGTCCGGCTTCTTCGCCTATGCTCCCTCGTTGATCGTGGTCGGTCCGGGTGGAGTGCCTCCCGGCGTGCCAAACCTCCAGCAGCCCCAGTCAGTTCCCCAGAATTTCCCGGGATTCGCCCAGGGGCAGGGGAGGGGCGGACTCATGCTCCCGATGCCGCCTCGGGCCTTCATCGAAAATCCGGGGGCACGTCCTCGAAGACCAACCAACCCAGCCCGCGCCAAGGAGCAGGTGGAGATCGGCGATCGCTCATTTCGAGGAGGGAACATCAAGCGGGCCGAGGATCGCTTCCTCCAGGCGGTCAAGGCCGACCCTACTTCGCCGGTCCCTCAGATTCATCTCGCCCAGGTCGCGTTGGTCCGTGGCGATTACGAGAGTGCCGCGGCCCGGCTCCGCCTCGCCGTGACCGGATCGGAAGACCCGGGATGGTTGCTGCACGCGCCGGATATCCAGTCGATGTTCGGCGAACCCGGCGAGTTCGCCCGGCACATGGCCCGGCTCGAATCCCACTTGCAGGCCCATCCCGGCGATCGCGACGCCTGGTTCGTCCTGGGTGCCGAATCGTTCCTTTCGGGGCGGAGCCGGCAGGCATCGGACGTCTTCCAGCGTCTGACCGATCGCAAGCCCGACGAGGCCCTCGCCGCGTTCCTGGACGCCGCGACACCGCCCAGGCCCGTCGAGAACTGAGGCCCGGCGGACGCACTATGCCCGAGATCGCCCGCTATTACGCCGCAGCCTGCCAGACCGATCTCCCATGTCCGGCCGACCGTTCGGCCTTGCCCGAGCGCGTCGGCACGCTCCTGGGAATGGTCGATCGCGCCGTCGTCGGCTATGAACCGTTCTTCGATATTCGACTCCTGGTCTTTCCCGAGTTCGCTCACGCCGCACCGATCTACCCGACCGTCGAGGAACTTCGCGATCGCTTGGCGGTCCCGATCCCCAACGAGCAGACCGACCGCTACCATGCGAAGGCGAAGGAACGGGGCGTCTACATCCAGACCGGGACGTTCCTCGAACTCGACCCGAAATGGCCGGGCGTGGTCTTCAACACGACCTGCCTGATCGGCCCCGACGGCCTCCTGAGCCGCTACCGGAAGGTCAATCCGTGGCTCCCCTGGGAGGTCCACGCCAGCCCTCACGACCTCGAAGGATACGACGAGCCGATGTTCCCGGTCGTCGAGACCGAGATCGGTCGGCTTGGCGCGGCGATCTGCTACGACTGGCTCTTTCCCGAGTCGACTCGCGCACTGGCCCTGGGCGGGGCCGAGGTCCTGATCCGGGTCTCGGCCTACATGGACCCCTGGGGTGCCACGCCGCCGATGGACTGGTGGACCTTGTTCAACCGCGCCCGAGCGGTCGAGAACTTCGCGTTCGTCGTGGCGTCGAATCAAGGGGCCTCGGCCTCGAACTATCCGCCGTTCTCCTGGCCGGGGGGGAGCATGGTCGTCGACTTCGACGGCCGGATCCTGGCCCAGGCCGATCCCGGGCCAGGAGAGAAGATCGTGGTCGCCCCGATCGACCTGGGCGCCCTCCGGGCCGAACGTCGACGCCGATCGGGGCACGACTTCCTCGAGCATCTCAGGATCGAGGCGAACCGGGGTCGGTTCGCCGACCACTCCTCGCCACGAGCCTCGAAAAGCGAATAAGATAGAGCCGACAGGTCCGCCCCTCTGGTACCGAACATCCAAGGACACCGTCGATGAGGTCACTTCCACAGAGGGGATTCGCCCTGGCACTGCTCCTCCTCATCCTCTCTTCTTGCGAGAGGCCGGAAGCGACCATCGACTGGTCGAGACGCGACGAGATCCCGCCCGAGCACCTCACCGCCGTCGTCGAGGCCCATTACCGAGGCTTGGGCGCGATGGAGCGTTACGAGTATCCCCAGGCCGCCGAGGCCTTTCGCGAGGTCCACAAGAAGGCTCCCGGTTGGATCGCCGGATCGATCAACCTGGCCATCGCCCTGCTGAACCAAGGAGGCGAGGCCGACGCGAAGGCCAAGGCGGCGGGGCAGGGGGAACTCGGTGGGGCTCCTTTACTGAACATCGACGAGGCCAAGCGGCTCCTCGACGAGGTCATCGCCCGACAGCCCGCTAATCCCCACGCCCTCTTCTCGCGCGGGATTATCCTCTCCTATAAGGGGGATCTCGAAAAGGCCCACGGCGACTTCCTCAAGGTCGTCGAGATCGACCCTGGCGACGCCAACGCCTGGCTCGAAGTGGGGACCACCCTCACCGAGTCCGAAGGGCAGGGGGTCCGCCCCGGGTCGAAGCTCCTCCCGAAGGCGATCGAGGCATATTCCAGGGCCCTGGAGCTGAATCCCGGCCTGACCACCGCGATGTACAAGCTCTCGCAGGTCAAGGGCTACGCCGGGGAGAAACCCGAGCAACGGAAACTCCTCGACCGTTTCCAGAAGATGGACCCCAAGAAGAATCCCTCCGGTTCGGGAGACATCACCGGCCTGGTCTACGGCGAGATGGGCCACTATGCAACGGTGATCGACCCGTTCCCCAGGACGAGCGAACCCAAGGCGGGCAGTCCTGGCCCCAAGTTCGATCCCCCCTCGGCCATCGACCTGAAGCTTCAGGACGGGGACCGCTGGGTGACCTCGGCCGACTTCATCGGGCCGCTGGCCGTGATCGGCCGGGCCCGGGCACGGTTCGGACAAGGGGTCGCGGCCTTCGACGCCGACGGCGATGGCAAGCTCGACCTCTATCTGACGGCCGCGATCCTCGGACCCAAGGGGGTTCGCGACGCCCTCCTGCTGAATCGAGGAGACGGGAAATTCGAGGAGGCCAGCCGGTCGGCCGGGCTCCCGGAGGGCCGAGCGGGCCTTGGCGTCGCGGCGGGCGACTTCGATGCCGACCGGAGAGTCGACCTCTACCTCACCGGCGTGGGAGACAACCGCCTCCTCCGTAACCTCGGTGGAAAGTTCGAGGACGTGACCCAGGCCGCTGGATTGAAGGAAGAGACTCCCGCCCTCAGCCTCTCGGCCCGGTGGCTCGACCTCGATCAGGACGGCGACCTCGACCTCTACGTCCTGAATTACGCCCCGGCCGCGGAGGCCGATCGATGCTTCTCGGAGAGTCCTCCGTCGGCAGGGTTGCCGAACTCGGTTTACCGGAATGATGGGAAGGCGGCCAAGATCGGCGTCCGTCCCGCCGACAACTGGGTTCCCCTCGCCGTGGCAACTCCCGACCTGGCGGCCACAGAGGGGCTTTCGATTGTCTTCTCGCGGGCCTTCTCGGGCCAGGAAGTCCTCCAGGCCGGCCAGGGGGCTCATACCGCGCTCGCCGCGCTCGACATCGACGAGGACCGCGACATCGACCTGGTCCTTGCCGCCGACGGAACTCCCCCGACGGTCCTCCTCAACGATCGAGGTGGCAACTACCATTCGGAATCGATGGCTGAACTGAAGCCGGACGGGACGATCTCCGGCCTTCTCGTCACCGAGATCAACAATGATGGTCGGCCCGACCTCGTCGCAACCAGTTCGGGTGGCCGGGTCTCGGCGTGGGTGAACCAGACGACTCGACCTTCGGGAGCCTTGAAGCTGGCCTGGGAAGCGAGCCCGATCGATGCGATGCATTTGCGATCGGCCCAGTCGGTCGACCTCGATCTGGATGGCTGGGCCGACCTCGTCGGACTCCCTTTACCGAAGGCATCCCTCTCGCTCCCCTGGTCGAGGAATGCCGGAACTCGCTTCGAGACCCAACTTCTTCCGCTGTTTTCCGACGCGGGCCGAATCGCTCTCATTCAAGGTTTCGCGATAGCCGACTTCGTTGGCGACGCCTTACCCGACTTCGTCGTGGTACGAGACGGGCTCCCGCCGCAGATCGCGCGGAACCTGGGAAACGGCCAGCACTGGTTGGCACTCGACCTGGCCGGTCGCTGGAAGACCAGCTTCGACCACATGCGGACAAACTCCGAAGGACTGGGCGCGAGGCTCTCGCTCGAAGGAGAAGGGCTCCACGTCCCGTACGACCACACGACCCCTTCGGCCGGCCTCGGCCAGTCGGTCGCCCCTGTCGTCCTGGGTCTGGGCTCGAAGACCTCGGCACCGCTCCTCCGGATTCGCTGGCCCGATGGTGTCATGCAGTGCGAGTTGAACGTGACCGCCGACAAGACCTTGGAACTGGTCGAGTACTCGCGAAAAACCGGCAGTTGTCCGGTACTTTTCACGTGGAACGGAACCCGGTTCGAATGCCTGGGAGACTTCCTGGGCGGGGGAGGGCTCGGCTACCTGGTCGCCCCCGGAGTCTACGGCCAGCCCGACCGAGACGAGTCGGTCGGGATCGCTCCCGATCAGCTAGTCCCGGTCGATGGCATCTATCGCCTGAGCGTGGTCGAGCCCATGGACGAGGTCGCGTATCTCGACAAGTTGACCCTCGACGTAATCGACCGCCCGCCCGGGGTTGCCTCCACCCCCGACGAGCGATTCGCCCCCGAAGGACCGAGGCCGACCGGCGAGACCTTTGCCTGGACCCGGACCGTCGAGCCGGTGCAAGCCCTCGACCACGAAGGGCGAGATGTGACCGGCCTGATTCGCTCGTGGGATCGCCGGACGGTGGACCAGTTCCGGCGGCTCCGGGGCTGGATTGGCTATACCGAGGATCACTCGCTGATCCTCGACTTCGGCGATCGACTCGCCTCGATCCCCGAAAGTCAGAAGCTCGTCCTCTGCCTGGCGGGCTGGGTGGAGTATCCCTACTCGCAGACCAACTACGCCGCGAGCACTGCCGGCGTTCCCCTCCGCCCGCCCGTCCTCGAACGTCGGCGATCGGATGGAAGCTGGGAAGTGATCGACCCCCATCCCGGCTATCCCGCCGGGCTCCCCCGGATGATGACGCTGGACCTGACCGGGAAGCTGTCCGGCCCGAATTGCTTCCTCCGGCTCACGACCAACATGGAATGCTACTGGGACCAGGCGTTCCTCGCTGTCCCCGGCCCCGAAGATCGGGTCCGCATCTCCTCCCTGTCTGTGAGCCGCGCCGGGCTCCGCGACCGGGGTTATCTCCGCGAGGTCTCGCCCGACGGCCGACTTCCCTTGCTCTATGAGTATGAGTACATCGACCCCGCCCCGCTCGCCAGGATGGAAGGGGTCCTGACCCGCCACGGCGACGTCACCCCTCTCCTGACGACCGACGATGACCAGCTCTGTACCGTCGGTCCCGGTGATGAGGTCCGTCTCGAATTCGAGGCGAAGGGCCTGCCGGATCTACCCGAAGGGTGGACCCGGAGCTTCGTCCTCCGATCCGTCGGCTACTGCAAGGACGCCGACCCCTTCACCGCGGGCAGCGACTCGGTTGGGCCTCTCCCGTGGAAGGGCATGCCCGACTTTCCCTTTGCAGAACCCCTCAGTCGCCCGGTTGATCCGGACTACGCGGCTTACCTTCGCGACTATCAGACTCGCCCGGCCGGTAGTCATTGAGGAGATCCTCAGGAGGAGAGGGTTCGACGTGGACGAGGACATCGCGGATCGGGACGAGCTGCCCGATCACGCGATCCTTGACCGCGTGGGCGATCGCGTGCCCGTCCCGGACCGAGTGGTCGGGATCGACCTCGACGTGGATATCGACGAGATACTCGATCCCGACCTTGCGGACCCGGAGCGTCTCGACGCCCTGGACTCCCTCGACCGAGAGCGCCTCGACCCGGACGGCGTCGACGAGTTCGGTGTCGGCCTGGCGATCCATCAGATCCTGGACGTTCCCCCAGAGCAGGGTAGTTCCGATCCAGAGGACGCCCGAGGCGACGACGACGGCGGCGGCGTGATCGGCCCAGTGCCAGGAGGGCCCGCCCCATCGGGCGGCGGCGACCCCGGCCACCACGGCGATGCTCCCCAGGGCATCGAGCCGGTAATCCCAGGCCGCGGCCAGGAGCGCGGCCGACCCGGTCTCGCGGGCGATCCGACGGGTCTGTCGATACAGGGCCTCCTGGACAAGCGAGCCTCCCAGCGCGATCGCCAGGGTGTAGGCGGCCGGCAGGACCCGGTCCTGGCCGAGGGTCATGATCGCCTCGCGGGCGATTCCCAGGGCCAGGACGATCAGCAGGAGGGCGACTCCCGAGCCGGCCACGGCCTCGAACCGGGCGTGGCCATAGGGGTGTTCGCGATCGGGAGGACGCTGGGCGACGAGTAAGGCACCGAGCAGGGCGGCCGAGAGGGCGGCGTCGACCAGGGAATGCGCGGCGTCGGAGACCAGGGCCAAGGAGTGGCCGAAGAGGCCGCCCATGAGTTTGACGAGGCCCAGGCCCAGGCTCACCGCGATTCCCCAGGTGGCCCCGGCTCGCGCCTGTCGGTAAAGGTCGGTGCTGCTCAAGTCGGCGATCCTCGATCGGTCGATACTTCGAATACAATTATCAGAGGTAGGCCCAAGACGACCTGTTAGACATTCAGCGATTCTCGTTCCATCGTACCGCTCGAGTTCTTGACCCGACTTCAACCCTTGGGCTTGTCGGGGTCGAGCTTCGGTGGCGGTGCGTTGGCCATCTCCTCCCAGCGGGGAATCTGGGCCCGGAGCGATTCTCGGACGGCCGCCGGGAGCTTCTTGTCCTTATGAGGAGTCTGCTCGTCGAAATCCAGGGCTTGCTTCGCCTCCCGGACGGCGTCGGGGTACATCCCGATGTCGGCGCTGGCGAGGGCCAGCTCGGCTCGGATCATGGCGCTGGTGGGGTAGATCCGGGCGGCCCATCGACAGGATCTCGCGATCGCGGCCTTCAGATCGAGCAGCTCGACGACCTTGGCGTCGGCGGGCAGGTCTCTCAGGATGGCCCGGGCATAAGCCGCCTGCCGACGCCGGAGTGCCAGGTTGTTCGGGTTCCGCCCGGCGGTCGAGTCGAGGGACTTATCCATCGAGATCAGGACCTTCGTCCAGTGCGGCTCCTTGCGCTTGACGACCTCGGGAGACCTCCAGAACTGGTATTCGAGATCGGCCAGTGCGATCCAGGGCTTGACGGCGTAGCGGTCGGACGAGATCGCCTCGGCATATGCGGCCCGGGCCTTATCGAAGGCGGGGGGCTGCATCGTCATGTACGCGTTGCCCAGTTCCAGCGCCGCGTCCGACTTCCAACCCGGCAGGACAGCCCCGTAGAACGTCCCCGCCAGCGCCGCCCAGACCACCGCGAGCAAGGCCGCCGGCAGGATCCCGCCGACCACCCGGAGCCGGCTACAGTTTCGGTCGTCGCGGAGATTCAGGCCGATCGCCTGCAAGGCCCAGAGCATCATGGACACCGCCGGAATCCCGATCCCGCCCGCGGCCAGGAGGTTGATCGACACCGCCAGGACCGCCAGTCCCAATCCCGCGGCCGGGATCGGGCGACGCCTCCAGAGCTTGACACCCAGCACGACGCCCAGGAACCAGCTGATGCCCAGGATCAGCCACCGGGCCAGGAGGTCGGCCTGGCTCATCGGGTCGAGCTTTCCCAGGACCCAGACGGCGATCCAGCCGAGCCCGGCCACGACGATCAGCCAGCCCGATCGGGAAGGGGGGGCTCCCTGGATCCTCGCCGAGATCGGGGTCAATCCCAGGTTGCTATCCGAAGGACTGACCGGATCGATCCGGGGAGGTCCCAGCGTCTCGCGGAGCCCGATCGCCAGCGAGGCGAGCAAGGCGAGCATCGCCCAGATTCCGGAAGCGGCCCAGACCTCCAGGACCATGTTGTGGGGATCCTGGACCTCCTCGCTCGCCTCGGGGAGTTTGTGGCGAAGATAGGGGCCTCCGAAGTTCGCCGGGCCGAGCCCCGACCAGAAGGTCCGGCTCGAATGGGCCAATTCTGGCTCGTCGGTACCCAGGTTCATCGGGCCCAGGCCGGTCGAGACATAGGGCGAAGGCGCGTCGGTGATCACGCCCCAGGCCCCGACCCAGTATTCCCACCGATAGCGGAGCGACAAGGTCGACTGGGTGAGGATCTGCTTGTCGAGCTGACGGGTCGAGACTCCCACGACCACCAAGGCCCCGACGAGAAGCGCCAGACCGATCCCCGAGATCGCCAGGATCCGGGGCGGGACCCCTCGGCGAGCCCTCCAGGCCAGGATCAGGAGAGCGACGAAAAGCCCGATGTAGGCGCTCCGGCTCTTGGTCAAGATCAGGCAGACCAGCATCAAGAGGCCGGGCACCGCGGCCAGTCCCAGCGCCACCAGTCGAGAGCCCCGTCCCTCTCGCTTGAGATTTTCCAGGGCCACCGCGAAGGCCAGGACCAACGGCCCGACCAGGAACCCGGCCAGCGAGTTCGCTAGCGCGAACGTCGCGAAGACTTCATTGGAGTAGAGCAGGCGTTGCTTCATGGCCTCGGCCGCCGGTGTCCCGGGGGCGTACCCCATCCGGAGCAGGACCCCTTCGGGATTCGCGTTGTACATCCGACGGAGCTGGCCGAACTCGACGGAAACCTGATACATCCCGTACGCCGAGACCGCCACCGCTGTTGCCACCAGCGCCCCGGCCAGGACGGCCGATTCGGCCCGGGTCCTCGGTAGGTTCCTCGCCAGGAAATACATCAGGGCCAGGCCGCCCCATTCCCAGGCCATCGTGATCGCCGGGCGTCGGTCGGGAGCATGCGAGGCGCTCAGGCCAACCAGGAACATCAGGGTCAGGACCGCCCCGTCGGCCCAGGACCATCGGAGTCGGGTCGTCCCCGAGATCAGCATCGAGGCGATCGCGAGCGCGGCCGTCCCCAGGTAGGCGAGGACGAAGACCAGGCCCGAGCCGGTCTCCGCGTCCTCGCTCGGGAAATAGGCACGGGCAACCAGGAGCATCGCGGTCAGGCCGAGCGCGACCCTTCGGAGCCGCTCGCCCATCCAGGCGAAGGTGTCCTCGCCGGACGACTCAGCGGAATACGCCGGTGGCCGGGCCGTCGAGGGCCGATGTTCGGTCCTCGGGGCTGGCTTCGATCGTGGGTCTCGGGTCGACATCGCGACGCTCCGGCCGGTTCGAGTTCATTTCCAGCAGGGCCACCACGCCGAGGAGGCAAATGGTCTGCGCGACCACCAGGCCAGCCCCCAGCAGGTCGAGCTGGGGGAGGAGTAGGGCACCGAGCCCGCCGGCGAGGGTGACCAGATAAATCGTCCGGACCGCCATCGGCGGCGTCAAGCCGCGCTCGACCAGGCGATGCGAAAAGTGGCAGCGATCGGCCTCGAACGGGCTTCGCCCCTCGCGGATCCGGATCAGGATGACCGACGTGGTGTCGTAGAGCGGGACCGCCATCACCAGCAAGGGAGCCAGGACGCCCAGGGGCGAATACCCCTTCTCGGGCCGGGTGAACGTCCCGACCACCGTCAGGGCCCCGAGCAGGAACCCCAGGAAGTTACTCCCCGCGTCCCCCATGAACAGCCGGGCCGGATAGCGGTTGTGGACCAGGAAGCCGGCGAGCGCCCCCACCAGGACCAGCAGGACCGCCGGGACGAAGCGCCCCTCGACCTCCACCTGGGCCGCCGCGAACAGCGAGGCCGCAATCAGGCCGACCCCGGCGGCCAGCCCGTCCATGTTATCGAGGAAGTTGAAGGAGTTGGTCAGCCCGACAATCCAGAGGACCGTGACCGCCCCCGAGATGATGGGTGAATCCAGCGAACCGAACAGCGTCACGCGGACCCCGGACGCGACCAGTGTCGCGGATAGCATGATCTGGACGCCCAGTCGCAGCTTCCAGCCCAGGCCGAAGCGGTCGTCGGCCAGTCCCATCGCCATGATCGCCGTGGCGAGGCCCAGGATGAGCGTCAGCTGGCCGCTTCGGGCCCAGGCTCCCCCGGCGTGCCGGGCGAACACCGGCGGGAGCCAGGCCAGGCCCGGCCCGAGGGCCAGGGCCCCCGCGCCGAGGATCGAGGCGACCGTCAGCCAGATCGCGACTCCCCCGGCCATCGGCGTCGGGGCACGGTGCGCCTTCCGGCCGCCGGGCCGGTCCACCAGCCCGAATCGAGGCGCGATGACCCGAGCCACCGAGCAGAGCAGGGCACTCAATCCGAATGAGGCCACCACCAGGACGAGGGCCACGACGGGAAGTGTCACGGCCGATCCTCGGAGGGCCCGCCCGTCCCGTCCGTCGCCCGGGCGACCGCCTTGCGATTCACCAGGACAAGCGAGCAGCAGGCCATCATCAGCGAGACCACCATGGCCGAGACGCCGAGGACCACGGCCCACTCCACCGCCCGATCGGGGGGCCAGTCCGGTCTGGCCCCCCCTTTCAGGATCGCCCAGATCCCGATCGGTCCGGTCGTGGTGAAAATCGTCATCGCCGCGAGCAGGGCGAATGGTGTCCGGGGGAGTCGCCGACTCATTGGCCCCTCGCGGCCGCTCGGGCGATCCGACGTTCGGTCGCGATCGTTTCCAGGCCCTTCCGGGTCGTCTCCAGCTCGGCGAGGATCGCCTCTTCGGCCGTGGCGGCCGAGACCGCGTGCGCGGTCGGGTCGGTCCGCCACTTCACCTCGACGGTCCCTTCTTTCAGCCCGCGCTCGCTGATAACCACCCGGAGCGGGATGCCGATCAGGTCGGCGTCCTTGAACTTCACCCCGGGACGCTGGTCGCGGTCGTCGACCAGCACGTCATAGCCGGCCTCCTCCAGCTTCCTTTCCAGCGTCTCGGTCGCCTCGATCACGGCGGGGTTGGTGATCTGGAGCGGTGCGATCAGGACGTGATAAGGTGCCAGTGCGAGCGGCCAGACGATCCCGTTATCGTCATGCCCGGCCTCGACGGCCGCCGCGACGATCCGGTTCACGCCGATCCCGTAGCAGCCCATGATGACCGGGACCTCTTGCCCCTTGTCGTCCAGGAAGTTCGCGCCCATGGCTTTCGAGTACTTGGTCCCGAGCTTGAAGACGTGGCCGACTTCGATCCCCTGATTGACCTCCATCGAGGCGCCGCAACGGGGGCAGGGGTCAGCTTCGGCGGCATCCCTGAGGTCGAGGACCTTCTCCAGCGGGAAATCGCGGCCGGGGATGACGCCGGTCAGGTGGACGTCGCGCTTGTTCCCGCCGACGACCACCTTGGGCATTGCGGCCACGGATCGATCCACGGCCAGCGGGATCTTCAGGTCGATCGGCCCGAGGAATCCCATCGGGGCGCCGGTGACTCTTTCGATCGTGGCGGGGTCGGCCGGGGCGATCGAGGTCGCCGAGAAGGCCCGGCGGACCTTGGCCTCGTTGGCCTCGTGGTCGCCCCGGATCAGCGCGGCGACGGGCCTCTCATCGGCCAGGAAGACCAGGAGCTTGGCGGTCTGGGATTCGTCGGTCTTGAGGAAGTCGCAGACCTCCGCGATCGTCCGACGGTTGGGCGTCTCGACGGAGACCGGGGCGGGGGCGGCGAGGTCGGGCTCGGGGATCGCGGGGCCTTCGCCGATCTCGGCCCGCTCCTTGTTGGCGGCGTAGTCGCATTTCGGGCACTGGATGATGGTGTCCTCCCCGGTCGAGGAGGGGACCATGAACTCGTGCGAGCTATCGCCGCCGATCGGCCCACTCTCCGCCTCGACCACGGCGTAGGGGATGCCGCAGCGGTCGAAGATCCGGCAGTAGGCCTCGTACATCGCGTCATAGCTGTCGTTGAGCTGCTCGACATTCGCGTCGAAGCTATAGGCGTCCTTCATCAGGAATTCGCGGGTCCGCAAGATCCCGAAGCGGGGGCGGGGCTCGTCGCGGAACTTGGTCTGGATCTGGTAGAGCGTGACCGGCAGCTGCTTGTAAGAGCGGACGAGGTCGCGGACGAGGTCGGTAACGACTTCCTCGTGCGTCGGCCCGAGCGCGAATTGCTGGTCGTTGCTGGTCTTCAGCTGCATCAGGAGATCGCCGAACGTCTCGTATCGGCCCGACTCCTTCCAGAGCTCGATCGGCTGGAGGGCGGGCATCAGGAGTTCGAGAGCCCCGGCTGCGTCCATCTCCTCGCGGATCAATCGGACGACCTTCGAGAGGACCCGGAAGCCGATCGGCAGATAGGTATAGGCTCCGGCACCCAGCTGGCGGACCATCCCCGCGCGGAGGAGGAGCTGATGGCTGGGGGCCACCGCGTCCGCGGGGGTTTCCTTGAGTGTCGGGATCAGTGCTTTCGACCAGCGCACGATCGGCTCCTGCCGCGAGAAGGGGAGGGGGTCATCGCCGGGCGGGCCGTCGGGCGAGAATCGGCGGAGGACCCCCGGGGAATCGGGATAGTCTATCAGATCGGGCGGGGAGATCGCAGGCCCAACCTCGGGATTCGGACCGACCGATCCAGCCCCGAGAAACCCGACGTCCCGCGCGTCGATTACTCTGGTCACGGGACGACCTCGAGCCTCCCGGAACCGAGATTTTGGCCTCATTTCGGGCGAGGGGGTGACGACCTAAACACTAAGTGACGGTCGGCCTCCGCCGGACTGGCCGAGCGGTAGGCAGGTCGTGGCCTCCGGGCCGCAGGGAGGTGAGAGGTGTCTTCGAACGAATCCCATCGCGAGCGACGGAACGCCCGCCGCCGACGCCGTCCCGAGAAGGTCGCCGTCGAGGGGCTGGAAACCCGCCAGCTCCTGACCTATTCCGCCTTCGGCTATTCGCTGCCCGACCTCACGGTCAGCGGGTACGCCGCCCGAGCGGCCACCTGGGGCGGGCAGTTGAACATCAACGTTGACGTCGAGAACCTCGGCGCCAGCTCGCTGATCGAGCCGACCCACCTGGCTCCCGGAGCAACCAGCACCGCCGACGCCCCGGCGACGACGGTCGACGTCTTCGCCTCGACCCAGCCCAAGGGCAACAGGGGGCTCGTCAAGGTCGGAACCATCGCGGTCCCCCCGGTTCAGCAGAACAGCGATTACGAGACGACGGCCACCATTAACTTGCCGGATCGCCCGGCGGGTTTCCCCGGCGATGGCGGCGTGATCTATCTGAGACTGGTCGTCAACAACGCCCGGGCGATCAACGAGTCCGACACGACCAATAACACCTTCCGGGTCCCCACCAAGATCAGGATCGCCGAGGCCTTGCCCAACCTCCGGGTGGTCGGCTTCGACGTCCCGACGACCCTGGTCCCGGGCCAGGTCATCTCGCCGACGATCCGGGTCGCCAACTACGGGCCGGGTAATCCGAGCCTCCAGGGGCCGGTCACGGTCCAGCTCGTCGCCTCCCTGAACAACACCTTCGGGCCGGGCGATGTCGTGGTCGGCAGTTACGTGATCAACAGCCTCCCGGGGATCTCGGCGGTCCCCACCAAGGGCTCGATCCGGAACAACGCCAATGTCATCCCCACGGCGAACGAGATCACCACGACCCTCCCGCCGTTGACGCTGCCGACAACGCCGGACAAGTACTTCCTCGGGATCATCATCGATCCGAATGGGGACATCAAGCAGACCCGAGCCCCGAGCTCGAAGCTCCAGGCTCCGGTGAAGGTCGGCCCGAACGACGGTTCGCTGCCCTCGGGCGGTCTCCTGGTGACCACCAACGGTCAGGTCCCGGTCTTCCCGGCTCCGCCATCGACGATCCTCAACCCGGTCACGGGCACGACGATCGTCCCTCCGATTGTAAACGTCGGAAACCTGTCGAGCGTGGCGTTCGCGAATGCCGCGAAGAAGAAGGCCGCCAGGAAGGGCTGATCGAACTTCGCCGGCTCGATTTTGCTAAAAACACCGCGAGGCCGTCTCGACCCAGGGGTCGAGACGGCCTCGCGGTTTAGAATCCGTCGTCGAGGCAAACTCTCCCGGGTCGAGATCAACCCGGGAGCTTGGCCTGGAGCGCCTCGTCCGGATTGTCCAGCGAGGCCACGATCTCGTCACCCTTGGGTTCCGCGACGCCCCCCGGACGCTTGCCGATCAGGGCCTCGATCTCGGAGACCGAGAGGACCTCTCGCTCGATCAGGGCCTCGGTCAGTTTTTCCAGGTCGTCGCGGTGCTCCTCCAGGAGTCGGTAGGCCCGCTCGTCGGCCTCCCGGAGGATCCGCCCGACCTCCTCGTCGATGATCTGGGCCGTGTGCTCGGAGTGGTCGCGGGTCTCGGTGATCTCCCGGCCGAGGAAGGGGTTCTCGTCGGAATCGCGGAACGAGACCGGGCCGATCCGCTGGCTCATCCCGAACTGGGCGACCATCATCCGGGCCAGGCGTGTGGACCGCTTGAGGTCGTCGGCGACGCCCGCCGAGAGGTCGTCGAACATCAGACGCTCGGCGGCTCGGCCTCCCAGGGCGACCGCGAGCATGGCCCGGATGTCCCGCTCGTAATAGCTCATCCGGTCCTCGGCCGGGAGGTACTGGGTCATGCCCAGGGCCCGCCCTCGGGGGATGATCGTCACCTTGTGGACCGGGTCGGCCTCGGGGATCAGCCAGGCGACCAGGGCGTGCCCGACCTCGTGATAGGCGGTCAGCCGCTTCTCCTTCTCGGTGATGATCTCCTCGCGTTTGGCCCCCATCAGGACCTTGTCGCGGGCCGAGTCGAAATCGGCCATGTCGACCTTGTCCTTGTCCTCGCGGGTGGCCAGCAGGGCGGCCTCGTTGACGAGGTTGGCCAGGTCGGCACCCGACATCCCGACGGTCCCCCGCGCGATCCCGTCGAGGTCGACGTCCTCGGCCAGCGGGATGTTCCGGGTGTGGACCTTGAGGATCTCGAGTCGCCCCTTCTTGGTCGGGCGGTCGACGGTCACGTGGCGGTCGAATCGGCCGGGGCGGAGCAGGGCGGGGTCGAGGACGTCGGGCCGGTTGGTGGCGGCCAGGACGATCACGCTCTCATTCGGGGCGAAGCCGTCCATCTCGGTCAGGATCTGGTTGAGCGTCTGCTCGCGCTCGTCATGCCCGCCGCCGAGCCCCGCGCCTCGGACCCGGCCGACGGCGTCGATCTCGTCGATGAACAGGATGCAGGGGCTATTCTCCTTCGCGGTCTTGAACATGTCGCGGACCCGGCTGGCGCCGACCCCGACGAACATCTGGATGAACTCCGAGCCCGAGATCGAGAAGAACGGGACCCCGGCCTCGCCCGCGACCGCACGGGCCAGCAGGGTCTTGCCCGTCCCCGGCGGGCCGTTGAGCAGGACCCCCTTGGGGATCCGCCCGCCGAGCCTCTGGAACTTCTCGGGGTTCTTGAGGAACTCGACGATCTCCTGGAGCTCGCTCTTGGCGTTCTCCAGCCCGGCGACCTCTTCGAAGGTGGTCCGCTGCTTCGACTTGTCGTGCCGCTTGGCCGGACTCTTGACGAAGCTGCCCAGGATCCCGCCATCGAACTGATCACGCGCCCGGCGCATCATCAGGTAGACCAGCAGGATGAATCCCAGGGTCGGGATCAGGAGCGACATCCAGACCAGGCCGCTGGCATTCTGGGGGGCCACCGGATCGATCCGGGTCGGCTCGTTCTTCTTGAGGACGGGCTGGCCCTCCTTATCGACCTTCGGCTTGCCGTCCTCGTCGTGGGCCTGGCGGCTTTTCAACTCGGCGATGACCGGCGCGATCATCTCCTCGGACGGGAACGAGGTCGTGAACTTCGAGACATTCTTGATCGGCGGGAGCGGTGCGGGGGGGGCGTAGGCCGCTTCCTTGAAGAGCTTCCCGTGGATCAGCAAGCCTTCGGTCGTCAGATATTCGATGTTGTCGGAGTGGACCTGTTCCATGAACCAGGGGCTGAAGTTGACCGAGGTCTCGTTCTTGCCCGAGAGGACATAGGTGATCAATGCCACCACGGCGATCAGGAAGATCCAGATCCAGGGGGGAGTCGGCGAGCCGCCCGTTCCACCGGGCTTGCGCCCGCCGGTCGAGGGACGGCGCGTTGGCTCCTGAGGCGGTCGACTCTCCATGACGTATTAATTCCCTAATGACCCGACCACGGTGGCGGGGATATAAAGCCGCGGTGTTAGCCTCGGGGAGATCCCTGGCATCGTTATTGTAGACCAATCCGACATAAAAGTCAGCGTCTGACGCAGGGGCCGCCGACCGCTCAATGGTGGAGGCTTTCCAGCCACTTCTCGCAATCGATGGCCGCGGCGCATCCCGATCCGGCCGCGGTGATCGCCTGTCGATAATGGGTGTCGACCACGTCTCCGGCGGCGAAGACCCCCTCGACACTGGTGGCCGTCCCGTAGTTGGCCATCGATTGGAGGAGCCCGGCGGGGGCCTCGATGTCCTTCCAGGCCAGCGCGGTCCGGTTCAGGAGGTAGCCCTCGGCCGTCATCGCGAGCTGGCCCTCGAAGGCCTCGGTGTTGGGGGAGTGGCCGATCGCCAGGAAGAGCCCGTCGACCATCAGATCGCGGGTCGAGCCGTCCTTGGTCGACTTAAGCCGGACGCCGCTGAGGCTCTTGTGCCCCTGCTTCTCCCCGAGGTATTCCACCGGGACCGAATCCCAGGCGTAGTCGATCTTGGGGTTCTTGAAGATCCGATCCTGCATGACCTTGGAGGCCCGAAGTTCGTCCCGCCGGTGGATCAGGGTCACCTGGCTGGCGTGGCGGGTCAGGAAGGTGGCCTCCTCGACCGCCGTATCGCCCCCGCCGACCACCGCGACCTTCCGGCCCTTGTACAGGGCCCCGTCGCAGGTGGCGCAGGTCCCCAGGCCGTACCCCATGAAGGTCATCTCGTCGGGCAGCCCCAGGGTCCGGGCCGTGGCCCCGCTGGCGATGATCAGGGCGTCGGCGGTGTACTCGATCAGGTTTCCTTCGAGGTTGTATGGGTCGTCATTGGTCGTCACCCGAAAGGGGCGTCGAGAGAGGTCGACTTTGACCACCTTCTCCATCCGGCAGTCGGCCCCGAACTTCTGGGCCTGCTGCTTGATCCGCTCCATCAAGTCGGGGCCGAGCACGCCTTCGGGGAAGCCGGGGAAGTTCTCGACCTCGGTGGTCCAGGTCAACTGGCCGCCGGGCTCCTTCCCCTCCAGGACGACCGGCGCCAGGTTGGCGCGGGCCGCGTAGAGTGCGGCGGTCAACCCGGCCGACCCCGAACCGATCACGATCACTGCGGAATGCGACATCGTTCCCTCGCCCGGGCCGGGCGTCCCCCAGTTGGGCACGCCCTCGCCCCCAAGCCTCGGATGGTGGGTGTTCCCTTCATGCTGCCAGAAATCGCCCCGATTGTCCAAGCGCACGGGATCGACCGGCCTCGAAACCGTCGAGCCGGTGCCGACCGCATCGATTCGATACGAAGGGAACCTTAAGTAAGCTCGACAACGGCTTTCGCAGAATTGCCGGTCGAGGCTCGCCCATGACCTAGGATTGTGATGAATACCCGCCCGCTTCCGGACGAGACGAGGGCATGTCGGGCGTTGGTAGGAGGTCCACTTGAGGTCAAATCGAGGACGAACCACATGCTGGTGCTGACCCGGAAGCTGATGGAAAAGCTGTACATCGGTGACAACGTTTGCGTCACCGTGGTCCGGCTGGAAGGGGGACAGGTCCGGCTCGGGATCGAGGCCCCTCGGGAGATCGCGGTGGTCCGAGCCGAGTTGCTCGACGGGCGGCACGCCGGCCCGAGGGAAGACCTGGCCGAATCGCCGCCCCCGGCCCCGATGGGGCTCAGGACTCGACCAATCGAGGCTCGCGGAATCGATATCCGACGCCGCGGACTGTCTCGATAAGATCGGCGGCCTCCCCGAGTTTCTTCCGGAGGCTCTTCACGTGGACGTCGATGGTCCGTTCCAGGACCACGGCGTCCTCGCCGATCGCCGCGTCCATCAGCTCGTGACGGGTGAAGGCCCGCCCGGCCTGCCGGAGCAGCGTCTGGAGGAGTCGGAACTCGGTGGGAGTCAGGATCAATTCCTCGTTCTGGAACAGGGCCCGGTGGCGATGGCGATCGATCACCACCCCCTGGCACTCGTAGATGTTCGTCGAGGCCGGCTCGTCCTGGAGCTGACGACGCCGGAGTTCCTTCTTGATCCGCTGGACCAGGACCTTCATCGAGTAGGGCTTGGTCACGTAGTCGTCGGCCCCGGTGGCGAATCCGACCAGCTGGTCGGTCTCCTCGGCCTTGGCGGTGACCATGATGATCGGGATCTCGCGAGTCCGGCTGCCCTGCTTCAGCTCGCGGCAGACTTCCAGTCCCCCCTTGAGCGGGAGCATCAGGTCCAGGACCACCAGGTCGGGCAGCTTGATCTGGGCCTGCCGGAGCCCGTCCTGGCCGTCGTGGGCCACCAGGACCTCGAATCCCTCGCGCTCCAGGTTGTAGGAGAGGACCTCGACCAGGGACCGCTCGTCTTCCACCAGCAGGATCTTGGGATTGGGCATGGGCGGTTCGTCTCTCGGGAGGCTCGACCCTCGAAGATTCCCCTACTATTCTAGCAGCCCTGATGACCGTGGCATGAAGAAGCGTTGAAGAAGCGATGTCCCGCCGCGGAATTGTGAAGGGTCAGCCGATCCGGCCGGTGATGTACGCCTCGGTCCGGGCGTCCTTGGGATTGGTGAAAAGTTGGTCGGTCGGGCTGAATTCGGCGACGATCCCGGTCCGAGTGCCGTCGGCCACCGAGTCGTCCAGCATCATGCAGGCGGTCATATCGCTGACCCGCCGGGCCTGCTGCATGTTGTGGGTAACGATGACGATCGTGTAATCGGCCTTCAGGTCGTCCATGAGGTTCTCGACCTTGGCCGTGGCGATCGGGTCGAGCGCCGAGCAGGGTTCGTCCATCAGGATCACTTCGGGTTCGACGGCCAGGGTCCGGGCGATGCAGAGACGTTGCTGCTGTCCACCGGAGAGGTCCAGGCCCGATCGGTGGAGCTTCCCCTTCACCTCATCCCAGAGTGCCGCGCGTCGGAGCGACTTCTCGACGAGTTCGTCCATATCCCCCCGATAGCCGTTGATCCTCGCCCCCCAGGCGACGTTCTGATAGATGCTCTTGGGGAACGGGTTGGGCTTCTGGAAGACCATGCCGATCCTCCGACGGAGGGCGACCGCGTCGACGTCGGGGCCGGCGAGATCCCGGTTGTCGAAGGTGATCCGGCCTTCCATCCGGGCCCCGGCGATCAGGTCGTTCATCCGGTTGAAGCAGCGGAGGAAGGTGCTCTTGCCGCAGCCCGAGGGTCCGATCAAAGCGGTGATCCGATTCCGGGGGATCTCGATCGTGATCTCGCGAAGGGCCAGCGAGGCACCATACCAGACCGAGAGGCCCTGGGTGGCCAGGACGACCGGGTCGGACGCCGACGGGCCGGCCAGCTCGACCGGTGCTTTGACGTCGGAGATGCTCATGATCGGCTCAACCTCGGGAGGATCGGGCGGAACGGTTACGGATGATGATGGCCGTCGCGTTCATGGTCAGCAGCAAGGCCAGGAGGAGCAGGATACCTCCCGCGGCGACCCCCTGGAACGCGACGGCGGGCTCCTTGGCGTAATTGTAAATCTCGACCGGCAGCGCGGTGTACCGACTCGATGGCCCTTTCGGGAGGCTGAGGATCGAGCCGACCGCCCCGACCATCAACAACGGGGCCGTCTCGCCGATGGCTCGCGAGAGGGCCAGGATCACCCCGGTCAGGATCCCCGGCAGGGCCGAGGGCAAGACGTGGTCGCGGACGACCTGCCAGCGCGAGGCCCCGAGCGCCATCGCCGCCTGCCGGAGCGACAGGGGGACGGTCCGGAGGGCTTCCTGGGTCGCGATCACGATCACCGGGAGGATCAGGAGGCTCAGAGTCAGGCCCCCGACCAGGAGGGTCGGCCCCATCGCGAACGACCGGAATCCGAACGCCCGATAGAACACCGCCAGGCCCAGGAGCCCATAGACGATCGACGGCACGCCGGCCAGGTTGGCGATATTCAGCTGGATCAGGCGACGGAGTCGTCCCGCCGGCGCGTATTCCTCCAGGAAGACCGCCGCACCCACGCCGGCCGGGATCGCGATGGCCGTCACCAGGCCCAGGAGCCAGAGCGTGCCGGCGATCCCCACCCGATAGCCCGCCTTCGCCGGGTTGTTCGAGCGGAGCGACGACATCAGGTGGCCGAGGGTCGAGAGGATCGAGCCGTCTGTCGAACTCCGGTAGACCGCCGCGACGACCGATCCCAGCAGGATCGCGAGCACGACGACCCCGCTCAGCGTGGCCAGCAGGCAGGCCAGGCCGAAGAGCGGCCCGATCACGCGTCGCGAGCGACGATCCGGCTCGTATCGCGGAGATTCGGCCTGCGAGATCATTGGTAGGTCTCTCGGAAACGCCGCAAGACGACCAGGGAGAACAGGTTGAAGACCAGCGTGATGAAGAAGAGGGTCATGCCGACCGCGAACAGGGAGAGGGCCTCGGCCGAGCCCTCGGCCGCCTCGCCGCTGGCCACGCCGACGATGTAGGCGGTCATGGTCTCGATCGAGGTCAAGAGATTGAGGGAGATCTGGGGTCGGGACCCGGCGGCCAGGACGACGGCCATCGTCTCGCCGATGGCCCGGCTGATGGCCAGGATGAACGAGGAGATCACCCCCGAGAGCGCCGCGGGCAGGACGATCCGGGTCGAGACCTCGAACTTGGTCGCCCCGAGCCCATAGCCCGCCTCCCGAAGACCGCGAGGGACGGCCGAAAGCACGTCCTCGCTCAGCGAAGAGACCATCGGAATTACCATGATCCCCACCACGACGCAGGCGCTCAGGGCGTTGAAGGTCTCGACCGAGAATCCCAGCGGGGTAACCATCCAGCGGATCACGGGGGTCACCAGCAGCAGGGCCAGATAGCCGTAGACGATCGTCGGGATGCCGGCCAGCAGTTCCAGGACCGGCTTGAGGATGGAACGAACCCGCCTCGGGGCATACTCGCTCAGGAAGATCGCGCTGAGCAGCCCGATCGGCAGGGCGATGATCGACGAACCGACGGCGACCACCATCGTCCCCCAGATCAGGGGCAGGATCCCGAACCGGGGCGGGATCGCCTCCGGTTCGAGGTCGGTCCCGGTCAGGAATCCCAGGGGGGACTCGCCCGAGACTCGGAAGAACTGGAAGGTCTCGACTCCCAGGACCACGACGATCCCGACCGTCGTCAGGACCGTGATCGCCGCGCACGCGAAGAAAAAGGCCCCGATCCCGAGCTCCTCGACCACGCGAAACGGCGACGGCCCCGCCCATGGGGTGCGGGTGGCGTCGGGCCGTTCGTTCACGAGCGGGGTGGACAAGGGTCGCTAACTCCCCGGAGAGAGGGACGAGTCGGAACCGGCAGGGGACCGGGATCAGGAGGCGGGCTTCACTTCGGCTTCATTGGTCTGGATGTCCGTGGCGGTCGGCGGGACATACTTCGCTTCGGTGGCCAGTTCGCCGATGTTGGCGAGATAGTACTTGATGAAGGCCGCCACGGCGGGACGTCGGTACGACTTCTTCTTCACGTAGAGGAAGAGGGGTCGAGAGAGTGGGGTATATTCCTTGGAAAGGATCGTTTCCGGGCTCGGCATGACGGCCGGGCTCTCCTGATCCTTCTTGATCGGCACGGCGCGGAGTGTTTCCGAGTATTCCTTGAAGTAGGCGTAACCGAAATAGCCGAGCCCGTCGGTGTCACCGGCCACGCCCCGGACCAGGATGTTGTCGTCGGAGCTGGCCTGGACGTCCTTCCGCTGGCTTCGGGCCTTGCCCACGACCGCCTCGGTGAAGAACTCGAAAGTCCCCGACTTGTCGTCAGGCGAGTAGAGTTTGATCTCGCGATCGGGCCAGGAGGGGTCGAGGTCTTTCCAGGTCTTGACCTGGCTGTCGGGTTCCCAGAGCTTCTTGAGCTGATCGACCGTCAGTTCCTTGACGAAATCATTCTTCGGATTGACGACCACGGTGATCCCGTCGTAACCGACGATAAACTTGAACCAGTCCAGGCCTTGCGACCTGGCCTTGGCCTCTTCCTCGGGCTTGGCGGATCGAGAGGCATCGACGATATCCACCTCATCCCGCAGGTACTTGGTGAACCCGCCCCCGGTCCCCGAGTTCCCGACGACGACCTGGACGTCGCCGTCCACCTTCGCGAAGCCTTCCTGGGCCGCCGTGCTGATCCGGTAGACGGTGCTGGAACCGTCGACGACCACGGTCCCCGATTCGCCCGAACCTTCCTTCGAAGCCTCACCCCCGCCGCAACCGCCCAGGGTCAGGGTGGCGGACAGGGCCAGCATCCAGAGGTGTCGCGAGCGACGGCGTTCCGGTCGAGTCTTGAACATGATGGCCTCGGTCTTCGGAGGGAGAGTCCGCCCCGATCGGGTTCGCCGACGGACGAACCAGATAATCTACCAGGACTTCATGACGATTTTGTGAAGTCGTCGAGGATTCCGGCAGATCTCAGGTCACGGGGCGATATCTCGGCAACTGGACGGTGAATCTGGTCCCCTCGCCGACCCGGCTATCGACGGCGATCTCGCCCCCGATCGACTGGATCAGGTGTTTGACAATCGAGAGGCCCAGGCCGGTCCCGCCCATCTCGCGACTCCGGGCCTTGTCGACCCGGTAGAAGCGTTCGAACACTCGCGGGAGGTCATCTCGGGGGATCCCGATCCCGGAGTCCGCCACGTCGATCGAGACGGCCTGATCGGTGGGCCGACAGACCACGCGGATCCACCCCCCTTCGGGGGTGTATTTGATCGCATTGTCGATGAGATTGTCGAGGATCTGGTGGACGGCCTCTTCGTCGGCCAGGACCAGGGTGGCCTCGTCGATCGAGCCGAGGTCGAGATGGAGTTCCAGTTCCTTCGACACCGCTCGGCCTCGGTGGGTCTCGACGCACGACTCGACCACGGCCGAGACCGCCAGCGGGCCATGTTGGAAGGTCTCGTGCCCCGATTCGAGCCGGGCCAGGCTGAGCAGGTCGAGGATCAGCTGATTGAGCCGGTCGGCCTGCTCCTCGATCCGGTTCAGGAACCGGACATTGACCTCTTCATCGTGGAGGGCCCAGTCCAGGAGAGTCTCGGTGTAGGCCTTGATCGAGGCCAGGGGGGTCTTCAGCTCGTGCGAGACGTTCGCCACGAAGTCCTGCCTCATCCGTTCGAGGCGGCGGAGTTCGGTCACGTCGTGGAACACCAGGACCGCACCCGAAGGGAACGAGCCCGGCAGGAGCGATCCGTGAATCGCAAGGACCTTGGGGATCGACCGGGGGAGAACCTCCCGGCCGGGAAGGACGATCTCTCCCCGGTAGGGCACCGGGCTCGTGAGGGTGGTGTCGACCGCCGCCTGGATCTGAGGGCTTCGGATCAACTCGGGGACGAGCCGCCCCACGGCCAGTGGGCCCAGGCCGAAGAGGTCGTCGGCGCTCTTGTTGGCGAAGAGGAGGCGGCGACGGGAGTCGATCGCGATGACCCCCTCGGCCATCCCTCCCAGGACCACCCGGAGCTGTTCCACCTCGCGTTCGAGCCGACCGAGCCGCTCCTGGGTCGCGGGCCCGACGGATTCGAAGTTCCGTGCCAGGCGGCCCAGAGGCCCGGCGAACCGGTGCCTCGAAAGGCGGATCGGCCGCCGTTCGCTCAGGGCGTTCAGCCCACGATCGATCTCACGGATGACCGATAGGCCGCGAAGGATAGCCCGGATTGCCAGCAGCGTCGCGACGAAGACGACGATCGCCCCGGGAATTTCCCAGCCCCATCCGCCCATCAAGCGAGAGCCCTTCGATGCCTGGACCGGCCGGGTCTCGCGCCGGGAGACCATCGATCCGGTCCCACAGTATTGAAGTTCGGCCCCGCCTGGTCAAGCACGAGCGACGAAGGGGCCGGCCGGTCAAGAAGGAGGAGTCTCGCTTTCGAGGGTCCGGGGAAGCTTCGAGAGACAGGAGCGGCACGCGCTATAGTGGGCGGCGAATGCCTCGCGGACCGTGCCGAGTTCGATCAGCTTCGCGGGATCCTTGTGGCGGGTGTGCTGGCAGGTCTTCAGGTGGAAGATCAAGTCGCTACTGCTCCGGGTCCTCACGGCCGGCTCGTCCATCAGATCATCCGGGGAACTGGCCGGGTTGGATGGCCTGGCCACTCGGCGATCCACCTTGCCGAGGAGAGACTCGCTCTCCTGGGGGCTTTGTGCGGGTTCGGTTTTGGGGATCTGGGCGACGTCGGGCCGGGTCGAAAGGGTGACTTCGAGGGCCGGGTCTCCTCGACGGGCGGCGATCCCGAGCGCGAGGCCGAGGATCGAACCGGCGACGGCCAGGACGATGACGATCGCCCTGGCCCGAGAATCTCGAGGCTTTCGCCGGGCGGCCGGTCGCGTGGGGATGCAGCCGGCGAGGGCATCGGCCAGGGCCAACGCGGACGGATATCGATCCTCGGGGCGGAGTGCCAGCGCCTTCATGCAGACCCGATCGAGGGTCGAGGAAATGGTCCGGTCGACCGAGCTGGGTGACGGCGGGGTATCCTGCCGATAGGCCTTCCAGAGCGGGGCGTTGCTGGGAAGTTGGGCGGGACGCCGACCGCAGAGCAACTCATAGAGGATGACGCCCAGGCTGTAGACGTCGCTCCGGGCATCGGCCTGGTGTGCCCGGCCGGCGGCGGCCTCGGGGCTCATGTAGTTCGGGGTCCCCAGCACCGTCCCCTCGCGGGTCAGGTCGGAGTCGATGTCATCCCGGCGAGCCAGCCCGAAGTCGGTCAGCCGGGCTCGTCCGGTGTCGTCGATCAGGACATTCGCCGGCTTCAGGTCGCGGTGATAGACCCCCCGACCGTGGGCATGTTCGAGGGCCAGTGCCAGGTCGCGGACGATCCGGACCGCCTGCTCGACGGTGGGGGGATTCAGGTCGCGGACCATCGACAGGGTCCGGCCCGAGACGAGCTGATAGGCGATCCAGCAGCGGCCCCCGTCGCAGCCGGCGTCATGGAGCCCGACGATGTTGGGATGGTCCAGCCTCGCGGCCGCCCGGGCCTCGCGATAGAAACGCTCCATCGCCTTTTCGCCCAGGCGGTTCTCCTTGAGGACCTTCAACGCGACATCCCGGTCGAGGTGAGGGTCGTAGGCCCGGTAGACCTGGCCATATCCCCCCTCGCCGAGGGGCTGGAGGATCTCGAAGCGACTGATCCGGCAGGATCTAGAAACGAAAGCGCCGCCGTCCTGGAACGTCGACGGCTCGGACTCCGGGGGGGGAGTCGGCACGCTCGAGCGATCGAGCGGGGTCGTGTCCGGATCGAACCGGGCTCGGTCGCTCCTGACTCCGCAGAAAGGGCAGGTCACCGGCGTCTCCTTGTCCTCTCGGCTCGATAATTCGAGGCTCTGGAGGCAAGAGTAGCAGACCGTCCGGACTGGTGGACGCATGGGTGCCGCTCCCTGGTACTCAATCGAGGGGCCCGAGCTGGAATGCCCTCGACAAGCCTAGGTCAGAGCCAGCGGTTGTCAAAAAAGGGAGTGCATGGAACCGGATGCACGCGCAGGATGAGCGGTGGCCATTTAGAACCGAGGGCCAACAATCGTCGGACCCACCTGCGGTGCGGGCGAGCCCGACTCGCGGAGGGTCGCGGCGAGAGATCAGGAGCGGAATCGAAGTAGGCTCTCGGCCTCGATGGGGAGCGGGGCTCCCGCTTGCTGTTCGAGGCCCTGGAGCCGGAAGGGTCCCACCTCGTCGCTCGGATCGTTCCGGGGATCGAACGTCATCCGGGCGAGGCGCAACTCCGTTTCCTGGACGGCCGAATCCCGGTCGCCGAGGCCGAATTCCGCCTCTTCGAGACGGTCGGCTTCATCGACATCGCCGCTCCTGAGTCGACTGGCACACGCGGCCCGATTCAGGGCATCGCGAACTTCGAGGGGGAGTGCGAGGTCCTTGAAGTCGAGGGCCGAGACCTCCAGCCCAAAGCTGGCCGCCGATTCCCCGACCAGTCGGTGGAGCTCCTCGCCGATCTCGTCGCGGCCATCAATGATCTCCCCCAGGCTCAAGCTTCGGAGGGTCCGTCGGGCCGAGGTCTGCGCCTCGACGAGCAGTCGCTCTTCGAAATTCCGGGACTCAAGGGCCGCCGCCCGGGGATCGGCGACCCGATAATGGACGACGAAGCTGGCCGAGATCGTGGCACAGTCCGCCGTCAGGAGGTCCCGGACGACGACCGTCAGGTCGCGCCCGCGGACGTCCATCAAGCTGACCTCGACCTGGGGCGAACAAGCCCCGAACATCCGCATCAAAAAGGAAGGGGCTCGGGGGATCCGGTGGCAGCCGGCCGGCAAGATCTCGCGGAGAACGCCGTTCTCGTAGAGGAGGCCGCGATGCGTTTCTTTGATGATAATCGTGAGGTGCCGACTCATGAGGAAATCCTTTCCAGAGAGGACCCACGCGACGAGTTCAGGCCCCGGGTTCGGCGGTCGATGTTCCCGGGATCTCGGACGGGGCGGGGGTGAGTCCCGCGATCCTTGATCTCGTCGATATCATCGAGGACCGAGAGGTGAGGCCGACGGGGCGGAAGCTCTGGCTCGTCGCGAGCGATCGTAGGTGCCGGAGGAGTGTATCGCGGCGGCGAGCCTCCCGGCAAGCGTCAAGATCTGCCGCCGGGCTCGTCTTTCAAGGCGGCGCCGGACGCGATTGCCGGACCTCCTCGAAGCCCGGAGGCGATGGGGCCGACGATCGGGGAAGGGCGACCGGGCGGGACTCGCCGCCCGGCCGCGAAATCCTCGCTTCGGAGGGTCGTCAAGCCCCGTCCGGGAAGTTATCCTGATACCTTATTGATGGCGAAGGGAGCAACCTGGGCTGGTCCGGGCGGGAAACGGGCGATGATCGAACGAGGCGGCGGCGGTAATCGTGGCGAAAATCGGCCCCCCGCCAAAGGGAGGGGGGGAAGACCGACGGCTCCCGGTCGTCGACCAGGGGCCGCGGGTGCCAAGGGGGGAGCCTCCCGACGGGGTGGGCTGGGACTGAAGCGGCTGGGCGGCGACGACTTCGTCCTGATCCACCCGAAATGCGTCCGCGAGATGGAGCTCGACTACGAGGAAGGGATCGAACTCCGGAAGGCCGGAGATCCCGAGGCCGCCCGAGATGCCCTGCGGTTCGCCCTCCAGGGCTGCGGGGATAATATCTGGGTCCACGTCGCCCTGGGGCGGATCGCCCTGGAGGATTTCAAGGACCCGACCCTCGCTCGGGGGCATTTCGGCTACGCGTTCGAGCTGGCCGAGCGGGCCTTGCCCGGCGGCTTCGGCGGCCGGCTTCCCAGGGAGCACCCTTCGAACCGTCCTCTCTATGAGGCGACCGAAGGGCTGATCGCCTGCCACGAGGCTCTCGGGGCCGCCGACCTCGCCGGGGACCTCAAGCGAAGGCTGGCGGGTTGGTCCCGGCCGGTGGCCCCGCGTCGTCCGGGATGATCCCGGCCTGATCGGGACGTGAGGTCGTCTGAAAAAGCCGAGGCTTGCCGGGCTCTTGCCATTTAACCGATCCCAGTTCGCCCCGTGCCGTCGTCGGTTGGACGGGCATTTCGACTTTAGGATGATTTCGCCTTGCGAGGATTTGGTGATCGAGATAATGTCCCCCGCACAGGGCACGGAGCGAACGGAATCGCCCCCGGCCCGGCCCCGAAACAGGGCGTCGGGCCTCGCGTAACTCAGGACGAGATGATGAGTTCCCGGTGCGATACCACTCCTCCACCGCCCTGGCTTCGCCATCGCTCCCCGCGGGCGTCCCGTCGGGTTTCGATCCCATGATCGTCCGGTCGATCGAAGGTGGCCTGGAAGTCCAGGCCCCGGCGAAGCTCAACCTCTTCCTGGAGATCCTGGGCCGACGCCCCGACGGCTACCACGAGCTGGAGTCGCTGATGGTCGCGACCGACCTACGCGACACGCTCACGTTCGCCGACGACCCGTCGGGCCAGATCCACCTGACCTGCGACGACCCGGCCCTTTCCACCGGCCCGGACAACCTGGTGGTCATGGCGGCCGAGCGGCTGAGGGCCGAGGCCGGCGTGACCCGAGGGGCACGAATCACACTCCGCAAGGCGATCCCGGCGCAGGCCGGGCTGGCCGGCGGATCGTCCGACGCGGCGGCCACGCTGATCGGGCTCGACCGACTCTGGGACCTGGGGGCCTCGCCGGCCATGCTCGATGAGCTGGCGGCGACCATCGGCAGCGACGTCGCCTTCTTCCGGCAAGGCCCCTGCGCCGTCTGCCGGGGGAGGGGGGAGATCGTCGAATCCCGGGCCTTGCCCGTTCCCTTACATATTGTGCTGATCTGCCCGCCGGTCGGGGTCTCGACCGCGGCAGTCTATCGGAACCTGATTCCGCCCGAACGGCCTCGGCCGATCGGGGCGGTCCTGGAGGCCCTGGACTCGGGCGACATCCCGAGCCTGGGGCGGAGTCTCTTCAACCGGCTCCAGCCGGTCGCGGAATCCCTGGAGCCGTCCCTCGGGGCGGTCGGGGAGGCGCTGGTCAATCTCGGCCCGTCGCTGGATGGGCACCTGATGAGCGGGAGCGGCTCGGCCTACTTCGGCCTGGCCCGCGACCGCGATGCGGCGGAGGATGCCGCTCGTCGTCTCGGAGAACTCGGACTGGGACGGGTCCGGGTCGTGACCTGCGGGCCTTGAGCAACAGAGAACGCCACGTAAAGGAGTACTGGCTGTGGAAATCACCGAAGTTCGCATCAAGCTCATGGAAGACAACTCGGGCAGCAACGAGCGGCTGCAGGCCTTCTGCAGCATCACGTTCGACGACATGTTCGTCATCCGTGATCTGAAGATCATCGAGGGGGCCAAGGGCTTCTTCGTGGCCATGCCCTCCCGCAAGCTGACCGACCGATGCGGCCATTGCGGGACGAAGAACCACCTCCGGAGCCGCTTCTGCAACCAGTGCGGCAGCCGACTCGACGAGAACCGGGCCATCCGCGACGCCGACGGCCGGGCCAAGCTCCACGCCGACATCGCCCACCCGATCAACTCGATGTGCCGCGAGAAGATCCAGGGCGCCGTGCTCGCCTCCTACGCCGACGAGCTGGAGCGGTCGAAGCTCCCGGGCTACGTCTCCCGGTACGACGACCTCGACGGCGGCGAGTTCGACATCCCGATGGGTGCCCCGATCCCCGAGCCCGTCGGCTCCGCCGGCAACGAGCCCCCGCTCCGCCGAGGCCCGCTCCGAGGCCACACCCAGCACAGCCGGGGAGGCCTCCGAGGCCCGCACATCTCCCCCCGCAAGGAGACTCCCGCCGAGGGCGTCGTCTCCGATCAGCGCGAGACCTCGCAAGGCTTCGGCGGCGGCCTCTGAGCCACCCGACCGATCATCGATCGACGGCCACGTCGCCCCAAGGGGTGGCGTGGCCGTTGTCGTTTTGCCCAGGCCAAATGGAATTCACGACTGAACTTCCTCAGGGCAAATCGGCCTCGAACTCGATCCGCTGTCCCGGAACCAGGCGGTCGGACTCGATGCTCAGAGCGGGCGAGGGGCCGCCCGACGCGACCCGGAAGACCCGCGACTCCCTCGGCAACAGCCCCTTGAGCGAGTCTTCCGATCGACGCCCGTTCACCGTCGGGAAGGCGTCGTGATAGATGGGTGCGATGCCCACGTTCTCCATCGTAACCTCGGACCGACTCGCCGAGGCCTCGAACCGGGTGACGCGGAACCGGTAACCGCATGCTTGCCCGGCCTCGCGGATCCGCTCCGGCTTCTGGTAGCGTGGCTGACCGTCGCCGATCATGAAGGAGATGTGGAACGTCTCGGCATGGCGTGAGAACTCCACGCCGTGAGGCCCCGTCGCCGAGAGCGCCTCTCGCTGGTCTTTCGGCTCGTAGAAGCTGAACTCACCCCCGGTGGGTGCAACTTTCCAGCGATCTCGCCCCAGCTTATTCCAGTTCGGCTCGTTCACCTCGGCATGGCGAGCGTGATTGAACGAATCGTCGAACAGGCCGAAGGGAAGGGCGAGCAGCCGATCATCGGTCGCGAACGGGGACCAGTTGCTGGCGGCGTCGACCGAGACCATCCAGGGGGTCTGGCGGAACTTCTCGCCCAGCCTGAGGGCGAACTCGCGCTGGAATTCGAGACTCGGGAAGGTCTTGCCCAGCTCCATCGGGCCGTCGTAAATGTGGTATTCGGACCAGAGGCCGAATCCCACCTCTAGGAACGCCAGCCGAGGATCTCGATCGAATTTCTCGGCGAAGCGATCGAAGAATTCCAGAGCGAAGCGGCGCAATTCCGGATGCGACCAGTCGGGGAACCCCGTTCGCTTCTTCTCGCTGTCGGCTTCGAACCCTCGGTAGTCGGGGAGTGCCCGGATGTAGCCGGGAACTCCGGACGCCTTGCCGACGTAGGTGTCATGCCAGCGGAGGACCGCCTGATGCTTCCGACCGGCGATCGCATCGAGCAGCTTCTCGACCGGGGTCCAGTCGTACTCCCCCTTCGCGCGAACCACCTGGTCGTAGGTGAGGTAGCTGTATTCAAGCTGGATCGGCGCGGTCCGAGCTGCCCCGTTGGTCGCCCAGAGGACGATCCCCGTCATCGGCTGAACCTGCTCGATCTTCGATTTCAAGGGGATCGGTCGGAGGTCGTCCTCGGCGAAAGTCGCCGAAGTGATTCCGACCCATAAGGTTACTAGTTTCGAAGTCCAGTAGACGGTGCGCATCGTCATCCTTCGGCGAAAGGGGTGCGTCCATCGGTGACCTGATACCAAATGGCCTGACTGAGTGACTCTTGTAGGGTCCGCTCTGCGGGCCGTATCTCCCGTATCAAAAAGAGGATACGGCCCGCAGAGCGGACCCTACAATGGTGCACTGATCTGGGAGATTCGGTACCAGTTGGACCGGGCCATGATTTCCAGATTGATTTCATCCTCAGGCTCCGCGAGCGCAGACCGCCCGAGCTTCTACAGGACTGCCGTTTACTTCCCCGTCCAACTGACCTCGATCGTTGCCCCGGGAGCCGAGGGGATCAGCCCGGGTGCCATGACATGGCGATCTTTCTGTCCCGATGCCCCCGGGACGTCCCAGGCGATCCGGACGACTTCACTCGGAGCGGCCACGATCCGCGACATTACTTGACTCGACGGACCAACGGGACCGAGATGCCGGGTCGAGTTGCCGACGGTGACTGTGACATTGTTGATCGGCCGGGGCGACTTGTTGTCAACGACGACCCGGATGCGTCGAGAATAATCGATCCCCCAGAAAACGACGGCCAGTGCCGCCACCAGGAGCATCAGCAATCCCACCGTCAATCGTTTTCGAGGCTTCGGCATTGTCTTAACCTCCCGGGTGTTGGCCTGCTCTCGCACAGCATGAGCGCGAGATCGACACGGACATCACCTATGCTCACCCTTCCTTCAATCCAGCCATCCCCAGAATGCGTCGACAGGGTCCCAGGCCAGTACCATCCCGACCAGGAACCAGACGAAGGGGATCAGCAGGACGGGGATTGTCAGGTTATCCCACCAATTTCCACTCGACGGTAACTCACCGCTCGCAGAGATCGGCAGACACAGGCCGACAAGTGGTGAGAATAACGAGACGAGTGTCACGAAGCCGACAGACCAAGCCAGTACGTCGTTGACCAGGCCGTTATCGGCGGGCCCTGGGGGATGGCCGAGAAATCCATACAAGACAGCCCAGGCGGCATGGAGCGACCAGACGACCGACATCGGCCACAGGGAAGCGAGCCATGTCGCCAGCAAGAGTCGACGGCGGGGGATCTCAGAAGACAGAATGCAAAACAGGGCGATTGCGAGAGGGGCGATCAAGATTACGGCGAATTCGGTCAGCGCCCAGGATTTCGGGATGCGGAACCAGGCGCAGAGCAATGCGGCGAAGACCACCACGACCATCAGCCTTCGGATCGTGAACCGGATGCAGGTCGGATGCATGGCGGGAGTTTCGCCGAGGCTCATTTACCCCTCGTTCATGGTCATCGCATCCAGGCCCGCGTTGTCCTTGAATCGGGCCCGGTCGAGTTCATATTTCTGGAGCTTCTGGGTGACGCTCCGTCGGGACAGGCCGCTGTGCTTGGCGCACCGGGCGACGTTCCCCTTGTACTGGATGAGGAGACGCTTGAAATAGTCGCGCTCGACCTGCGCGACCAGGTCGCCGGTCAGGTCGGGCAGAGGGCGCTCGATGTCGATCAGGCTGGTTGAGGCATTGGCCGAGCGTCCCTGACGGGGGGCGACGGTGGCGGGGAGGGCGTCCCGATGGATGACCGTCCCATCCGCCATCGCGACGGCGGCCTTGATGGCGTTCTCCAGCTCTCGGACGTGCCCGGGCCAGTTGTGTTCGAGGAGCGCCTGCATCGCCCCCGAGTCGATCTCGGTCACCGGAGGGGTGCTCTTGGCGGTCAGCTTTTCGAGGAAGTGCAGGGCCAGGAGGGGGATGTCCTCGGACCGATCGCGGAGGGGAGGCACGTCGATCCGGACCACCGCGAGTCGATAGTAGAGGTCGGAGCGGAACCGGCCCGCCTTGACCTCGTCTTCCAGCTTCTTGTTCGAGGCGGCCACGATCCGGACGTCGACCGAGATCGTCTCGGTCCCGCCCACCCGCTCGAACGTCCCCGACTGGAGGACCCGGAGGAGCTTGGATTGCATGGCCGAGGAGACCTCGCCGATCTCGTCCAGGAACAGAGTCCCGCCGTCGGCGGCCTCGAACCGCCCCTTCTTCCTCCGCTCGGCCCCGGTGAAGGCCCCCTTCTCGTGGCCGAACAGCTCGCTTTCCAGGAGCGAGTCGTTCAGCGAGGCGCAGTTGAGGGCCACGAATGGCCCTTCGCGGCGGGTGTCCGAGGCGTGGATGGCCTTGGCGAACAGTTCCTTCCCGGTCCCGGTCTCGCCCCAGATTAGTACCGTCGAGCCGAGCGGCCCGACGTGCTTGATGAGGTCGAAGATCCGCTTCATCTTCGGGCTCTTGGAGACGATGTCGTGGAACCGGTAATCCTCGCGGAGCTGGAGACGGAGCTGTTCCAGCTCGTCGATCAAGCGGCGTTGCTCCAGGGTCCGGTGGACCAGGAGGACCAGCCGGGCGGGGTCGCATGGCTTGGCCACGAAGTCGTCGGCCCCATCCTTCATCGCCTGGAGCGCGAGTTGCGGGTCGCCGTGTCCGGTCAGCAGGATCACCCCGCAGGGGATCTTCTCCGAACGGACCGCCGCGAGCAGGTCGAGCCCGCTCATTCCTGGCATCCGGTAATCGGTGATCACCAGCTGGAACGCGGAGGATCGGAGCCGATCGAGGGCCAAGCGAGGGTCATCCGTCACCTCGACTTCGCATCCGTCGTCCTCCAGGACGAGTCGGAGCGTCTCGCGGGTCAAGGGGGTGTCGTCGACGACGAGGATTCGCGGATTCATGATGGGAGGGCCCGGTGTGAAGCCATTCAATGAGGTGTCCAGTCCATGGATGGAGGCCGATCGCGCCGAAGAGGCGACGACCTGCCCCCTTGAGGCCTCTTGAGACGGTCAGCGTTCGGTCGGCCCGGCGTCGGGTCCTTCGAGCGGGAGAGACTCGGCGGGCTGCTTCGCGGGTTCCGGCTGTTCCGATCGATCCACAAGCACCCGGAACTCGGCCTTAGTTCCCTTGAGGATCCGGATCAGGAGGTCTCGACCCGCCGGCCGGTTGGCGAGCGCCTCCCGGAAGGCGACCAGGCTATTCACCTTGCGTCCCGCCGCGTCGGTGATCACCATCCCGATCTCCAGGCCCCCGCGATCGGCCGGGCCGTCGGGCTCGATCCCGGTCACGAACAATCCGTCGGTCGCGAGATCGAGCCGGAACTTCCGGATCAGCGCCGGGGTCGGCTCGGAGAGCCTCAGGCCGAGGTCGGGAAATCTCGTGGGAGTCCGGACGGCCGTCTCGAAGGCTTCGGGTAGGGGGTTGGGCCCTTCCGGGGGCAGGGGTTGGCTCCGAATGACGGGCGGATTGACGGTCCCCGGAGGTCCCGGATCGGGCGAGGTCGCTGCCGGGGGAGGAGTCGCGTTCAGTGATGGCTCGGGGTCGACCGGCACTGTGGTGGGCGGCCCGATGTTCAGGTTCGGCCCAGGGACCACAATTTGAGCCCCCGGAACGTTGATGTTGATCCCGCCGGGAGCGGGACCGCCGGCGGGCAGGCTCAGTCGGTCGGGCTGTGGCTCGGGGATGACGGAAACCTCGATCACCTGGCCGTTTCGGTCAATGGTCAGGCCCAGGGGCTTGCCGACCTCGGCGACCTCGATGAGCGCCTGGAGCGGGCCGGGACCCGTGACCGGCTGGCCGTCGACCTTCAAGATCGCATCGCCGCCCTGGAGGCCGGCATCGGCGGCGGGGCTGGCCACCGCGACCCCGGTGATCATGGTCGCACCCGTCGAGCCGAGTCGATCCGCCGTGGCGGGGTCGACCGGCCGGATCGAGACACCAAGATAGGCCCGGCGGACCCGGCCAAACTGGGCCAGGTCGGAGGCGACTCGTCGGGCCCGGCTTGCCGGGACGGCGAATCCCACCCCCTCGTAACCCCCGCCCAGGGTCTTGATCGCCGTGTTGATCCCGACGATCTCCCCTTTGAGATTCACCAGAGGCCCGCCCGAGTTCCCCGGGTTGATCGCGGCGTCGGTCTGGATCAGGTCTTCATAGAGCGCGATGCCGATGCCTCGCCCCTTGCCGCTGACGATCCCGGCGGTCACGGTGCCCGAAAGCCCGAAGGGCTGGCCGATGGCCAGGACCCAGTCGCCGGTATCCATCGAGTCGGAGTCGCCCCAGGTCGAGGGGACCAGGCCCGTCGGGTCGACCTGGAGCAAGGCCAGGTCGCTCTTGGGGTCGCGCCAGATCTGGGTGACCGCCCGTTCGCGGCCGTTGCTCAGGGTCAGGACGACACGCGAGGCACCCTGGATGACATGATCGTTGGTCAGGACCAGGCCGCGATCGGCGTCGATCACCACGCCCGACCCGCCCGGCTCGCGAGGGACCGGTCGGGGTGCCGAGGGGACCAGACCGAAGTTGAGGCCCGGCGTCGGCTCGAACGCGTTCGGTTGGCCGATCGGTCGGACCGAGACCACCGAGGGTAAGACCCGGCGAGCCGCCTGTCGGAAACTCGCCGAGAGTCCCTCGGCCTCGGTCTGGCCCAGGGCGACCGAGCCGCCAGGGATCGCCAGGATCAGGCTCAAGAGGCGGATCAAAGCGCGGTGCCGGACGATCAGGGATGACACGTCAGGACTCCTTCCTGGTCGCGAATTCGATCGGATGGTTTTGACCGAATATAACGCGAAGCCCCCGGGTTTCCAAGGGGCCGCGTCCAGCCTGGTTACGTCCAGGAGTCGTCCCGATTCGATCAGCGGATCGTGGCAGGCTTGGGGGTGGCTGGTGGTGCCGGGTTGACCGGTCCGGGATCGGCCTTGGTCTTCTCCGGATCGGCGACTACCGGGCGTTCCGGCGCCGCGACGTAGGGCAAGACCTGCTTCCGACGCCCGCTGTCCAGATGGACGACGATCGGGCTGGGCTTGGCCAGGTCGATCTTGTGGGTTTCCCGCTTCTCCTGGGCCGTTCCCTCGTGAGTGATGACTTCGAGAGTGGCCGCGGTGACGGGCTTGGCCTCGTCGTTGTAAATGGTCTCGACCCGGATCGTGTAATCTCCGGGGAAGGCCCGGGGGCAGACGTAGACCTCTTCCGGGTGGGTTCCGTAACCGTTCTTGACGATCGCCCCGCCGAAGACGGTCCGAGGGGTGCCGAATCCAGCCCGGGCTCCCAGGGGTTCGTCCACCGTCATGTCGATGTCGGCTTCGCCCGACCAGGTGAGCTTGAAATAGAGGTCGCGAGCCTCGGACTCGGCCAGTTTTTCGATCAGGGCGTCGGCCTCGTCGGTCCGGGCATTCTCCCGGAGCGTTTTTTCGAGGACCTGGACCTGCTCCTTGACGTCGCGCCGGACCTTGTCATCGAGCCCTGGCCAGCCGAGCGAGAGGAGTCGATCGGCCGCATCGGCCATCCGTTTGGGGTCGCTGTCGTGGAGCGCGAGGTTGACCGACATCATCGGCCCTCTCCAATCGGCCGGGTCCTTCGCCATCTCCAGGTCGAGAAGTTCGCCGATGTTGGTCTGGTAGCCGCTCATCCCGACGTTTTCGTAGAACTTCCGGACCACCAGCATGTCGGCCACCCGGATCAGGTCGGCGGGGTTCCTGGTCTTCTTGGCCATGTGGCCCGCGAAGCCGAGCATGGTCTTGACCTCCGCCTCGGGCCCCTTGCGCTGCTCGATCATCTTGGCGAGCCAGATGTACATCCAGGGTTCGGACTGGGCTCGGCGATTGTCCAGATAGCGGAGATAAGCCTTGATGATCGCCTCGCCCTGGTCGAAGTTCTCCGATTTGACCAGGTCGGTGAAGGTCTGGTAGACCTGCTCGGGGCTCTCTTCGTGAGTCTTGAAGTAGTTGTCCCAGAACTTGTACGCCTCGGCGACTCCCTGGCCGCGGGGCCGATCCTTCGGAGCGGCCTTGGCGTTTTCGGGTGCCTTGGGGGCGATGGGCTTGATCATCGGCTCGTCGTCTGTCCGGGTCTTCGGACTTTGCGGCTGCCGGGAAACGACACCAGGACCGGTCGCCGGTGGGGCGACTCGGTCCTGGGGCTTTGCATTCGCGGGAGCAGTTGAGGGGGTCTGGTTAATCCCCCTTAGTTGCTTTTTTTTTCCTCAAAGACGGACGTGCCGCCCGGGATCAGCGACGGGTCCTGGGGGGGGACGGACATCATGCCGCCCATGCCGCCCATACCACCGCCCATGCCGCCCATGCCGCCGCCCATACCACCGCCCATGCCACCCATGCCGCCGCCCATGCCGCCCATGCCGCCACCCATACCGCCGCCCATGCCGCCGCCACCGCCCATGCCCATCAGGGACATCGGGATGATCGCGAGGTCGGCGACCTGATAGACGCGGATCTCGGTCGGCTGGTCTTCCGAGGAGGTGGAGGTGATCGTCAGCAGGCTATCCTTGACGGTATAGGTCAGGCCCAACTGCTTGAGCATCAGCCGGAGGGTGGTCCGCAGGGGGATCCCTTCCAGGTTGATCGAGACCGTCGAGGCCATCGTCTTGTCGGCGTCCTGCAGGCCCTGGGGATCGACGTAGATGGGGATCCCGGTGGGCAGGCCGGCGGCCTCGTCCTGGGTGGACTGCTCGATGTACTTCTTGACGTCCTCCAGCGGGGTGTCGTTGGGGAAGCTCATCGAGATCCGCTCGTTCAGCTTCGAGAGGATCGCCTTGGTCTTCTCGTCGCGGTCGAAGAGGTAGTCGGCGTCGCCGTAGCGGGCGATCCGGCGCTCGGAGAGGGCCTGCCAGGCGGCCCGCTCGGGGTACTCGATGACTCGGGTGTCGGGGAAGGGCACGATCGCCCGCTCGACGTCGGCCAGGCTGAGCATGAACCGGTACTCCTTGAGCCGGTCATACTGGATCGACTGGGTGTAGAACCCGACCGAGTCGGCGACGAACATGCCGGCCCAGGGGGCCAGGTCCTGCGGGTTGAGGGCCCGGGCGGCCTGGGCCCGGAAGCGGGCGTCGACGAACGGCTGGCGGGTCACGTCGATGTCGGCCAGGCCGCCGCTGGCCAGGACCCGGAAGGCCCCCTCGGCCATCAGGCTGTCGAACTCGGCCATCAGGGTGTTGGTGGTGTCCTGATTCTTGACCAGCCGCTCCACGGCGGTGCTGCGGGCGGCCTGGGCGGCGAAGATCCGATATTGCTCGGCCTTCTCCAGGGTGATCCGCTCCTCAAGCTTCTCGGTGGCCCCGATGGCGTTGCGGACCTCGTTCTCGAGGCGTCGGCGGGTGTCATCGTTGAGGTTGTCCGCCGACTGCACGACGATCAGGGCGTCGCGGAGCGTGGCCAGCGCGGCCTCGGGATTCCGGGCGTTGGTCTGGGACCGGGCCGTCTGGAGCCGCTGGCGGACGTCGGTGACGAACGCCTGACGCGCCACGTCGGCGACCTGGGCCTGGCGCTCCAGCGCCGAAGGCTCGGAGCCGTCGGGATTGACAATCGCCGGCTCGGGGGCCGGCGGGGTGGGCGTATCCTGGAACGCGACGCTTCGACCGACGATGGCGTTATTCGCCTCGGCGTTGGTCGGGTCGATCTTCAAGGCGTTCTCGAAGAAGTTTCGGGCATCCTCGGTCCGGCCCTGGGCGGCCGCCTGATATCCGAGGTCGACGAGTTGCTGGGCGAGGGAAGGGGAATCCTCGGCTTGGGCCGAGACCCCGGCGGAGAGAAGCATTCCGCCCAACGTCAACGACCCGACGCCTCTCCACAACCGCGCGGTTCGGGACATGATCGGGAATCTCCAGGATGGGACTAACCGGGCCGTCGGACGGCTCGGGCGCTGGACGTCTATCAAAATAATCTACGGGGTCCGGACTCACCGAGCAAGACACCCGGAGAGCGGCCGGGAGACTCCGAGCCTTCGGATGTCGGCTCGTGCCACTTCAACCATTATGCCACATGAGAGCGGGCACGCCGTCCAATCCCGCTCCGGTTCCGCGCCTCCAGCTTGCCTCTCCAAAATCCGCCTTCGTTTTGACAAGTACGGTCCGGCGAACTAGGGGTTAGTTGGTCGGAGGGTCCGGATCGAACCGGTCGCCCGGGAACCAAATCCGACTCAGGGTCGAGAAGTCACGATCGCCCGCCTCGGAGTGAGTCGCGACCCAGACAGGCGGATCGTCCGTCGAGTCGCAAGGGCAGGCCTGTCGTCGAGCGAGGGGACCATGTCGACAAAAGATGAGACGCCCAAGGAAGCCGGGAAATTCGATTTCTCTGCGTATCCCCCAGATACCCTGTTCTACGATCGTCGATCCGGCCACGAACGACGAGATAGCCCGCCGACCTTGCCCCCAGAGCCCACCAACGTCGCCCCCCGCGAGCGACGCGCCCGGAAAGAACGACGACGGCGGGTCGATCCCACGACCTTCGAGAAGCAATACACCGATGACGAGATCGAATTCATGAACTCGATCCAGCAATTCAAGAGCCGGACCGGGAAGTCGTTTCCATCGTACGGCGACGTCCTGCGGGTCGCCGCCAGCCTGGGCTACCGGAAAGCCTACTGGGACGACATCGACCCAGAAGAGACGCCCAGCGAGGAGTCGAGCCGGGAAGTCGAACCGGCCCTGCCGAGGTGAGTCTCTCGAATGATAAGTCGAGGGGGGCCTGATCGGACGGGCCACCCCCGGATCCATCCGGCCTGGTCGGGTTCATCGGGAGTCTTTCATCGACCCCGCCGAAGAATCGACGATCAGCGAGACCCAGGCACTCATCGCCTGGCGGGTCAACTCGACCGCCGAGGAGATCCGTGCCCCACGAGACACCTTCGGGGTCGCCGATGGGACCTCGACCGATGGGGAAGGGGCGGTGACCGAGGCCGACTCCGGCGCGGGGCCGCTCACGACCTTCGCAGTCGGGATGTCGGGCACGACCGACTTGGCGAACACGTCGGACCCCATCTCGTTGAACTTCTGATCACGCCTGTCGGCGAGGAGTTCCGCGGCGAAGTTCGAGGCCATTCCCTCGACCACCACGTCGAAGGCGAGATCGGCCGTCTCCGGGGCGAGCCCGTCGTCCTCGGCCTCCGCTCCCATGACCGGTGAGGCCAGGAAGAACCGCCCGGCGTCAGCCCGATAGGCAGAAAACTCGACCATCCTTGCTTCCGCCCAGTCGCGACCGGCCCGGGCCCAGCCCGCTAGTTCCGGGGCACCCGGTAGATCCAGGCCCATGCTCGCCACCAAGCTCACCAGCAGGAAGCGCAACGCCATCGGTCTTCCCCCAAGGTCTCGCCGAAGTCCGACTCCATCGGCCGGGTTGCCCAGCCGAACCTCATGTTTGTCTTATTGTTAAACATCGTCTGGGTCGATTTGGTGCTTTAGATAATTTGTGTGGAAAAAGTAATTAGCGGCGAGTTGGCCTGAAGCGGGAACTCGTAGGGTCGCGGGTTCAGAGTGGACTGGGATGAGATTCTGGTCTTGGAGCCGACTGGATCGGCGGGTGGATGAGGAATTCCGGGTGAATCGACCCGATGAGTCATGGCCTCAGACCGAGCCACGGATGTCCGGCTCGTTGAGGTTTCCGGGCGGTTTGGAGCACCCCGGAGGGATTCACGTTGTCGGGATGGAGAAATTCCGTAGGATGGCCCGCGATTGGATTCGAGGAGGTTGGGCAGGGGGGTGGTCGGATGGGCAAACGGGTCCTGGTGACGGGGGCGGGCGGGTTCATCGGGAGCCACCTCGTCGAACTCCTGGTCCGCGAGGGGCACGAGGTCCGGGCGCTGGTCCGCTACAACGGGCGGGATGACCGGGGGCATCTCGACCGGCTCGACGAGTCGGTCCGGGCCTCGGTCGAGGTCCACCGGGGCGACCTGAAGGATCCCGAAGCGATCCGGAAGGCGGTCGAGGGGCGGGCCTGGGTCTTCCACCTGGGGGCCTTGATCGCGATCCCGTATTCCTATCAGAATCCTCTCGACGTGGTTCAGACCAATGTGATGGGGACCGCCCACGTCCTGGACGCGGCCCGCGCCAATCCGGACCTGGAGCGAGTCGTCCTGACCTCGACCTCGGAGGTTTACGGGACCGCTCAGTTCGTCCCGATCACCGAGTCGCACCCGCTCCGCGGCCAGTCGCCTTACGCGGCCACCAAGATCGGGGCCGATGCCCTGGGCGAGAGCTACCACCGGGCCTTCGGGCTCCCGGTCTCGATCCTCCGCCCCTTCAATACCTTCGGCCCCCGCCAGTCGGCCCGGGCGATCATCCCGACCATCATCAGCCAGGCTCTGACCCGGCCGGTCGTCCGACTCGGAAGCCTGGACCCCCGCCGAGACCTGACCTACGTCAAGGACACCGCGGCGGGATTCCTGGCGATCGCCGGGGCCGAGGCCGCCATCGGCAAGGTCGTCAACATCGGCCGAGGGGACGACCTGACCATCGGCGAACTGGTCGAGCGGATCGCGTCCAGGATCGGCAAGCCGATTCGAGTCGAGGCCGACCCCGAGCGGGTCCGCCCCGCCGCCAGCGAGGTCGGTCGACTGCTGGCCGGGACCGCACTGGCTCGCGAGATCATGGGCTGGGAGCCCCGGTACTCGCTCGACCAGGCCCTGGACGAGACGATCGAATGGGTCCGGGCCAACCCCGGCCTGTTCCGCCCCGATGTTTATACGACCTGACCGGGGATCTCCGGGCCATCCGCGAACAACTCGGCCAGTTCGAGCCGGAAGCCGGGCAGGAGGTCCTCCCCGTCGAGTGCTTCCCCGATCCCGAGGATCCGGGTCTGCCGGGCCGACTCGTAGACGTAGACCTGACGCTCGATCGGATAGACCACCCAGACCCGTCGCGCACCCGCCTTGAAGTATTCGAGGACCTTGCCGATGACCTCGCCGGCCGAGTTGCTCCGGCTGACCACCTCGATGAACAGGTCGGGCACGACATCCCAGCCGTTCTCCGAATCGACCTTGCGATCTCGGGGCCACCGATCATAAGAGACGAACGCCACGTCGGGCCGTCGCAGGGGATCGCCGGCCTTGTTGATCTTGAACAGCATCTCGGACACGACCCGGCCCAGGCCGTTCATCCGGGCATATGGGTAGAGGTGTCCGAGCAGGATCGACCCGACCAGGATCTGATACGTCCCCATGGGCGGCTTCTCCACCTTCTGTCCCTGGACGATCTCATAGAGCGGTTCCTCGCCCGGTGCGATGTCCCGAGCGGGGTCGGGCCGGATCATGGTGGCCTGGCTCATGGTCGGATCTCCGGATGGGGTCGCCGAATCACTCGGGTGCAGGATATCATAGCAGGTCGCCTGAACCCAGGTTCGCGACGAGTCCCGCTCGACTCGTGTTGGGTTGCTTTGATGCGTTGTTTTGTGCTAAATTAACGTATCGCGTCGCCTGGTGGTGCCCCGGGATTATTGCACCGAGTTCTCTCGCCAAGAGATCACCCTCCCCCCAGCTTCTCAGGGTGAGTCAGCCAGAAAAGCCCCTCCCCACCGGAGAGGGTGGCCGAAAGCCGGGAGAGGTGCCTCTGCGAGCCTCCCGGCGGGCTGGTCATGATCCTGGGACACCGACCGCCGCCCGACTATCGAATTGAAAGTGTTTTTCATGAATATGGATTGGTCGCCTCTTTCCGGCCTGATCGCGACGCGCGATCGCTTCCTGGTGACCACTCACGTGCGGCCCGACGGGGATGCCCTGGGTTCCGAGGTCGGGATGGTGGGGCTGCTCCGCCAGAAGGGGAAGGATGTCCGGGTGGTCAACGCCAGCCCGACTCCCCCTCGCTATGACTTCCTCGACCCCGATGGGACGCTTTTCGAACATTACGGGACGCAGGTGAAGGCCGCCGACCTGGCCGACCGCGAGGCGGTGGTGATCCTCGACCTCTCGGCCTGGAGCCAACTGGGCGACATGGCCGAGTTTGTCCGGGGATTCCCCGGATCTCGACTCGTGATCGATCACCATGTCAGCCAGGATGACATGGGGGCGACGTTCCTGAAGGATACCAAGGCCGAGGCGACCGGGACCCTGGTCGCCCAGGCCGTGAATGCGTTGGGTTTGAAGTTCACCCCGGAGATGTCGACCGGGCTGCTGACGGCGATCGCGATGGACACCGGCTGGTTCCGCCACCCCAATACCCGGCCCCAGACCCTCCGGACCTCGGCCGAGCTGATCGAGTCGGGGGCGAGGATCGAGGAAATCTACCGGCTCCTGTTCGAGCGGAATACCCTGGGTCGGCTCAGGATGCTGGGGGAGGCCCTGGCCAGTCTTCGGACCGACCTCGGGGGGCGGGTGGCCTACGCCGTCGTGACCCGCGACGATTTCGAGCGGACCGGCGCGATCCCGCAGGACACCGAGGACCTGGTCGACTACACCGTCAGCGTGGTCGGCGTCGAGGTCGGCCTCCTCTTCATCGAGCAGGCCAAAGGCGGGATCAAGGTCAGCGCCCGATCGAGGAATGGCCTCGATTGCGCACGACTCGTCGGCCAGTTCGGGGGAGGGGGCCACAAGGCCGCCGCCGGGGCCATGCTGCCCGACCCCATCTCCGAGACGGTCCCTCGGGTCCTCGAAGCCGTCCGAAAGGCGCTCGAGGCCTGATCTCGGGCCGAAGTCGCCCCGGACTGGCTGGCGGCAGGGTCTCCCTCCGGGTGGCCGTGTGGATTACGGCATCCCGTAACCTCGGCTTGCGGGTTGGTTCCCACCCGGGACCCGGGAGCATGGAGGATAGGAATCCCCTCCTACCCCCAGGATTGTCCCCGTGGACGACGAAAATTCGCACGGGATCTCTCGTATCCGCGATCGGAGAGGACCGGGCCTCGCCCAGTCCGATTCTCCCGTTCCCTCGTCGGCCCGGGTTGGTAGAATCCCCGCCTTCCCGAACCGACACGACGTACCGGAGACCGTCGCATGACCGACCTCGGCCACCCGACCGCCTCGTTCCTGGCCCTGCAGAATCTGATCCTGGGCAAGTGGGTGTCCCAGGCGTTAAGCCTCGCCGCCCGGCTGGGTATCGCCGATTCGCTCAAGGAGGGCCCGCGACCATGCGACGAACTGGCCAGGATGAACCAGGTGGATCCCGACTCGCTCTACCGCGTCCTCCGGGCCTTGGCGAGCGTCGGCGTCTTCACGGAGGCGGAAGATCGCCGGTTCGCCCTGACCCCGATGGCGGAATTCCTCCGGTCGGATGTCCAGGGCTCCCTGCGAGCGGTCGCGAACATGGCGGGATCGGAATGGACCTGGAGGCCCTGGGGCGAACTCCCCTGGTGCGTCAAGACCGGCGAGCCGGCGTTCGAGAAGACGTTCGGCGTGCCGGCGTTCGAGTATCTCGCCCGGAACCCCGCCGCCGCTTCCGTCTTCGATGAGGCCATGACCGGCTGGTCGATGCAGAATTCGAGGGCCGTCGCGGCCGCATACGACTTCTCGGGAATCGGCACGCTGATGGACGTCGGGGGTGGCCATGGCTACCTGATCGCCACCATCCTCAAGGCCAATCCCTCGCTGAGCGGCATCCTGTTCGAGACGTCGGAGGTGGCCGAGGGGGCCGAGGCCCGGATCGAATCCGAGGGGTTGGCCGGGCGTTGCCGGGTCGTGTCCGGTGATTTCTTCGCCGGGATCCCCGAGAAGGCCGATGCCTGCATCCTCAAGAGCGTCATCCACGACTGGGATGACGGGCGGGCCTCGGCCATCCTCCGGAACTGCCGAGAAGTCGTCGGCGCGGGCGGACGCGTGCTCCTCGCCGAGATGGTCATCCCGCTCGGCAATGACCCCCACCCCGGCAAGCTGCTCGACCTGGAGATGCTCGTCATGGTGGGCGGCCACGAGCGCACCGAGGAACAATTCCGCGAACTCCTGGCCGAAGCCGGTTTCCGGATGACCAGGATCGTGCCGACGACATCTCCGACCTGCGTGATCGAAGGCGTGGCCGAGTAGAGCATGAGGCCGGCGTGCCGGGGCCTGGTCTCGATCCGCCGATCCAGACCCGGCACGCGATTCGCTGTACTTGAGTTCACCCTCGATCGCCTCGCGGAGGCGAACCACGGGGACGTTGGAACTCAACAGCGAGGTCTCCACCATGGCCGACCAGAAGAATATCACCGACGACGCGATCAAGGACCCGCATGACTGGACCACCGGCGATGAGCCGATGACCGGAGCGCAGGAATCCTACGTCCACACGCTCGCCCGGAAGGCCGGCGAGGAGGTGAGCGACGACATGACGAAGGCCGAGGCTTCCCTCAAGATCGAGGAATTGAGGGAGAAGACCGGCGTCGCGGAGGCCCCGGCCAGGCCGAAGGGGAAATCGGCGAAGAAGTGAGCCCGAATCCGGCCGGGTGAGGGCCGCTCGCCATCGGGCGGGCCTTCGCCCCTCCCGGCCCCACCCGTCATCTCCACGAGTGACGGCCCGGGCTCACGTCGCGGGATCATTTTCCGCCCGGCCCTCCCGGGCGAATTCCGCGCGACCCAAGGTCGAGTGGGGGCACCGGGCCGCCCGTCCTCCCGGACGCCAGAATCTCGACCCCGATGCGACGTCGTGATAGCCTCGGTCGTCGATCGGGCCGGGGACCATCGAGGGCGACACATGGCGAGCCAGGACCGGGGCCGGACCTTCTCCATCTCCGACGGGCTCGCGTTGATCGCCGGGCTCGCGGCGAGTTTCGCCGGCGTGAGGGCGACGGTCCCGGACGCTCTTTTCAAATCGCTCACCTACCCGAGCGTCGGCCCGGACTGGCACGTCGTGGAGGGCCTGATGGAACTCGCCGTGGTCGTCGGCGTGCCTGCCCTGGTCATTTGGACGCCGTTTTGCCTGTTGTTGCAGGCCAGGAAGCCACGACCCCCCTGGCGGCGCCTCCGCAGGTAGCCCGGATTTGTGGCGGATCTGTTCGCTTCGGCGATCATCGGCCTCACCGTGGCGACGGTCACCGGCCGAGAACTGCTCTTCTCGACGCAGCGGATGGGATCGTTCATCGATCGAAACGCCAACGCCTACATCCTGCTCAGCATGGCCTGCGGGGCGGCCATGTTCTGGGGTTGGGCGGGGCTCTGGGTGGGCGGCAGACTCAGTCGAGCCGGATCGTGGAGGGATTGGCTCGGGCTGGCCAATGCCGCCGGGTGGGTCGCGATGGGGATGTTCTGCACCTACTTCCTGTATGACAAGCTCCGAGCTGCCGGCTGCCCTTCTATCGCGAGGCGTGAGCATGGGGCCGGCTCGGACGTCACGCGGGGTCACGCCGCGCGAGAGGCTGTCGCCCGGTCCCGATCCCCCCGGGAATCGGCGGGCATGTCCGGGTCGGCCGATCGAACCACCCCGGGCGGGCAAGTCCTTCCCGATCCGGCTTGCGCGAGTTACATTGGGACGAGTACAGACCGCCAGTCAACCTGCCAGCGACGTGCCAACCCTCGCGAGATTGCACGACCCTCCCCCGGTCGAAAGGCCCGAGCCATGCCGAACCGACGCGATGTCTTCCGCCTGGGCGCCCTGGCGCTGGGCAACTTGTTCGCCCTGGCGCTGGCCGTGCCGGGCTTGAAATACCTGCTGGACCCGCTCGGGAAGTCGGCCGAGGCGAAAGGCTACCGGCCGATCGCGCGGCTCGGTCAGCTCGAAGTGGACCGGCCCCAGTCGTTCTCGGTGATCGAGAATCGGCTGGATGCCTGGGTCAAATACCCCGAGGAGCCGATCGGGACGGTCTGGCTGGTCCGCCAGCCGGCAGGGGCGAACCCGCCGGTCCTGGCGTTCTCGGCCGAGTGCCCGCATCTGAGCTGTGCGGTCAAGGTGGGGCCGGATCGGAAGTCGTTCCTCTGCCCCTGCCACGCCGCGCGATTCCAGTTCGACGGATCGAGGATCAACGAGGTTGCGGCCCGGGGGATGGACAGCCTGCCGGTCGAGCTTTCCGACGAAAAAGACCCCGAGATCCGGGTCAAGTTCGAGCGGTTCCAGCCCCAGATCGCGGAGAAGAAAACCCTTGCGTAACTCCATCGCTGACTGGCTCGACGAGCGGACCGGGTATCGCGAAGCCTTCCGATCGGTCTTCGATCGCCCGGTCCCCGGCGGTCCCGGCTGGGGGCAGGTCCTCGGGTTCACCCTGGCGGCCACGCTGGTGGTCCAGCTCGTGACCGGACTCCTGCTGATGACCACATATACCCCCTCGGCCAATTCGGCCTGGGGGAGCGTCTATTTCATCACCTATCGGATGGATCTCGGCTGGTTCATCCGGGGTCTCCACCGGTTCGGGTCGTTCGGTTCGGTGATCGTCGGCGGGCTCCTGCTGCTCCGGCTGGTTCTCCGGGGGTCGTATCGGGCCCCTCGCGAGATGAACTGGTGGCTTGCGGTCGGGGTGTTCTTGCTGATCCTGGTCCTGGGCGTGACGGGGAACATCCTCCCCTGGGACCAGCGAGGCTACTGGGCGGCGGTCGTCGAGATGACCATCGCGGGCGGCGCCCCGGTGGTCGGCCCGATGGTCAAGAAGGTGGTCGTGGGCGGTTCGGCCTTCGGCAACCAGACGCTGACCCGGATCTACGGCTTGCACGTGGCTGTTCTCCCCGGAATCCTCGCCGGCCTGCTCTGGGGCTACTTCGCCCTGTTCCGTCGACATGGGTTCGATGGCAAGGATCGACCCGAGAAAGCCTCGCCCTTCTGGCCCGAGCAGGCGCTCTATCACGTGGTGGCGGCCTTCGTCGTCCTGGGTCTCCTGATCGGCCTGACCCTGGCCAATCACGGATATTCGCTGGACGCACCCGCCAACCCTTCCAGCGGCGACTACCCGGCGCGTCCGGAGTGGTATTTCCTCCCGCTCAACCAACTGATGAAGGTCTTCCACGGCCAGGAGATGATCGCCACCATGGTCATCCCCGGGATCATCGTCAGCGTCCTGATGGCGATGCCCTTCCTGGATAAGATCCTGCCCCGTCGTCTCGCCCACGTCGGGTCGTGCTTCTTCATCCTGACCGTCGCCGCTTGCTCGGCGTACCTGACCTATCAGGGCCTGGCCCACAGCGACGAGTTCCGGAAGGCCCGGGCCGAGGCCGACACCGAGGCCGAGCGGGCCATCCAGCTGGCCAGCCTGGAAGGGATCCCTCCCGAAGGTTCGAGCTACGTCCTGGGACGCGACCCGCTGACCAGGGGCGGCGAGCTATTCGGCAAGAAGTGCCAGAGCTGCCACAACCTGGGCGACCGGAAGGCCGAGGAGCAGTCGGCCGCCGACCTGAAAGGCTTCGGCTCATTCGCCTGGATCCGGGGGCTGCTGGAGAAGCCCGACTCCGACGCCTACTTCGGCAAGGTCCCGCTGGCGGGCGGGATGCAGGAGTGGAAGGAAGGGTCCTCGATGACCGCCAAGGAACTCGACGACGTGGCGGCGTTCGTGGCGGACTTCGCCAAGGTCTCCCCCGACCTCACGCCCGACGAATGGGCCGCCACCCCCGAGGTCAAGGACCACCCCGGACGCGCGGCCTTCCAGAAGGAATGCGCCGAGTGCCACACCATGGGCGACCCCTCGGCGCAATCCAAGAAGCTCCAGCCCGCCCCCGACCTCTTCGGGTGGGGTTCGGACCGATGGACGGCACGCATGATCAAGCATCCCGCCAACCTGAGCTTTTATGGATACCTGGAGGGGGACCAGCCGATGCCGGGCTTCGTCGGCCAGGTCACCGATGCCGACCTGACCACGCTGGTCCGCTACCTCAAGGGTCAGTACGTCCCGACCGGCGGCTCCACGGGCACGGGGCCGGAAGCGGTCGTCCACCTCCCGTCGGGTGGGTTGCGATCGGCCGAAATCGTAACCCCAGCTTCCCCTTAAATGAGAGGCAAAATCATCAATAAAAACGAGGCAATTCGCTGGTTTTTCCTTGAGTCGACGGGATCGGGCCGTTAGACTCCACTCACCTTCGCGGAGACGTGAGTCAACCCCGGGTTCTGCAAGCCTTCTTCGGGTTGACTCACAAACATCGACCTCAACCGCATGAATCCGGGACTTCCCCCTCTAGGTTCGTCGCCCTCGGCATGATGCCGTTCGCCTCGACCCGGAAAGTCCACCCGCTGTCACCCACTCGCGGCCCAGCCGTGCCGCGCCTTGATTTGGCCGCCGATCCCACGGCGAGTTCACCACTCGCGTACCCATGATGGGTCATTCGTGGGACGGTCAACGAACGGATTTCGCTGACGCCAACGCCAGGAAAGGAAGCCATCCATGAAGAATCGCCCGCTGATCGGCATCAATGCGGATTATCGCGCCGCGGCCAAGGGACGGACCCCTCAGACCTTCATGCACAGCGGCTATTACGACTGCATCCTCTCGGCCGGCGCCCTGCCGATCATCCTGCCGCCGCTCACGAAAGAAATCGACCTCGCCCCGATCCTCGATCGGCTCGACGGTGTTTATCTGACCGGCGGCGAGGATCTCGACCCCAAGAAGATGGGCCTGGCCCCTCATCCTTCGGTCGCCGTGATGTCCGAACGTCGCGAGACGGCGGATCGGCTGCTCATCAAGCTCGTCCAGCAGCGCCGGATGCCCATCCTGGGCGTGGGCCTGGGGATGCAGCAGATCAACGTGGTCAACGGCGGGGGGATCTACCTCCACCTGCCCGAGGACCTGCCCCGGAGCATCCCGCATCGTGACCCGCAGGGGGGCGTCCATCGCCACACGGTGATCATGGAGCCGGGCACCCGGATGGAAGAGATCTACGGGCCGGGCGAGATCCGGGTCAACAGCTACCACCACCAGGGGATTCGCAAGCTCGCCCCGATGTTCCGCGTCGGTGCCGTCGCCCCCGACGGGCTGATCGAGGCGTTCGAGGGCAAGGACCCCTCCTGGTGGGTCACCGGCGTCCAGTGGCACCCCGAGAACGAGGGGAACATCTCCCTCGACATGCAGCTCATCGAAGCCTTCACCGAAGCCGCGGCCTCGTTCAAGAGCGTCCCGGCCCTGGCCAAGGTCGGCTGAACCCGACCGGGTCCCACCCATCCTTCGCAGATACCCGGCCGCGCCCTCTCGCGGTCGGGCCAATCGCCTCGAAAAAAGCGGTCGGGGAGACGGCGGCCAGGAGATCTCGGCCGTTGCCCACGGGTAGCCGCGCTCACGGATGGGCGGGGCATGCATTAACGATGATGCGCCCGTGGGAGCCCCCGTTTTCCGCACTCGAAACAAGATCCAAACCGATCGGTCCGCCCGGGTGAAACGCACCCCGGCGGACCTTTTGGGTTGATCCAACGAAACCGCCCGGACGGATCGGCTCCGGCCGGGCGGTCCTGTTCGGTGTCGGGGCGATCGAGGCTCAGCCGGCGGCCGTTTCCAGCTCGACCTGGATCAGGTTGGCGGCTTCGAGGGCCTGCTTCCGGAGATCCTCGGTGATCCTCATTGAGCAGAACTTGGGGCCGCACATCGAGCAGAACGCGGCGGTCTTGAAGGCGTCCTGCGGCAGGGTCTCGTCGTGCATCCGGCGGGCGGTCTCGGGGTCGAGCGAGAGGTTGAACTGCGCCTCCCAGTCGAACTTGTAGCGGGCCCGGCTGATGGCGTCGTCTCGATCTCGGGCGCCGGGACGATGGCGGGCCAGGTCGGCGGCGTGGGCGGCGATCTTGTAGGCGATCACCCCTTGCCGGACGTCCTCGACCTCGGGCAGGCCCAGGTGCTCCTTGGGCGTGACGTAGCAGAGCATGCTCGCCCCATGCCAACCGGCCAGCGCCGCGCCGATGGCCGAGGTGATGTGGTCATACCCCGGCGCGATGTCGGTCACCAGCGGCCCGAGGACGTAGAAGGGGGCCTCGTCGCACTCGATCGCCTGCTTCTCCATATTCATGGCGATCTGGTCCATCGGGACGTGCCCGGGCCCTTCCACCATGACCTGGCATCCGCGAGCCTTGGCCCGGCGGGTCAGCTCGCCCAGGGTCTTCAACTCGGCGAACTGCGCGGCGTCGGAGGCGTCGGCGATCGAGCCGGGGCGGAGGCTGTCCCCCAGGCTCCAGGTCACGTCATACTCGCGCATGATGTCGCAGAAGTCGTCGAACCGGGTGTAGATCGGGTTCTCTTTCTTGTGGGCGAACATCCACTGGGCGATCAGCGAGCCGCCACGCGAGACGATCCCGGTGATCCGGTTGGCGGTCAGCGGGATGTAATCCCGGAGGATTCCGGCGTGCAAGGTCATGTAGTCGACACCTTGCTTGGCCTGGTGCTCGACGATGTCCAGCAGGCCCTGCTCGGTGAGGTCCTCGACCTTCTTGACCTGCTGGATCGCCTGGTACATCGGCACGGTGCCCACCGGCACGGGGCTGGCGGCGATGATCGCCCGGCGGATTGCGTCGATGTTCCCGCCGGTGGAGAGGTCCATCACGGTGTCGGAGCCCAGCTCGACGGCCATCCGGAGCTTGGCCAGCTCGTTGTCGACGTCGGAGGTGACGGCCGAGTTGCCGATGTTCGCGTTGATCTTGCAGATGGCCTTGATGCCGATCGCCATCGGCTCCAGGCCCTGCTTCAGGTGCTCTCGATTGGCCGGGATGACCATCCGACCCCGGGCGACCTCGTCGCGGACCGTCTCGGGTTCGAGCTTCTCGCGAGTGGCCACGAAATCCATCTCGGGCGTGATATGCCCTCGGCGAGCCTCTTCGATCTGGGTCATGGCGCGAACGACCTCCGACGGGCGAACCCGGACTGTCCCGACACCTGGCAACGATCAAGCCACCAGCGGCCCCGTCCCCTGACGGGCCAAGGTATTCATCCTAGTCGCCGGGACCCGGTCCGGTCAATTCGGCCAGGATCGGCCCCGCCCGCTTCCTAACGGCCCCAGCCGACCACGACCCACTTGACGGGGAAGCTCAGGATCGCCGCCGCGATCGGAATCGAGAAGAGTCCCGCCAACATCTTCATCTGAAGGCCCAGGGCGAGGTTCCAGAACGGCAGGGCGACAGGCTTCCCGGGCTCGCGCCCGAGCGAGTTCCTGACCCGGAGGAACTGGACCGCGATCGTGAGGCCGCCCCAGAGGATGGCGCCAGGTATGGCCGTGGCCATCGAATCCCCCAGCGTCTTGCCGAAGGCGTCGAACCAGAAGTACATCACGCACCAGCCGCTGGTCATCCCATAAAATACCATCACGATCGTGTAAACCAGGGAAGCGAAGACATACCAGAGTTTCCCCACCCAATTCATATCGGCCCATTCGGATCGATCGGTCGGCGTGCTCTCGTGGCATTGCGGGCAGAGGACGAGGTTGGGGCCGAGCATGCTGCAAAACCCATTGAACGCGCGGTTTTCGAGTTCGTGCCTGCAACGCACGCAGATGAGGTGAGTTTCTACACGGATCATGGCGGCTTCCAGCGACGATGGGGGGATGGCCGGTGGATCTTCGCAGGTCGGGGTGGCTCGAACAATCGGGGACGGGTCGGGCGTGAAGCAGGATCTTCGGAGGGGTGAGCTGCATTCACGAACCGATCGCGAGCGGTTGCACTCCCGCGTCATCGGTCCGATAATTCCATCAATTCGCGTCGATCTTCCTACGCCTGGACGCTTCCGACGACCGGGGGGTGCGTTCCGATGTTCGGTCCCTTCAGCTTGATCCTGGCCCTCCTGACCGTTCAGGACCCGACCCCGCCGACGTCCGAACCGCAGGCCCAGGCTCAGGCCCCCGAGGCGGCGCCGAATCCCGGCGAGGCCCGAGCCCTGGCCGAGTACGAGAAGCTCCGCCAGAAGACCCCCGCGACCGCCGCGGCCCAGTGGAAGCTGGCCCTCTGGTGCGAGAAGATGGGCCTCAAGACCGAGTCGATCATCCACCTCGGCCGGGTGATCGAGCTCGCCCCGACCCGCGAATCGGCCTGGCTTAAGCTGGGCTTCAAGAAGCACGATGGCCGATGGATGACGCCCCGCCAGATCGCCGAGGCCGAGGCGTTCAAGAAGGCGGAGAAGAGCTGGCTCGCCGAGCTGAAGAAGTGGCACGCGGAGATCCACGGGGGCAAGAAGCAGGCCGAGGCCCGGGAAGCCCTCGGCGCGGTCACCGACGAGGCGGCGGTTTCGGCCGTCTATCGGGAATTCGGCGTGGGCGGCCCGCGAGACCAGGAGATCGCCATCCAGTTGTTCGGCCAGATCTCCTCGCCGGTCGCCTCCAAGACCCTGGCCCTCCTGGCGATCTACGGCAAGTCGCCCGCCGTCCGACGCGTGGCGAACGAGACGCTCCGTGGCCGAGACCCCGAGGAATATCTCGAAGTCTTCGTGGCCTTGATGAAGGACATCCTCAAGTACGAGGTCCGGCCCGTCGGCGGGCCCGGCTCGCCCGGCGTCCTGTTCGTCGAGGGAGAACGGTACAACGTCAAACGGTTCTACGCGCCACCGACGCCGAACATCGCGATCCTCCCGGGCGACTCGATCGGTTACGACATGAACGGAATGCCGGTGATCTCGCGAACTCGGCTGCTCGTGCAGGGGGCGGCGGCCGGGGTCAAGGGATCGAAGGATCTGGTCGAGGCCCGGGATTCTTACGTGACGGAGACCTTCTCCTACGGCCAGGCCCTGGCCGAGGCCCGACGGGGGGCCGTCTTCGCGCAGTCCCAGCTCGCCGGGGACGTCGCGGTGGTCGAATCGCTCAATGAAGAACGGAAGCAATTCAACGAGATCGTGATGGCCGCGGCCCGAACGGCGAGCGGCAAGAATCCCGGGAGCACGGCCAAAAATTGGCGCGACCTGATCGCCAAGGTCGACCGCTACGGGACGCGCCCGGTGCAGAGGACGGTCCCGACCATCGACGAGCTGGTCCCCCTCGGATATGTCCCCAACTTCGCGTCGGCCATCTCCACCCAGCTCTCGTTCGCCACCCGACGCTACGTCGACACGTGACCCGAGCTTCATTAACGGCTTCCGGTCGGAAGCCCTCGCCCCACGATCGTCGAGTCTCATTAGAAGTAGGTGGGCACCGCCCACCGGGATCGCAGGCGTCTAACTGGGTTGGTGGGAAGTGCCCACGCTTCGGAACTCGCGCAGCGTGAGCTACAATCGGCGTCCATCCTTGCCCACGTCTCGCCAGGGGATTCCTCCCGGCAAGATCTCATGAGTTGGTGCCCGTTACCCGTGCTTGGCCTTCTTTATCGCCTCTGCTACCCTGGAGGCTATAAGGAGAATCGCCTCATGACCATTCAACTGCCGGTTGACCTGGAAAGATCTCTTCAAGAGGCCGTCAAGCGCGGTCGATTCGAATCCGTCGACGCGGCGATCATCGAGGCGACTCGCCTGATTCTCGGCCAGTTAGACCATCAGGCGAAGCCCGAGGCGAAGGATGATTCGGGGGATTCCGGCCTCGGTTTCATCGGTGCCCTCCGCGAGGATGCCGTTATGCTCGACCGGGCGGTCGAACACGCCATGCAAGTTCGCGAGGAGCGGCCCTGGCGGCTGAAGCCTGTTGAATAAGGCCTTGCTCGATACGGACATGCTTTCCGAGATAGGGAAAGGCATCGATCCCATCGTTGTCCGGAATGCGGTGGCATATCGCAAGAAACATGGCTTCCTGACGATCTCGGTTATCTCGATCATGGAAGTGATCCAGGGATACCAGCGGGTTGGCAGTTCCGCCCGCATCGAAGTCTTTCAGAACTCGCTACTTGCCGAAGAAGTGATCTCGTTCGACCCGCTCGCCGCAGCCCTTGCCGGGCAGATCGCCGGAAAACTTGATCGAGCTGGCCTACCCATCGGTCGATGCGATCCCATGATCGCCGCAATTGCCCTTTCTCGCGGGTTCGAACTGGTGACGGGCAACACGTCCCATTATCAGCGACTCTCATTAATCGGTCATCCGCTGGTCCTGATGAACTGGCGGTTCTGAAGCGTGTGGCCCCCGGCGGGTGGCAGGGGTTGCGGTCGGGCTTCGGGCTGACGGGCGAATCTACCGGCTTCCAGTACAAATAGGGTGGGCACCTCCCACCGGGATCGCAGGCGACTAACTGGGTTGGTGGGAAGTACCCATACTACGGAACTGGGCTGGTGGACGGTGCCCACCCTCCGGAACTGTCCGAGATGATGCCGATGAAAATCGTAGATATTTCAACGATCGAATTTCGCGATCCTGAATCGGGTAGCCTGGCACTCGCAATGGTCAGGCGTTGCGGAAATTGGGTGGTACTCGGCATGTCAATTCAAGCAAACGGAGACTTCGACGTCGTGATCGATCTGGAATCCGCCAGAAAATTAGCAGAAGGAATCGGTGAATGTATCAAAGCTATAGAAAACAATGATTCGATCGCAACCTGAATGAGTCGGATGCAGATTCCACCGGTCCGCCAGGGTCGAGGGGCGGCAGAGCACCATAATCTCGGCCGACGGCCGGGCGGTCCGCGAGGCGAAGGATGATCCTGACGGCCGAGTGGTCCGAACGATTCTTGAAGGCCTGCTCGGCGGTGAGGTCGGCCCGTCGACGATCGGTGACTTCCGGCACCTTGATCTATTCCTCGGTCCCGGGAGGTCGTTGCTGGGTGACCGCCGAGGGCTACGTCAAGATCCTCGATCCCCGGATCGATGGCAGTTCCTCGATCCGGCTGATCGTCGGCAGGGGAGGCCTGTTCGGCGAGCGGCCCTTCGGCCAGGGGGCGTTTCGCGGATTCCTCTCGACGCAGCAGGAGCAGGCCATCGCCCACGGCCCCGCCGAGATCATCGAGCTGGATCGGGGGGAGCTGGAGTCGGCTTCCCGCGCCGACGGCAATCTCGCTTCCCTCCTCCTGGAATCCACGACCAGTCGGGCGCAATTCCTCGAGCGCCGGCTGCTCTGGCAGTTCACCTCGCCGATCCGGGCACGCGTGGCCGCTACGCTCCGGGACCTGATCTGTTTCGAGGGTCGGCGATGCACGCATGGCCACGCCATCGACGTTCGACTAAGCCACCAGGATCTCTCCGAACTCGTCGGCGCGGCCAGGCCGGTCATCAGCGCCGAACTCGTCCGGATGAAGCGCGAGGGGCTTCTCGAATACACCCGCTGCTATTTCTGCGTGGACGACCTGGCGGGCCTCGACCGGATCGCCACCACTTGAAGTCCGCGTGAGTTGCCGGATTGTCATTGGGATGACAGCTTCAACGTCCTTGAGAGTTTAGGATTTCCTCCCGGCGTCGGAGTCGCACGAATTCTCGGACCCGGGGTACTAATCGATGAGCGGGCTTTTGAAATCGATCGGGCTGCATGTCTCGCGCTATGGACTGGTGATCGTACTGCTCTGGATCGGCGGGATGAAGTTCACGGCGTACGAGGCCGAGGGCATCCGGCCGTTGGTGGCGAACAGCCCCCCCATGAGGTGGGTCTACAAGGTGATGAGCGTCGGTGGGTTTTCGTCCCTGCTCGGAGTCATCGAGATCGCCATCGGGACGCTGATCGCCCTCCGGCCCGCCTGGCCGATCGGCTCGGCCGTCGGTAGCGGCCTCGCCGCGGGGATGTTCCTGACGACGCTCAGTTTCATGGTGACGACCCCGGGTTGGGAGCCGAGCCTGGGCGGCTTCCCGGCACTCTCGGCGATGCCCGGGCAATTCCTGCTGAAAGACGTCGTGCTCCTGGGAGTGGCCCTGTTCACCGCGGGCGAGGCACTCGAGGCTTCCCGACCGAGGGGTGAAGCTGCAGCGTAGCGAGGTCATCATCCAACCACTCTGATGGGATTAGTAGTAGGGCGGGCACCGCCCGCCGGCCTCGATGTCGCTCATATGAGTCGGTGGGCGATGCCAACCCTACCGGGCTTCGGCGAGGGTTTTGGAGGGTAATTGACCCCGAAGCGTAGAAGCAGGGGTGGGCACCGCCCATCGGGTTCGTAGGCGTCCAATAGGGTCGATGGGCGTCGCCCACCCTACGGAACTTTACTTATCTCACTGGTAGAGCCCCTTGGTCGAGAAAGCCAGGGGTATTGAAGATCGAAATCCCCCAAAGACTGCCGAGTAGCAGGACTCCTTGCGAGTTAAAATGTGGGAAAATCGCCGGATTCAACGGGCTCGCCTTGCGATACGGGAATCCCAGCAGGTCAGTGTTCGGCCCTCCGAAAGTCAACTCACCATCGACGACATTAGCCTGAGCCTGCCGCAAGGCCATCCGGAGCGACGCGTTGCTCTCGGAGAAGCCAGCTGCCTGGGCTACCATCCACTTCACTGGAACTCCGGCGACCATTCTCGACTGTGCGATTAGTCGGCGGAGTTGGGCTTCATAGACCGCCGGGTTAGTATGCAGTCCGGTATCGGTTTCGCCCTGATCCCAAAGCACTGCCCGGACGCCACCACGGTATTTGAAGTAAATGAGCGCGGTCGTCAATCGATCGTAGAGGGGATGGCCTGGCTGCCACTCGGCGATGGCCGTACTTCCTTGGCCGATCGAGTAAATCCCGATGGGTAAACCGGTTGCGGCGGCGAGATTGCTCGCCATCTTGGGCCAGACGCTCCCCCCGTTGCTCCGATCAAAGACCGGTTGTGGGTCGTATCCCCATCGCCATCTCGCGAGCGGAAACCCCGGACCAAGTCCGTTACCGGAACCTGAATCGAACGCCGAGACGCGGAGGTCGGGAAGGAAACCCGTCGGATCGCCCGAGTTGGTCGCGTTGGATTGCCCAGCCGTGATGAAGACCTCTCCCACACCTACGGCGAAAATCGTCCGGGGTTGTCCGACCCTCCCTCGATAGGTCGGCCGAATCTGGAGGTCATATAGGCCGCCTGCGAACTGACGGTAGACGCCGATGAATCGCCGGCCAATGAACGATACACTCACCAACCGAGACCAGCCCTGAGGGTGTCCCGACATCCCTTCACGCAGGAATGAACGAGCCTGAAAGCCGTCAATAGGTCCATCGAATGTGCCCATGAAGACGATGTTGCCACGACCGTCGTCGCGACGCTGGACGACCTGCCGGAGCATCGGCTCGCTCACCATGTTGATCCGTCCTACCGAAAGCGAGGGGGAGGCCCGATTGGGCCCCGATTCGGCTCGAACCGGCTTCTCGGTCAATATCCCTATCATGATGGGAGGCGGGAACAACCACATGATCGATGCGATGATCAAGGATTGTCGGCAATCTCGAATCATGAGATGATGGCGCATGGCCTCACCTCTTCGAAAACGAAAAAAGCCCCTACCATGAGCGTGCTCATGATGGGGCCGTCTTGACCCGAATCCGTCGGAGGCGCAGCAAACCCTGACCCCATCCCCGCAGGTCATCACGGAGCGGAGTCGTCCTGGTCGCGATCGTCTCGCAGACGTAGAAGGCCGAATATCGAAAGAATCATGATGATTTACGTTTTTTGATTTGTCAATAAAATAGCTGTGTGAATTTGGCGAGTTTGAGACTTGCAGGTCTGGCGATCGGTCTCATGCGCCATCAGGCTTTCCCGATGAAAGCTCGCCACCGAGTTCGATTGGCGGACTTCTGGTGGCCTGGTAGAGAGTAGGACTTGTTTTCCCTCGAACGTCGGCACAGAGGTTTCGGATGGGGCGAGCCATCCTCGTAACCCAGAGGAAGGTAATTTTTAGAGAGTTGGCCTCGGGCAAAAGCCCGACGCCATCGCCGACGACTTGGAGAGCCAAGAATGGACCAAACGGAGACAGGTGCGAATCTCATGAAGCTGGCGGTAAATCCGCGGGCCAAATGGAGGACATCCCGGCGAGCGTTGGCAGTTGAACGAGGGACGTTGCGAGGGCACACCATGGGCGGCAGATCACCCGATGTCCGGTCGAGCATGACACCTCAGTGATCGGCTCGAATTCCCGGAATCCAGACCGGGAAGTGTGCTAACCAGTCGGTCGCGGGCGTGAAAGTTCGGGGAGATTCCCCCGGGCTCTGTACCATCTTCCCCGCGAGGTTGTCTCCATGATCGTCTCCGAAGCTCGACTGGCCGCGAATCGCCGGAATGCCGCACTTTCGACCGGACCTAAGACCGAAGCGGGGAAGGCGCGGTCCAGGGCCAATGCCCTGAAGCATGGGCTCTGTTCGGCTGTCGTAGTGCCCGAGAGCATCGAGGCGATCCAGGAGCGGGCTTCGGCGTATTATCGCACGCTCAAGCCTCAGAATGAGTTTCAGAGCTGGCTGGTCAACGAGGTCACCATCCTCAGCCTTCGGATCGAACGTTGCGAGCGGATGGAGCGGCGGGTCCGGGACAAGTTCTCGCTCCGGTCGGAACTGACCTGGGACGATGATCGGAAGCGGGAGGCCGCGACCCTCGGGGGGATGATCGGCAAGCGTCCCGAGGAGGTCGTCGAGGCGTTGCGCCGGACCCCTCAGGGGTGCGAATGGCTGATGGCTCGTTGGGCCATGCTGGCCTACTCGGCGGACCTGAAGGGGTGTTGGACCCCCGAGCAGACCCGACTGGCGTTCGACCTGCTGGGCACGCCGATCGAGTTTCGCGAGGGGCACCGGCCGGGGGCCTCGCTGGATCTGGAAGGGAAATTGGTCGAGCCCGCCGAAGGCCCGGCGGGGGTGGCCCGTCGCGAGATCGCCGCCTTGAAGGAACGTCGGGATCTGGTGAGCGACCTCGACGAGGTCAACCGGGCACTGGCCTGCTCGGACCTGAGCCATGACGAGGATCCCGAGTTGCGGCGGCTCCGTCGGTACGAGTCGGCCTTGCATCGGCGGCTCCGCTGGTGCCTGGCGCAGATCAAGTATGAGTCGCCCCATCGAGGACCGCATCCGGATCTGAAACCCCAGTGGGTCGCCCGGATCGAGGAGGAGGCGGAGACCCTGGCCGCGGAACGGATGGTGGGGAGGTCGCCGGTCCAGGTCCCGCTGGCTCGCCAGCACTGGCAGGGGCCGACGGCCTGCCCGCCGTTCGACCTGTCTCCCGAAGAAGTGCCGGGCCCCGGGGAAGCGCTGGACGTTCCGAAGATCCTCACGTCCCGGGCCGAGAAGCGGCTGCGTCGGGCCGAGGGGCGTCGCGAAGCCCGACGTCGGAAGCTCGAACGGCTCCGCGCTTGAGGATCGGGCCTATCAGGACTCGAGGAGTCGGTTTTCGACCCGGATCCTCTCCCGGGCTGGCCCCCTCACGCCTCGCGCGATTCCTGGATTGGCATGGTCGAGCGGTTTGGGTTGTTTCGTTCGGTTTTGTTGTCGATCTGGAGGTGGCCTGCCGTTTGCATTGCATCATCCTCGGGCCTTTTCCGCGATCGAGGTCGGTCCGGGGCATCGGGGAGAAAATGAAGCCAACGCAGTCGCGAAACGAAGCCAACCGCGAGCGGCGGCATGGGTTGCTCGGGGATTCCGGGAGATTGGCGGCCGGATCGCGGAGCTGGTTTTCTCGACTCATGAGCGGAGTCGATCATCCCTATTATTCTCCCAGGTTTCGCGATCGGGCCCGAACGAAGTCGCAAACTGACATTTCTTCGATTTCTGATGGATATCGGGCGAGGTTTCGCCGACAATATCGAAGACATGGTGGTGCGATCCCAACGGGACCGGATCGGCCCACCCCCCGCCCCCGCCGCACTCGATCACCGCGGAGTATCATCGCATGACCTTCCCGTTCGCGACGGCCGACTCGTCGGCCGGGTCCCGTCGACGTCGTCGAAAAATCTGGGTTGGGCTGGCCCTGATTCCCGCGGTCCCGATGGCCGCGAGCTGGTGGTTCACCGAACCGCTGGTCGATCATCCGGTGAGCCCGCCGCCCCGGCAGATCGATACGACCGTGGCGATCGAGCCGGTTGCGGAGGTCGAGCGAGAGTGGCCCGAGGTTCCGCTGACGGGGGACGAGGCCAAGCGTTTCCTCCTGGAAGAGGGGCTCCGGGCGGCCCGCCGGATCGAGCAGGTGGTCGACTATACCGCCACGTTCCGGAAGCAGGAGCGGATCGCGGGCAAGCTCGGGCCGGAACAGACGATGGCGATGAAGGTCCGCAACAATCCGTTCGCGATCTATCTGAAATTCCTCGCGCCCAAGGCGGGCAAGGAAGTGGTCTATGCCGAGGGGCACCACGACAACAAGGTGATCGCCCACAACGGCGACTGGACCCGTCGGCTGATCCCCCGCCTGGCCGTCGAGCCCGACTCGGCCGTCGCCCTGGCGGATACCCGGCATCCGGTCACCGAGGCCGGGCTGGTCAACCTCTCGCGCAAGCTCCTCCAATACCGGAAGATGGACATCGGAGATCCCGACGCCGAGACGATCGTCGACCGGACGACCGGCCCGGACGGACGGCCACGGCTCCGCTCGACCCACATCCATCATCGGGCCGACGGATCTCGGCCCTTTGCGAAGGTCGTTGTCCTCTACGACCCCGAGACCCGGATCCCGATCCAGATCTCCAGCTACGACTGGCCGGCCTCCGGAGGGTCGGGAGAGCTCGAACTGGCCGAACGGTACACCTACGACGACCTCCGGCTGGACGCAACGCTGACCTACTCGGACTTCGATCCCAAGAATCCCGACTACGCCTTCATGAGATTCTGACTGGCCGAGCGAGCCCGGGTCTGGCATCCTGGGAAGTGCCAGGGACCGATCGTCGACGGGAGCCCCAGTCAATGAACGCGACGGTTGTCCGTTGCAACGTGCCCGGCTGCAATGAGCCCGCTACGTACAAGATCGCCGCGCCGTGGAGCGACGGGGCCTTCACCGAGCTGAAGACCTACGGACATGCCTGCCCCGACCACCTGGGGGCGGTGTTCCGCGACTCCGAACAGCGTCGAGAGGCCTACGTCCCGCTGCCCAGCGAGACGGTCGAGGAAATCGGGATTTACCGATACGAACAAGGCAAGCGCGACCGCCAGCTCCAGCGTCTCTGGGGCCTCGAAGAGAATTACCGATCCTGATCGACCGGCCCCGATTCGCACCCCGGACCCGCACCCATGATTCGTCACGGACTCCTCGCGCTCGCGCTGCTGGCCCCGATCAACGGCCTCCTCGAGGCCGAGGGGCAGTCGATCGACTTCAGGGTCAAGGCCGGGGAACACGATCGCGATCGGACCCCGATCCGCTTCGAAGTCGCGGAGGATCGGCTCGGCCCGGAAGTCCGCCGGGCGCTCGACTCCGGCCCGGTGGCGGTGGGCCTGGGTCGCCGGTCCGGTAACCAGGTCAGCCAGTCGATCGCCCAGGTGGATCGGCCCGGAGTGGGGAAGCCGGCCCGGGTGACGTTCGTCCTGCCCACCCCGCTCAAGAAAGGGGAGGAGGCAAGGTTCCGGCTCCTGGGATCCCGGCCCCTCGGCCCGGACGGCCCCTCCGAGACGCCGCTCCGGTGGTCGATGGGCGGGGAGGTGGCGGGGGGGCTCGACCTCATGATCGGCGGTCGTCCGGTCTTCCGGTATAACTCGGGCCCGGTCTCCAGCCCGAATTACAAGGAGATCCAGAACCGGGATGCGTACATCCATCCGGCCTATTCCCCTTCGGGAAAACTGATCACGGGCGACTTCTCCCCCTTCCACCCGCATCACCGGGGGTTCTTCCTGGCGTACGAGCGGACGAATTCCGGCGACCTCGCCCCCGACTTCTGGAACATCCACCATGGGTCCGGCAAAATTTACGCGGACGGCCTGGATAAGTCGGTGGCCGGACCGGTGACGGCCAGCTTCTCGGCCCGACACCGATGGGAGGCGAAGGTCAAGGCGACCGGCGAGAGTCGGGTCGTCCTCCGCGAGCGCTGGGATGTCGAGGCGATCGAGATCCCCGGCTCGCCCTACTGGCTCTTCGACCTGACCTCGACCCAGCAGGCGGTCGATCGGCCCCTGGAACTCCTCCCCTACCGATACGGGGGGATGGCCTATCGAGGCCCCGAGCCGTTCGTGAAGGGGACCCTGGACGTCCTGAACAGCGAGGGGCAGCACCGACGGGACGCGGACCAGAAGCCCGCCCGATGGGTCGACCTGACCGGCCCGGTCGCCGAAGGCTCGGCCGATTACGCCGGGGCGATGATCGCGGACCACCCGGAGAATCCGCATTATCCGACCGTCGCAAGGATTCACCCGACCTCGCTCCCGTTCTTCTGCTTCGTGCCGGCCCATGACAAGGCCCTGACAATCGGCAAGGATACTCCGACCGTCTTCCGCTACCGGGTCCTGATCCACGACGGGCATCCGGACCCGGTCCTGGACGAGAAGATCGCCCGGGATTTCGCCGAGCCGCCATCGGTCGAGATCGAGCCGATCGGACGCTGAAATCGGTCCCAAAGGCAGGCCCTCCGGACGTTACGACCGGACTGACCGGCGCACGCACTCTAACAGGCCGTCGGACCGCAATTTCCGCCGTCGGGATGTGGGCTTGGATCGGGACCACCGACGATATAACGCTCGGTCCGACCGACCTCGAAGCTTCGCGAGCCGCGGAGTGGAGCGGTCGGTCCGGTTCCGTGGGGAAGCGTCGTGGCCTCGTCCGGTCGCGCCGCCCGATTAGGGATGGAGTCGACCCGAGGGTCAGAGACCCGAGGGATCGGAGCGGAGCGGGCGATGAGCCGGAAGGTCTGCGGACCGACCGGCCCTATTGGCCGAGCCGACGTTTAGGAGGGAAACAGGAAGTGAACATTGTCACGACCCGCTTTGGCCTGATCCAGGTCCCGGAGTCGGATCTGTTCCGGATTCCGGACGGACTGGTGGGGTTCCGTGCCTTCACGCAATTCATCCTGCTCCCCGATCCGGTCGCCGCCGGCCTGTTGTGGTTGCAATCCGCCACCGCACCGGAGCTGGCCTTCGGGCTGATCGCCCCCCCCCTGGCGATCGGCGACTATCGGATCGAGCTCCGCCCGGGAGACCGGGCGGCGCTGGAGCTGGAAGAAGAGCGTTCGGCGCTCACCTACGTGATCCTCAATCGGGGCGATGGGGGCGGCCTGACGGTCAACCTCCAGGGGCCTCTGGTGTTCAATCCGGCTCGTCGGCTCGGCCGTCAGTTGGTGTTGACCTCCAGTCGCTACGCCGTCCGGTACCCCCTGTCCGGTCATGGTCAGGCCACTGCCCCCACCCTGCTACCCGGACCGTCGGCGCTCCGCGCGACGGCGTGACCGGGTCGGCGGTCCACACCGTCGACGTTTCTTCCCGAGCCCCGTCGAGGTAACCGAGCGCCCGGGCAAAGTGACCACGGATGGTCACGGGTCTCGTTGGCAGGAGGAAGGAGCCCGAAGATGTTGGTCTTGTCCCGACACCGCGACGAAAGCATCATCATCGGCGATGACATCGTCATCACCGTGGTGGATATCCGGGGCGACAAGGTCCGATTGGGGATCGCGGCCCCCATCGAGATCTCCGTACACCGCCAGGAAGTGTACGAGGCCATCCAGCGAGAGAATCGGCAGGCGAGCCGACTGGAACCCCAGGAAGCCCGCCAACTGGAAAATCTGGCCCCGCCTCTCCGGCGCGACATCCGTCGCCCTCGGAGCGAAGGAGCCTGAATTCGACCGCTGGAGCGGAAAGGGGTCTCGACCCCTGACGCCCCCCGACCCCTCGACGAAGCCCCATGCCGGGCGGTCGTCCCCCGGATCAAACCGGAGGACGACCGCCCGGCTTGCTTCGTCCCGACCTCGACCCGGATCTCGCTTCAATCCAGCTCGATGATCTCCTCGTCGTCCTCTTCGATCAGCTCGATCCCGGAATTCAGGGCCTCGCGCCAGCCCCCTTCATCGAGGTTCATCGGGGGCATCACCACGTCCAGATTCGGCCGGGCGCCGGGTTCCACCTCCGGGCGGCCCATGCCCGGGATCGGGGTCGGCGACGCGAATTCGACCGGCGGCAGCTTCGGCCCCCGCCGGCCCTGATCGGGCATCTCCGAGGGGGAGGGGAGATGGTCGGGGCCCAGATACACCCGGAACTTCACGCCCCCCAGGGTCAGTCGGTCCTCCGGAAGGAGCGCCGCCCAGCGGACCTTCTGCCCCTTGACCTTGGTCCCGTTGGTCGTCGCCAGGTCGCGGACGACCAGCAGCCCATCGGTCTTCACCAGCACGCAATGGCGCTTCGAAAGGCTCGGGTCGTCGATCTGGATGTCGCAGAAATCCCGACGGCCGATCAGGGTCACATCTCGAGTGATCGGGATCGGCGGACCACCGTCGAACGGAATCAGCTCCGCTTTCATCGGTTGCCCCCAAGAAAACGGCGTCCTGCGAAGACTTGCGGCTAAATGCAAGTTGCAATTTCGATTATATCCGTTGGTTCCGATCGAGCAAGTCTATTGATTGCATGCAGATGTCCCGCAAAGTCCGCCGAATCGGATCGTGGGGCCGAGTGAAACTTACCCGGCATCCGACGGGTAGCCGCTCTTGAATCCGGAATGTCCGAGGCCAGGGTGGATGCGACCCGAGGAAACACCATGAGTCATCGAACCGCAACGTCTCGATCCCGGGGTTTGGTCCGGGCTCTCGTCCTCGGGATGGCGGCCTCGACGCCCGCCCTCGCGGGAGACCGGCCACGTGGCCCCGACTGGATCGTCGGTGATGCGGTGGCCTCGGTGGAAGTCGTGAGGCCCTCGGATCTCATCAAGCGATTGACGAATGAGCCGGTCCCGACCCTCCTCGGCTCGATCCCCGGATACCAGCGGTACCTGGCCGGCGACGCCTATCGCGAACATCGGGCGGCGCTCGAGGTCGTCTCGGGCCGGCTCGGGACCACCTGGGACCGGGCGCTGGAAAACATCCTGGGCGATGGCCTGGTCCTGGCGATCGAGCCGGGTACTCCCCCTCGCGGGATCCTGGTCGCGACGCCTCGCGATCCCGCCTTCCTGGCGAAGTCGCTGGAGACCCTGATCGCCCTGGCCCGCGAGGACGCCGCGACCAAGGGGAAGCCCGACCCGATCCGGTCGGCCGAGCATCGAGGGGTCCTCGGCTATAACCTCGGGCCGAATGTGGCTCTGGCGATCGTCGACGGGACCCTGGTCATCGCCGAGTCGGCCGAGACCCTCAAATCCGTCATCGACCGATCGATCGACCCGCTCGATCCCGGCTCGACCCTCGCCGGCGAGCCCCTCTGGAAGGCCCGACGATCGGCCGACCTCTCCGGCGACGCCCTCGCCTGGGCCTTCCTCCGCGTCGACCGGCTCCGGAAGCTCGACTCCAACGCCCTGAAGGTGCCCGATCAGGTCAACCCCCTGGCCGGACTCCTCTTCTCCGACTGGGTCGAGGCCGTCCGGAAGACCCCGTGGACCTCGGCCGGGCTGACCTGGACCGAACAGCGCCTCGGACTCGACCTGACCGTCGCGACGCCCCCGGAGGGATACTCGGAGGCCCTCCGTCGGTATCTGCCCTCGGAAGGGAAGGGGGCTTCGACCCCGCTTGCCGTGAAGGGTTCGATCGCCAGCGTCTCGCTCTGGCGCGACCTGTCGAGCCTCTGGGAGGTCCGATCCGATCTGTTCCCGCCCGAGGTGGTCCAGGGGTTTGCACAGCTGGATACCGTCGCCGGGACCTTCTTCGGCGGGCGTGACTTCGGGACCGACGTCCTGGGGGCCCTGGGGTCGAACTGGCGGCTGGTGATCGCCAGCCAGGACACCTCCGACTTCGACCCGATGCCGGCCGACAAACTGCCGGCCTTCGCCTTGATCGCCGACCTGAAGCCCGACGACCCGGATTTCGCCATCCGGCTCAAATCCGCGTTCCAGTCGATCATCGGCCTGATCAACCTGGGCGCGGCCGAGTCCAAGGCACCGCCCTTGATGCTGGGCTCGGAGACGATTGATGGGGTCGCGGTCGCGACCTCGAAGTTCCTCAAGCCCAAGGTCGTCGAACCGACCGAGCCGGTCCACACCCGGCACAACTTCACCCCCTCGGCCGCCCAGGTCGGCGACCACTTCATCCTGAGTTCGAGCCTCGGGCTGGTCCGCAACCTCATCCCCGCCCTGAAGAATCCCACCGAACCGACTGGGGCAACTGTCCTGATCGAGGCCGACGGGGCCGAGCTGGCGGGCCTGGTCGCGGCCAACCGCCCGAAGCTGGTCATGCAGAACATGCTGGAGCAGGGGAACGACAAGCCCAAGGCCGAGTCCGAGATCGACTTCCTGGCCAGGGCCCTAAAGACGCTGGGGCGTGGGAGCTTCTCGGCGATCGACTCGCCGGAAGAAGTCCGGCTCCGCCTGAACTTCAAGCTCCAGACCCCCTGAGCCGAGGTGGCCGACCATGCGACCGACCGACCTGAGGAATGAACCCGCCCGAGCCTGGTCGAGCTTCGAGCCCGGCCCGGATCGGCCCTGGGACCTGTCGAGCGTGGCCCATCTCCATCGGAGGGCGGGCTTCGGAGCCCCCTGGAAGATCCTGACCCGCGACCTGTCCGAAGGCCCCGCCGCCTCGGTCGACCTGCTAATCGAAGGAGAGCCGACCGGCGGCGACGGCCAGTCGGCCTCGGAGTTCGCGGCCTTCCTCGACGCGATGGGTTCCCGGCTCGGATCGTCGGCCGACCCGAGGCGGCTCCGGGGGATCTGGCTCTACCGGATGATCCACACCCCCCGGCCGCTCCTGGAGCGGATGACCCTGTTCTGGCACGACCACTTCGCGACCTCCATCGTCAAGGTCTCCAACCCGTCGGCGATGCAGCGGCAGAACGCCCTGCTCCGGGCGAACGCGCTGGGGAATTTCAAGGAGTTGCTCGATCAGGTCGGCAAGGACCCGGCGATGCTGATCTGGCTGGACGCGACCGCCAACCGTCGGGCCAGGCCCAACGAGAACTACGCCCGGGAGGTCATGGAGCTTTTCAGCCTGGGCCGGGGGCACTACACCGAGTCCGACATCCGCGAGGCGGCGCGGGCCTTGACCGGACGATTCGTGACCAACGATCGATTCTCCGTGCTCCCCGCCCAGCACGACGGCGGGGTCAAGACGATCCTGGGCCGGACCGGGAACTTCTCGGGCGACGACCTCCCCAGCATCCTGCTCGATCAGCCCTCGTGCGCCGAGTTCCTGGCCCGCAAGCTGTTCCGCCAGTTCATCAGCGAGGTCGACTCCCCCTCCGACGCCTTGATCGCCCCGCTGGCCGCGAGCTTCCGGGAGTCGGGCTACGACATCAAGGCCACGGTCCGGATGATCCTCCGGTCGAACCTGTTCCACGACCCGGCGACCCGTCGGAAGCGGGTGAAGAGCCCGGTCGAGCTGACCATCGGGGCCATCCGGTCGCTGGAGGCCTTGAAGCCGACCGTCTCGGCCGATGCGTTGGGGGATGCGTGTTCGAGGATGGGACAGGCCCTCTATGCCCCGCCCAGCGTGGCCGGATGGGAGGGCGGGCCGTCCTGGATCAATTCGGCTTCGCTGATCGCCCGGACCAACTTCGCGCTGGGATTGCTCTCGAAGGACGATCGGGACTTCGGCGGGAGGACCGACCCGACCGCGCTGGCGGCTCGTCATGGCTTTGCGGAACCGGCCGGGGCGTCGAAGTTCCTGCTCGACCTCCTGGCTCCGGATGCGTTCGATCCGGGAGGTCGCGAGCGACTACTGACGAGGACCCCATCGGACGTGGCCTCGGTCGTGCTGACCTCGCCGGAATATCAACTGGCCTGAGGCTCGCCATCTCGGCGACTTACGGCCCCTCTCCTTCGCGGGAGTGCGGAGATCGGTCCCATTTCCTCGTGAGACTATCCATGAAATCCCATCGACGCGATTTCCTCCGCTCGTCCCTCTCGGCCAGCACCCTGGTGGCGATGGGGTCCTCGACCATCCCCGGATTCCTGGGCCGGACCGCTCGCGCGGCGGCGTCGGGGGGGATGGCCCAGGAAAAGGTCCTGGTGGTCGTCCAGCTCCTGGGCGGGAACGACGGCCTGAACACGGTGGTCCCGCACGGGATCGACGGCTATGCTCGGGGCCGTCGGGCCTTGCGGATCGCGGCGGGCCAGGTCCACAAGATCACCCCGGAGATCGGGCTCCATCCCTCCATGGGCGAGATGTCCAAGCTCCTCGAAGCGGGGAGGCTCTCGGTGGTCCAGGGGGTGGGCTATCCCAACCCCGACCGCTCCCACTTCCGCTCGATGGAAATCTGGGAGTCGGCCCGGTTGGATACCGGCGTGCCGGAGACCGGCTGGATCGGCCGGGCCGTCGATGCCCGACCGCCCGCCCCCGGCGACGACCCTTCGGCCCTCCACGTCGGATCGGGCTCGTCCCCGATCGCCTTGAGGTCGAAGCAGGTTTCGATCCCCTCGCTGGCCAGCCTGGAGGAATACCGGCTCAAGTTCCCCGGCGAGGCCCGGAAGGCGATCGAGGCGGTCGGCCAGGAGACTCGGTCGGCACCGGAGGCCGATGACCCGCTCCTGGGGTTCCTCCGTCGGAGTACCCTGGCGGCCTACGAATCGAGCCGACGGATCGAAGAGGTGGCCAAGCCCAAACCGGGCGGCCCGACCTACCCCGCTTATGGCCTGGCCCGCCGTCTCGAACTGATTGCCAAGGTGATCAAGGCGGGGTACGGGACGCGGATCTATTACACGACCCTGGACGGTTTCGACACTCACGCCAACCAACTGGCCGCGCACTCCGCGCTCCTGAATGAGCTGTCGGACTCGGTGGCGGCATTCACTCGGGACCTCGACGCGGCAGGGCAGGGGGATCGGGTGGCCGTCCTGGTCTTCAGCGAGTTCGGGCGGCGGGTCGCCGAGAACGCCTCCAACGGGACCGACCACGGGGCGGCGGCCCCGGTCTTCGTGCTCGGGCCGGTCGCCCACCCCGGCCTGGTCGGGCCTCATCCCAGCTTCGATGATCTCGACGATGGTGACCTCAAGCACGGGGTCGACTTCCGGCGCGTCTACGCCTCGATCCTGGAAAACTGGCTTGGTGTTCCTGCGGTCCCGATCCTGGGCGAAGGTTTCGAACCTTTGGGGCTGTTCCGACCGGCTTGAACCTGGTGCATTCGAGAGAATCCTGGCAAGCTTCCTGATGAGACGCCAGATTCCTGGTGGGAGTGGAAACGCGGAGGAGGGAGGACCGATCGGGGGTTCGAGGCCATCCGGGCCGTCTCCCGAAATAATCGGAGTCTGCTGTTCGGATGTGGTACACCATTCGTATAAAGAAGGTAAGAAGTCCATCGACCACGTCCGGCTCCCGCTCCGCGGAGTGACTCCCATGAATAGCCCTCGTCTTATCCGTCACGGATGGGGATTGGTCGCACTTTGCGGCTCCATCCTCCCCAATGCCATACAGGCTCAAGACCTGACCCCGCTGGACCCTCCCACCGCCGGAGTGTCCTCGGTCCCGCTCCCGCCGACTCCCTCCGAGGCCCTGCTCCCGGACTTGCAAGCGGGATCGACTTCGGATCAGAGAGCGATCCGCCCGACTTCGGAAGGGCCGCTCCACGAGGCATTCCTGTCCCCGCTGCGGGACCAGGAGCCCCGGTATGTCGAGAAGGCCCCCCCCGGCCCGATCGACGAGCGTCCGGGCGTCGATCCGCCCAGCGACAAGGCGGTCTGGATCCCCGGTTACTGGGAGTGGAATCCCGCCTCGCAGGGATATGTCTGGACGACCGGGACCTGGCGGAACCCGCCCCCGGGTCGGTTCTGGGTGAATGGGTACTGGAAGCGGGAAGACAAGGGATGGACCCGGATCCCGGGATTCTGGACCGATCGCCAGACCGATCGGATCGACTGGAAGAAGGAAGGGCCACCCGCCGGGCATCCCGACGACGACCCCGGGGCCTCGCCCGGTGAAGGCCACTTCTACGTCCCGGGCCATTACGCCCCCGACGGCGAGGGGGTCCTCTGGAAGAAGGGATACTGGGCGAAGGCCCAGGAGGGTTGGTCGTGGGTCCCCGCGCAGTGGGTCCGACAGTCGGAAGGCTGGACTTACCAGGATGGCTACTGGGATCGGACCCTCGAGGATCGAGGGACCCTGTTCGCCCCGGTCCAGGTGAGCGATCAGGACCAGGCCGCCGGCACCGTCTACCAGCCGATCACCCAGGTGGCTCCCGAGCAGTACGGCCAGCTCTATGGGGCGCTCGGCCGCCCGAACTCGTACTACGACGGCTACCCGGGCTACTATTACGATAATACGGGCCGTTACTACGGCTATGCCAACTATGGCAATCTCTCCTCGTACTACGGCTATCTTGACTACCCCTACACCTGCTCGTATGGGTATCCCTACCTGGCCCAGCCCATCGCGTACACGAGCTCGATCGGATTCGGCGGCTATGGCGGTTATGGATACGGCGGGTATGGGGGGTACGGATACGGCGGGGGGGGGCTCCTGGGAGGACTCCTGCGTAGGATCTCGTTCGGGTTCGGCAGCTACTACCCCTATTACGGATACGGCCTGGGCTCTTATGGCGGCTATTACGGGGGCTCGGGTCTGGGCTTCGGGTTGGGGGGACTTGGCCTGGGCGGTTTTGGTGGCTATCCCTATTACGGGTATGGGCTGGGCTACTACCCGGGATACTACGGGGGCTTCGGGCTCGGTGGCCTCGGCTTCGGCCTTGGCGGATTCGGCTACGGGCTCGGAGGCTGGGGCTACGGTCGAGGGGGTTACGGTCGAGGAGGCTACGGTTACGGCGGCCATGGGGGATATGGGCGAGGTCATCATCAGGGTGGCTATGCCGGACAATATCAGGGCAACCAAATGTATCCCCACGCCCCGAATCATCCCCAGGGTCGGCCGGGGAATCCGTGGAACGGAGGGGCTGGCGGAAACTCTCGTCCGGGGGGATCGGGGAATTTCCACTCTCCGGTCCTGGCCCGTCAGCATCAGGGGGGAGTGGGCGGGCTGGGCGGCGGTCAATTCGCCCACAATGGCGGAGGCCGTCCGATGGCTCCGGCCTCGTCGCATCCTTATGCCAATCCATTCCGGGGGAACACCGGGGGAGGGGGCCAGAATCGAGGGGTTGGCGTGAACACCGCCCGGTGGAATCCCGGTTATAACGGGGCCCATCATACGGCGGTCTCCCACAATGTCGCTCGCCCGAGCTTTACCTCGGGGCTGGGTCAAGCGGGGGGGATCAACAATCGCAACCTGGCCGGGCGACCGGGCCTGAATACCAACGTGAACCATCGAGTTGGCGGCAACCTCGGATGGAATCAAGCCGGAGGGCCTTCCACCGGCGCAGCGTTTCGGGGCAACCTCGGAAACCTGGGTGGCGGTCAACAGGGCCCGAACCGTCTCGGCGGAGGGCTGAACCAGAATCCGAGAGGGAATCTCGGTGGGCCCTCGACCGCTCACCTGGGAGCCCAGCATCTCGGGGCCGCGGCCCGTCAGGGGGGCTTCGGATCCCCGAATCAGGGAGGTTCTGCCTTCAACGCACCTCATCGGGGAAATACGCTCGGTGGAGGGATGGCTCACGTCGGCGGGATGCCGGGAGGGGCTTCACGCCTCGGTAACCCCGGCGTGGGAGCGACTCCCAGGATGGGAGGTTTCGCCGGAGGTGGGCAGCAACTCGGTAATCTCGGCGTGGGAGCGGCTCCCAGGATGGGAGGTTTCTCCGGTGGTGGCCAGCAACTCGGAGGGATACCACACCGGGCAGCTGTGGCCGGTGGATCCCAAAATCTGGGCGGATTCGGCGGAGGAGCCCAGCACATGGGAGGCTTCAGCGGTGGAGGAGCCCAGCACATGGGAGGCTTCAGCGGTGGCCACATGGGCGGAGGCTTCAGCGGTGGCCACGCCGGCGGAGGTTTCAGCGGAGGTCACGCCGGCGGAGGCTTCAGCGGTGGTCACATGGGCGGTGGCGGTGGCGGTGGCCACATGGGCGGGGGCGGAGGTCATGGTGGAGGGCATCGTTGATCGGTGCCGATCCACGAGGGATCGCAGAATACGAGAACGGCCGGGCGCGAGTCAAACTCGCGCCCGGCCGAATTCATGATCGGCGGGAAATCCCGCTCCGATCCGACTCAATGGCGGAAGTGACGACGCCCCGTGAGGATCATGGCCAGGTCATGATCGTTGCAGGCGGTCACGGTCTCGTCGTCCCGCTTGGAGCCGCCGGGCTGGATCAGGGCCGTGATCCCGGCGGCGGCGGCGACGTCCGGGCCGTCGCGGAAGGGGAAGAAGGCGTCGGAGGCCAGGACGGCCCCCTTGGCCTTGGCTCCCGCCTTCTCGACCGCGATCCGGACCGAGTCGAGCCGGCTCATCTGCCCCGCGCCGACGCCGATGAGTTGTCGGCCCTGGACCACGACGATCGCGTTGGACTTCACCGACTGGCAGATCCGCCAGGCGAACCCGAGCGAGGCCCGCTCGGCGTCGGTCGGCTGACGCTTCGAGGCGACCTTGCCGGCCGAGGGGTCCGGCTCCATCGTGTCCCAGTCCTGGACCAGCAGCCCCCCCTCGATCCGCCGGAGGTCGAAGCCGGAGGCGGGAGGGGTCCCCGGCCCGATCGGGGCGCCCAGCGCGATCAGTCGGACGCTGTTCTTCCAGGTGGGCTTGGTGGTCAGGAGCTGGAAGGCCTCGGGCTCGAAGTCGGGGGCGACGATCGCCTCGATGAACCGTCCGGGGGTGCAGATCCGCTCGGCGGTCGCGAGGTCGACCGGTCGGTTCAGCCCGACGATCCCCCCGAAGGCGCTGACCGGATCCCCTTCGTAGGACAGCTCGAACGCCTCTGCCAGCGTGTCGGCCTCGGCCGCGCCGCAGGGGTTGTTGTGCTTCAGGATCGTCGAGGCCGGCTGGTCGAACAGCCGGATCAGGCGGAGGGCGCTATCGAGGTCGAGCAGGTTGTTATAGGAGAGTTCCTTGCCGTGGAGGATCCCGGCGTTGGCCAGGTTCGGGCCCGTGTTCCCCGGCTCGACGTAGAAGGCGGCCCGCTGGTGGGGGTTCTCGCCGTAGCGGAGGACCGACCGCCGTTCGAAGCGGGGGCCGAGGCTGGAGGGGAAGGTTTCGGGGGAATCCCCCGCCTCGGCCTGGCTCAGGTAATCCGCGATCGCCCGATCATAGCGGGCCGACTGCTCGAAGACGGCCAGCGCGAGCGACTTCCGATAGGCCAGCGTCGTCCCCCCCCGGGATTCGAGCTGGGCGATCAACTCGGGATACTGGTCGGGCGATGTGGCCACGGCGACGTGGGCATGGTTCTTGGCCGCCCCTCGGATCAGGCTCGGCCCGCCGATGTCGATGTTCTCGACCGCCTCCTCGAAGGTGACCCCGGCCCGGGACACGGTCTCCTCGAAGGGATAGAGGTTCACGACCACGAGGTCGATCGGCTCGATCCCCTGGGCTTCCAGGGCCTCGAGGTCCCCGGGGACTTCCCGACGCGCGAGGATCCCGCCGTGGAGCTTGGGGTGGAGCGTCTTGACCCGGCCTCCGAGGATCTCGGGCTGGCCGGTATAAGCCGAGACCTCGGTCACGTCCAGCCCCGCGTCGGCGAGCGCGGTCCGGGTCCCGCCGCTGGCCATCAGGTGGACCCCGCGAGCGGCCAAAGCCTTCGCCAGTTCGATCAAACCACGCTTGTCCGAGACGCTCAACAACGCCCGACGGACCGGGACGATGTCGTCCATAATCGGCCTGCTCCCCGGAAGCGAACGAGGGCGGGACGACCCGCCCTCTGCCGCTTCGATGTCGAAAAAAGATCGAAGACCCAATACGTTACGGATTCGATCCGCGAGAAACCAGTCGAATTGACGGGATCGCTCGGCGTCGATCCGCCAAGTCCCGCCCTTTCGAGCAAGCTTCAATCAGTCGGGAGGAGCGGGCTCGTTGATGAGATCGAGGGCTTGAGTGGCCGCCGATCGGATCTCGGGATCCGGGTCCATCCGGGCACGGATCAACCCGGGTCGAGCCGCCACCGCGTCAGGTCCGATCTCGCCGAGCGTCTCGATCGCCCGGCGACGAAGGTCGAGCTCGGGTCGAAGGATCGCCTCGATCAGGGCCGGAACCGATGCGGCTCCGATCCGTTCGAGGGCCCACACCGCTTGCTCGGCGACGGACAAATCCTGATCGCCCAGGGCTTCGATGAGCGCAGGAATCGCCGGGGCCGCCTTGGGTCCGATGTCGCCCAGGGCCTGGGCGACGACGGAACGCATCGGCTGATCGGTGTCGTCGAGGGCCTTCGCGAGGGCATCGATCGCCTCGCGAGAATCCCGCCCGATCCTTCCGAGAGCCTTCGCCGCCGCGACCGCCAGGCGATCGGGTCGGAATATGACCGCGATGGTATTCAACGTTCCGGGGACCCTCTCGCCTCGATCCTTCGAGAGAAGCAGCGGGATCAGTTCCGGGATGGCTGCATCAGCCTTCGGCCCGATTTCCGCAAGGACCCCGGCGGCGTAGCTTCGGATTTTCAAGTCTTGATCCCTCAACGCTTCGATGAGCATCGGGACCGCAGGGGCCGCCAGGTCTCCGAAACCGCCGAGTGCTTGAATTGCCCCCAGTCGTAGGAACTCTCCATCCGAAGGATACTCGCAATAGTTGCTGTTTCCGCTGCCGAGCAACGAGGCGAGCCGGACCTGGGTCCCGGGCGGCATGCGGGTCGTCCCCTCGCCGGCCATCTCGACGAGCCCGCCGACGGCCTTCTCGCTCGCACCCAGGACATAAAGAGCCCAGGTTGCGTTCCATCGAACCTGGAGGTCGGAATCTTTCAGGAGCGGGACTAACGCATCGGCGGCATCGACTCGGAGGCGTAGACCTCGCGAGCGAGCCTCGGCCTCGGCCGGTTCGAGCGGTTCGTCATCGGAATCCTCGTCTGGCCTCGGCAGCTTTTCGGCGAGTGCTGCGAGTGTCATCGAGGCAGCATCCCGGACCCGTTCGTCCGAATCCTTCAACGCCTCCACCATCAGATTCATCGTTGACGGTGATAGTGCCTCCGCAAGCGACTCGACATCCCAGTATCGCAACGAGTCCTCCGCGCGTGCGGCATCCAGAAGCGTTCGCGCCGCCTCCTCGCCGCCTCGCTGAAGGGTCGCCAAGAGGCTGCGGGCGTCGACGCGGACCTCGAAATCGGCATCGTGAATCAACTCGTGCAAGGTAAGAAGTGCCTCGGGGATATTCGGCATAAGCCCCGGGAAATCGCCCAACGAATCGCCCTCATTCATGATTCCAACCCCGTGCCGTTCCGCGAGGATGTGCAGGACCTCGGCCTTTACCAGTCTCGGCGATTTCGGGTCGACCATGGCCTGGTAGAGGCGGGCCGATATCTTCTCTCCCAGGTGCTGGAGCGTATCGGCGACGTGGCGGCGAACTTTTTCCTCCGGGCTGGCGAGCAGGACGAACAGGCGGTCGATCATCCGAGCCTCCGCCTCCGGTCCGATCGCCCGCAGGGCCTGAGCTGCCTTCGACGAGACGTCGAAGTCGTTAACGTTCAGTCCCTCGAAATCACTCAGGACACTGCTAAGATCGGCCTCGGCGGAGGAGGCATCGGCACTGAATTGCCCCAGCGCAACCGCGGCGGCCAGGCGGACCCGCACGTCCATATCCTTGAGACGGGCGGTGATGAGTGGCACCGAATCGACCGCTTCCTTCGGGAAGAGGGACAGGGTTGCAACCACCTGGGCTCTCACGCGAGGATCGGAGTCGGCAAGTGCCTTCCGGAGCGTATCCCCGGCGTTGGGGGATCGGGCCAGCGTGAGGCGGCTCGCTTCCCTCTGCCGTTCGACGTCCTCCAGCCTACTTTCCCGATCGTTGGCGGATGACAGCTTGAGGGCCACCTCGGCCCGCACGTCCGCGTTCGGATCGTCCAGCGCGTCTAGCAGGCCCGAGATCACAGGATCCGAACCCAGGTCGATATTGCCGAAGAGTTTTGCCGAGGCCAGCCGAACTCTTGGGTCGGAGTCCTTCAAGAGTCCGAGAAATGTTCCGACCTCGGGACACTGGACCACGCCGAGTCGAGGGAGGGCCCTCAAGCAGGCGAGACGGACATCAGCCGATGGGTCGCCGAGCAATACCAGAAGACGGGGAAGGGCGGCCGAAGCCTCATCGCCGATGTCTTCTAGCGCTCTGGCCACGGCGGCCCGGACGCTCGGATCGGGATCCTGCAAAGCGGAGATCAATGGATCGATCGCAGACTGGGCCGCGGTTTCGTAAACGTAGGGTCTCATCCGGCCGCACCAACCGATCCGGCCCAGCGTCTCGGCGACTCGGGATCGAAAGGCGGGAATGGGATCCTTCAGGGCGGTGATCAGGACGGGTATTGCCGGACGGGCGGATGGGCCGATCCCTCCAAGAGCCGAGGCGGCCTCGGCTCGCAATTTCGGGTCTGACAGGAGCGTCGTCAGTCGGGGGACAGTTCCCTTCGCGTCGCCGCCGAGGAAGCCGATCGCCCTCAAGGCGACGATCCGGGCCTCGATCTCGGGACGATCGAGCTGACCCAGCAACACCGGGACTGCGGGCTCGCCGATGGCGCGAAGGACGGCGTAGGATCCTGCCGGACGGGGTTCGCCATCCCTTCTCCAACCCTCGTTGTCCGACTCGCGAGCCGGTGCCGGTTCGTCGATCGGCCCCGGTGCGAGCAGGGACCGGATCAAGGCGGGTGCGGCGTTCGCGGCCTGAGGGCCTAAATGTTCGAGTGCCCGGGCCGCGCCACCTCGGACCTTCGGATCTCGATCTTCCAGGGCACGCGTGAGGGGTCCGACCGCATCGGGACCGATTTGCCCCAGAGTCCCGATGGCAGCGTCACGGGTCCAATCGTCGGGGCGTTTCAAGGCTTCGATCAGGGCGGGGATGGCGAGCCTCGCCGAGGGGCCGATCCGCACCAGGGCTTCGCAGGCATGACGACGTGAGGCGGGATTTTCGCCGTTCAAGATCTCGATGATCGCGGGGATGACCGGCTCGCCAATTTCCTCCAGGGCCTTCATGGCCGAGGCAGCATATCGATCCGTCCTGGCCTTGAGATGGGAGACGAATGACGGGATCAGACGCTTCGGGTCCGGGTCCGTCGCGGCGAGGGCCAACGCGACCGAATCGCGAACATCGCGATCCGGGTCATCGAGTGCGTTCAAGAGAGCGGGAGCCGCCTGGCGAGCAGGTTGGCCGATTCGTCGGAGGACGTCGGCGGTTCCGGCTCGGATTCTCGGGTCGGGATCGGACAGCCCCGGGATCAACAGGGGGACGACCGAGGCATCAACGTCGGCCGACCGGCAGAGTTTGCGAAGTGCCCGAATTCGTGCCGGGTGATCGCCATGACTCCACAATTCGATCGCTACGGCCGGGTCACTTTCCGGCTTCAGAGGACCTTGCGCCGATCCGACCGGGGACAGGAGAGCCACGGCCAGGATCGAGATCAGGAAGTTGGTAGGTGCGTGCCCGGCCCGTTGGGACATCGAGGGACTCTCCCGTCGCGATCCCTAAGCGTGCGCGAGGAATGATCGGAGAACAGCCGTAAGATCGACGTTCTCCGATCTAGGGTTATTCAAGGAGTCTGAATGTCTCGGCGATCGAGACTCGTCGAGTAGGATTCGGGCGATCGTCCCCGACGAAGGTCTCCCGATCAGGCCGGGACCAACTCCAGCTGAATCTTGCGGATCGAGTGATCGACGACCAGGACGACGGTGACCTCGACGCCGTTGGCGCGGAACGATTCGCCAGGTTCGGGGACCCGGCCCAGGGCGTGGAAGGCATAGCCCCCGATGGTCTGGAAGTCGCCATCGGTCGGGAGTCTCAGGCCCAGCCGTTCGTTGAGGTCTTCGAGCGGCACGGCCGCATCGACCTCGTAGCGCGAGCCTCCCAGGGGCTCGACGGGGTCGTCGGGGGTGGGGACGTCGTGCTCGTCGTCGATCGGGCCGACCAGCTCCTCCAGGAGATCTTCCAGCGTGACCAGGCCGGCGACCCCGCCGTACTCGTCGAGGACGATGGCGATCTGGCTCCGCTGGGCCCTCAGCTCGTTCATCAGGTCGTTGGCGTTCTTGGTCTCGGGGATGAAATAGGCGGGCCGGACCAACTTCCTCGGCGCGATGGCGTCGGGGTCGGGCGACTCGGTCATCAGCGGGAACAGGTCCTTGGCGAAGAGGATGCCGAGGATGTCGTCGCGGTTCTCGCCGAACATCGGGATCCGGCTCAGGCCCGAGTCGCGGAAGGTATTCGCGGCCTGCCGGGCTGAGGTGCTGGACGGCAGGACGGTCATCGACGAGGCGGGGGTCATGATCTCGGAGACGTCGCGGCGTGTCAGCGCCACGACATGTTCCAGGATCGATCGGGTCGATTCGGGGAGGTCGGTCTCGACGTCCTCGGGATCGTCGGGGTCGGGCTGGAATTCGACCTCGACGCTCGCCGGTCGGGGCGGCGCATCGTCCGGCCCGGCGAGTCGATAGGCCAGCATCTCGGCGAGCTTGGCGGCCGAGGTCAGCGGGATCGCGGCGGCTCGGACCAGGCCGGCGATCGGCCAGAGCGAGTCGATCAGGGTCTCGGCCCAGACTCTCCCGATGACGTTGGCCGCCAGGTGGATCAGGACCGCCAGGCCGATCGCCAACAGCAGGACCACCTCGAAGGCAACCCAGGTGATCATCGAGCGGGCCGCCAGCGCCGAGAGCGCGGCGAAGGTCAAGCCGACGACGACCGCCAGCGATTCGGCGGCCCTCTCGGTCGACTCATCGTCGTGGGCGATCACGTCGGCCCGTCCGGGCCGGCCGTGGGCTTCGCAGACTTCCTCCAATCGGCTCCGGGAATAGGTCCGGAGTGCCCGACCCAGGGCAACCAACACCGCCTGGGTGGACAGCAAAGCGAGGCCAAGCCCCATGGCTCCGGCCAGGTTCAACGCGGCCAACTCTGCCCCTCCCGCCCTTCGAGGTCGCCCGAGCCTGGGCCGACCAGGGGGAATGTATTGATCAGGCCCTCGGAAGAGAGGATCTGCTCCTCGGAACGACGCATCTCGGCCTCGGATTCCGGGTCGGAATCGTCGAGCCCGCAGAGGTGCAGCAATCCGTGGACCACGTACAGGGCCAACTCGGCCCGGGGGTCGGTCCCGGCGTCGGCGGCGGTCGCGGCGGCCATCTCGGTTGAGACCACGAGTTCGCCCGACAGCTCGGAGTCTTCCGGCTCGGAGAGCTCGAAGCTGATCACGTCGGTCGGGTAGTCGTGCCCCAGGTGGCGGGCGTTGATCGACCGGATGGTGGCGTCGTCCACCAGGGCCAGCGAGATCGAGGCTTGCCCGACCCCTCGGAGGATCAGGGCCCGGCGGATCAGGCCGGAGAGGAAGTCGTGGTCGGCGGCGAGATGCGACTGGTTGTCGCTGATCTCGACCAGGATCTCGGCCGGGGGGGCCATTGTCGGGGTGGCGATTCGATCGGTCTCCATCAGGCGGTCCGTTGCTCCGGATACTTGACCCGGCCGTGGTAGATGCCGATGAGTGACTTGATCAGGCTCTCGCGGATCTCGGAGATCTCGCGAAGGGTCAGGCCGCACTCATCGAATTGTCCGTCGTGCAAACGCTTGTTGATCAGGTCGCGGACCAGCCCTTCGATCCGCGCGGGGGTGGGTTCGGAGAGGGTCCGGCTGGCACTCTCGACGGCGTCGGAGACCATCAGGATGCCCGCCTCCTTGGATTGCGGCTTGGGGCCGGGATAGCGGAAGGCCCCTTCGAGGACGGTCGTGCCGTCGTTGCTGGAACCACTCCGCTTGGTGGCCTCGTTGAAGAAGTACTCGACCAGGGTCGTCCCGTGGTGCTGCTCGATCAGGTCGATGATCGGCTCGGGCAGGTGATGCTGGCGTCCCAGATCGACGCCGTCCTTGACGTGGCCGATGATGATCAGGGTGCTCATCGCGGGGGCCAGATTGGCGTGGCGATTGGTCGCCCCGGCCTGGTTCTCGATGAAGTAGTGGGGCTTGAGCATCTTGCCGATGTCGTGGAAATAGGCCCCGATCCGGACCAGCAGGGTGTTCGCCCCGATCCGCTCCGCAGCGGCCTCGGCGATGGTTCCGACGGCGACCGAGTGGTTGTGCGTGCCCGGGGCCCGTCGGACCAACTCCTGAAGGAGCGGGTGGGCGATATCGCCCAGCTCCAGGAGGCTGATCCCGGTGATGATCCCGAATCCGGTCTCGACGAACGGCAGGAGGCCCCCGAGGAAGAACCCGGACATCAGGCCCCAGCCGGCCCTCCAGAGGCTGTCGTCCCTCACCAGCCGGATCGGCTGCTCCAGCCAGAGTCCGGTCGCCCAGGTCAGGACGGCATAGCCCAGGGCACAGAGGGCACCGACCTTGATGAGCTTGGTCCGAGTCCGGACCTCGTGCAGGCAGAGCACGCCGACCGAGGTCCCTCCCATCAGGACCAGGAAGTGGCCGATCCCGGCGTTCATCGCCACGGTCGTCAGCACGCTCAGGCCGAAGGTCACCATCAGCGCGAAGTGGGGGTTATAAGCGATCGCCAGGATCATCGCCGCGATCGCGACCGGGGCCAGTTCGGCATTCCAGGGCTGGATGGCCAGGAGCCGGGCGACCCCGAGCGCGACGACCGAGAGCGTGCAGATCATCGCGATCCGCCGGAGGTCGCCCGCGATCCTGGGCTCGTGTCGATAGATGTAATAACCGATGAGCGCGAACATCGCGGCCGAGAGGACCAGGACCGAACCGGCTCGGCGGAGCCGCTGGCCCCAGGTCCGCTGGGCGTTGGCGGCCTCGTGCTCGGCCCGGAGCAGGAGGAGTTGCTCCTCCTGGATCTCCTTGCCCTGCTCGACGATCTGCTCCCCCTTGGGATACGTCTCGAAGACGTCATCGACCGAGTTTCGCGCGACTTCGCGGAGGTTGTTGGTATAGGCCTCCTCGAAGGAAAGCGTGGGGCGTGCGGCCAGTCGGCCGGCGATCAGGGCGAACAGGCTGTTCCCCAGCGCGGGCGGGTTGAACGAGGCGATGAAGTCCTTTCCGACCGGACCTTCGGGCTTGTCCAGCCGCTCGCTCATCACCCGGTCGCGCGAGACCAGGCGCGACTCGGAGGTGGGCCGCCCCACCATGTGGACCGAAAGGGTCCGGCTGGTCTCCTCGTGGCGGGGGAGGATGTCAGGTCCCAGCACTCCGTCGCGGATCAGGGGCTCGAAGGCCTTGGCGATCCTCCGCTTGAGATCCTCGTGGCGTTCCGGGGTGTCGCTGGCCTCGCGAATGTCGTCGAACGAGTCGGGGGTCAGTTTCCACTGGCCCCGGAAGGACTCGGGGACGAGATCGAATTTCGGGGCCTTGGCGACGGCGTCGACCAGGTCGCCGAGGCGGTCGGCCAGGTCGCGGATCGGCGCGGGGTCATTCACCATCGACGGCGGGACCTGGTCGGCCTTGGCCTGACGCTCGGAGAGGGTCCGGACCATGTTCCGCCGCTGGAACTTATCGACCTTGACGCGGATCTCGCGCTCGGGCTTCTGGCCGAGTCGGTAGGGGAAGTAAGGCCCCGGACCGTGGACGATCGCGGCGGTCACCAGGATCGCGAAGCCGACGACGCCCAGCCGGGCGAGTCGGTCGCGCTGACGAGCCAGCCTTCCCTGCTGGAGGGCGATCGGGTTGGAAGGCCGGAGTTGGGCCCGGGAGAGTTTGGGGCGTCGTTTACCAAGGCTCATGGAAGGTCTCGATCACGCGCGGTCAACGGGCCCGAGGCCCGTCCCGTGCCGGAGTGTGCCACGCCCACGTGGGCGTGACTCCCGCCGAACCGCTTCATCCACCCCCGACCGGTCGGTCCGGGGCAAACTCGGGGCCGGAGGCCCGCCTCACTCCAAGGCGGGTAGGCCGACCTCGGGCAGGGGAGAACTGGCGACTTCCCGAAGTGGGATCTCCAGCTCGACCCGCCGGGACGGCTCGGTCTCCTCGTAGGCGTTGACGATGGCCTGGACCAGCGGATGGCGAACGATGTCCGACCGGTCGAGTTTGGTGATACCGATCCCGGGGACGTCGCGGAGCCGTTCCACCGCGTCGGCCAGCCCGCTCACCGTTTCCGGCGGGAGGTCGACCTGGCTGGTGTCTCCGGTCACGACGATCCGGGCGTTCTGGCCCATTCGGGTCAGGAACATCTTCATCTGCGGGACGGTGGCATTCTGCCCCTCGTCGAGAATTATCACCGCATCGTTGAGCGTACGACCGCGCATGTACGCCAGCGGCGCGATCTCGATCAGGTCGTTGCCCATGTAGCGGCGAATCTGGTCGTAGTCCATCAGGTCGTGGAGGGCATCCAGCAGGGGGCGGAGGTAGGGGTTGATCTTGGCTTCCAGGTCGCCGGGGAGGAATCCCAGGTGTTCCCCGGCCTCGACGGCCGGTCGGACCAGGACGATTTTCTTGATCTTACCCTTCCTCAACTCGGCCACGGCCATCGCCACGGCCAGGTAGGTTTTCCCGGTTCCGGCCGGTCCGATGCAGAAGACTAGCTCGTGATCGCGGAGGCAGGTGAGGTAGCGGGCCTGCCCTTCGGTCCTGGCCCGGACGACCCGGTTCCCCTCGCGGATCTCGACCGACCCGTTCCGATCGTCGGATTCGAGTCGGCTTCGCGATTCGATCAGGTCGGCCACGTCTCCGGCCGAGGCCGTCCGACGCTTCCGGTGCCATGCCTTTAATTCCTCGAAAACCTGGCGGGCCATCTCGACCCGGCCTGTTTCCCCTTCGACCCGGACTTCCCCATGGCGAGCGACGACTTTCACGCCGAAAGCGTCGCGGACCTGACGAAGGAACTGATCGCGGCTGCCGAAGACAGCCAATTCTTCGTCATGGCTGTCGAGCGAGATCGTGACTTCCGGCATGCCCTGCCTTTCGACGGACTCGGTTTCGCGCGAAAGTCGCGCGACAATGCAACCAAGTTCCAGGCCGGCCTCTCAACACTTATACTATCTTGAGACACATCGCGAAAAAACGCAACGTCGCTTGCCGGCCCAAAACGAGATTCTGAACACTTCAGTACGATCGACGAGGGTTCGAGGTTCGCGCTCCTCCTCGATTTTGTCTCGGGGAGGCGATCCGAAAGCCAATCGGAGCCAAGCCGGGCGAGTCGTCCGGGCCGAGACACTTGTCGATCCATTGGAGATTGCCTAGATTGTGGCCGCCTATCCCCGATCGTCCCCACATCTCATTTCGAAATCGAACCGAGGGAGCGAGACCCGATGTTGACCCGACGCGTTTGGCTGGGGGTGGCACTGGCCGCCCTGATCGTCCCCGCGGCCACCCTCCGGGGCGCCGAAGACAAGATTGACGGCGACCTCAAGGCCATCCAGGGCAAGTGGTCGATGAACTCGGAAAATGGCGACAAGATCACCTACACCGTCGAGGGCAAGAAGCTGAAGGTGGTCGCCCCGAGCCGGACCTACGAGATGACCCTGAAGCTCGACGCCGAGGCCAAGCCGAACAAGACCATCGACTTCAAGATCGAGGAAGGCCCCGAAGACGCCAAGGGCCAGACCTCGCTCGGCATCTACAAGCTGGACGGCGAGAAGTTCGTCTTCTGCTTCGCCCCCCAGGGCGAGCGGCCGAGCAAGTTCGAGACCGAGGGTTACGAGAAGATCGTCGTGACCCTGTCCAAGGATAAGGACTGATCGCCGATCTCTGGCCAGTACGCCCGGGGCAATGGGATGTCTCCCCTTGCTCCGGGCCGCCTCGACGTGGCCGACCTGGAGGGCCTTCAGGACCACCGACAGGCCGAGGTCGAACTGTCGGGCCTGGCTTGACCAGGCCGTCCTGGAGGGAGTAGAGGGCTGTCGTCGGGCCGGCTAAAATAGATGGAGTGACGATCGTCAAAGTTGTAACGGGTCAATACCCGATTCAGAACGGCGGTTTCTGATCCATCGTTTCAAGACTTACGTCGAGTCGAAGTTGGAACGGGTGGAGTAGAGGCACAGTTGACAGCAGGTCCCGAGGACGAGCCGATGCGATGGCCGCGACCCCGCTTCACCATCCGCTCGATGATGATCTCAGTCGCGCTCTCGGCCCTGGGAGTGTCAATGTTCCTGGCCTGGAGATGGTTGCACGACCACAACGCCTTCCTGAGCGTCGGTCCATACCCAAACCACTTCTTCACGATCAGCTTCTGACTGCCGAGCCCGAACAGTTGTGACGCTTTGAGTATAGCTCACCGGGCACGACTGAAGGAATTCGTACTCGTTCGATCAGGTCGGGCCGATCGTCCCCTGTTCAGCGGCTCGCCAACGCCGGATCGTCCGCCCTCGACCCGCTTGCCTGACCCCCCCCGCTCGAACATCAGTCGGCCTCCAACGCGGCGATCCGCCGCTCGAAGACGAGCACCGATGCTCGGACCCCGTCCCTCACCTCAGGCTGGGTCTTTTCCCAGATCTCCGGAGGAAGTGGCAGCACGACATCCATGTCAACGACATAACCGTTTGGTATCGGCAACTCCAGGGGCTACCTCCATAAACGGTTACGCCGAGGACGAGTCGCTGGTGAGGAGGATGGGGCAGTTTTTGGAATCGACAGCCCGGTCACCAAGTACGCGACTCGGTTCACCGCCCGGACCACGAGGCGGCCCCCGCGCCACCATCGATTCCCCTTGACCGTATGCGTCCGATCGAAGATCTTCCGGGCCACCGATCAAGGATCGTTCTGCGATCGTCTCGCATGCACACGGAGGGAAATCATGGACCGCTTCCGGGTCTGGCCACTATTGATGATGATCGCGGGGGCTCTGAGCGGTTCGGTAGCACACGCCTCGCCGCTCTGGGTCCGGATTGTCGTCCAGGACAGCATGCAGGGCCGCATCATCGACATCCCGGCCGACGCGAGGGTGAGTTCTTATTTCGTCACGAGCGCCAGCTCGCTGGTCCCGCGAGGGGTCTCCATCCCGGCGTCCATCCCGGAACCAAACCCCACGCCCTATCAGCCGGAAACGAAGTTTTCCGTGCCGATGCGGATCGGCTTCGCCGTCCCGACGCCGAGCGAGGTCGCCGATCCTCGGAACTGGGGCTGGCATTCCAACAGCCATCCCGAGGACGTCACCCTGACCGGCACGGCGCAGGGAGCGTATGGTTGGGGTGGAGCGCCTTTCAACGCCCATGTTGGCCTGAGTGGAACGTTCCTGGAGGGTTCGGTCACTCCTTATCGAGACGCCAATGAACCCCTGCCGTCCGAGCTCCTCGACTTGATCAAGCACCCCGAGCGGGTCTCCCTGGGAGCCTCGTCTACGGGACGCCCGTACCAGCAGCGAGTAGAGGTGGGCTTCTCGCTCAGTCCGCCCGTGGCCACGCCCGAGCCGACGGTCCTGACGGCCTTCGGCGTGCTGCTTGGCGGCTGTCTGATCCGCCACCGGCGGCACGGGAGGCCCTTATCAGCGCGTCTCTGCGTGATGCCTCCGCGTCGTGAGGGACGCTAGGCGTCAGCTTGCGGGCCGTGGCTGGCCCAATCGATGCGGGGCAGTAGTCGTCAAGGCAACAGCCGAGCCGGGTGACTGCCGTCACTGATACCTCCTACCTCCCAGAGGCCGATCCTCAGCAGCCGGCAGAGCCAGACCGAATGGCAACTTTGATCGATGAAACACGTTTTCCAAAGGGGTACGATGGCGTCCTTGCCGGGGAGCGGGTCGACGTGGCAATCCCATCTGCCACTGGCTTTCGTGATCGTCGGTCTGCCAATCCTCGTCTACTTCACCAACAGCCGGTTCCCGAACACGATCGCCGGGGATTTCTACCGACTCTTGTCGGGGCTGATCTTCGGTTGCATACTCGCGGCGATCGGATATCTGGTCTCCAAATGGTCGTCGCGCTAACGACCAATCGTCACGTCTCGTTTATGAGCGACGACTAGCGCGTTGGGTGTTCTAGAAGTGGGATTTGACGGAATGGGGGTTGTTCGCCTTCCTTGCCCGGCTTCGTCCACCTCTCTCCCGGCCTTCGAGGGTCGGTCCTGAACTTCGGGGCTGCCGGGCAGGATGATGGGGGCTCCGGGCGTGTTACGATTCGCCTTCTCGTCCGTCCCTTCTTCGTTGGACGGCGCGGTCGAAGGAAATCATCCTAAGAGCCGGTAGAGGGCTGCGTGGTATCAAGATGAGCACCCTACAGGCACCACCGGGAGGACCGAAATGCAACGCGTCGTGGGTCTCGTCCTTGTCTTGTTCGCCTGCTCTCCCGCTCGTACCGCGACCCCTGCGGCGGACGAACCGCGATCCCTACTGCAGACGATCGCCGAGTGGCAATACCCCGGCTCGGCGCTGACCGCCACCCAGGCGTCCGACGGGGAGACCGTCGATGCCAAGGGCGACCGCACCGTGCCGTCGACGGTCAGCAGGACCGTCATGACGACCGATGCGCCCGTCGAGGAGGTCCTGGGCTACTACAGGGCCAAGCTCTCGCCCGCGAAGAAGGCCGACGGCAGCAAGCCCGGGCCTCCCGTTGCCGGCGGGCGTTCGGTGGCCTTCAGCGACGACTCCGAGGGCAGGCCGTTCGCTCTGCATACGGTGATCATCAACACGAGCGATGCCTCGACGACCCTGGTCATCTCTCGCGGCAAGGACGAAGCCCGCACGTACATCGCCTGGAAACAATATCGCCGCTTCGACCGATGACCGCGGACAAGCGGACTCGACACGCCGCGAGTATGGAACGGCTGAAGTATCGACCATTTGAGACAGTAGCGGGCCATGCGGCTGCCCAGCGCCGAGGAGATCAACGTCTTCGACTCCCTCGACGAGCGGGCTGCCGTCAGGCGTTTTCTCGGCAAGGATCTGAGGCAGGCGAGGGAGCTATTCCGCGACAACTTCCTGGCCTACCAGGAGGACCTCATGCGGATGGGCCCCAGGGCATTTGCCTTCTACTTGCCCGCCGACATCGATTAGATCTTGAGCGAGCAGGCGGACAGCGACCTCGAGGCGGTGAACTCGTTCTGCGGCCTGATCGAGTTCCGTCTGGATTACGAGCCGGCCTCGGTCGCCCCGGTCGCGTCGATCATTCGCTAGGGTGTAGTCGGACTCCTCCGGGACTTCGACCGGTTCGGTTTCGGCAGCGACGAGATCGGCGATAGCTATGGGGTCCTTGCCCACAGATACCGCGCGGTTCTCTCCAGGTTGGACGCTCATTCGGATACCGCCTGAGGCGAAACGAGTTCCTTCGGGCGCATCGATTCGAGTTATGGACGCGCTTAACAACCCAGATTCGTCCGATGAGGAGGTATCCTCGTGAAGTTGCCACGCTGGAGCTTGAGGGCCCTCCTCATCCTAATCGCAGTCCTCGGTCTCTGCCTGGGAATGGCGGCCGCCCTCCGCGCTCGGCTGGTGGGCCATCAAGCAGCGATCGAGGCCATCGATCGAAGACATGGGGGGTATGGGTTCTCGATCTCCGGGCCCTCGTGGTATCGGGCGTTGGTCCTACTCTTAGGTGGAAACGAGAGGATGTTCTACGATCCCGTTCGCGTCTCGTTGGGACCTGCGTGCCCCGGTTACAATCCATCCACTCCGATCGTTGACGCGGACATCGAGGCGTTGGCCGAACACTTCGCCCTGCTGATGAACATCACGGACTTAGACCTTCGAGATACCAAGGTGACGGATCGTGCGATCGAGGCATTGCCACCTCGTCTGAGGCTGAAAGTGATTCGGGTTGGACGCACCGGCGTAACGAACAAGGGAGAGGCGGAAATCCGCCGGAAGTACCCGGGATGCGAGATAGATCATAAACCTTGATCAGATTCGACGTTGTACCGACCGGCCCTCAATGTGTAACGATTGAAGTATGTGGTGCATCCGGCAAGTTGGGCTAGTAGGGCGAGATTCGCAACGTGTAACGCGGCAGCCAATTGTTGCTTCGGCCCGGCGTCAAGGGACAAGCCGGATGCACCATATGAACGAAAACTGACAATCGCTTGCCCCAGTTCGATGAAGCCGTGATGATCTTCAGAAACTCGCTCTTATGGGCTCGCTTGAATCCCTGTTGAGGGGAGCATGCCCCACCACGGTCAAGCATCGGAGGGGGACCTTGCTCCCTTCTACGTCGCCCGGCGGGCGGCTACCGTTTCGCCTCGGAGCGTCGCGATCAGGGAGGGTAGGGGGCCGGCTCAGGCCAGGTCATCCGCGATCGGCGGCTTTCGTCGCCGCCGATCTTCGACCAGAAACCGGGTTGCCTGGATGATTACGATCACCAGCGTCGCCAGGGCGAACAGGATCGCCCCTCCAGCCTTCTGGCCTCCGCAATCCCCCTGTCTGGCACTGATGGTCCAGGCGGGATGCAGGAGCATCAGGAACCAGCAAATCCCCGGGAGGATCATCCGGGATTGGTGGAGCCCAATCCTCAGGGAGGTCAGGGCGAGGACCCCGGTGATGATCGCGAAATGATGGGCAATCGCCTCGTTCGCCGCGATCCTCGCGAATGCGCCGGGTCCGCTACAGGCCAGAAGCCACATCGCAGCCACTCCCCAGCTTCCTCGACTCGCGATCATCGGCCCTGGAGTTTCAATATTAAGGAGGGCAGGGGGCCGAAGTCGAGCAACTCGCCCCCGAGTCCGGCGACGCACCGCACGTCGTCTTTCGACCAACGCTCGGGCATCCCGGGCGAGCCGACGGGGAGCCCGGCGGCGTTCGGGGTGAAGGCGGGCAGGACGATCGACCTCGGGCCGACTACGAAGCAGGGGGCCGTCAGGCCTCCGGCCCGGAGGACCGGGTGATGATGGCCGGAAATCGTCCGGGTCGCCTTGATGGGCCGATGGCCGTGGGCGATGGTCCAACCCGCCACTTCGAGGGTCAGGGGGATCTTCGAAGAACGCTGCGGGTCGTGGTTGCCCAGGACGGGGACCATCTCGACTCCCCGGTCGTCGAGCCACTCGTAGAGGCTCCGGAGGTCCGAGGCCGTCCTCCGGCAGGGGGCAGGGGATTCGACGAGGTCGCCCGCGACGACCAGTCGAGAGATAGGGACCCGGCCCAGGAGCGTCGAGAGTTTGGCCAGGGTCTCGGCCAGCGAGTGCGCGGGGAGGCAGTCGCCCCCGGAGGCCCTCGCCCATTCGTAGCCGAGGTGGACGTCGGCGATCACCGCGGTCCGCTCGACCGGGTGGACCGCCGCGCCTTCGGGTGCCAGTTTCCAGCCTTCCGGTCCGTCGATCATCGGGGGGTCAGCCGTTCGTGGAGGCGTCGGAGCGCGTCGGCGGGCGACTCGAACCGGACCGGCTCGGGCCCTCCGGGATCGATCCAGGCCGCTGCAAACGGGGAAGGCCCGTCGAGGACCCGGAATCGGACTTCGGGGCCGCTCGCCAGCCAGTCCAGGGCCGTCGGGGCGTCCAGGGTCTCTTCCAGGACTTCCCGGCGAGTCTCGCGGAGCAGTGGGTGGTCGGGGCAGGCCGCCTTGACCAACGGATAAAGGCGCTGGCTGACCCAGAGAAGTCCGCCGACCCTGGTTCGCCCCCCCTCGGGACGCCGGAGGACCATCAGGGCCGTGGCCGCGATATGCCGGAATCGTCGAGCCGGAAGCTCGCCCCGATCGAGGCCATCCAGGACGTCGTTTTCGAATCCTGTCGTGGTGAGTAACCCGGGCAGATCCTCGCGAGTGATCCGCGAGCCTTCGGGAAGCGCGATCGACCAGCCCAGGTCGGCCACGACCAACCTCAGGTCTCGGCCGAATCGTCGACCGAGCCGGGCGGCGGTCGCGCGTCCCATCGCCTCGGAGGCCGGTCGGCCGAGCGGGGCGTGGAAGGCGTAGAGGGTCCCGCCCTCCTCGGGGTCGGGATACTCCTCGACCAGGACCGAGTCGACCGGCGGGATCTCGCTGACTTGCTCCTGCGCGGCGAAGAGGGCTTCGAGGACCCCCGCCTCGTCGGGGCCGAGATCGTGCGTCTCGGCCAGCCAGGCTCGGAGCGCCGAGGGGCCTTCGGTCAGGACCTTCGCGGCCTCGGACCGGAACGAGGCGAGGTCGCGCGCCAGCTCGGCCGAGAGGCCCTGTCGATCGCTCGACCACCGGGGGAGGTTGGACTCCTCCGAGGTGAACTTGGCGTGGACGGTCAGGTCCTCGGATCGTCGGAACTCCATCCCTCGGCCATCCAGGATGAAGCGGTCGCCGGGCTGGAGTCGTTCGGCGTAAGCTCCTTCGATCGTCCCGATCACCTCGCCGTCGACCTGCACCCGGACCGACTCCTCCGAGGTGATCGTGCCGACGTTCGACCAGAACCAGCGGATCACCCGGCGATTCTTGATGCCGAACAGCCCCCCGCGCTTCCAGATCCGGGGCGAGGTCCATCGAGGGGCCGAGCCCGGCTCTGGCTCGAAGGCCCCGGGAGGTGCGGCGAGATCCCCCGCGAGGAACGACAGGCAATCGTCGAAATCGGCCCGAGATAACTCGGCCATCGGTGCGGACCTGCGGACCAGGGCGAAGGCGTCGTCGCTCGACCATTCGCCGCCCGAGGCCATCCCGATCAATTGCTGGCAGAGGACGTCGAGGGGTGCCCGGGGAATCCTCAAGGGCTCGACCCGGCCCGCCCGCGCGGCCTCGGCCGTGACGACCGCGCCGGCCAGCTCGGCCGGGGTCGCGGCCAGGAGCAACCCCCGGGTGACGGCCTCCACCCGATGCCCGGCCCGACCGACTCGCTGGAGACACCGCGAGGCGCTCCCGGGCAGGCCCACGAGGACCGACAGATCGGCCTGGCCGATGTCGACGCCCAGTTCGAGGCTGGTGCTGGTGATGACGGCCTTGAGTTCCCCCGCCTTGAGCGAGGCTTCCACCGCTCGCCGACGCTCGGCATCCAGCGCCGAGTGGTGGGCGGCGACCGCTTCCGGCCCGACACCCAGCTCCTTCCGGAGGTCGTGGGTCAACCGTTCGGTGAAGGCCCGGGTGTTGGCGAAGATCACCGAGGTCCGGGCCGATCGGGTCGCCTCGCGGAGCCTTCGAAGCAGCCGTCGGTAGGTCAAGGGCCGATAGCTCGACTCGTCCGGCTTCAGGAGCGATTCGACCTCAAGACTCAGGCCGGGCGAGCCCTCGGGCAGTGGAGCCTCGACGATCCGACACTCGCGACTCGGTCCGACCAGGAACCGAGACACCGTCGACGCGGGCCGGCAGGTGGCCGACAGCCCGATCCGGGCCGGGTCGGCCGTCGACCGTCGGGCCAACCGTTCGAGCGAGACCGCGAGGTCGGCCCCTCGCTTGTTGGGCACCAGCGCGTGGACCTCATCCACGATGATATGCCCAACCCCCCGCCAGGCTTCATCCCAGACCGACTGGCTGAGCATCAGCGAGAGGCTTTCCGGCGTGGTGATCAGCAGGTCCGGCGGCTCGTCGCGGAGCTTCCGACGCTGGTAGGCCGAAGTGTCGCCGGTCCGGACCCCGATCGAGATCGGCGACTTCGCCAGCCCGAGGCGTCGCCGGATCCCCTCCAGGGGGAGGGCCAGGTTGCGCTCGATGTCGTATCCGAGGCTCCGGAGCGGCGAGACGTAGACGCATCGGAGGCCGGGCCGGGTCGGGCCGACGGCCTGTTCGCGAACCAGCCGATCGATGATCGCGAGGAACGCCGCGAGAGTCTTGCCGGTCCCGGTCGGCGAGACCAACAGCAGGTTCTCGCCCGCATTGATGATCGGCCAGGCTTGCTCCTGGGCCGGAGTCGGGCCGCCGGGGAAGGACTCCGCGAACCAGTCGCGTACGGGACCTTCCAGTGCGAGCAGAGCATCCGATCGATCGGAGCCTCTCATGGGCCTCCCAGCCGGACCGAGGCCCGTCGTCCTCGGTATCCATCCTGATTCGGTCAGCCTGGCGGAAGGGCTCGATCTTATCGAATCCAAGGCCGGCCGGTCGAGTCGAACCCCGGGAATAAAGGGAAGGTCGATCACACACCCCGGGAGTAGGAGGACGACCTTGTGGGCTTTAATGAACGTTGAGTGAGGTGTGGGAGCTTCAATCGAAGGCTTGGTGGGCGGTTGCCACAGTCTATGTTGGCCGAATGCATCAATGCGTCGATTCCTGTACGCGTGATCTCGGAGGACGAGCATGGCCGAGCATAATCGCCTTCGCCTCGATGAACGACCCGTGACCTATGTCTGGCCGGGCCGTCGGGGCAGAAACGAGCCGGCGACGGGATTGAACCGCGACGTCGGCCAGATTCGGAGGTCTCCCCTTGAATCGCACCGCCCTGATTGCCCTGACCCTGGGACTGATCAGCCTTTGCCCGGGTCGTTCCGCGGAAGCCGAGTTCATCGTCAACGGAAACTTTGAAGCTCCGGTAATCACCAACCCCTCGTACTCGATCTTCAAGACGATCCCCGGCTGGACCTCGACCACGGGAGCGGGGATAGAGATCCAGAATCACATAGCCGGTGCCCCGATCGAAGGCGACCAGTTCGTCGAACTCGATAGCGATAACAACAGCAACATGTTCCAGGACATCGCCACGACCGTAGGTCAGTCCTACCACCTGAGCTTCTATTATTCGCCCCGACCGGGGATCTCGGCCGCCTCGAACGGCATCAAGGTGTTCTGGGGCGGCTCGGAAGTCACCGAGCTGACGGGCGTCGGCCAGGCCAGCACGGACTGGTCCCTCCACAACTTCGACCTGACGGCCACCCAGGGCGTGACCCGACTGGAGTTCCTCGCGACCGGGACCAGTGACTCGCTGGGCGGATACCTCGACGTCGTCTCGCTCAACGCGGTCCCCGAGCCCTCCTCGATGGCCCTTTGCGGGCTCGCCGGGATCGGTGGCCTAGGTTATTCGTGGGTGCGTCGCAAGCGGTCCTCGATCGCCTGACGCCCTCTTCTCCCACGTCGAGGTGGAGGCGTCCCGACGAGCGTGACAATCGGGCCCGATGCCGGACCCTTCTCGAAGCGGGGGCCATCCCGATCCATCAAGGATCGGGGTGGCCCCTGTTCACGGACCGCGGGCCGTTTGCCTTCGAAAGCTCATCCCGGGGATTCGGGAATCTCGTAATTAAAGTCATAGGTATGTTGCCCGTCGGCGATCCGGATCATCATCCGGCCGGACAGCCCGACCAGCTGGCCACTCCCGGAGTCGGGGACGACGGAGATGGTCAACTCCGGGGCTCCGCGGTTCATGACGCCGCTGTGCTGGAGCACGAAGCTCCCGTCCCGGCCGTCGAGGGTCCCGGTGACTTGCTCGATCGCGACATATCCCGCCGAACCCTTGACCTCGGTCCCCATCGAGAGCATCTCCCCCCGGCTGGTCGCGTCGAGCGATCCAAGGAACCGCTTGTTGATCGACATCCGTCCCAGCGGAGGCCCGTCGTCCGGGTTGGGCGGGCCTTGGGGGGTGAGCTTAACCTCGAACGTCCCTGTCGCTTGACTTGCCATGCAAGACTCCTTCCAGGATGGGCACGGAATACCGACGTCGATTCTCAAGCTCCCACGCGATCCAGTTCGGCGAACAACTTGCTGAGAGGCAATGCGAATCCGGGCAGGACCTCGCCGCCATCGAGGGTCTGGGCGGCGTCGAGCAGCGTGAATTGTTCGGGCGAGGCATAGGCGGCCACGGTCCTTGCCCTCGGATCAACCTCCCACACCAGTCGGACGCCGGCCTCGAAATACTCGCGCCGTTTCCGGGCCATCTCGGCCCTGGTGTTGGACACGCTCAGGACCTCGACGGCCAGGTCGGGAGCAAATCCTCCAATCGGCTCGCTGGGAAATTTTCCGCCGGGGATTCGCTCCCAGGAGATGTAGGAGACGTCCGGTTCGCGAACCAGCCCCGGAAAAAGACGAAGCATGCCGTCGGCACCGCTGACCAGTCCAAGGTTCCGGGGGACGATGAAGCCCCGAAGGATCGCGAGGATGACTCCCGCCAGGACCGATTCGGTGAACCCCATCGCCTTCTCCACCAGGACGCCGTCGACCAGCTCGCAGATCCCTTGCTTCCTCGCGTTGACGGCGATCAGGTCGGCTTCGGTGGCGGTGCCCAGGACCGGCTTGATCCGGACCCTCTTCGGGTCGATCCCGCCCAGGGTTTCCAGGAGATCCTCGACGGTCTCGATCGCTTCGACGGATGTCGCGGTCGCCATGAATCCTCCTTTCGAGATCGGATCAGCCGGGGACACAGAGAAGGGGACATTCAAGATGCGTGAGTCTTTCAGGCTCCTTGACGGTCCAATTCTCCAAAGAGATCGGCGAGCGGTAAAAGGAAACCCGGCAAGACGGCGCCGCCATCCAGCGTCTGAGTTGCGTCGAGCATCGTCGAGCTGTCGGGCGCGTCGAATACGGCCACGATTCGCGCTCGTGGGTCGACTTCCCAGACCAGGCGGACACCCGCCTCGAAATACTCTCGACGTTTGCGAGACATCTCCGCCGGCGTGTTGCTCAGGCTCAAGATCTCGATGTCCAGATCAGGGGCGAAACCGGCGACCGGTTCTGCGGGACGACGACGACCGGGGATGCGATCCCACGAGGCGAAAGCGAGGTCCGGGATGCGGATCAGGCCGGGGACCAGGCGCATCATGCCAGCCTCCCCGGTGAGAAGCCCGAGGTTTCGAGGGATGATGAATGCTCTCAGGTAACCTGCCAGGACGAGCGCGAGGTCGGATTCGTTGTAGCCCATCCCCTTCTCCACGAGCATGCCTTCGACCAGCTCGCAACGAGTCTCGTTTCCACCGTTGACCTCGATCAGATCCGCCTCGGTAGCCAGCCCCAGCGGCTCCTTCAACCGAACCCGATCGGGAGAAATCCCTCCGAGACTCTCGAGGATCTCGGCGACATTCTGGAGCGTGCTCTCGGTGGTCGCGGTTGCCATGGCGTCTCCTCCTCAACTCTCCTGATTAACCGGCCCAGACACCGCGATCGAGCGATCGGAAGCCGACGGCCTCGGCGATGTTGTGCGGCTGGATGGCGTCGGAACCTTCGAGATCGGCCATGGTCCGGGCGACCCGGAGGATCTTGTCGTGGGCCCGGGCCGAGAGGCCCAGCTCCTCCATCGCTGCCTTGAGCATGCTCGCGCCGTCGGGCTTGAGCGGGCAATACTTGCGGACCTGGCGAGGGGTCATCCGGCCGTTGACGCCGGGGGCCTTGCCGCCGAATCGGTCGTGCTGGCGGGCCCTCGCCTTGAGGACGTCGGCCAGAAGATCGGCCGAGGTCGGGCCGGGTGGGGCCTCGGCCAGTTGGGCGAAGGGGACCGCGGGGACCTCGACGTGCAGGTCGATCCGGTCCAGCAGGGGGCCGGAGATCCGGCTCAGGTATTTCTCGACCTGGGGAGGCGAGCAGGTGCAAGCTCGTCGGGGGTCGGATCGATAGCCGCAGGGGCAGGGGTTCATGGCGGCCACCAGGACGAACTCGGCGGGGAAGGTAGTGCTGCGCAAGGCTCGACTGATCGTGACCATCCCCTCTTCAAGCGGCTGGCGGAGGACTTCGAGGGTCTTTCGGTTGAATTCGGGCAACTCGTCGAGGAACAGGACCCCTTTATGGGCCAGCGAAATCTCGCCCGGCTGCGGGGTGCTGCCTCCGCCGACGAGACCGGCGTCGCTGACCGAGTGGTGGGGGTGGCGGAAGGGTCGGACCGCCATCAGGGGCTGGCCGGGTTTCAGGAGGCCCATCGCGCTGTAGATCCGGGTGGTCTCCAGGCTCTCGGCGGGGGTCAGGACCGGCATGATGGTGGCGAGTCGCCGCGCCAGGAGCGTCTTGCCCGTGCCGGGCGGGCCGATCATCAGTACGTTATGAGCGCCCGAGGCGGCGATCACCAGGGCTCGCTTTGCGTAGTCCTGCCCTTTGACGTCGACGAAGTCTTCCTCGAACTGCGAGTAATGCTGGAAGACCTGTTCCAGGTCGATCGATTTGGGGTCGGGGTCGATCTGGCCTGAGAGGAAACCCACGGCTTCGGCCAGGCTGCCTATGGGATAGATGTCGATGCCCTCGACCACGGCGGCCTCGGCAGCGTTGGCCGAGGGGACCAGGAGCCCGGCCTTCTTCCCCTCGGCGGCGGCCAGGGCCATCGCCAGGACCCCCTTGATCGGGCGAGTCTCGCCGTCCAGGGCCAGCTCGCCCACGACGGCGAAATCCCCCTTGCGTTCGAAGGCGACCTGGCCGCTGCCAAGGAGCATCCCCAGGGCGATCGGCAGGTCGAACCCCCCGGCGTCCTTCTTCAGGTCGGCCGGGGCCAGGTTGATCACGATCCGGTCGGTCGGCCGCCGGTAGCCCGAGTTGACCAGGGCCCGCTCGACCCGGTGCGTGCTCTCGCGGACCGCCGCCTCGGCCAGGCCGACCAGCACGGTCTTGGGCATCGTGGCGGGAGAGACGTCAACTTCGACTTCCACGGGAGCCGCGTCGATCCCGACGAGCGTGTACGACGTGAGCTTCGCGAGCATGAGGGGCGCCGCCGTGGGGCCTAGGTCGAACCGCCGGGCACGAAAAGCCATGAACAGCTTAACAGGTCGACCCGTGATGCACACCCCCGACTCGCGACGAATCCACGCGCGTGGAGGGGCCCCGGCGAGGGTCGGGGTCGATCCTCGCCGGGGCCTGGTTCGAGGTGTCCGATTGAAAGAATCAATACGAGTCGGCGCTGATGACTTCGCCCTGGGCTCGCGAGCCGAGCCCCCAGAGGGTCACCTGATTGGTCGTGGACTTCAGGAATCGGACCGACCCGTCGGCGAACGCGACGTTCGCCCCGCCCGCGTGATAGCTGCTCAGGCCGTAATTGCCGTAGCTGCCGTCGTTCTCTCCACCGTAGGAGTAGATGGCACAGTTGGGGTAGTTACCGTTGGGGGCGACCAGGATGTTGCCGACCGTGTTTCCGAAAATCCCCTGGCACCAGTAGTTGCCCAGGTTGCTCCACTGGTTGGCAGTCCCGATCGATGCCTGGGCGGCGCCGGCGCAATTGACGAGCCAACCGTTGAGCCCGGCCCCGCCGATGGGCATGTTCAACAGGGGCGAACCGGCACTGGCTCCGGCCGGATAGCTGCCCCCGACGCGGATCACGTCCTGAGGATTCGAGAGCTTGTTGTTGTCATTGTCGCCGATCCGCCACTCGCCGAAAGCGATCGTGTTCGAGGTCCCGTCTGTCACGTCGCGGATTCCGATCGGGAATCCGCCCACTGCGAACATCCCGTTCGGGTCGGCAGAACCGACGGTCATGCCCGCGAAACTGCAATTCTTGCCGTACTGATTCATGCTCGAACCGACCGAGGCGAAGTAATTCGTATAAGGCGAAGGGCGACCGAAGAGCGTTCCCGAGAACGGGGGCGAGGAGGGGCACTGGAAGGTGCTGATCATCGTCGTTACGCCGGTGGTGTTCGACTGATAACCGTCGTAGCCGCCGCCGCCCAGCGAGACCAGGCTGAAGTTCATCGCGTTGTAGACGGAGGTCTGCTCCATGTATGGGAGCATCATCGCCTGGGCGCTCCAGTTTCCCCAGGCACCACCCGGCTTGACTTCGACGGAGGACGCGTTGCTGCCGCCCTGGGGGAAGCAACCGATCGCCGAGTGATAATTCTGGGCGGCCAGGCCGAGTTGCTTCAAATTATTGACGCACTGGCTCCGACGAGCCGCCTCGCGGGCCGCCTGGACGGCCGGCAGGAGCAAGGCGATCAGGACGGCGATGATGGCGATGACCACCAGCAGTTCGATCAGAGTGAAGCCCTTTTGCCGTTTACGCTTCGCGAAGGACGTTTCGATCATGATTTCTCCAGGTGATGAGAAGAATTGAAAGCGCAATACGACCTTCGACGCTCGAGCGGATCGAGCGTACTCGGGGGGAATTCCCTCCTGGATATCGACCGGAGGAGCGAAGGTCGGTCAAATCGGTCGTCCGGCGATCGATCCATCGGCGCGACGGGAAGGCCGTCCGAAGAGGGGCGGAGGCCAGATCCAAAGTCGTCCGATTACTTCAGCAATTCGGAGGCATTGACCGGGCTTCCGGCCTTCGTTCCCTTGGCAGCCTTGGCCGGTTGGCCGAATCCGGCGGGCGGAGGCGCGACTTTGGCCAGCGGGATTTCGCCCCCCTGGCCATTGCAACCCACCAACGCACAGGTCAAGAATGTGGCCAATCCCAAAACGAATACTCTGCGGATTGCTCTCATGTCAGCCTGTGCCTCGGGAAAGTGTTGGGGACACGAGAGGGACTTTCGTCCCTGGCCGTCCCTGCAATGTTCCGGGATAGCTATGGACGCGACGCAGCAAACAATGCCACCAGGATGGGTGGGACGGTGAGCCCTCGGCAAGTGTCACGAAACGAGTTCGGATCGTGACAAAAATCGAGCCGTGACAATGCCTTGATCGCCCGGGGCGATTTAAGACGGAGTCAGTCGCACCCAATCATACTCTCTATGGTAATTAACAATCCTCGCAATAAAATTGTACGTCTACGAAGTTCGATCGTCAACTAAATTGCCGCAGTCAACCAGGGATGCGTTCGTGGGTGGGTGAATTTTTTATACCATTTAGAAGCGTTCATGCTCCTGCAAGTCGGAGAGGTTGGCGTCCCGATCGGCCGGGGCGATTGTCTTCCTGGATGGATCGGGACCGAGCTTCTCGAAGGGGTGGAGGTTCGCTCGAGACATCGAGGACCGTCGGGGCACCTCGGCGGTTGGCGAAGGTTCCGTGATCTCGATGCAGTCTCGGGCATAGTCCTCGAAGCTTTCCATCGCCAGATCGTGGAACCTCCCGAGTCGATGATGCGGGACGTGGGGTTCCTGCACGTCCACGAGCACCCCCACCTGTCAATGGGTCGGAAAGCAAGACCCGGGAGATGGTCTGTCGGCCGTCCCCGGAGTCAACCCATCGCCAGCTGCGCCGCGGTGTAGGTTAAATCGGGATGTAGAAGGTGGCGACGGCGACGAGTCCATTCGCCCTCCTGTTCCGCAGGTGCGAGTCCTGAGAAGTCTCGCCAGTCGATGCGGCTGGCCACCGATCTGGACGATGGCCAACTTGAACACCGGGTTGTTCCTGCCTCGGGCGATTCCCGTCGCCGCACGACTCTCCGCTCAATTTCTAAATCTTGAGGAGTTAGTCCTTCATGGCCTGCTTCACGCCGTCGAGCAGTCGGTCCCACTGGAACGCAGGGCCGGGGTCGACCTTGTTCAACTGGACATGATAGTGCCCGAGGATACCGGAATAGTGATCATAAGCCTCGTCGTCGAGTTTCCGGGGAATTAACGACCCCTGGGCATCCCGGGGATAGTCGCATTTGAGTTTGGGGAAGGTCTTGCAGAGCGTGGCGGTCAGCTTGATGAGGGCGTCGTACTGCTGGGGGGTGAGGTCGTACTGCGAGAGCTCTTCCCCCTGAACCTGGCCGGAAACCGGACGATCGCGGATCGGTCGGAGCGGGGCTGACCCGGTCGAGTAGGTCGGGACGATCGAGGGATCGGGCAGGTCGATCCTGGTCTTCCCCGCCTCATCGTTCTTGTACCAGCGGGTCACCCGATCCGAGCCGGGATCGGTGAAGGTCCCGATGTTGGCGATCTCGATCCCGATCGATCGCCCGTTCGCCTTGGTGGCGTGCCAGGCGCCTTCCTTGAGGTCGAGGGTCTGATAGATGGTGCCGTCCAGGTCCAGCATGAACTGGACGCTCAACCCTCGCTGGTCATGGAGGACCTCGAAACACTTCTGGCTGGTCCCGCAGGCGTCGAAGTGGATGACGAACTGATCCACGACGCTCTGCAAGAGGGGGAGGTCCCAGCCGCCCCCGCGGACCTGTTCGCGTTGATCGGGCGAGAGCTCGACTCGCCGGGTCCCGAATCGGCGGAGCGGCTTGAGATCCTCGGATTTCTCGGTCCGGGAGGTCGGCTGATCCGCCGGGCCGAACCGATGATCGAGCCGATAGGCATCGTAACCGCCCGGGTCGGTCCAGAGCTTGACCGGCGTCGTGGTGTGGATCAACTGGCCACAGACCACAATCTCGTCTCCCCGACGCTCCAGCCGATCGCCGGGCTTGGGATCGTCCCCGATGGCCGGACCGACGAACATCGTCGAGAGTAGGAGTGTCCCGATCTGTGGAAGACGCATCACGCAAGTTCCTCTCGACGTCGCTAAGCTAAGATGAGATCGATTCCCGAGCGAATTAGTTTAACAATCCAGGTGCCCGCAGGCCAGCGCGCCCGGTGGATCATCGAATGGGGAGGGGAGCCGTGGGCATGATCGAGGTCTTCGACCACACCGCCGACGTCGGCCTGAGAGTCCGAGGTGATTCGCTCGATGACCTCTTCCGGACCGCCGCCGAGGGGCTATTCGATTACGTGGTCGCCAATCGGATCGAGGTCCAGGTCCGTCAGGTTGAGGTGCTGACCCTCGCCTCCGATTCGACGACCGACCTCCTGGCCGACTGGCTCGCCGAGCTGATCTTCCGATCCGAGACGCAGCATGTCCTCTTCACCCGGTTCGATGTCCGGGTCGCCGCCGATGGCCTGAGCCTGACGGCCGAGGTGGGCGGCGAGGCGATCGATCGGGACCGGCACACCCTCGACCACGAGGTCAAGGCCGTGACTCGCCACGGCCTGAGCCTGGAGTTCGTGGACGGGGCATGGGTGGCCGAGATGATCCTCGATATCTGAGCGGATCCCGGCCGTCAGAACGCCTCGACGGTCAGCCCACGCTCCCGGATGAACGCCCGGGCTTCCTCGCGATTGAAGATCCCGGCGGTGGTCCCGACCGCCCGGACGCAACTGGCACCGACGGCGCTGGCCAGTTGCAGGCACTCGATCTCGGAGAGCCCCTCGACCAGTCCCGCGATGTACCCGCCATCGAAGGCGTCGCCGCCTCCGGTCCCGTCCACGTAAGGGACGGAGTAGGCTCCGAGACGGGCTCGCAGTGTGTCCGAGGCGACGATTGCCCCTTCGCCTCCCCGAGTGATCACGACCCGTCGGGCTCCCATCTCTCGGAAGGCCAGGGCCTGCCGGATGGGGTCGGGGTCGCCCAGGATCAGGGCCGCCTCGTCGGTGTTGGGGAGGAAGACATCGACGTGGGGGAGGACCGGCTCGAGCCGCGGGAGATAGTCTCCCGGGCCGGGGGTGGCCACGTCGAGGACGGTCAACGCTCCGCCCGCCCGAGCCTTCGCGAACCGGTCGGCCAGGTCGAGCGGGTCGAGGGACGGCAGGATCAGGAATCCGCCCACGTAGACGACCCTGGGCTTCATCGCCAGGCCGGGTTCGAGGTCCTCGACCGAGAGGTTCTCGTTGGCCCCGAACGAGTGGATGAACCGACGATCCTGGCCCTTCACATTGACGATCAAACTCTGGCTGGTCGCCTTGCGTGGGTCGACCCGAAGCCCACGGGTGTCGACACCGTACGAATCGAACGTCTCGGCGATGTATCGACCGAACGCATCATCACCCACCCTTCCGCAGACCGCCGCCCGGATGCCGAGCTTGGCCAGGACGACCGCGGCATTCGAGGCGCATCCGCCGATGTTCAGGATCAGCTCGTCGGCCTTGACCAGTTCGCCGGCCGCCGGGAGGTGGGAGATCGGCGTGCAGAGGTGGTCGGCGACCACCACGCCGGCACAGAGGACCTGAGAATCCGGGAGATCGTTGCTCACGTTCGGTCGTCTCGACGTCATGGTCATGGGGAAGTTCGTCAGGGCCTCGGTCGATGCTTATCCTACCGGCTTCTTCGCCGACCGCCAGCCGGTTCCCTCGACCTGACGGGGCGGTGGTCGTACCATCCATCCGGTCCCGCGACCCGGCCGATCCCTTGACCCCGTCCGAGGCAGGCCCCTACAATCGGGCCACTACGGGCCGGACGGCCCGAATGCGTACTCTCCCATCCGACCCGCACTGACCGATTGAACCCGCGTATGACTCGTCGATTCGTTAATCAGCTCGCCAACGGGGATTCGGTCGACGAGGTTTACCTCGTCGCCGACAAGCAACTCCGGGCCAACCGCCAGGGTAACCTGTACCTCCACCTGGAACTCCGAGACCGCTCCGGGAGCGTCGGGGCCCGGCTCTGGAACGCCAGCGAGGGGCTCGCCCGGACATTCGATCCCGGCGATTTCCTGCACGTCCGGGGCAAGATCCAGGTCTTCCAGGGGGCCTTGCAGGTGATCCTCTCGCACATCGAGGGGGTCCCGCGCGATCAGGTCGAGCCCGAGGATTTCCTCCCCCAGAGCACCCAGAACGTCGCCAAGCTGACCGCCAGGCTTCGCGAGATTTTGCTCGGCCTAAGAAATCCCCACCTCCGTGCCCTGGCCGAGTGCTTCCTGATCGATGAACCGCTCCTCCTCCGGTTCACCACGGCCCCGGCCGGGATCAAGAACCACCACGCGTACCAGGCCGGGCTCCTGGAGCACGTGGTCACGATGCTCAACGTCGCCGACCGGATCAGCGACCTCTATCCCGACGTCGACCGCGATCTCCTGCTCATGGGGATCTTCCTGCACGACATCGGCAAGGTCTCCGAGCTGAGCTACGATCGGGCCTACGGTTACACCGACGAGGGGCAGTTGGTCGGCCACCTGGTCATGGGCGTCGAGATGCTCCGCGACAAGGTCGAGCAGACCGCCGACCTGACCGGCGAGCCGTTCCCCGGCGAGCTCCTGCTCCGGCTGAAGCACATGATCGTCAGCCACCACGGGACCCACGAGTTCGGCAGCGTGAAACTGCCGATGACCCCCGAGGCGATCGCGCTCCACTACCTGGATAACCTCGACGCCAAGATCCACGCGTTCACCCGCGAGATCCGGGACGACCCCTGCAAGGACACGAGCTGGACCCCGTTCCAGCAGAATATGAATCGTCGACTCTTCAAGGGCGAGCCGACCGAATCGGCCGTGAATGGCGAGGGTGGAGAGGGTTGACGGATCGGGGTCGGAGTCCCCGGCCCCCCGCCTCCCGGATTCTACGACCATCGAGAACGACATGGACGACCACGAGGCCCGCATCCTCGCCCTGGTGGCGGACGACGAATATAACCCGATGACCCTCAAGGCCATGGCCAGGCGGTTCCGGGTCCCCGAGGACGAGTATCCCTCCTTCCGGAACACCGTGAAGGGGATGGTCAAGTCGGGGAAGCTCGACATCGGCAAGGACAAGACGCTCCGGAAGGCCGAGCTCTCCGGGACGGTTACGGGCACCTATCGTCGAAGCTCGAAAGGATTCGGATTCGTCCGCCCGGTCGGCCTCCATCAGAAGGCCGACCAGATCTTCATCCCCGTCGACGCCGGCCGGGACGCCTCGACCGGCGACGAGGTCCTGGTCAAGATCGTCGAGCGGGCCAAGGGGCCGGGTTACAATCCCGAAGGCCGGGTCGTCAAGGTCGTCGCGCGGGCCTCGGGGCTCTTCGTCGGACATTACTTCGAGAAGGATGGCAACGGCTACGTCAAGATCGACGGGACGATCTTCTCGGACCCGATCTACGTCGGCGACCCCGGGGCCAAGGGGGCCCGGCCCGGCGACAAGGTCGCGATGGAGATGGCCAGCTATCCCACCCCGGTCCGCGAGGGGGAAGGGGTCATCACCGAGGTCTTCGGCCCCCGGGGCGAGCCCAAGGTGGAGACCGTCGCGATGATCCGGGCGCTCGGGATTCCCGACGTCTTCGACGACGACACCCTGGACGAGGCCCGGCAGCAGGCCAAGGCGTTCAACGAGGAGGACGTGGCGGGTCGGCTCGACCTCCGCGACCAGCTCACCGTCACGATCGACCCGGCGACCGCGCGTGACTTCGACGACGCGATCACCCTGACCCGAGACGAGAAGGGGTTCTGGCTCCTCGGGGTCCACATCGCCGACGTCTCGCACTTCGTCCGGCTCGGCTCGCCCCTGGACGATACCGCCAGGAGGCGCGGGACCAGTGTCTACCTGCCCGATCGGGTCATCCCGATGCTCCCGGAAGTCCTCTCCAACAGCCTGGCAAGCCTCCAGGCCGGGCACGCCCGATACACCGTCAGCGCGATCCTCGAATTCGACCCCGACGGCGTCCGGACCCATTCCGAATTCGCCCGATCCGTCATCAAGGTCGACCGCCGGTTCGCCTACGAGGAGGTGTTCGAGGTCCTCCAGAATCCCGACGGAGAGCTGGCGAAGGGCCTCTATCCCGAGATCCGGTCGATGCTCTCCCGGATGCTCGAACTGGCCATGATCCTCCGGAAGCGGCGATTCAAGCGGGGGGCGCTCGAGCTGAACATGCCCGAGGTCGAGATCGACCTGGGAGAAGAGGGAGAGGTCGTCGGTGCCCACCTGGCCTCGAACGACGTGAGCCACCAGATCATCGAGGACTTCATGCTCGCGGCCAACGAGGCCGTCGCTTCGCACCTGACCGCGAACAAGGCCGGCTTCCTCCGGCGGGTCCACCCCGACCCCGACCCCCGGAAGCTGAAGGAATTCGCCGGGTTCGCCGGGAGCCTCGGGATCGAGATCAAGGACTTCCTGAGCCGGTTCGAACTCCAGCGAGTCCTGGCGGAGTCGGCCGAGAAGCCCGAAGCGTACGCGGTCCACTTTGGGCTGCTCCGGAGCCTCAAGCAGGCCGTCTACTCCCCCGAGCAGGAGGGGCACTACGCCCTCGCCTCGGAGGACTACTGCCACTTCACCTCGCCGATCCGCCGCTATCCCGACCTCCAGGTCCACCGCCAACTGACCGCGCTCCTGGCCGACAAGAAGCCAAGGTCCGACTTCGATGAACTGGTCGCGCTGGCCGAGCATTGCACCCGGACCGAGCGGAGGGCCGAGACCGCCGAGCGCGAATTGATCAAGATCAAGCTGCTCACCTACCTGGCCGGGCACATCGGCGAACGGTTCCACGCCGTCATCGTCGGCGTCGAGGATTTCGGCTTCTTCTGCCGGCTGGTCGAGTTCCCGGCCGAGGGGTTGGTGCACATCACCGCCCTGGCGGACGACTATTATTACCTCGAATCGGGGACCCACACCCTGATCGGTCGCCGAGGCGGACACCGCTATCGGCTGGGCGATCGAGTCGAGGTCACCATTGCACGGGTCGATATCGATCGACGAGAACTCGACCTCACGCTCGGCGAATTCGCGCCGGGCGATGCCCCGGCCGAACCAAGACCCCCCCGGGAGCCGAGGAGTCGACATCCCTCGACCCAGGCCCGCGCCGGGAAGTCGAGGGGCAAGGCACCCAAGCCCAAGAAGAAGGGGCGCGGTCGACCGAAATAATCCGCCGATCGACTTAGTTCGGATCTACTCCGGACGTGTCGGTCGTCGGGACTTTCGAGGTCGTCGGCAATTCCACCACGGTGATTTGACCGGCCTCACCCTTCGATTCGACCCGACACCATAGCCCGCAGTTCGGGCAGGTTCCCAGGAAATCATCGGGCCGGGAGGGGTCCGGTTGATGAAGATCAAGGTCTGTACGGCAGTTCCGACATGTCAATGAGACGAGTCGATCTCCGGAGACCGTATAACTGGTCAAGAGGACCGTTACTGACCGGATTGGACTTCGCTTCACGGCAGGGCCTCCCAGGCACTTGGCCGAACGGGCTGCTCCATGCAAGTGGACGTGCTATCCCGTAAGTTACCAAAAACCATGCCAGAACAAACCCGATTTTTCTTTTCTTTGCCAACAACCTGTCATCAAGCCTCGCATGACTGATCGTCAATCCAGGATTCGCCTCGACCGGGTCTCGATCGAGGATGTTCGATTGGACTTCACAAAAGGATGGGTCGTGGCGAGAATCGCGACCCGCCCTTTCGGGTTCGGACTGAAGTTGCGGGCCTGGGATCGCGCGAGCCGATCCGCAGTCGACCATCAAGGAGGATGGGTAATGGCGATCGGGGTGAACTCGAAGATCGCAAGGACCGTGATCGTCGCGGTTGGACTGGCCTCGACCGCCCGGGGGCAGCAGGTGATTCATCGAGAAAGCGAGTTGACCGGTCCCGGAGGCCGGACCATCAAGCGGGATATTCGCGTCGAGCGAGGGCCGGGCTACATCGACCGGAAGATCGAGATCCAACGGCCCGGCGGGACGATGGTCCGCGATACCCGGATCCAGACGGCGGGCGGACGGCCGCCCGGTCACTACTCGCCCGGGCCTCGATATGGCGGCCCTCCTCGGGGATTCGAACGGCCCTACGTCCCGCAGCGACACTCGTCGTTCTCCGGACTCGTCGCGGCTCCCTTTTTCAGCCTGTTTCTGGGTAATCCAGCCCCGCCCCCGCCTCCCTCGGTCTATTACTATCCGGAACCGGTTTACATCCCTCCGCCGCCCCCGGTGGTGATCTATCCCCAGCCGGTCGAGCCTCCTCCGGTGGTCGTCCAGGCCCCGCCTCCCCAGCCGGCCGACCCCTTCTCCGACGCTCTTGGTCGGCTTTCCAGCCACCACGGGAACAGTCGGAGGGACGGCGCGCTCACGCTCGGGCGGATCGGCGATGATCGCGCGGTCGGGTCCCTGATCGATCGCCTGGAGCGCGACGGAGACCGAGAGGTCCGGGTGGCGGCCGCCTGGGCGTTGGGCGAGATCGGCGACGAACGGGCGGCCCTTTCGCTCCAGAGGGCCTCGCTGGGCGACCGGAAGCACGAGGTCCGAGAGGCCGCGAACATCGCCTACCGGAAACTTCCCAGGCCCGGCCAGACCCCGGACCCGAATACCGGCGAATTGCCCGCCTCGACCGGGAATCGCGCGATCACAAACCAATCCGAGTTCCTCGATCCCGGCCCGAGTCCGGAGGCTCGCCCTTACCCTTCGGAACCGCCTCCCCCTCCGGCCCCGGACGCCGGCCCGGCCCTGGAAGCCCCGGATGATCTGTCTCCTCCCCGCAATCCCTACTAAATCGAAGGGTCAGGCCGCGCCATGTCCGACGACGCGGCTCCCCCTCGCGATGGCGGCCCGACCGGATCGGGGTCGGGCTTCGGCCTGACCACGGCCACCTTCGTGATCGTCTCCAGCATGATCGGGGTCGGAGTCCTGACCACTTCGGGGCAGACCGTCCTGAAGCTGGGGAGTAACCAGCTCATGCTGGCACTCTGGGTGGTGGGCGGGGCCGTGGCTCTCGCCGGGGCGTTGACCCTGGCTGAGGTCTCGGCCTCCTTGCCGAGGTCGGGCGGCGAATACGTGATCTTCCGCGAGGCTTACGGCCCGCTCCCGGCCTTCCTGGCGGGATGGGTCTCGTTCCAGTTCGGATTCTCCGCCCCGATCGCCGCGGCGGCCTCGGCGGCATCGAGCTACCTGCTGGCTCCCTTTTCGCTCGCCGAGCCCCTCGAACGCCTGGCCCGGCCCGGGCTGGGAACCCTGGCCATCCTCGTCTTCGCCACGATCCACGCCTCGGGCAAGGGGCGATCGATCCGACTCCAGGGGATCGTCACGAGTCTCGAGCTCGCCTTCCTCATCGCGTTCGCGGCCGCCGGCCTGTGGGTCGGCGGCGGGAGCTGGTCGCACCTCGATGATCGGCCGCCGATGGGCCCGGGGTCGCTCGCGCCGCTGCTGTTCGCCCTGGTCTACATCTCTTATGGTTACACCGGGTGGAACGCGGCGTCCTACCTGGCCGGGGAGATTCGAGACGCTCATCGGCTGCTTCCCCGGGCGATCATCCTCGGCACTTCGATCGTTACGCTCCTTTATCTCGCCTTGAATCTCGTCTACGCCCTCGCCTTGCCGGCCACCGAGATCCTGAGTCTGGGGGCGAACGGGAATTCGGAAGCAGTCGTGCCGATCGCTCAGCTCTCCGCGAGCCGACTCTTCGGGTCGTGGTGGGCGGACCGACTTTCGGTCGGGGTCGGCCTGATCCTCCTCTCGAATCTGAGTGCCTATCTCCTGACCGGGCCGAGGGTCAGCTATGCGATGGCTCGCGCCGGTCATTTCCCGGAGATTGTCGGGAGGCTCTCTCGCCGGACCGGGACTCCCGCCATCGCCACGGGGCTCCAGGCCGGCTGGGGCCTGGTCCTGCTCTGGAGCGGGACGTTCAACCAGATCATCCTCTATGCCGGGATCGGACTCTCGGTAGCATCGATCCTGTCGGTAGCCGCCGTCTATGTCTTGCGCATGAGGCAACCCGAGCTCCCTCGCCCGTTCCTCGTCCCGGGCTATCCGTGGACCCCGGCGTTCTATGTCGTCGTCAACCTCGCATTAACGATCGCGGTCTTCGCCGAGGAACCTCGGATCGCCACATATTCGATGCTCAGCATCATTTCCGGCCTGCCGGTCTACCTGTTGATGGCCCATTCTCGGCGGAGACAAAACCGGGCGATCGACAACGGCCATTGAGCCGCGTATACGATTCGGCATCGGAGTCGGGCGAAATCTCGAAAGATCGGCTTAGGTCCGACGAATATCCTCCTGTCCACTAATAGGAGGTGGGACCATGCGTTATGCACTGGCCGTGTTCTGTCCTCCGGTTGCCTTGATGGCCTGTCGGAAGTGGGTTCAAGCGATCCCTTCGGCCATCCTCTATGCCCTGGCCATCTACACGGCCCAATATGGGATCGGGGCCGTGATCGATTTCTTCCTGATCCTCTGGGCGTTCCGGGTGGTCGGCGACTCTCGGGCCGAGGTCGAGGCCCAGGACTTCTCGAAGACCGTGAAGCCGATCCCTTACTATCGTTCCTGACCCATGCCGCCGACCCTTTCGGAATCGGCGGCATAACGTTGTTTGCACGAGCCTCGCCGCCACAAAGGTCCCAGTCGCCAGACTCGGCCGATTCGTTCCTGCCCTCCCAGGCTGCGGGTCCACCCCTCATTCGACCCCCGACTTTCCCACTTGGCTGCATCCGCGGCCCTGGTGGGAATCCCCGTTGGACGCTTTCGTGAATATTCACACGAAGTGCGTCGATTATGGCGTATTATTGTCGGTGTCGAATTTCGAACTCCCATCAAAATCCCCGTTCTTGTCGAAGAGGCCCTGTTCGCCGGACGGCTGGGCGCGGTACCATCGGTGTTTGCCGATAGGAATTCGCCCGCGTTGGCAACGGCGGGAGGCCCGAGATGTGCTGGTATGTCCTCGCTCTGCACCTTGCCTCGACGACGCTAGGGATGGTCTCGGGGGAGCCCGGTGCCTTCCGAGTCTCGGGCGTCGTGATCGGATCCGCCGGGAAGCCGGCCGGCGGTGCTGAATTGTGGATCGCCAGCAAGGAGTGGGGCGGTGAACCGCCCACGATCCTGGGCCAAGCCGTGGCCGACGAGCAAGGCCGATTCTCGATCGAGCTCGCGACCAGCGACTGCCTCTGCGATCTGCCGACCCTCTGGGCCTACAAGAAGGGCTCGGTGGCGGCCTCGACCTGGTTGACGCGAGCCGATGGGACGGGCCAGCCGGTCCGACTCGTGATGGGCTCGCCGGCGCGTACCGAGTTCCTGGTCGTCGGGCCGGATGGACGACCGGTCCCGAACGCTCGGATCCTCCCCTGGCGGCTGTCTCGCGACAATCTCGCGGTGCCCGGAATCCTGGCCGAACGGTCCAGGGCGACCACCGATCCGGATGGCCGGGCCATCCTCGAAGCCTTCCGGCCCGAGGAAGTGGTCGTGGTCCGGGTCGAGGCCGATGGCTACGGGACCCAGGTTCGTCGCTTCCAGGATCCGGACGGCCAGGCCGAGTCGGGTATCAAGGACATCATCCTGAACGCTCCCGGCAAGGTGACCGGCAGGGTCGTCGGCGACGACCCCGAGGCGGTTTCGGGGCTCGAAGTCCGGGTGATCAGTTCGGTCGCTGGCCTGGAACGCGAGGGGACTGAGATCGGGATCGCCGATGCGGTCACCGACCCTTCGGGACAATTCGTGGTCGACGCGATCGCCGCGGGCGTTGTCAGTGTCCACGTCCTCCCACGTCCCGGTTCGCCCGAACTCCCCGTCAATGTGGGACGACGGCGACTGGAACCAGGACAGACCGTTTCGGTCGAGATCCCGCTCCGGCGAGGCGTCCAGGTCAAGGGGATCGCCCTCGACTCTCGCGATGGACAACCGATCGCGGGCGCCCTCGTGGCGGTGGTCCCGACCGGCCGGGCCGGCCTCTCGACGGTCTGGACCGATGCTCAAGGGCGTTACGAGACGTTCGTGCCTCCCGGGCAGGCCACTCACCGGGTTCTCCGGGTCCCCCGGCCCTATCTTTGCCCGCCCGACTTCCTCCGGCAGAAATCCGTCGACATTCCCATCGCGATCGGGGAATTCGAACTGCCGCCGATCTCGCTGATTCGCGGCGTGCAACTGCGGGGGTCGGTCGTCGATGACCGGTCGAAGCCGGTTGCGGGGGCGAAGGTCCAGGCGTCGTGGTTGATTTTCGACGGTCGGTTTCGGGCTCCGAAGTCGGTGATCTCTCGATCCCGGGCCGATGGCTCGTTCGCGATCGGGCCGGTCGATCCCGAGGTGGAAGTGACCCTGACGGCCGACCTGGGCCCCCTGGCCAGCACCAACCCCGTCGTCGCGAAGGCCTCGGAGGCCCGACCGATCGTGCTGACGGTGGCCGGTTCCGAGGCCACGAGCCCCGCCGGCCGGGTGGTCGACCTCCAGGGCCGGCCCGTTCCCGGGGCCCTGGTCCGGATCTGGGAACTCGCGGACTCGACGGCGGACGGCGGCTCGATCGTCCTGTTCGACGGCGACGATCACCTGAAAACCGACCTCCAGGGTCGTTTCGCGGGGCCTTCGATCCTCCGCCGCGATCGGGAATATCGGGCGATGGCCCATTCCGAAAGGTTCGGCGAGGGCCGGACCCGACCGATCACCCCCGATCGATCGGGCGTGCTGACTTTCCCCGAGATCGTCCTGGCCCGCGAGCCCAAGCCCTTCGTGATCGCGGGCCGAGTCCTCGACCGCCAGGGGAGGCCGATCGAGGGCGCGTCGGTCTGGACGGTCTGCGAAGGACCAAACCAGCGTCCGAGCCGAACCGGACCCGACGGCCGATTTCTGATCGAAGAGCTTCGGGAGGGCTGCAGCTTCCTGTTCGCCCAGGCCGAGGGCTTCCGGTTCTCGGGTCGTGCGATCGCACCTTCGACGAACCTTCAGGATCTCACCCTGACGCGATTGGGCGAGGCTCCCGATCGCGTCATGAAAACCCGAAGGGTCGCGACCTCCCCGATCCGGGCGCGCGAGATCCTTTCCAGCTATGTCGAGCGAGTCCTGAGCGAGGGAGATCAGGCCACTCGCGTCCAGACTCTCGAACATCTGGCCCGGATCGACCCCGAGCGAGTTCTCACGCTGGTGGAATCGCGGGATCCCTCGGAGGCCTGGTATTCCGATCACCTCCGACTGGTCGCTGTCCGCGAGTTGATCCGCTCGAACTTCACGGAAGAGGTCCGGTCTGCGATTTCCGCGATCCGCGATCACCGATACCGGGCCGAGGCCGAGATTGCCGTCGCCGACGCCTTGCCGGCGAACGCCCCGTCCCAGAAGCGAGAGTGGGTCGAGCTGGCCCTGGCCGATTCGCAGACGATTCACGACCCCTCGAATCGGGTCATCGCCCTGTCCCAGGTGGTCTCGCGGATGATGGCCCTGGGAGAGCTCGATCGAGCCTCACGACTCTTGAACCAGTCCAGCTCGCTGGTCGAGTCGCTGCCGCTGGCCAACCTGGGGGGGCGGGCCCGAGCGACGTTCGCCGAGGTCCTGGCGAAGGTCGAGCCTGATCGAGCCCAGGATCTCGCCGGTGAGCTGATCGATCCCGATCTGTTCAACCGCTGCCACCTGAATCTCGCCGGGGCCATCGCCGAGCATAACCCGGCCCGCGCCTCGGAGATCCTTGGCAGGCTCCGCGCCCCGGCCGCCCTCAGGGATTCGCTGCCCAGCATTTGCCATGCGATGGCCCGGGTTGACCCCGATCGAGCCCATCGACTGGCCCTCCGCGTCCGATCCGACGCCCCCTGCGTTTCCGCCTATTCGCTGGGGATGATGGCCCTGGCGGTCGCCGACGTGAAGAAGTCCGAGGCTACCGCCTGGCTCCGCGAGAGCTTCGATCTCCTCGCCGGTCGGGCGGCTTCCCCGTTACCCTCCTCGGAAACCACGCAGGTCCCGGCCGCCGTGGCCGCGGCCCTCCTGCCGGTCGTCGAACGGGTCGACCCGAACCTCGTCCCCGAATTCTTCTGGCGGGCCGTCTCGTTCCACAAACCTTCGGTCGAGAACCAGGCCGAGGCCACCTTCGCGATGCTCCTGGCTCGCTACGATCGATCGACCGGCCTGGCCTTCCTCGAATCGCTCGTTTCGAGGAGCCTGTCCACGTCCGTCGACGATCTTGAACCATTGCTCGACGCGGCCGTGGTGATTGACCCCGCCCTCGCCGCCCGCCTGGTCGATGGGCTCCCCGATCCGCCCGATCTCTCCTTCCACCATCCCAAGAACGTGGCCCGACTGGCGTACGCCGATGCCCTCGCTCGACCGGCTCCCGGCTGCTGGGACGAGGTCACGGTCAAATTCCTGCACCTCTGGTTGCCCGGATATCTGGGCACGGATTGACCTCGGATAGTGTCCAACATCAAGCGAAGCGAGGCCCATCAGCGTCCGAGTGTGCTGGTGGGCCTCGTCGCATTTCGATGTAGGGCAGGGCTTGCCCTGCCGGGAAGTTCATCTCGGCAGGGCAAGCCCTGCCCTACAGAAAGCTGTCACAAATTGAGATGAACTTGCCCATCGAGACTTGACATCCGAGCGAGTTCGAGTGAATACTGTGTTATCTCGATAGTACAGTAGTTCGGTGGCCCGATGATATTTCATTTGAACATGTCCGATGATCGGCCGATTTACGCCCAGATCGGCGACCAGGTGAAGTTCGCCGTGGCGGCGGGCTTGATCGGCCCCGGGGAACTCGTCCCTTCGGTTCGCGAGCTTTCGAAGCAGCTTGTGGTCAACCCGAATACGGTGGCCCGGGCTTATCGCGACCTGCAAGGGCAGGGGGTCCTGGAGCCGGTCCGAGGGACGGGGCTCCAGGTCTCGACGGGGGCGCCGGGGCTCTGTCGGGACGACCGGCGCGAGTTCGTCCGGAGGCGTCTCCGGGAGGCCCTGGACGAGGCGAGGCGGAGCAACCTGGCCCCCGAAGAGATCGAGGCGATCCTTCGCGATGAGTGGGCGCTCGGGAATGGAAAACCGGATCCGGCCCAGCCGGAAGGGGGCAAGAGATGAGCCGCGAGTGGGCGATCCGGGTTGAAGGGCTGACCAAGCGATACGGGGGAAAGGCGGCCGTCGACGGGCTGGACCTCGACGTGCCGACGGGCTCGGTCTTCGGGCTTCTGGGAGAGAATGGCGCGGGGAAATCCACGACGATCCGGGCCATCCTGGGGCTGATCGCCCCCGATCGCGGGAAGATCGAGACGCTCCGGCTCGACCCGATCACCCAGGGGCTGGAGGTCCGCCGGAGGGTCGGCTACGTGCCGGAGGTCCCGGGGCTTTACGACTGGATGACCGTGGCCGAGATCGGCTGGTTCGCGGCCGGATTCCACGATTCCTGCCCGGGTGGATCGGATGGCTATCAGCGCCGGTACGCGAGCCTGGTCGAGGGCTTCGACCTGCCCGCGAGACGGAAGATCAAGGCCCTGTCGAAGGGGATGCGGGCCAAGGTCGGGCTCGCGGTGGCACTGTCCTCGGAACCCGACCTGCTGGTCCTGGACGAGCCGACCTCGGGCCTCGACGCGATGGTCCGCCGCGAGTTCCTGGAGAGCATGGTCGAGCTGGCCGGCGAAGGGCGAACCGTCTTCCTCTCCAGTCACCAGATCGGCGAGGTCGAACGGGTGGCCAGCCACGTGGCGTTGCTCCATCAAGGTCGGCTGGTCCTCTCCGAACCGCTCGACGAATTGAAGGCCCGGACCCACTGGATCACCCTGATCCTGTCGGGGGCCGATCGGCCCGCCATCCCCGAGGGGGTCGAGGTGGTTGATGCCTCGGAGTCGGCCCGGCAGTCGCGATGGCTCGTCCATGCGAGCGACCGATCGGCCCTGGAATCGATGCGCTCGGCGCCCGGCGTGGATGCGATCGAGATCGAGACGCCGAGTCTCGAAGATATCTATATCAGCTATATGAGGAAGCGGGCCCCGAGTTCGGCCCCGGGGCCCATGCCGGTCGGGTCATTGGTTTGAGCGTTCACCGACTTCGATCGCAGGCTTTCGTCCGGGAGTCGTCCCCATGCTGGCTCGATTGTGGTGGAAGGAATGGCGGGCCTTCGGGCCGATCTGGTTGATCCTGATCCTGGCCGCGACCGGCGTTCAGTTAATGGATCTGACGATGCAGGGGGATTACGCCCGCGATGGCTCCCTGACGCCGCTGGCCCTCTTCTGGGGCGTAATCTACGGGCTAGCCGCCGGGTCGGCGGCCTTCGCGGGGGAGCGGGACTCGGGGACGATGGGCTTCCTGGAGGCCTTGCCGATCGGTCGGCCGAAGCTCTGGCTGGGCAAAGCGCTATTCGCCCTGGTTTCGACGTACGGACTGGCGAGCCTCCTGGCGATCCTGGCCGCCCTAGGGACCACGAGGCGCAACCCGATCGGTTCCTATGGCTATTCCCAGATGGCCCTCATCTTCGGGACGCTCCTGTTCGAGGGGGTGGCCTGGGGACTGTTCTGGTCGTCGCTCTCGAAGAACCCTCTGCTGGCGGGGGGTCTGGGGGTCGTCAGCGTCTTCGTCTCGGTCACGGCCTGCTCGCAGGTGGCCTCTGCGGACTCGTTCGCCCCTGAGGCGGTTGTCTTTCGGGTCCTGGTGGCGTCGGTGGCCCTGGGGCTGTCGGCCCTGGCCCTGATCTATCGGGATTGGATCTCCGTGCCGAGGCTCCTGTCGGCCCGCACCCGAATCGAGTCGGACCTTCGGCGGGATATTCCGGTTCGGGCCGCCTCGGCCGCGCGGAGCCTGGACTGGCAGGCCTGGCGTGAGGGCCTGACGACCGGGTTCCTGGTGATCCTGCTGATGCTGGTGATCCCGCTCGCCCTGAAGTTCTCCGGTTCGTCGAACAGTGGACCCTTCGAATTGTTCCTTGGCGTGCTGGGAATCCTGGTCGCGGGCGTGGCGGTCTTCGGGGCCGAAGGGGGTTCGGCGACCCCGCGATTCCTGGCCCATCACGGAGTCCGGCCCGGCGTGGTCTGGGCCCGGAGGTTGTGGATCTGGGGCCTGGCGATCTCGGTTATCTTGGCGATTTTCCTCCTCTGCTTCGCGAGGCTCGGCCCTCTGTTCGGGGGGGGCGGACCCTCTGGTGCCGATCAATTGGGATACGGTATTCTGCCGATCGCGGCCATCTTGATCGATGCGTTCGCGGTCGGCCTGATCTGCGGGATGGCGATCCCCCGACGGATCACGGCGGTCCTGGTCGGGACGATGGGCATCCTATTGATCGCGCCGATTCATATGGTCCTGGTCGTCCAGGAGATGGTCCCGCCCTGGACCATGCTGCTAACGCCCGCGATCCTGATCGGAGCCAGCCGGGCCTGGGTGGGGGAATGGATGACCGACCGCGAAGGGTTCCACCCGTGGCTCAGGCTTGGCCTCCTACTGGTCGTGCCGTTCGGCCTGCACGTCCCGTGCTACATCGCCTGGCGAGCCTGGGGGATTCCCGATGTCGGGCCTCAATATGCCGCGAGCCGATCGGGAGTTGTGTCGGTCCCGCCGGGTCAGGATGCCTCCGAAGCGTATCGCCTGGCCTTGGATCTCGTGCGAAACCGCTCGGGTCTGGACCTTCTAAGGACGGGTTCCAATCCCGAGATCGACTCCGTCATCGACCGGGGATGGAACTCGGAACAAACCGGTGCTGGCGCGCTGTGGCGCGAGAATGGACCGGCGATCGAGGCCGCCCGCGAGGCCGCGACGAGGCCGCTTTCCGGTTTCAAAATTCCCGAATCGATGACCCTCTTGTCGGGTTACGACCCAGTTTCCGCCAAGCTACCCCTACTCGGCATGTTGCTCGCCCTCGACACCCGGGAGCGGTTGGCTCGCGACGACCTGACCGGAGCCTGGGCGGATATCCTCGCGCAGCTGAGGATGGCGAATCACCTCGCGGAGGGTGAGGCCACTCTCAGTCGGATGGCGAGCGCCACGATCCTCCATCACCGGGCCATCGGGCTGGCCATCGACTGGGCGGGCCATCCCCAACAAACCGCCGAGACGATCCGACGGGCGCGGGACAGCTTGAAATCCATCCCTCCACTGCCCACGGCCACCGAGACGCTTCGGGCCGAATCCCTCCTGATTGACCGGACGCTAGACCTCCCCGTCGAGGATTTGCACGAGATCCTGCTCGGTCAACGATTCAGCTCGCTCATCGCCTCCTGGTGGGAGCGGATCCATGCCCGAAGGCTCGCCCGCCGGATGATCGCCGACTTGATTCCCGAGGCCGAACGCGAGCCCTGGCAGCGAACTCGCGACGTCCGCCTCGACCCCAGGCCGGAAGGGTCGCCCCTGGCCCGGCTGATCTTCCCGGCGTTCCAGTGGGTGATCTTCGGACTCGATTCCGAGATGGTGGGGCGTCGGGCGCTCGACCAGATCCTGGCCCTCCGATCCTGGCAGTTCGCCCACGACGGGAAATATCCCGACCAGTTGGACGAGATCGTACCGACGCAACTCGATCGACTCCCGAGCGACCCGTATTCCGGAAAGCCATTCGGATATGTCCGCTCCGAAGGGCAACCGGTGCTGACGACGATGGCCATCAGCAACAAGCAGTTCCCCACCGTCGGCACCTCTCCCACCTTCCAGCGAACCCGCGAAGGGCAGCCGATCCTTTACAGTATCGGGCGCGATGGGAAGGACGACGGCGGGCACGTGAAAGGGGCCTGGATACTGGACATCGCCTACCCCGCTCCCTTGAACCGCCTGACCGAGATTCACTACTAATATCGCCGACGTCCCGACGAACTCTCCTCAAGGACTCGCGCGGGTCTCGTCGAGACCCGGGACGTGCGACCCGAATCTCGTCGTCGGAGGATATCTTGAAGCTCGCATCCATGATGGTTGGCCTGATGGTCGCTCTGAGTCTAGGGACGGTCCAGGCCGCAGCCGCCGATGGCCCGGAAGGGACCTGGCAAGGGTTCCTGAACCCGAGCCCCGCCGCCGAGATCCGGCTGATCCTCCGGATCGAGAAGGGGGAAGGGGGTGCTTTGAAGGCGATGGCCGAGACCCCTGACCTGAAATCGCAACCTACGGCCAAATTCGACGAGGTCTCATTTAAGGACGGAGCGGTTCAGCTCAAGAAGAGAGACGGAGGCGAGTTCCGGGGCAAACTCAACCCGGAAGGGACCGAGATCGTCGGCGAGTGGACGAAGGGGACGGTCAAGACTCCCCTCACCTTCGAGCGAGTCGAAGGTGCGGTCACTCCGGCCGAGGTCTGGGAAGGGACGCTGGAAATCCCGGGTGGGTTGAAGCTTCGGATCGTCTTCCACGCCGTGACGCTCAAGGGAGCCAACGTCCGGGCGACCATGGATAGCCCCGACCAGGGGGCGTTCGGCCTCAAGGTCGACACCGCCGAGATCGACAAGGAGTCGATCAAGTTCGGCATCAAGGCGATCCAGGGCAGTTACGAAGGCAAGCTGGATGCGACTGGTTCCTCGGCAACGGGCCGCTGGAAGCAGGGGTTGGCCTCGTTCCCGCTCGATCTGAAGAAGGTCGAGAAGGTGTCCGAGGTCCGTCGTCCCCAGATGCCCAGGGAACCTTTCCCCTACGACACGGAAGAAGTGGCTTATGATAGCCGGGCCAAGGGCGTCCGGATTGCCGGGACCCTGACCTTGCCCGAGGGGGATGGCCCGTTCCCGGCGGCCTTGCTGATCTCGGGCTCGGGGGCCCAGGACCGCGATGAGACCCTGCTCGGCCACAAGCCGTTCCTGGTCCTCGCCGACGACCTCACCCGGCGCGGGATCGCCGTGCTCCGCGTGGACGACCGGGGGGTCGGAAGCTCGACCGGCGACCAGGCCACCGCCACCACCGCCGATTTCGCCGAGGATGTCCGGGGCGGGGTCGATTTCCTCAAGGCTCGGCCGAAGATCGACCCCAGGCGGATCGGCCTGATCGGCCACAGCGAAGGGGGCCTGATCGCCCCGATCGTCGCCAGCCAGGGCGACGATATTGCCTTCATCGTCCTGATGGCCGGTCCCGGTCTGCCCGGCGACCAGATCCTCGGGGCACAACAAACGCTCATCCTCAAGGCCTCGGGAGCTGACCCCGAGAAGATCCGCCAGTCGAGCGAAGCGCAGGCCCGGCTGGTGGCCATCGCCAAGGAGTCCGGGGACGCGAAGGCCATCGAGGAGAAGCTCAAGGCCGCCATGGCCGAGATGGCGAAGTCGCTCCCCGAAGAGGAACGCAAGGCCCTGGCCGAGTCCGACCCCAATAGCTCGCAGGTCGCCCAGCTGGCCACTCCCTGGTTCCGCTACTTCCTGAGCTACGACCCCAGGCCCACCCTGGCCAGGGTCCACTGCCCGGTCCTGGCGGTGATCGGAGAGAAGGACTTGCAGGTCCCCAGCAAGGAGAATCTCCGAGCCGTCGAGGAAGCGGTCCGATCGGGGGGGAACGACCGGATCACCGCCCTCGAACTGCCCGGGCTCAACCACCTCTTCCAGAAGGCGGAGACGGGGGCTCCCTCCGAATACGCCACGATCGAGGAGACGATCAACCCCGCCGCTTTGAAGGTGATCGGGGAATGGGTCGCGGATCGGACGAGGGTCCGTTAATCTCGTAAGCTCCGCCGGCGTCGGATTTGCAGCTCATCGACCGGGCTCATCGATCCCGCCAGGACCGCCCCGATTCTTCGACGATCCAGGAGACTTCCGATGTCGATCCGTGAAAGATTCAAGATCGCGACCCTGGCCCTGGCCCTGATCCCGATGGCCGGCTGTTTCGGAGCATCGGACGATAAAGGCGACGTCTCGCCCCTGTCGGCCAACCCGGAAGGGACCGGTCGAAAGAATCAGGAAGACGTGACGGAGACTGGCGGACTCGGGGGCACTCGCGACCCGATGAACCCGCCGGGCCCCGGGGCGACCGGCCCGGATTCCCTCCCCGCCGAGCCCAAATAATCGCAGCCGGGTCGCGGTCTGCCCTGCCTCTCGGTGGGGTGGACAGTCTCTGGACCGGCCGCCCGATCCTTGCAAAGCGGGCGGGGCTCGGTAGAATCGGCACTTGGTCAGCCGTTGGAACGATCGGGTCGGGCTTGTCGCAGCTCACCGGGCGAGACGCGGGGCAAATCCCGGTGATCCCGGGAAACACGGCCCGGTGGGCCGACCGGAGCGGCCTTGCGTCCCGGTCCGATCGATTTCGTCGTCGCTCTCGGCCGATTTACCCGGAGATCATCTCGTCATGGCTGTCGCCTCCTCCGCCCCGCGCCAACTCGGCGCCACCGCCCTGCTGGGCAAGGGCTTGACCCCCGGCAAACTCCGGGGACTCCAGCGGATCAGCAATCCCAACGGGACGCTGACCATGGTCGCCTTCGACCAGAACAGCTCGATGATCGAGATGGCCCAGAAGGCCCTCAAGACCAAGGGCATGGATCGCGAGCCGACCTACGAAGAGATCGTCGAGGCCAAGCTCGACATGATGCGGCAGATGGCCCCGGCCGCCTCCGGCATCCTGATCGACGCCTACTATGGCGCGTGGCCGGCGATCGCCAGCGAGGCGATCCCCGCCGATCGCGGGATGCTGGTCCGCGTCGAGAAGTCGGGCAGCGGCAAGAACAAGGCCGGCGGGCCGATGGGCGAGATCGAGCCGGGCTGGTCGGTCGAGAAGATCAAGCTCATGGGAGCCGACGCCGTCAAGCTCCTTGCCCCCTTCGAGCCGGGCGAGAAGGTCTCGGCCGAGCATCAGTTCTCGCTGATCCAGCACGTCTACTCCGAGTGCCAGAAGCACGACATCCTCTTCCTCCTGGAGCCGGTCTCCTTCCCCTACAACGGAGAGAAGAAGACTGACAAGTCGTACCTGGACCGCAAGGCCGAGACGACCATCGAGGCCGCCCGCCAGATCAGCCGCTTCTGCGACGTCTACAAGGCCGAGTTCCCCGGGACCCTGGGGCATGAGTCCGACGAGCAGCTCGTCGACAACCTCCACGCCCTCTCCGAGGCCAGCGAGCGGCCCTGGGTCTTGCTGTCGGCCGGGGTCGATTACCCCGACTACCTCAAGCAGGTCAAGATGGCGATGGAGACCGGCTGCTCGGGGATCCTGGGCGGGCGGGCCTTCTGGAAGGAATACTTCCTACAGGACGGCGCCGAGGCCCGGACCAAGTTCGCCGCGACCGAAGGGCTGAAGCGGGTCGCCGAGGCCGCCGACGTCGTCCGCGAGCACGGCGCCCCCTGGTTCGCCAAGTACGGGATGAGCAAGGAAGACTTCCTCGGGATCCGGGCCGCCGAGGGGTGGCTCTCGAAGTATTCTCCCCACGCCAGCGCCGCCGGCGGGACCAGCGGACACGTCGTCCGGGCGGGCGAGGTTTACTGAGTAGCGATCATTGATCCATCAAGGAGGCCCGCCGGTCGAGATGCCGGCGGGCCTTCCCGTTTCGAAGCTCAGGTCCCGCCGGTGAAGCTCTTCCGCTCGGTCGAGTTGCGGGGGGTCTTCATGAAGGGCATCCGCTGAGGCTTGGGCGGATCGCCGGGCTTGGGCGTGCCGCCGGTGTCGGGATAGAACGGGGCGGGTCGAACTCCGGTCTTGAGGTCGAATAGCTGGATCGCCTGGGGGTCGATGATTTCTCCGGCCCGGGTCCGCTTGTTGTACCGGCCCGACTTGCCCCGGATCGTGTTGGGTTCCTGCCCCGGACTCTTCTGCTCGTTCATGACGATCTCTTTGTCATCGTCGCCGAACGCATAAGTCAGGTCGGTGGCCGAGTCGAACGTGACCCGATCGGCCTGGATCGTCCGATCCAGGGTCCTGGCCACCGCGTTCCCTCGGGCGAAGAGGAGCTGGCGAGCCGCCGCCTTCGAGTCGCCCCGGGAGGGCTCGCTGTAGACGTGGAGGACGTCGGACGAGAGGAAGAGGTAATCCGCCGAGTTGGGACGGTCGTTGTCGATGTCGCTGTAACCGTGCGGGACCGTCGCGTTGGCGGCCTGCACCTCGCCCACGAATTCGGCGTGCCGGGTCTGGGACTCGGCCTGCTCCTTCGAGGTCCCAAACCGCCCGCGCATCCCTTCGGTGTAGGTGACGCGGGTTAATTTCAGGTTGGGGACCCGGAGGATGTCGGCTCGCGGGATGCCTCGCCCGCGTGTCCCCGGGCCGGAGACCGGCAAGGCAGTCGGCTGGAGATTTCCCGAGGCCCCTGGGCCGTTGTCACGCTGGTACAGGTACGTGGTCCCGGGCCCCGGGCATTCGAAGTCGCCGGTCCGCTTGTCGTAGAGGACGTGGGTGCTCCGGATCCGCTGCTTCTCCTTCAGCTCCTTGGTCCCCGGGAAAAGCTTCTGGCTGGTGATGTCGACCCCGGCGTACTGGAGCTTGCTGGCCTCGTCGCGGTTCTCCCCCCGGCACTCCAGCAGGGCGATCTGGGCGTCGGTCTCGGCGGGTTCGTCGGGATTCCGCTTGGCTTTCGGCTTCCCGGGCTCCTTGTTCAGGGAGATCTCGCGATCCATGTACACGTCCATCGTGTCGCAGAAGATCGCCGCGTCGGTCATCTTGGCCTCGACCCCCCGGCGGAAGACCCGCTTGCCGTCGGGCGTCCGGACTTCCTTCGACGTCCCTCGGAACTCGGCCTTGGCCACGGCCCGGCCCTGGAGGTCCTTGGACTTGCCGAAGAACTTCATCTCCTCGTTCCAGGTGATGACCAGCCGGTCCTTGGCCGGGTCGATCGGCCCCCGGGGACGACCGTCAACCGGCTTGCCATCAACGACGAGCCCCTTGTCGTCCAGCAAGCCCGCGTCGGCCAGCTGGAGATAGTTGCCCGGCCCCTGGGCCCAGGCGAAGTCGAGCTTCTGGTCGAGCCCGACCAGCGGTGCCTCGATGATCCGCCCCTCGAATTCGACGCGAGCCAGGACCGGGGTGGCCTGGGGTCGGTCGGGGGCGTCGGAGGCGAGCTTGGCCTTCGAGGCCGCCGCTTCGGGCTCCTCCGAGGCCACCACGAACTTCATCAGCCCATTGCCCTGGCTGTAGATGTCGAGGGCCTGGCCGGTGGCGTCGCTCCCCTTGGGCTTGCCGGGGGCCGGGTCCTGGTGGACCATCACGTCCCCGCGGAGCAGGGCATCCTTGAGCTCGCCGTTGGGCCGATCCCCCGAACCGAGAACGACCGTGGCCCAGACCCGGTCGGCCCGGGCATCGACGGCCTGGACGGGTGCCTGCGGCTTGGCTTCCGCCGCCTGGGGATTGGGGGCGGGCGGATTCGAGGCCATCTTGGGGGCCGGGGCCAGGAAGGTGGTGGTCGGGCCGGTCGGTGGCGCGGGCCGGTCGGCGACCTCGCCGGAAGCCACCTCGACGAACTTGGCGTCGAGCTGAAGCCGGGCCGTCAGGACTCGCCCGGGCGCGGTCAGGTGGACGTCCTCATAACCCTTGAGCTTCTTGATCCTGGTCTCTTCCTTGACGGGGACTGTGGCCGTCTTGACGGTCTCGAATTCGGCCACGATCGCCTTCCGGGCGTCCAGGGTGGTCGGCTCCTTGTGGTCGATCAGCTTGGAGACGCCGCTCAGCGTGATCAGGCGTCGGAGGGTTCCCGTGCCGGCGGGATTGGCCTGGACCCCGGCGGCGGGCATGGCCTGGCCGTCCCTCCAGGTCAGCATCTTCATCTCGTCTTCCCAGAAGGCGGTGTGGGTCACCGAGGCCCCCCGAGCGGGACGATCCTCGACATGCCCCGGCCCCCGGGCGATTACCTCGGAGGTCCCGCCGCTCCCGCTGTCGAAGATCGTGGCGTCCATCGCATAGAGATTCAGGACCGACTTGATCGTGGACGGGTCGGCGGCCTTCGTGTCGTACTCGACCTTCTCGACCCAGAGTTTCGAGGGGCCGCCGAAGAGGTAGGTCTTGTCGGGGATCCCCGAATCGGCCGACTTCGCATACCTCAATTCGAGGCACTTGGCCTTCATCCCCTGCGCCTCGGACTGGAGCCAGACGGCGTGGCCGCGAGCGAGGGCGGTCCGGAGCTGGAGGTCGGTGACCGGCCCGCTCGACACCGGGGCCGGGGCAGTCGGATTGCCATCGACGGCCGCAACGGCACCGACGGGCGGGGTGCTCGGCTTGGCCCCGGGCTCGAAACTCAGGTCGAGCGTGTCGGAGTTGAGCTGGTCGAGCTTGTCGGTCCCGCGAGTGACCCGGACGTTGGTCTTGAACTTCACCAGGGTCGGGTCGGGGGCGCGGTTCAGGTCGGGCGGGCCGATCACGACGAGGGGATGCGGGCGGGGCAGGTCGATCCTCATCTCGCCATCGGCGCGGAGGTCGAGCGGGGTCTGTCCCCCCTTCTCGGGCTTCGCCGAGCCGGGCAGGATGCCATTGGAGCCGACGTTCTTCACGATGATGTGGATGTTCTCGTAAAGATAGGCCGTCTCGGCATCGAATCCCACACCTGCTGACGAGGGGGCCGCGCCGGGCTTGGGGGCGGCCCTCCGGAGCTGGATCATCATCCGCAAGCCGCTCATCCAGAGATCGCGATCTTCGAGGATGACCTCGGAGTCGGTCGTGATCTGGAGCGTCTTCTCGTCGTATTCGAGCGAGGCCATCGGGCCGACTCGGAGGTCGTCGCTCGGATCGTCCCGGGTCCCCTTGTCGTCCCGGAGCTTGACGTCGCCGATCATCTGGGCGTGGGTGACCCGGGAAGGGCCGCCGTCGCCCTTGACGATCCCGAACGGCTGGCTGAGGTCGATGATCGCCTCGTTGCTGGTGGCGGTCTTCCGACTCTTGCCGTCCTTGGACGCCCAGATCATTGCGAAGGGCCAGATCCGGAGACGCTTGCCATCGTCGAGTCTCTCGTAATTATCCGCGTAGAGATAATAGCCGCGGGACTGATCGTAGTGGACGATCTTGGGCCGACCCGCCGCGAACGAGCTCAAGGGCAGGGACTCGCGAGCCAGCTCGGAGGCCCGGATCGCCGACTTGGACTCGGTTTCCGGGAACGGGGTCGAATCCCCGTCGGAATTCCGGGCCAGTTGATCGGCCACGATCGCGAAGACCCGGGTGTACCCGGCGTATCCCGCGACCAGCAGGCCGAACGTCAGAATGATCTTGAATGCTTTCTTGAACACGATGGCATCCGGTATTTGAGGCACACGGCCGACCGCCATCCGCCGCCGATTCGGCGTCTGCCGACGCCCCGCGCCGGTCGCCCGATCCTTTTCTTACGCGATGCGGACCGCTCGTGGACATTGTCAGATCGACAAAGCAATTCTTACCATCAAATCCTCAAGATGAGGGGTAATTCTCGCCGATGGCATTGATTTGCGTCCCTCGTGAGGAGGCGGGAGATGGACTCCCCGATCAGAGCAATCATCATGCCCGTCACTCCTCGAGTTCCAAAGGGACCAGGCCGATCAGGTCGGTCAGGTCGATCAGGCCGACGGGTCGGCCTCCTCGGTCGACCACCGGCAGCTCGCTGATCTTCCGAGACTTCATCGCCTCGACCGCCTCGCCGACCGAGGAGCCCACCAGGATCTGGACCGGGTCGGGGGTCATGACCTCGCCGATCGGGCGGTCGAGCAGGTCGTCTCGACGGTGTTCGAAGAGGCGGGCCAGGTCGGAGTCGGTGAAGATCCCGACCAGACGCTCGGAGTCGTCGACGATCAGGACGGCCCCCGAACGCCGACGAGGGCCGGCCAGAAGGACGAAGACCTCGCGGACGCTCAGGTTCTCGCGGGCGACCCGGAGCCGGCCGTTGGTCCGCATCAGGTCGTCGACGAAGGCCAGGCGACGCCCGAGCGCCCCGCCGGGGTGATAGAGGGCGAAGTCCTCGGCCCGGAAGTCGCGCATCCGGCTGACGAGCAGGGCCAGGGCATCCCCCACGGCCATCATGGCCGTGGTGCTGGCCGAGGGGGCCAGGCCCAGCGGGCAGGCCTCCTCGATCGGCCCGAGCGTGATGCAAAGGTCGGCGGCGGTCCCGAGCGAGCTGGTCGAACGCCCGGTGATCGCCACCAGGATCGCGCCGATCCGCCGGAGTGCGGGCATGAGCCGGAGGACTTCTTCGGTCTCGCCGCTCTGGGATAGGGCGATCACCACGTCATCGGGGCGGATTCGCCCGAGGTCGCCGTGGATCGCCTCGCCGGGATGGAGCGGGAAGGCCCGGGTCCCGGTCGAGGCCAGGGTGGCCGCCAGCTTCTGGCCGACGATCCCCGCCTTGCCCATCCCGGTGACGATCACGCTCCCACGGCAGCGGAAGACCTGGTCGGCCGCCTTGGCGATCGTCGAGTCGAGCCGCTCGCGGACCCGATCCAGGGCGTCGGCCTCGATTCGGAGGACCTCGCGGGCGAACGCCAGGCCCTCGGCCTCGGTTTCCCAGGCCAGGGTCGAGTCGGTGATCATCGCCATCGTGTGCCTCCCTGCACCGCGACGGGCGGACGCACTCGGCGCGGACCCCCCGTCCTTGGGGAGCCGATCTCCGACCGTCCGGTCCTCTTCGAGCGGGGACCATAGCCCATCGTGACAACCTCGTCAACGCGGTCCTGGGCAACTTGCATGACGTGTCTTGGACAATCATCGGTCAGGGAGAATGGCTGGCTTGCGGAGAATCGCCCGGCCAAGAAGATTCGGTAATTCTGGGAAAATATCCGGCTTGATGCGAGGCGAGTCCCCCACAAGACATCCGGCTTCTCGAAGAGCAGCAACAATCCCGACCGGGCACTTGCCTTTTCGGCGGACAGCCCTCCTCCAACGGAGTCGGGCATGTCGTTCCTGGAAAAACGAACCCAATTCGGTGCAAGTCCATTCTTCGAAGCAGATTTCGGATCGACTGGTCCCCTTCCGATTCGCCGGGAAAAACGAACCCAAGCTCGATCGAGGCTCGACGGCCGTTTTCGGGGCGGTGGCCCGTCGGGAAAAACGAACCCAACGGGACTGTCCGAAGCGTGTCAGGCCCACCTTGTCCGAGTGAATAAGATCGGGAAGGAGGCCCGGTCGTTAGCTGAGTTTCACGAGGGAAATCCGATTCCCATCGTTCGGATAGGTCGGAGGGGTGTGCTCAGATCATTGGGGTGGGAGTTGGAAGTGGGATGACGTTGATTCCCGGAGCAAGCTCCGGGGTGGAAAGCGTGAGCAAGCTCCCGCACTCCAAGGCCTCCGGCGGCCTTGTTCCCGACGCGGCGGAGCCGCTTTGGAGTGCGAGAGCTTGCTCACGCTTTGTTCAGGCGGAGCTTGCTCCGCCGACGACAAGGTCAAGGATTCTCACCCGGGTCGGGGCAAGGGTCCTTGAAATGACTGACGCTTCACTCGGGAGGAGCCTCGGCCTTCGGGAGCCTTTCCAGGACCTTGAGGACCTCATCCAGCTTCTCCTCGACCTTGCTCAGGCGGGCTTCCACGTCGGGGTTCGCCTTGGCGGTCGGGTCGCGGTAGACGATGAGGCGGTCGCCGGGGAAGAGCTGATAGTTCGTCTTCGAGTCCCCCTTGTGGATGATCGCGTCGAAATCGACGCTGAGGATCTGCTCTCCCTCCTGACCCGTCTTGCCGGGACGGATCAGGCGGATGTTGTTCTTGTCGGCCGATGACTGGAGTCCCCCCGCGTAATTGATCGCGTCGAGGACCGTCTCGTTTCCGGTGACCGGCAGTCGTCCCGGGGATGCCACATCCCCCTGGACGTAATAGACCTTGCTGTTGAAGGCCGAGACATCCACGAAGACCCGGTCGGTGTCTCGCGGCGACGTCTTCTTCGTCTCCCCCGTCGCGGGATCGACCGAGACGAGCCCGAGCAGTTCGTCGCTGAGATAATCGCGAAGGTGCTGGACGATCTTCTCCTTGATCTCCGTCGTGGTCAGGCCCGCCACGTAGAGTTCGCCATAGAACCCCAGCGAGATCTTCCCGTCCGGCTTGACGAGCCGCTCGCCGGTGATCGGTCGCCCCTCGCGAGCCTGCAAGACCTCGATGACGATGATATCGGGCGGCTCGACGACGTAGTCGGGCATAGAGACCTTGTTGAATTCCCTGGGCGGCGAAATTGCTTTCGCATCGGCAACATCCGGAACCGGTTTTGGGACGCGATCGACTGGCTTGGCTTGAGTGGGATCGAACACTTTCCCGAGGATCGTCGAACGGATTTCTTCGATCCGAGAATCTACCTCTCGCTTAGCAAGCAGAATCCCGGGATCGGCTGGATCTAGCCCAAGCTTCTGGGCCCGGGCCAGTTGTCCCCGAAGCTGTTCGAGTTTATCGATTTGAATCGACAAACGTGTTGCCGTGATCAATATGAGATCTTGCTCAATTTGGTAGGACAATCCGAGCGGTTGAAGTAGATACTTCAGGGCGCTTTTGAGTGTAATCCCCTTTGCCGACAAACTGACCGGAGATTTCGGAGTCAGCCCCTTGATCGCCAATGCCTTCGGATCGAGGACGATGTTCAGGCCGGTGTAGTCCTGCAGAAATTGAATCGCCTCTTCCAGGGGCGCCTCATTGAAATCAACCGTCACGGGCTCGAGGAGTTTGGCCTCCATCCGTTCTGAGGCGGTCAAATTCAAACCTATCTTTATCGAATTCGACTCGTCCGCGACCCGGTAGGTCAACCCAAGCGGCTTGAGGATCTGCCTCAATGCATTTTTCAGCATGATTTCCTCGGCCGACAGGCTGACGGGTACCTTGCGCGTCAGACCTTTGGCCGCCAATGCCTTCGGATCCAGGTCGACCTTGAGGCCGGTGTAATCCTGCAGAAATTGAATAGCCTCTTCCAGGGGGGTCTCTTTGAAATCAACAGTCACTGGTGCGAGGAGTTTGATCTCCATCTGCTCCGAGGTGGTGAAATTTGAACCTGGCTTCACCACCGCCGATTTCGAGACATTCTCATTCGAGGTATCCCCCGAAACCGACTTCTCGTCCACTGGGCCCTGCCGGGCCATCACTCCCGCACCGGTGACGGCCAGGCCGATGGTCATCAGGGCCGATGCGGCGAGCTTGATCTTGCATCCGGTCATGGTCTGGAGCATCCCTTCTGCGAGGAGGGCCGCCGAGGCCGGGACCAACCCGACCGCCGAGGCTCCTCCGACCTTGGACAAGATGGACGCACGGGTCGCGGCTTCGAGGAGCCGGCTCGGGACGGCGGGCACCACCAGCGCGCTCGAGGGGGCGAGCCCTCGACGTTCCAGGCCGGTCCGGAGGCGGGCTCGACCCCGGCTCAGGCGGCTCTTGATCGTCCCGACGGGGCAACCCAGGTCTTCGGCGGCTTCCTCGATCGAGAATCCCCCGAGGTCGCAGAGGACGATCGCCGATCGGTACGACTCGGGGAGCCGGTCCAGCTCCTCGTCGATCGTCGCCCTCAGGTCGAAACGGTCGGGATCGGAAGGGCGAGCCTCGATCGAGCCGAGCGGTCCGGAATCGTGCCGGGGCCTCCGGGCGGCCTCGGCGCGGACCCTCGCCGCGACCTTCCGGCTCACGCCGTAGAGCCATCTCCCGAGCGAGTCGTCCACCCGGACCGAGCGGGCCTTGCGGACCAGGATGAGGAAGGTGGCCTGGAAGGCGTCGTCGACGTCGGATCGGTCGGGCAGGGCCCTCCGGCAGACGCCCAGGACCATCGGCCCGTGCCGGGCGACCAGCGCGGCGAAGGCGATCTCGGACGCTTCATCGCGCCGGCTCACGAACCGCTCGAGCAACTGGCCGTCGCTCATCCCGGCGACGGTCCCCGACCCGAACAGCGTGCCGATCTGCCGCATGGCCGAGGCCCTGGACCCGCTCGTCATCCCTCTCCCTCCCGGCTGTCGAACGATCGTCGCTCGCTTTAACCATGCGATGGAGAGGGGATTTGGTTCCCGGATTCCGCGGGGAATCCGATCGAAAATCCGCGAGACCTGGCGATTTGACCCTCACGCCATGCGTCTCGACCCTCACCCGGCCTTCGGCCACCCTCTCCCTGGGGGAGAGGGATTGCTTTGGCTTCCGCTCCCATTGGGCAAGGGATGGGGTGAGGGTCCTGGAGAACTCGACTGCCGATCAGTCCGAGGGCGGGTCGGACCGGAACGGGACGGCGGGCAGTCCGTCCTGGTTGTAGAGGTTGCAGGCCGGGTTGTCGGCCCAGGCATAGCGGACCGTCTTGGGGTGCTCGACCTCGGTCGAGGAGACCACGACCGTATCCCCGTCGATCGTAGCGTCGGCCCAGTGATATTGGCCGTCCTCGCCCGCGATGGCGAACCCTTCGAGCTTGTCGCCCCCGGCCGCGACCAGGCCGGCCCCGACGTGATCGAACGACAATCTCGCCTTGTTTCCCTGGATTTCGAGCGACTTGAAGACCGGCCCGGAGAACTCGACGTCCTTCCCGTGGCCGATCGCCAGGGCATCGAGCGCGAGCCGTCGACCGACTTCCTGCTTGTTGGTCGGGTGGATGTCGGTGGCATCGCCGATGTCGATCGCCAGGGCGACTCCCGCCCTGGGCAGGACCTTGGTGGTCAGATACTGGGCTTCGCGAAGCTCGGCCCAGTTGGAGTTCGCCGGCTGGGGCTGGCGCTTCATGTAGTTGGCCAGCTGGACGATCAGGAAGGGGAACTCGCCGACCCCGAACTTCTCGCGCCAGTCGCGGATCAGGGTCGGGAGGAGCTTGCGGTATTGCGCGGGCCTTCCCGCGTTGCTCTCGCCCTGATACCAGATCGCCCCCTTGATCGGGAACGGCTTGAGGGGCGCGATCATGCCGTTGTACAGCACGGTCACGCGGTTGGGATTGCTGTTCTCCGATTCCGGCGGGGTGGACAGCTCGCCCAGCGGGGTCGAAGCCTTGTAAGACCAGGGACCGGCCAGGGAGATCGGCTCGGCGTTGTCCTCTCCCGCGATCGTCAGTTTCATGTCTTCCTTCGAGCCCGCGAATCCCCCCTGACCGGACGTGTCGAGGACCCGGACCGCGATCACGTTCCGGCTGGCCTTGGCCACCCCGGCGGGGACCTTGTAATCCCGCTTGGAGTTGAACTGATTCATGTGACCGACCTCGACCCCGTTGATCCAGGTGGTGTCGCGGTCGTCGATCGCCCCGAGGCTCAGGGTCAGTTCCTTGTCGGCCCAGCCTTCGGGAAGTTCGAACTCCTTGCGGAACCAGGCGATCCCGTCGAAGTCGGGCAGGCCTTTCTCCTCCCAGTGGCCGGGAAGCTCCATCGACTGCCAGCCTTTGGCGTCGAACTTCAGGTCCGACCAGTTCGGGTCCTCGGATGAGCCCGGGTCATTCTTCTTCCACCAGGCGGCCATGGCCTCCTCAAATTTGAGGGGAGTTTTCCCCTTCTCTTCGGCCAGGGCCTGGCGGATCTGGCCCAGGGCCGAGTCGAAGTCTCCCATCGGGGTCAAGGATTCGTCGCTCACCCAGGCCTCGGCGATGGTCCCGCCCCAGCTCGAATCGATCAGCCCGATCGGGACGTTCAGCTCGCGTTCGAGGTCCTTCCCGAAGAAGTAGCCGACCGCGGAGAACTCGCCCACGGTCTCCGGCGAGCAGACCTCCCAGGAGGCGTCGACGGTGACTTGCGGCTCCAGTGAGATCTTCTTGGGGACGGTGAACAGGCGGATTCGCGGGTGGTCGGCCGCCGCGATCTCCTGTTCGGGACGGTCGGCGCGGTTGACGGGCCATTCCATGTTGGACTGACCCGAGCAGATCCAGACATCTCCCACCAGAATATCCCGGATCTCGACCGTCTTCGGCCCGCTGACGCTCAGCGTATGCGGCCCGCCCGCGGGGTAGGGGCCGAACTTGACCAGCCACTTGCCCTGGTCGTCGGCGGTTGTCTCGACCGACTGTCCGGCCAGGGCGACCTTGATCCGAGAACCGGGCTCGGCCCAGCCCCAGATGGGCAGAGGGGCGTCGCGCTGGAGCACGACATGATCCGTGAAGAGCGGGTGGAGGAACGGCCGGCCCTGGCCCTCCTCGGCTCCCGGCCCGGCGAGCAGGGCCAGGGCGAGCGTGAACGATCCGATCATGGCGCGGTGTCCTCTCCGGCGGCGTCCAACCTCACCGGGGCCTTCCCGATCGGGTCGCGAGCCGTCCGATAACCTCCAGGATAGATCGCGCCGGAGGCCGCTCGCAACCGCCTGGGAGGGAATCCGCCTCGACCCGTCCTCAGCTCGCCTTCCACTTCCGATCGCGAGTCTGATGGAAGCAGGAGGCGAGGACCCTCGACGCGACCGATCCCAGGCTCGAAGACAGGTCGATCGCCCGGGGATTGACCAGGATGTGGTGGAACGCGCGACAGAGCAGGACTCGTCGGTCGAATCGCCGATGCCAGGCCTCCTGGCAATCGGCCTGGATCCAGAAGTCCGCGCTATCGGGCCAGTCCAGGGCTCGCTCGACGAAGGGGACCATCACCTCGGCCCCCAGCAAGGCCATCGTCATCCCCTGGCCGCCCAGGGGATCGACCGTCCCCTGGCTGTCACCTACATAGAGGATGCCCGATCGCTCGGGCGTGGAGACCTGGACCCTCACTCCCGCCACCGTCTTCCAGTCGCCCAGCGGCTTGCCCGAGGCCAGGAGCCGGGCCAGGATCGGGTTCCGGCCCAGCGTCTCGATCGCGAGCCGATCCAGGTCCCCTCGACGTTCCCGGACCTCCGACTCGGGGAGCAAGGCGCAGAGGTTCGTCGAGCCCCCCTCGATTCGGCAGGTCCCCCCGTAGCCCCCGGGGATCAGGTGCAGGCCCACGGTCCCGGGGTGCTCGGTCGCCTCGGGATCATCGATCGAGTAATGACGCTTCAGGCCGAACAGGCCGGGGCGAAACCAACTCCGGGCCTTGGTCCGACCGGTCTGCTTGACGAGGACCGAGTGTCGGCCATCGGCCGCGATGGTCAGGCTCGCGCGGAGTTCCATCGGTTCGGGACCGCGAGCGTGTATTCCGACGACTCGTCCCTTCTCCAGGATCGCACCCCCGACCCGAGTCCCTTCGAAGACTTCCACGCCGGCCTCTCGGGCCTTCCCCACGATCAGATCGTCGAGGAACGACCGGCTCAGACCGAGCCCCGGGAGTCCATCCGCACCGGAGATGTCGGCCGTGATTTCCCGACCTTCGGGTGTCGAGATCCGGACCAGATGGATCGGATGATAGCACGAGCGAGTCACGGCTTCGGCGAGTCCCAGCCGATCGAGAATCCCCCAGCATTCGGGGCTGAGGAACTCGCCGCAGACCTTGTCGCGAGGGAAGCGGCCGGGGTCCACCAGCGCGACACTCATCCCTCGACGCGCGAGTTGCAAGGCCAATGACGACCCGGACAGCCCAGCGCCGGCGATGACGACATCGAAGGAGTCGCTCGATCTTTGGATCATGATCTATCCCGTTCGATCTGCAATTCCTCGATCCTGCCGAGATGGAGGATTCCGGAATGGCCGATCGCGAGGGCCGTTCAGGTGAACAGGGCCGCCTCGACCACCAGGCCAGGACCGAAGGCCAAGGAGACGCAGGGCAAGGGGGCGTTGCGTCTCCTGAGCCTATCTAGCAAGAACAATACCGTTGGCGAGGACATGTTGCCGAATGCGGCCAGGATTTCCCGGGAATCCTCCGTGGCCTCGCCCGAGAGCTGCAGTGCCGACTCTGCGGCATCCAGGATTTTCGGGCCTCCGGGATGGATCGCCCAGGTGGGGATGTCTCCGATCGAGAGGCCCAGGGAATCGAGCCAGCTCGCGAGCCAGGGTCGAAGATGCTCGCCGATCAGGGCGCCGACCTTCGGGGAAAGCGTCATCTCGAAGCCCTGATCGCCGATCCGCCAGGTCATCGCCCCCGCGGAGTCGGGGACCAGGACCGAACCGCTCGCCGTCAGGGTCCAGGCCCCTCGGTGGTCGGGGAGCCCGGCCCGGCCCACCACCGCCGCCGAGCCGTCGGCGAAGAGGGCATTCACCACCGAGAGTCGCGGGTCGGGCTCATATCGGAAGTGGAGACTGGTCAATTCGGCGGCGCAGACCAGGACCCGGGCCGAGGGATCGCTCCCGGCATAGGCCGCGGCCACCCGGAGTCCGTTCATGGCCCCGTGGCACCCCATGAACCCGACGTGGGTCCGTTGGACCACCGGACGGAGCTTCAGCCGATCGAAGAGGGCCAGATCGAACCCGGGCGCGGAAAATCCCGTGCAGGAGACCGTGACCAGATGGGTGATCTCCGAGGCCGCGATTCCCGAGGCCTCCAACGCACGCCCGGAGGCCTCGGCGGCCATCGGGATGATCGACTCCTCGTAGCGTCCCATCCGCCAGCCGGTGGTGAATCGAGGGACACCCCCGGGCGATTCGAGGATCTCGTCGAGATGCTCCAGCATCAGGAGATGTCGACGATGGACGCCCGCCCCCCGATAGAGCGACTCCACCCAGCGCGATTGATCTGCATCGTAGCCGGACGCCTGGTTGATCACCTCGGCCGCCCGCTCCTGCGAGATGCTCTGCGACGGCAGGGCGGTGCCCATTCCCCAGATCGCGAAGCTCATGAAGGGCTGCCTTGAAGCTCGAGTCACAGTGCGTCGGCGAAACCTGTCCCCTTAGCATAGGCGAACCGTGCGCCATCGGGGATACCCCGCAAGAAATAGGACGAAGGCGCCATGACCTGCGGCCCATGGTCGATCGAATGGCATTCGGTCCGCAATGGATTGCCCAGGTACAGGTCTCAAAGAATTCAGGACGATACCAATGCTTGCATCGAGCCCGATGTGAGGGATGGCTTCATTGATGGTATGGCACGGGTCCACCGGCGATATGTCGATCTAATAGCAGGGCGTACATTAACTGAGTTTAACAGCAGATGAAATACTGCTTCAGTGGACATCTCATTCATTCTTGTGAGATTAAACTATTGCAAAGATTTCTCCGGGTCTTAAAATGCGGATGATTGAACCCTAATTTTTATTGAGATTAATATCATGGTACGCAAGCAAGGACGAACTCGCCTCGGATCGATTCAAGTCCCGCCGACGGAGTCGCAACCGGAAGCGGAGCTTGAATCCGAAGTCGGCGAAGATTCCGAGACGCCGCTCTCGAAGTCGGCCGCGGCACGCGCGGCGATTCGCTCTGGGATCGTGTCTCCGAGTAAGGCCGTCGCTTTCATCAAGGCTAACTACGATATCGAGATGACGGCCCAGCATTTCAGCGCGGTCAAAAGCCAGCTGAAGAAGAGTCAGAATTCGGCGAACCCGGTCCATAAGCGGACGTTGCTCGACGGAGTGGTCTCCTCCCGGGATGGGGATCTCCTGGATGTGCTGGAAGGAGTGAAGCAGTTGGTCGACCAATATGGAGTCGACAGCGTCAAGCGAATGGTCGATTTGCTGGGAAGGGCATAATCATTGATCAGAGCAGCTGGACGACAGTCCGATCCCGAATGTCGTCTCCCCGCCTGATCATCTCATGGATTTGTGATCGGAGATTTCATCGGGAGCCCGATCAACCTCACTCGTCGCGTGGGTGAAGGGCTCGCGAATGAAATCAGTTCGATGAGACGGGGTGCGAGTCGTCCAACTTCGGGAATTCCCGAATCCTCGGATCGAGGAGTCTGGAGAACGGCGGGAATTTTTCCGACGGCCTGAACCGCGGGATGCCCCTTCAATGTCCCGAGAAATGAGAAGGCCGGGGTCGGTCCCCGGCCGCTTCGCCTTCGGTTTCGCTATCGATCCGGATCGGCTCAGGGCTTCTTCTTGCCGAAGAGGCTCGCCTTGAGATAGTCGCGATACATCCGAGAGATGAACTCGATCCCGATCCCCTTGGGGCAGGCCCCCTCGCACTCGGCATGATTGGAGCAGGATCCGAAGCCTTCGGCATCCATCCGTTCAACCATGTTGACCACTCTCCGATATTGCTCGGGCTTGCCCTGAGGGAGCAAGTTGAGGTGGGAGATCTTGGCGGCGGTGAACAGCGAGGCCGAGGCGTTCGGGCAGGCCGCCACGCAGGCCCCGCAGCCGATGCAGGCGGCGGCGTCCATGGCGAGGTCGGCCTCATCCTTCGCGATGGGGATGGCGTTGCCATCGGGGGCGTTCCCGGTCCGGACCGAGACGTAGCCCCCGGCGGCGATGATCCGGTCGAATGCCCCCCGGTCGACCATCAGGTCTTTGACGACCGGGAAGGAGGCGGCCCGCCAGGGTTCGATCGTGACCGTCTCGCCGTCGGTGAAGCTCCTCATGTGGAGCTGACAGGTCGTGGTCTGGGCTCGAGGCCCGTGCGGTGCGCCGTCGACGACCACGCCGCACTGGCCGCAGATCCCTTCTCGACAGTCGTGATCGAAGGCGATCGGCTCTTCGCCCTTCTGGATCAGCCCCTCGTTGACGACGTCGAGCATCTCCAGGAAGGACATGTCCGGGCTGATGGAGCGGGCCTCATAATCGACGAACCGGCCGGTCGCCTGGCGGTTCTTCTGCCGCCAGACCTTGAGCTTCAGGTTGATCGACTTCCGATGGGCCGAAGGCCCGCCCTTGTCCCCTTCGCGGTCGGCGAACTGGGCGGGGCTCTGGGTGATCTCGGAGGCGGTGCTCATTATTTGTAACTCCGGGTCTGGAGCTGGATATTCTCGAATTCGAGCGGCTCGACGTTTCGGATCGGCCTGTTCCCCTCGCCGGTATACTCCCAGGCGGCGACGTGGCAGTAGTCCTCGTCGTTCCGCTTGGCCTCCCCTTCCTCCTGGAACTCCTCGCGGAAGTGGGCCCCGCACGACTCCCGCCTCTCCAGGGCGTCGAGGCAGAGCAACTCGCCCAGTTCGAGGAAGTCGGCCACCCGTCCCGCCTTTTCTAGTGACTGGTTGACCTCGCCATCCTCGCCCAGGACGCAGACGTCCTCCCAGAATTCCTGCCGGAGCGCGGGGATCTTCTGGAGGGCGGTCTTGAGCCCTTCTTCGTTCCGGGCCATCCCGCAGTAGTCCCAGATGATCTTGCCCAGCTCTCGATGGAACATATCGACGGTTCGACGGCCCTTGATCCCCAGGAACCGCTTGAGCCGCGCGTTGACGGCCGCCTCGGCCTCGCGGAAGGCGGGGTGATCCGTCGAGACCTTGGCGGGCTTGGCCGTGGCCAGGTAGTTGCCCAGGGTGTAAGGGACGACGAAGTAGCCGTCGGCCAGCCCTTGCATCAGGGCCGAAGCCCCAAGCCGGTTGGCCCCGTGGTCGGAGAAGTTGGCCTCCCCGCAGACGAAGAGGCCCGGGATGGTGCTCATCAGGTTGTAATCGACCCATAGCCCGCCCATCGTGTAGTGGGTGGCCGGGTAGATCCGCATCGGGACCTTGTAAGGGTCCTCGTCGGTGATCCGCTCGTACATCTCGAAGAGGTTGCCGTACCGCTCCCGGATGGTGGTCACGCCGAGTCGGCCGATCGCGTCGGCGAAGTCGAGATAGACGCCCAGGCCGGTCTGGCCGACCCCTCGCCCTTCGTCGCAAACCTCCTTGGCGGCCCGAGAGGCGATGTCGCGAGGGGCAAGATTGCCGAAGCTCGGATATTTCCGCTCGAGGTAATAGTCGCGCTCGTTCTCGGGGATTTGCGAGGGGGGCCTGTGGTCTCCGGCCTTCTTGGGGACCCAGATCCGGCCGTCGTTCCGGAGCGATTCGGACATCAGGGTCAGCTTGCTCTGGTGCGAGCCGGTGACGGGGATGCAGGTCGGGTGGATCTGGGTGTAGCAGGGGTTGGCGAACGCCGCGCCCTTCTTGTAAGCACGCCAGATGGCCGAGGTGTTGCAGCCCTTGGCGTACGTCGCCAGATAGAAGACCGTCCCGTATCCGCCGGTCGCCAGGATGACGGCATCGGCCGAGAACGACTCCAGCTTGCCCGTCTCCAGGTTCCGGACCACGACCCCCTTGGCGACCCCATCAACGACCACGAGTTCCTGCATCTCGTGGCGCGGGAACATCGAGACGTTCCCCTGGCCCACCTGGCGTTCCAGGGCCTGGTAGGCCCCCAGCAGGAGTTGCTGACCGGTCTGCCCTCGGGCGTAGAAGGTCCGAGAAACCTGGGCCCCGCCGAACGAGCGGTTGGCCAGGGTCCCGCCGTACTCTCGGGCGAACGGGACGCCTTGCGAGACGCACTGGTCGATGATGTCGACCGAGACCTCGGCCAAGCGGTGGACGTTGGCCTCGCGGGAGCGGAAGTCACCACCCTTGATGGTGTCGTAGAACAGGCGGTCGACGCTGTCGCCGTCATTCTGATAATTCTTGGCGGCGTTGATCCCACCCTGGGCGGCGATCGAGTGCGCCCGCCTGGGGCTGTCCTGGTAGCAGAAGCAGGCGACCTTGTATCCGAGTTCGGCCAGGGTGGCCGCCGCCGACGATCCGGCCAGGCCCGACCCGACGACGATCACGGAATACTTCCGCTTGTTCGCCGGGCTGACCAGCTTCATGTGCAGCTTGTAGTCCGACCACTTCTCGCCGAGCGGGCCGGGCGGGATGTTCGAGTTCAGTTCCACGGCGACCCCCTTCTTATTTGAGATAACCGGCGAGGACCGCGATCGGGATGACGGCAAACCCCAGGCAGACCACGACCGTGAAAGCCGTGGCGATCCGACGGGCCGGCGACTTGTAACGATCCTGGTCCATCCCCAGGGTCTGCGTCATGCTCCAGACGCCGTGCCAGAGGTGGAGGGCCAGCATGCCCATCGCCAGGATGTAGACGACGCCCACCCAGGTGACCCGGAGTCCGCCGACCAGGTTGGCGTAGACCGAACCTTCGTGATAGTCCGGGTGGACCGAGCCGGTGGTCAGGTGCAGGATGTGGAAGACGATGAAGGCCAGCAGGAGCGGGCCGGTGAGTCGCATCGATCGCGAGGCGAAGGTCGACTCGCGATGCTTCCGGGCCTGGACCGCCACCCCTCGGGCCTTGCCGATCTTCCGGGTCAGTAGCAGATACGCCCAGATATGAAGGCCGACCGCACCCAGCAAGGTGGCCCGGGCCCCCCAGAGGATCGCGGGTTCCTTGTGGAGTAGGGCTCCGTAGGCGTCGAGCGCCTCGGCTCCCTGGAAGACCTGCAAGTTGCCCGCCATGTGGGCCAGGACGAATCCCGAGAGGAGGACCCCGGTCGCGGCCATGATCAGTTTCAGGCCGACCGTCGATCCCCAGATTTTCAGGAACCGGGAACCCGACGACGATGTCGGTCCCGAAGCAGGCTTGGTGACGACCGCGCTCATGGGGCGTGTCCCGATCTTTGGACCAAGGAGGGGATGGGCAGAGAGAAGAATATCCCATCCCAGGTGATAACTTATTAGCTAAACTGCGATTGGTCCAATTCTTTGTCTTTATCAACTCGATAGCGCCCAACAATCGACCGATCGAGGTTCACGATGGAGTTGCGTCACCTCCGTTATTTCCTCGCCGTGGCCGATGCCCTTCATTTCACCCGAGCGGCCGAGGTCTTGCACGTCTCGCAGCCGACGCTCTCGCTCCAGATCATGGAGCTAGAGCGAATGCTGGGTGCGCCTCTCTTCGATCGGACTGGGCGGACGGTCCGCTTGACGGAGGCGGGCCACGTTTTCCGCCGTCACGCGATCGGGGCGTTGCGCGAAGTCGAGACCGGCACGTCGGCGGTGTCGGACCTGATCGGGCTCCGTCGGGGGAATCTGAAGATTGGCGTGACCCATTCCTTCAGCACGGCCTTGATCCCCAAGGCGGTGGCCCGGTTCCGGCTGGACCACCCGGGAGTTGGCCTGGCGATCGAGAAGACGAGCGGCCGGGCCATCGAGCAGGCGCTCGTGGCCGGGACGCTAAATCTGGGGATCGCCTACGCCCCGCCCGAGTCGGCCGAGATCGTGGCCGAGACTTTGTTCGAGGAAGAGGTCGTGCTGATCGTCGCCAGCGGCCATCCCCTGGCCGACCGATCGCGGGTCGGGCTGTCCGAGCTGGCCGGGCATCCCCTGGCCCTGATCAGCCGGGAATTCTCGACCCGTCGGCTGATCGACGACCGACTCCGCGAGGCCGGGGTCGAGCCCGTGGTCGCCGTCGAGATGAACGACATCGACTCGCTCCTGGAGGTCGTGCGGCTCGGGAATGGGGCCACCGTACTTTCTCGACGAGCCGTCAACGACGGTCGAGGGTTGGCCCAGGTCCCGATCCAGGGGCCGAGGATGGCCCGGACCGCCGCGCTCCTCTGGCATCGCGAGGCCTATCGGACCTCGGCCGCGATCGCCTTTGCGACGGCAATTCGCGCCGAGTCCACCGCACGTTCCGAAGACTGAGACGAAGGGATCAATCCGGGCGGATCAGGCGGTCAGCGCCTTCACGGCGTTCCGGAAGATCCGGAGGCCGTCCCCTTCGCGGTCGAGCCCTCGGCGGGTCCATCGGGGGTGATGGAGCGGGTCGATGAACCGTTCGGGGTGAGGCATCAGGCCGAAGATCCGGCCGGTCGGGTCGCAGACGCCCGCGACCGCGCCGGGCGACCCGTTGGGATTGGCCGGATATTCCGAGGTCGCCCGGTGCTCCGAGTCGGCGTAGCGCAGGATGACCTGTCCGGCCGCTTCCAGTGTCGAGAGCGCGGCCTCGCCCGAAACCACGAACTTCCCCTCGCCGTGGGCGACCGGTAGCTCGATCGGTTCGTCGTCCGAAAGGAAGGGGCTCAGGCCGGACGAGGGGAGGAGCCTGACCCATCGGGCCTCGAAGTGGCCCGAGTCGTTGAAGGTGAGCGTGGCCGGTCCGTTCTCGGGAGTACCCGGCAGGAGGCCCGCCTTGACGAGGACCTGGAAGCCGTTGCAGATCCCCAGGACCAGGCCGTCGCGCTCGCGGAAGCGTCGGAGGGCATCTCCCAGGACGGTCTCCAGCCGGGTGGCCAGGATCCGGCCGGCACCGAGGTCGTCGCCGTAGGAGAAGCCGCCGGGGAGGGTGAGGATCTGGAACGAGTCGAGGGCTCCGGGGGTTTCGACCATCCGGCCCACGTGCCAGGTCTCGGTCTCGGCCCCCGCCCTTTGCCAGGCGAAGGCCGTCTCCTCGTCGCAATTCGTCCCGGGTGCCCGAAGGACGAGGACTCGGGGCTTGGGCATGGGCGGCTTTCCTGAGGGGTAATCGTGAATCAAAGAGATATGAATTGTCGAAAGATCAGATTTCGGAGAGTTCGTGGGTCTCGAAGACCAGGAACTCTCCGAAATCTCAAATTCGGGGTCGATGATCGGCCTCAGTAGTTCCCTTCGTGACTCATCGAGGACGATGAGTAAGACGACCCGGGATAGTCGGGCTCGGCCCGATACGCGAGGTTCCTGCGGATCAGGTCGGCCTCGTAGACCTGGACGACGAAGTCGGCGGCGATCTTGAGCCGCGACGAGGCTCCCTTGCTGGGGAAGTCGGCGGGTGCCCCCCTGCGGAACTCGGCCACCCCGACGTGCTTGGACCTGCCCTTGACGTAGTTGATCCCGGGGATCCCGTCGGCATCTCCCGAGATCAGGATCGCGATATCGAAGGTGTCCTGGAGTGCGACCATGTCCACGGCCAGGCTGGTGTCGAGCCCCTTCTCATTGAGGGTGTGGTGCAGGAGGTCGACCTTCCAGTGCCCTTCCTGTCGGATCTCGACGAAGTCGGTGGCGGCCTGGACGCCGTGATAGAACCGCTTCTTCCGCTCCAGGGCCCGACGCTTGTTGTCGTACCACTCGCGGGTCTCGGCGAAGCAGAGATTCCACGCCTCTTCGTTGCGACGGTCCCCGGGAAGATCAGGCATCCGCCGGACGATATCTTCGAGGTAGCTGTCGCGGAGCCTCGGGTTCAGCTCGAATCGGCTCCGGAGCCGGGCCTCGGCCTTGGGATCGTTCAGGTCCCACTCATCCATCTTGCCGACGACATACCAGTAGATTCGCGAATGCTGGGCCGCCGGCCAGGGGGAGCCGTCGGCGAAGGTCCGACCCCAATTCAGGACACTTTGTTCGAAGACGTGGCGATAGAACGAGCCGTAGTCGTCCACCCTCAGATTCAGATGCTTCAGGACACCATCGAGATTCGACCCATCCACGAAGGTCACGAAACGATTCATCGGCGCTTTCCTTTACGTTTTAGTGCAAGGCATTTTCTGACGAGCTTACTCGCTTACTCGTTCACTTACCAGCGGAGCGGCGCTTGCCAGGCGTCCTTCAGGCCGGATACCGGTACATCGATCAGGGTTGACGAGCCATCACGGATGGTCAGCCGTGGATCATCGATCACGATCCCGACCTGGTGGATCGCCCGGCCATCGAACAGGATGAGGACCTCATCCAGGGCTTCGGGCCGAACCTCCAGGAGGAATCGGGTCGGTGACTCGGAGAACAGCAAGGAGATCGGTGCCAGATCGCCCGAGGGGCAGGGGATCTCGGCTATCTTGGCCTCGACCCCCAGGCCGCCAGCGATCGCCATCTCGGCCAGCGCGACGGCCAATCCGCCTTCGCTGAGGTCGTGGCACGATCGGACCAGCCCTCGATTGATGGCCTCGTGGACCGCGCGGAAGGTCGGGCGGGCGGCGGACTTGTCGACCCTGGGGACCTGGCCCCCTTCGAGGCCCCGTACCATCGCCCAGTGCGAGCCTCCCAACTCGTCACGGGTGGTACCGATCAGGAGCAGGACGTTGCCCGCTTCCTTCAGATCCATCGTCACGCACTTCCGGACGTCCGGGACCTGTCCCATCGCGCTGATGAGCAGGGTGGGCGGGATGGCCAGGCTCTTACCTTCGTGCGTGTACTCGTTGTAGAGGCTGTCCTTGCCGGAGATGAAGGGCGTGCCGTAGGCGAGCGCCACATCCCGGCACCCCCTGGCGGCCATCACCAGCGAGCCGAGGGTCTCGGGTCGCTCGGTGTTCCCCCAGCAGAAGTTGTCGAGGATCGCGATCCGGTCGGGGTCGGCCCCCACCGCGACGCAGTTCCGGACGGCCTCGTCGATCACGCAGCCGGCCATCGCCTCGGGGTCGATCAGGCCGAACCTCGGATTGATCCCGCAGGAGATGGCCAGCCCTCGGGTCGAGCCGACCACCGGCAGGACGACCGAGGCATCCCCAGGCCCATCGTCGAGGACCCCGACCAGCGGCTTGATGACCGTCCGGGCCTGGACTTCATGGTCGTACTGTCGGACGATCCATTCCTTGCTGCAAACATCCCAGGTGCCCAGGATTTCGAGCAGGTCGGCCGTATAGTCGGTCTCGGAGGGGAGGTCGATCGGCCTGGGATCGATCGGGGTGTAGGAGGCCTGGCGGACGACGGCGGGGCGACCCTCGTGGAGGAAGTCCATCGAGAGGTCGCCGACCACCTCGCCCTGATATTTGAGCGTCAGGCGTCCGGTGTCGACGAACCGGCCGAGGTCGGTCGCCTCGACCCCTTCGGATTCGCAGAGATCCCGGAGCGCCGGCCAGTGCTCGGGCGGGACGGCCAGGACCATCCTCTCCTGGGCCTCCGAGATCCAGATCTCGGTGTAGGAGAGCCCTTCGTACTTGAGCGGGGCTCGGTCGAGTTCGACCTCGGCCCCGACTTCCGCCCCCATCTCGCCGACGGCCGAGCTGAAGCCTCCGGCCCCGCAGTCGGTGATCGAGCGGAAGAGGCCGCGATCGCGGGCCTGGAGGACCACGTCGAGGACCATCTTCTCGGTGATCGCGTTGCCGATCTGGACCGCCCCCCCGGAGATCGATTCGCTCTCGCCGGTCAGCTCGACCGAGCTGAAAGTGGCCCCGTGGATCCCGTCCCGTCCCGTCCGTCCGCCGACAGCCACGATTCGGTCGCCGGGCTCGACCGACTTGGTTGACATCCCCCGGGGGATCAGGCCCACGGTCCCGCAGAAGACCAGGGGGTTCGCCAGATAGGCCGGGTGGCCCACCAGGGCCCCGTTGACGGTGGGGATCCCCATCCGATTCCCGTAGTCGCGGACCCCGGCGACGACCCCTTTCAGGATCCGCCGAGGGTGCAGGACTCCGGCCGGCAGGCCTTCGACCGGAGTGTCGGGCGGGGCGACGCAGAAGACGTCGGTATTGCAGATCGGCTTGGCGCCGAGGCCGGTCCCCATGGGGTCGCGGATCACTCCGCCCAGCCCGGTGTTGGCTCCTCCATAGGGGTCGATCGCGGAGGGGTGGTTGTGGGTCTCGACCTTGAAGCAGACGTCGAAATCGTCGTCGAACCGGACGACACCGGCGTTGTCGGCGAAGACGCTGACCAGCCAGTCGGCGGCCATCTCCTGAGTCGCGCCGAAGATCGTTCGCTTGAGGAGGTTGTCGATGACCTCCCCCTCGAACTCGATCCGCCCCCGGAGGGTCTTGTGCGAGCAGTGCTCGCTCCAGGTCTGGGCCAGGGTTTCCAACTCGGCGTCGGTCGGCTCGCGGCCGAGAGCGGCGAAATGGCTCTCGACCGCCCGGAACTCCGCCAGGCTGAAGTGGAGCTGCCCTTTCCGGCTGATGTCCAGGAGTTCCGCGTCGGGCTTGCCGAGGATCGGCACCTCGACCCGGGCGAATCGGTACGAGGTCCCCTGGCCGAGCTTGTCGAACGGCAGGGGGCCGACGACGGCCTGCTCCACCGCGTCGTTGGCCAGGACCCGGCCGATCAGCCGGGGGAGGGACTCGCCGGGTCCCTCGACCCGATAGGTCCGGATGGTCCGGACATTGTCGACGGCCAGCCCGAGGTCGCGCAGGAGTGCCAGGGCGCTCTCGGCCTCGGGGTCGGTCACGCCCGGCTTGGGCAGGACGTGGATCAGCGTGCCCGCTCCCACCGACCCGCCCGACTCGGAGGCCAGGCGGATCGAGAACGACTCGACGACCGGGTCGACCAGGACGGATCGGGCCGCTTGCTCGACGGCGGAGCGGTCGACGGCCCCTTCGATCAGGAAGCCGCGGCTGGCCGAGACGTTCCAGGGGCCGGGCAGCCCGAGTTCGGTGGCGTCGGCGGCGACCCGGCGACCCGCGAGGTCAACTTGCCCCGGGGCCGGGTCGATTTGGAGATGCCAGAGCATGAGGGCAGGGCTCGTCAAGGGGTCTCAAAGTGGGACGGGCCGCCCGCGTCGGCCACCCCCGTCCCTGGGTCGGCATCCGTCTCGCATCGCGGGTTGTATCGCCGACCGGCAGGGCAGGTAGGATGGTTCGATGCGATCATAAGATCGAAGGAATTATTATGTAGAATCTCGGTGCGGATTTCAAACAGGAACCGGCCGACGAAACCGTCAGGAGTCGGGATCGGCATGATCGAACCGACTCCGATGACCCCGGGCCTGCTCCCACCAGGCCCGGAGCCTCGCTTCGTCCCCCGATTCGAGGGCGTCGCGGAAGTCGGCCAGATGCGACTCGAACTCGTTCAGGGCATTCAGGATCGGTCGGGGGTTCTCAAGGAAGATCGCGGTCCAGATCCCGGCGTCGGCCCCGGCCACCCGGGTCCCGTCGCGATAGGCTCCGGCCGCCATCGGCAGCATTTCGGGGGGGATCGAGGCCGCCAGGGCCGCGGCCACCGCATGCGGGAGGTGGCTGGTCCGGGCCAGCCGATTGTCATGAGTCGCCGGATCGATCTCGAAGAGCCGACAGCCGAGGCCGGTCCAGAAGGCTCGGGCCCGTTCCAGGCGATCGGGCGGAGTCCGATCGGTCGGGGTCAGGACGCACGACCGACCCTCGAACAGATCCGCCCGGGCATGCGCCACGCCTTGCCGCTCCGATCCGGCGATCGGGTGAGCCCCCACGAAAGCGGCCCGTCCTCGCGCGTTGGCCTCGACCCCCTCGACGATCCGGGCCTTGGTGCTCCCCGCGTCGGTGACGAGGATCGATTCAGGGCCGAATCGGGCGGCTTCCAGGGCATCCTCGACCAGTCGAGTGACCGGGGTGCAGATGACCGCAACCTCGGCGTGGGCAACCCCTTCGGCCATGTCGGTCGAGTAGTCGTCGATCGCCCCGAGCCGTCGGGCCTCCTCCAGCCTGGAACGGTCCCGGCCGATCCCGATGACTCGTGCAGCCCGACTCTTCGAGCGCAAGGCAAGCCCGATCGATCCGCCGATCAACCCGACTCCCACGATCGCCACGGTTCCCGATTGTTTCAAGACGCTCGCCCCTCGTATGACGTATCGTCGATTCCCTGGAGATAGCAACCGGCGGCCAAAGCAAGCGGGCCAGGTGGGCGGATTCTACCGAAAGATGGCCCGAGTGTCCTGGTGGGATTCGGCCTCATTGGTCCGCAACGGAACGTCCTCCGAGTCGGCACGAGCAAGGCGATGAGCATAATATGAACGGCGATGACGGTGGCCCAATCGAGCCTCGATAGCGGCCCGGTGAGCGAAGCCAGGAGTGCGCAGGAGAAGGTAAAACATGCCATACCCATCGAAACGCGACCCGGAAGAACGGCTAGCTCGGCGGCCAGGACGGCGATCAGCAAGATCAGTCCCGACAATTTGAACCGTGGTCGATGCAAGGCCATCTTGTCGCTCCGACCGATTTCATACCGCGTCCAGATAGGGCTTGAGGGCGATCGCCATCGCGGCGGCGGACTTCCATCGATCCTTGGGCTGCTTCTCCAGGGCCTTGCGGAGGACCTTGTCCAGCCCTTCCGGGAGGTCGGGGCGGTGGGCACGGAGGGGGACGGCGGGGTGCTCCAGGATCATGGTATAGGCGTCGGCCCGATGGGGGTTGAAGTTGTAGAACGGGTACTGGTTGGTGAACAGGAAATAGAGAGTGGCCCCGGCGCTGTAGATGTCGGCGGGTTCTTTGGCCTCTCGGAAGTCGCGGATGTGGTCGGGGGAGATGAACCCCCCGGATCCGCCGATGTCCCCCTGGTGGGTCAGCCCGGCGAATCCGGCGTCGTCGCGGAAGCTCTTGGCCAGGCCGAAGTCGGACAGCTTGACCGTGGGCCGGGCCGTCGGGCCGGTGATCAGGATGTTCGAGGGCTTGATGTCCCGATGGACATAACCCTTCGTGTGGGCATGATCGAGGGCCATCATCAACTGGAAGCCGATCCGCGCGCCCGAGGCGGCCGAGAGGGGTGCCGATAACGACCTGACCCACTCCATGGCATTCTTGCCGACGACATACTCCATCACGAGCTGGAACTGCCCATTCAGCTCGAACATGGTGTAATATTCGACGATGTTGGGATGTCTCAGATTTTTCAGGACGTCAAGCTCTCTCTGGAAGCGGAGCTTCGCCCGGGCGCTGGCCGCGATCGAGGGGACCATCATTTTGATGGCGACCTGCTTGTTGTCGGGCAGGTGGCGGGCGAGATAGACCTCGCCCATGCCTCCGCCGCCGATCTTCTTCTCGATCAGATATTCGGATCCCGTGGTGGGATACTTGCGGCGGAGCGCCACGCAGTCGTCGCAGAGCCAGCTGATCGCGTCCTCATCGGGCAGGGCGCTGATGGCCAGGTCCTCGGGCGCCCGCTTGCCGCACCCCAGGCATTGGATCTTGGGGCCACCCTCCCAAGTGGTCTCCTCGACCCGGATCACGAACGAGCTTTCCCCGGCCGAGATCGTGTCGCCGTCGCGGAGGCGGACCCCGTCGACCCTCAGGCCGTTGACCTTGGTCCCGTTGGTGCTGCCCAGGTCGCGGAGGTAGCAAACCGGGGGATTGAACTCGATCAGGAAGTGATTTCGCGACAGAAATCCGTCTTCGGGCACCGGGAACTGGACCTGCGACGATCGCCCGATCACGAATGTCTCGTGCCGGTCGAAGGTGTATTCCATCCCCGAATGCGGGCCGGCCGTGACCCGAAGAACCACATTCATCCCAGGCTCCGGGTGACTGCGAGACGGAAAGGAGAGATTGACCGCCAAGACGCCAAGGCAAGCGAAAATAAAAAGTGATTATCAGAGTATAATTCGTTGAACTCCGTGTTTCAGGATCGGCACATTGAAATTGATCCAGGGGGCGAGGGGAAGTCGAGTTGTCTTCAGGTACAATAACACTTGTGCCCTGTGGATTGCGATCAGTGTCTCGACCGCCTTCAACTCGAACACGAGCCGCCCTCCGACCGAGAGATCGAGACGCGACTCACCGACTGCGATCTTTTTTTATTCGACGGCGATTGCTTTCTGACGCTCGAAGGAGATCTCTCGAATCCTGACCTCGATAGCCATGGCGTCTTCATCGACGGATTCCAGGAATCTCGGTCCGAGATATCGGTGGACCTCGATGGTGGCCCCGATCACACGATATGCCAGTTCGTCAAGTCGCCGATCCGGTTCGGATCTCGCCGCTTCGTCTCTTTTCGATTCTCCCTCCTTAGCGGACCTGGCGTCTTGGCGGTTCAATTTTTGATTTTCTCCACTGCGATCTCCTTGATCTTCCGGAGATCCAGCTTGCCGGTGCCCAGGGTCGGGATGGCCTCGACCTGGATGAAGTCCTCGGCGGAGGGGACCCAGAGGCGCGGGAGGTTGGCTTCGTTCAGTTTCTTGCAGGCCTCGGCCGGGGAGATCGTCCAGGCGGTGTGGAGCACGACCAGACGCTCACCTCGCTTGGGATCGGGCACCGAGGTCACGGCGATCGAATGCTCGTCGATCGCGGCGGCCTTGATCAGGGCGGCCTCGATCCCCTCGTGCGGGACCATCTCGCCGGCGACCTTGGAGAATCGGCTGAGTCGGCCGGTGATCACCAGGAACCCATCCGGGTCCAGGTGGCCCAGGTCTCCCGAGCAATACCAGCCGTCCTTGAGGACCTTCGCGGTGGCCTCGGGCTGCTTGAAGTAGCCGAGCATGATCTGCGGCCCTTTGACGTGGATCATCCCCTCGGCTCCCCGGGGAAGGTCCTCGCCGGTCTCGGGGTCGGTGGTCTTGATGGCCGTCCCCGGGATCGGCCGGCCGACGGTCCCTCGGCGGTTCCCTTCCACCACGCGGCCCTCGGGAAGTGTCACTTCGAAGGGGACGTTCACCGCCGCCACCGGCGACATCTCGGTCGTCCCGTAACCTTCCAGCGGTTTGACGCCGATCGTGGCCACGATCTCCTCGTAGGTCTCGGGCTTGAGCTTCTCGGCGCCCAGGACCATATGGACGATATGCGAGAACTGAGCGGGCTTCCCGGCCCGGACGTAATGCCTCATGAAGGTCGGCGAGGCGGCGATCAGCGTGATCTTGTGCTTCTCGCAGAGGTTGGCCACGATCTTCGCGTCCAGGGGGCTGGTGTGATAGACCGCCTTCTTGCCCAGCAGGAGGATCGTCCAGATCCCGACCGTCAGCCCGAACGAGTGGAAGAACGGCAGGACTCCCAGCGCCACCACGTTCAGCGGATCGAGGTCGAGCTGCGTCCGGATCTGGTGGACGTTCGAGAGGATGTTCTTGTGGGACAGGACGACCCCCTTGGGCTCGCCGGTCGATCCCGAGGTGAACAGGATCGTCGCGATCGACTCGGGTCGATCTCCCTTGAGTCCGGGCAAAAACGAACCCAATGCCCCCATCGGCACGACCCGCCCCATGACCGCCGCCCAGGCCTTGTCCAGCTTGCCCACCTTCGAGGGCATATCCTCGAGCGCGATCAGAGATCCCTTGGGAGTGAGCTTGACCTTCTCCATGAGCTTGCGGGAAACCACCGAGTGTTGGATCCCGGTCTGATCGGTCGCGGAGTCGATCACCGACTGGCTGGCCGAGTAGTTCAAATTGATCGGGACCTTGCCCAGGAGCAGCAACGCGATGTTGGTGACGGCCCCGGCCGCGCTCGGCGGGATCATCACCCCGACGAACTGCTCGGGTCCGAGTTCGCGACCGAGGGCGCGGCCGAGGGCCAGGGCGCGGATCAGGGTCGAGCCGAAGGTCAGGTTCGCCCCGAGGCTGTCGGCCATCGCGATCTTCGACCAATTTTCGCGAGCGGTCCGGACGAACGCACGCTGGAGCGACAGCCAGTGCGTCGGCAAGGGGGGAAGGGGGACATCCGGAACGGCCGATCCGGCCTTCTCGGCGGTTACCACGCTCATGGCTGATGCTCGCGATCCGACCCCGATGAGGGGGCATGAAGGGGGGGGTGAGGACGACTTCGGGACCCGCCCGGAACTCGATCCCCACTTTACGCCAGCCCTCGTGGTCAAGCAACGTCGAGGGGAGGACGGACCGGCGACGTTGGCCTCCTCCCCTCCCTCTCCCGATTGTCCGGGGAGGGGGAGGAGAAAGGCCTGGGTCCGAATCGGGCCGGATCAGCCGAGCGCCTCGATCCTCGATGCCAGCGGGAACGCCAGATTGACGAACCGCCGGGCCTCGTCGGGGGTCGGTGTCAGGAGATCGCCCTGGACGAGGCGATCGCGGATCATTCGGAGTCGTTCAACAAGATGCGCCTCGGGTCCGACCAGCCACCCCCGATCGACCAGATAACGCGAGGCGTCCTCCGGGCGGAGCGGGGCGGGGGCCCTCCGGTCCCCCAGGTTCGATGCGGCCTTCATCAACGACTGACCGACCACCGACCAGGCCTCGATCATCGCGTCCAGCGGCGACTGCGCGGCCATTCGTTCGATCCGATCCTGCTCCGGGTGCCTGGCGAGGGCTGGCCTTCGATCGCCGATTATCTCCCCTTGAGGTGATGCCACCAGCCCGGTCGAGTCCGCCTCCAGGATGACTCGACCTTGACTGGGGATGGAGCGAGCCAGCGACTCGGCCTGCCGGAGGTCTTCGCGGAACGTCACCTCGACGTCTCGATACTTGACCCGACCGATTCGACCGAGCATCGACTTCACCTCCTCTCGGAACAACAGAGCAAGGCCGAGCGTCGCCGTCGGCCACGCCAGGGCATTGATCATCGAGACGAAATCGTTCAAATTCACCCGTCCCTTCCGGGCGGTTGATCGTTCGATCCGAAACTTGGTCCTCCCCGAAATGATCCTGGGACCGCCGCGAACGATCATGGTGATCATGGCCGGGACCCGCGTGGTCGCACGGTCCTCCTTGATAGAATCGAGGGCTCGGGCTCCGGCTAGTACACTATTGCCGGGCAATCGATGAGGAATGGACCGGCCGCCGAATGCGGAGAAGCTATCGGGGCGGACGACCGGACGCACTCGTGGACGATCAGGACCTAGGATTTCGAGGGCGGGCTCGCCCCGAACGAGCGATACACCAGCCGATTCAAGACCGAGTGACGTCATGACCGAGCCTCCCCTCCGACCGGGCCCCCCCAAGATCATCCCCCGCGTCGTCCTGTTCTCCTTCGGCTCTCTCGGCGATTTGCATCCTTACCTGGCCGTGGCCCTCGGGCTGAAGGCTCGGGGAATCGAGGCGATCATCGCCACCAGCGCGATCTACCGGGAGAAGGTCGAGAAGCTCGGCCTCGGGTTTCGCCCGATCCGCCCGGATGCCCCTCCGCCCGGGGAAATGGCCGAGTTGATGAAGCGGATCATGGATCTCCGGAACGGTCCCGAGCAGGTGATCCGCCGGATGATCATGCCCGCGCTCCGCGAGAGCCTGGAGGATTCGATCGCCGCCGCCGAGGGGGCCGACCTGCTGGTCTCTCACCCGCTGACCTTCTCGGTCCGCCTGGTGGCCGAGACTCGGGGGCTGCTCTGGGCCTCTTCGGTCCTCGCGCCCCTTTCGCTCTACTCCGCCTACGATCCGCCCGTGCTGGCCCCGGCCCCTTATCTGTCCCGACTCCGGAGATTGGGCCCACTCTTCTACAGGCCCGTCTTCGCGGCGCTCAAGCACAGCGTCCGAACCTGGTCCGACCCCTATCATGAGATCCGCGCCGAGTTGGGCCTGCCCCCCGGGGACGACCCGCTTTTCGAGGGGCAGCACGCCCCCGACCTCGTCCTGGTCCTGATGTCCACCCTGCTGGCCCCCCAGCAGCGGGACTGGCCGGCGAACGCCGTCGTCACGGGATTCCCCTTCTTCGACCGCGACGAGCGGCTCGACCCGGAATTAGGCCGATTCCTCGATGATGGCCCGCCGCCGATCGTCTTCACCCTCGGATCGTCGGCGGTGGCCAACCCGGGGAAGTTCTACGAGGTGGGGGCCGAGGCCGCCCGGCGGTTGAAGCGGAGGGCGGTCCTCCTCGTCGGCAACGATGCCCCCGAACTCCGGTCGGCGAAGCTCCCCGAGGGGGTGATTGCCGTCCCCTACGCCTCCTATACTGAGCTTTTCCCCCGAGCCGCCGCGATCGTCCATCAAGGGGGGATCGGCACGACGGCCCAGGCTATGCGATCGGGCAAGCCCGAACTGGTCGTCCCCTTCGCCTTCGACCAGCCCGACAATGCCGATCGAGTCGCCCGGCTCGGGATCGCCCGGACCATCACCAGGACCCGGTTCGAGGCCGACCGAGCCACGTCGGCCCTGGATCGACTCCTTACGGTGCCCGACTACACCCGGAAGGCTGCCGAGGTCGGAGAGATCGTCCGGAGTGACGACGGCATCTCCGGCGCGGCCAACGCCCTCCGCGACATGCTCGGGCCGACGTATCAGAGTCGCGAATAATCGGGATGGAACCCCCGTGTTGACCTGGTAGGATCACGCCACTCGACCAGCCAGGGTCGGCCTTCATCTCAAGGAGGACAACGTGAAGTTGCCACGCCTTTCCATCGGCATGATCATGGCGGGAGTGATCTTGCTTGCGGCCGACTTCATGATCGTCCGGTCGATCCTCTCGCGCCTGGCCGTCTCCCTCAACCTGTACGTCTTCGGGATCTTGCCGATGGCAAATATCCTAGTGGTCGTGGCATTCCTGATCGGCGGAACAGGTAAGAAAAATCCGTTCTGGCTTGGTTTCTCGATGACCGGGCTGGCTTCCGTGCTCACCTCCTACTGGTGGCTGGACCCCTATTGCGACGCCCTGGAGACAGCCATCCTGTCGAGCGGCCTGGGAACCAGATTCCACGCGATCCCGACAATGATCGCCGAATTGATCGTCTTGCCGGGAATCTTCTTGATCCCACAACTGCTGGTCGCGATGGCGGGGGGGTGGCTGGCCCGTTTGCTCCCGGGCCGATCCCTGGTATCGACCAGTTCGGTGCCCCGATCTCGCCGGGTCGCGATGGTATCCATCCTCCTGTTCGTGGTCGTGACGCCAGCGATCGGGATCGAAGGATATTTTCAAAGCCGTGTCGATCCGCTTCATGGACGCTTTGCGCCGGGAACGGAGGCGGTGATCCAGGGCGAGACGCATCCACCCTTCGAGGAAACGCTCAACGATGGGACCAAATTCGCTGTGCCCGAACGGACCAGGGTCAAGGTCGTCCTCGATGGATTTCCGTCCCAGTTTGCGGCCTTCCAGAATCCCGCGAACAATGAATATCAGCACCTGGGCGACGTCCGAATGGTCCAGGTAACGCTGCTCGATGGGGAGCGCGCCGGCCAGTCGGTTTATGTTTGCCGGTACCGCCTTCGCCCGGACTGATCGGAGTGAATCCAACTTTGGCCATCTCCAAGACCAACGCCGCCAGGCTGCTCGACACGATGGGGATCGACTACAAGCTGGTCGAGTACGAGGTCGATCCCGATGACCTGGCCGCCGAGTCGGTCGCGCTCAAGATCGGGATGCCCGCCGAGCAGGTCTTCAAGACGCTCGTGGCTCGGGGGGACCGACACGGCATCTGCCTGGCGGTGATCCCGGGCGATTCCCAGCTCGATCTCAAGGCCCTGGCCCGCGAGACCGGCGACCGCAAGGTCGATACCGTCCCTCTGAAGGAAGTCCAGCCCTTGACCGGCTACATCCGGGGCGGGGTGACGGCCCTCGCCTGCAAGAAAGATTACCCGGTCTATCTGGACGAGACGGCCGAGCTATTCGACGTCATCTCGATCTCCGCCGGCCAGAGGGGGTTGCAGATCCTGATCGACCCCCAGGGCTATCTCCGGGCCGTCGGGGCGAAGCTCGCCGGGATCGCCAAGGATAAGGATTGATCGCTCATCGAGTCGGCTCCTTCCCATCCGGCTCGGAAGTCCGGGCTCGCCTTCGGCAGGTGTCACTGCAATAGACGACGCGATCCCAGTCGCGCTCCCACTTCTTCCGCCAGGAAAACGGGCGGTGGCAACTCGGGCAGATCTTCGACGGCAAATTTGCCTTCGATCGGGCCATGCTCGAACTCCTCAGTCCTTGCTATGATGCCCGGGCCCTTTCATCTCCCAACGCATCTTAGCGAGGACACCATGATTCGACCGTCCCGACTGGCCCCGTTGCTGCTCTCGATCCTCCCGCTCGCCCCGACGTTCGGGGACGAGCCGCCCGCGGTTGCTCACAAGGAAGACGTGATCTACGGGCGGAAGTTCGGGACCGCCCTGACGATGGACGTCTTCACCCCGCATAAGGCCAACGGCGCGGCAGTGGTGTTCATGGTCAGCGGTGGGTTCTTCTCGTCTCACGAGGCCATCAACGAGAAGACGGTCGGCCCGCTCCTGGATCGAGGGTACACGGTCTTCGCCGTGGTCCACGGGAGCCAGCCCAAGTTCACACTCACCGAGATCATCTCCGACGTCAACCGGGCCCTCCGCTACATCCGGTACCACGCCAAGGATTACGGGATCGACCCGGATCGGATCGGCGTGACCGGGGCTTCGGCCGGCGGGCATCTTTCTCTCATCCTCGGGACCAATGGCGATCCTGGCGACCCCAAGGCCAAGGACCCGGTCGACCGCGAATCCAGCCGGGTCCGCGCGGTGGCCTGCTTCTTCCCTCCGACCGACTTCCTCAACTTCGGCGGGGAAGGTAAGGCCATCATCCACCCGACCGACCACCAGCGGCCGTTCCGGGCCGCATTCGATTACCACGTGCTGGACATGGCCAAGAACCTCTGGGTCCCCGTCACCGACGAGGCGAAACTCCGCGAGATCACCCGCCAGGTCTCGCCCGTCTCTCACGTCTCGTCCGACGACGCACCGACCCTGATCTATCACGGCGATGCCGACACCTTGGTGCCGGTCCAGCAATCCGAGTCGATCGTCGAGAAGCTCAAGGCGGCGGGGGTGGATGCCAAGCTCGTGGTCAAGCCGGGAGCCGGGCACGGCTGGGGCGGGATGGACCAGGATCTCGGCAAGTTCGCCGACTGGTTCGACGAGCACATGAAACCCGCCGAGTCGAAATGAGGAGCGAGGCTACCCAGGGGTCAGGTCGCCGAGATCCGTCGACTTCCGGGAATCCTTCGAGCGGATGATGGCCCATCGCTCAATCTGATTCGTAGGACAGATATCCGGGCCTTTCAACGAACGGGAGGTCCGGAGACGGATCGGCGATTTGCAACAGGGAGCACCACGATGACAGGTCCGATCGGATTCGCGACGAGGGCCATCAAGGCCGTCTCGCTGGGGCTGGCGGTCTTGGCGGCCTCGAATGCTCCGGCCTTCGCTCATGGCGGGGGAGGAGGAGGTGGCGGTGGGCACGGCGGCGGCGGAGGTCACGCCGGAGGCGGGGGATATCACGGCGGAGGGGGCCACGTTGGCGGTGGGGGATACCACGGCGGAGGGGGCCACGTTGGCGGTGGGGGATACCACGGCGGCGGAGGTTACCACGGAGGCGGGGGTTATTACGGCGGCGGGTATCGCGGGGGCTTCTACGGTGGGGGTTTCCCGTTCCTGGGAGTCGGAGGTTTCGGCCTCGGACTCGGCGGGTATGGTTACGGCTATAACCGGGGCTACTCGAACGGGTACGGAGGATATGGCGGGAACTCGTATTATTCGAGCGGCTATTCCTCGGCCCCGGTCACCTCGATGGCGCCCTATCCCACGAACCAGACCTACGAGCCGGGCGACGGCTATCGTTACCAGCTCTATTACAACCCGGCCACCGGGGGGTACATCTACTACCCGGTGGTCCGCTGATCGACGAGGGAGAGCCGTCGGGGTGGTGATCCCCCGACGGCTTCGCGATCAGGGCAGCTCCCGGATCCGGATCGCCTCGAAATCGATCGGGGCGCCTTCCGATTCGAGGCAGAGATAGCCTTCACCCGGCTCGCAGTTCGAGCCGCCCGAGACCTCCTCGCCGTTCACCCAGAGCCGGACCTCGCCGTTGATGGCCCGGACGTAATAATGGTTCCACTCGTTGACGCCCTTGCTGAGATTCTTCGACGGGAAGCTGCGCGATCCGTCGGGCGAGAGCGGCGGAAACGGCTTCATTTTCGACGTGCCGACCGGGAAGACGTCGCCGTTGCTGGTGAACCAGTCGGCCTTCTTGCCGGTCTGTTTCTCGAATTTCTCGGTGTAGCCGTGGTCGAGGACCTGGACCTCGATCCCGCCGGTCGGCAGTCGCCCCGGTTGGAGGCCCTCCAGAGCCTTGGGCGGTGCCCACACGAAGAAGCCCGAGTTGCCGCCCGATTCCAGGTGCCGCCATCGAGCGACCAGCTCGAAATTCTTGTAGATCTTCACCGATCGGAGCACGCCGACCGGCTGGCCGGTGCAATGGACGGCGCCGCCCTTCCAGGTCCAGGTTTCCGGGTCGCAGTTGGCCCGGGTGAAGTCCGACTCGCCGATCTCCTTCCAGCCCGGCCCCGTGCCGTCGATGAACGCCCTGGGAGGGGCGGGGGTGGGGGTGTCGTCGGCATCGACCCTCGGCATCGGGCTCGTCGAGAGGCTGAGGATCGCGACCAGGAATCCGAAGCTTAGTGCTAGTCTCATCAGGGGTGGCCTGCCAGTCCGGTAGGGTGAGAAGCGGGTGGATTCGTCAAGGCTCGCCATCCTAATCAGCCCCAGGTCCCGGCGAAACCATCCGGTGGCCGCAACTCGCCCTCCTCCGCCTTGCCATTCCTGGGGCCTGTCGGGGCGGTTTCGATCTCGCATACCGCTTGCGGCCCGACCCGGAGGATGCTAGATTGCAATTGTTAAACAACACCCTCCCCACTCTTCACGCCGGTCTAGAAGCGAGGCCTTCATGCTCCGATTTCTCGGCCCGGGAACGCGCCTCTGCGACGGTCATTCCCGCCGCGAGATCCTCCGAGTCGGCGGTCTGGGCCTGCTGGGTGCCGGGCTCCAGCTTCCCGACCTGGCGAGGGCCTCGGGGACATCGGGAGATTCCTCCTTCGGTCGGGCGAAGTCGTGTATCGTCCTCTTCCTGATGGGCGGGCCTCCTCAGCATTCGACCTGGGACCCCAAGCCCGACGCCCCGGCCGAGGTCCGAGGCGAGTTCGGGCCGATCGACACCAAGGTCCCGGGCCTCTCGATCAGCTCGCTCCTGCCGATGACGGCGCAGGTGGCGGACAAGCTCTGCCTGCTCCGGGCGGTTTCCACGGCCGACAACGCCCACTCGTCGAGCGGCTATTACATGCTGACCGGGCGTCCCCACCAGCCGCAGAACGTCGAGAACGCGAACCCGGGCGCCCCCAACGACATGCCGAGCCTGGGGGCCCTGGCCGGTCGGGTCTCGGGGCCTCGCGGGGTCTTGCCGACCTCGATCACGCTCCCGCATCGGATCTTCAACACCGACGGGAGCGTCTGGCCCGGCCAGGATGCCGGGATGCTCGGTCGGGGGGCCGATCCCTGGCTCCTGAACGCCAAGCTCACCCCCGAAGGGTACAAGATCCAGGAGATCGACCTGCCCGCCGACCTCGACCCGGCGCGGGTCAACCGTCGGATGGGGCTGATCGACGGATTCCGGCGAGGGATCGATGCCCTCGACCTCGATTCTCGCGGGTCGGTCTTCGACGACCAGACCCGGCGGGCCTATAGCCTCCTCCAGTCGCCCGAGTCGCGCAAGGCGTTCCGGGTCGAGGACGAACCCCAGGCCGCGCTCGACCGATACGGGGCTTCCCCCTTCGGTCGGAGCGTCCTCCTGGCCCGTCGCCTGGTCGAGGCGGGGGTCCGCCTGGTCCAGGTCAACTGGTATCGAGGGGCCGACGAGCCGGGGGAAAACCCCTGCTGGGATAGCCACGTCCGCGAGGCGTCCCGACTCAAGGATGTCCTGGTCCCGCCGACGGACCGGGCCTTCTCGGCCCTGATCGAGGATCTCGACCGTCGAGGGACCCTGGACGAGACCCTGGTCGTCTGCATGTCGGAGTTCGGCCGGACCCCTCGGATCGAGGCCGGCGGTGGCCGGGGTCACTGGGGCTCGGTCTTCTCGATCGCGATGGCCGGCGGAGGGATCAAGGGGGGGCAGGTTTTCGGCTCCTCCGACAAGATCGGGGGCCAGCCTCGCGAGAACCGGGTCCGCCCCGAGGATCTCTCCGCCACGATCTTCCATTGCCTGGGCCACACGCCCGACACCGAATATCTCGACCGATTCGGACGACCCTTCCCCGTCAGCCGGGGTGAGGTCCTGCACGCCATCCTCTGAGCCGATCGGGCCAACGGTCAATCGCGGGGCAACGACTGGATCTGGGAGGATCGACGGGCCTTCTCGAAGAATTCGACGATCGGGCGGGGGTCGGGCAGGCCGTGAGGATGGTGGTCGAGCCCAGGCTTGACGATCCGCTCGACCGGGCCCCCGAGGGCTCGATAGCGGTCGTAGATCAGTTCCGAGTTTTCCCGATGCGGGACGACTCGGTCGGCGTCGCCGTAGACCAACAGGATCGGGATTCTGGCCCTGGCCAGTGGTTCCAGGTTGTCGACCGGATTCTTGGGGTAGGCGATCGCGTGGGCGTCGTCGGGAAAGTCGAACGCCTTCAACAGTTTGGCCCACTCCTCGGGCGATCCCAGGCCGGTGCCCAGCCCCTTGGGACGACCGCCGGGCCAGCTCTTGAAGTCGCAGACGCCATTATCGAGGTAGACCGCCAGGGTCCGGTCGGGGTGGGTCGCCGCCCAGCTCATGCAGTAGAGGGCCCCCCGGCTCAATCCGATCAGGGCCGGTTTCGGGCTCAGGCCGTGATCCTTGACGAGGACCTCGTAGAATCGCTCCCAGCGAGCCATCGCCCGAGGCGAGCCGAACTCGTCGGGGATGGCGATGAAGGCCAGGTGCCAGCCCGCCTCCAGCAGCGCGAGGTCGGCGTTGGGGAACGCCCCGAAAAACTCGCCGCGCCAGGCCCATGGTCGGCCGGGCAGGGGGGTCTTCGGCTCGACCACGATCGCGGCGGAGTCCTCAACCTTGAAATCGTGCCGGACGAATCCTTCCCAGCGTCCCACCACGCCAGGGAAGGGTCGGGGCTCCTCGGACCGGGCCGTCCCGCCCATGGCGAGGAACAATCCGGCGATCAACCACCTGTTTTTCATCAGATCAGATCCCTGCTCGTTGACGGGAAAGCCCTGGGCTTCTCGACCATCCTAAACGGGCGGAGGCCGCGATGCGCCAGGCCTTCCCCCCAGGGTGCCTACTTGGGTGGAGTAGGTCTCTTCATAAATGTGAGTTCGGGGCGGTTCCCCCTTACTCCCGACCGCTCAGTGTATTGATAATGGGGTCGCTCCGTCGGATCAGGGCCGTCGTTGTGATGACATCTCCGATTCGAGATGCGGGCGGCCCTCGGCGGATCTCCGCCCCATTCAGGAAACCTTGACCGATGAAGAAACTCATCCAGACCCTGGCGGCCAGCTTCATGGCCCTGGCCATCGTCGTGGTCGCCGCCAACGCCGACGAACTGCTCGGTGTCCTGATCAAGGTCGACGCCGACGCCAAGAAAGTGACCGTCGTCGAGAAGGAGACCGACAAGGAGGTCGAAGTCACCATCAACGACGAGACCGAGTACGTCACCAAGAAGGGTGCCAACAAGTTCGACTTCGAGAAGGTGGGCAAGCAAGTCGAGAAGGCCAAGGAGAAGGGACGCAAGGGGGTCAACGTGACCGTCACCCACGAGAAGGGCGTTGCCTCCAAGATCGAACCGGCTTACAAGAAGAAGTCCGACAACTGATGGAATCGCTGGCCGTCCGATCTCGGTGACGATCGCCACCACCCCGACCCTCTCCGGGAGGTGGGCGATCCACAAAGAGTCGGAGGCCCGAGGCTCCTGGTGTCGCGCCTTGGAACGGGAATGCCCCAGGTCCGCCCTAATATTGGGCGAGATATGAGGGGCCTGCCGGGGAAATGGGCGAATCGAGCGAGAGGTCGAATCGGTGGGCTGGCAATAAACCCTGATCAGGCCAGGGCTAGCGTCCGATCTTCGAAGTGGTGCGAGTTTTGCATTTCCATGTTAAGTTATCCAGCGGCATACATCGGATCTTGGGTGCCGCCCGAAGGGCGAGCGATGGGGGCGATCCGACTCCACTGACGGGGCCTTCATTTTGTCGACGTATTCCGAGTCCGAAGCCGGGCTATTCGACGACTATACCCTGACCGGCTATGACGAGATGTTCGCCGGGCCAGGGCGTCCGCGTCCTCATTACGCGGCGTTATATCATCGGCTAACGCAACTCCAGGGCGAGGAGCTCGAGCATCGCCACCGGGCGGCCGACCTGATGATGCGGCACCAGGGGATCACCTTCACCGTCTACGGGCGCGATCAGGGGGTCGAGCGGATCATCCCCTTCGATCCGATCCCTCGGATGGTGGCCGCCGAGGAGTGGACCCGGATCGAACGCGGGCTCAAGCAACGGGTCCGGGCCCTCAACCTCTTCATCCACGACGTCTACCACGATCGGGCGATCTTCCGCGACAAGGTGATCTCGGCCGACATGGTCCTGGGCGCCTCGGGCTACCGTCGCGAATGTGTCGGCCTTCACGTCCCCAAGGATATCTATATCCATATCTCGGGGATCGACCTGATCCGCGACGCCGCCGGGGAGTACCTGGTCCTGGAGGACAACGGCCGGACCCCCTCCGGGGTCAGTTATGTCCTGAAGAACCGGCAGGTGATGAAGCAGGCCTTCCCCTCCCTCTTCGAGCAATACAACGTCCGAGCGGTCGATGATTACGCCTCGAATCTCCTGTCGATGCTCCGCCACATCGCCCCGCAGGGCTCGGACGACCCGACCGTGGTCGTCCTGACGCCGGGGGTCTACAACTCGGCCTACTACGAGCACAGCTTCCTGGCCCGTCAGATGGGCGTCGAGCTGGTCGAGGGGCGTGACCTGTTCTTCGACGGCGGCCAGATCTTCATGAGGACCACCAAGGGTCCGACCCGGGTCGACGTGATCTATCGGAGGGTCGACGACGACTTCCTCGACCCGCTCACCTTCCGGCGCGATAGCCAGCTGGGCGTGGCGGGCCTGATCGCGGCTTACCGATCGGGGCAGATCGGCCTGGCGAATGCGCTCGGCACGGGGGTCGCAGACGACAAGGGGATCTATCCGTTCGTCCCCCAGATCATCAAGTACTATCTGAACGAAGATCCCATCCTGGCCAATGTCGAGACGTTCCGGGCCTCGATCCCGGCCCAGAAGCAGCACATCCTGGCCAACCTCGACAAGCTGGTCGTGAAGACGGTCGACGGCTCGGGCGGCTACGGGATGCTGATTGGCCCGGCCTCCACGGCCGAGCAGCGCGACGAATTCGCCCGCAAGATCCAGGATAACCCTCGGGGTTACATTGCCCAGCCGACGATCTCGCTGAGCCAGCATCCGACCTTCGTCGACGGCCGGCTCCAGGGCCGGCACGTCGACCTCCGCCCGTTCATCCTCTACGGCGAGGAGATCAAGGTCCTGGCCGGCGGACTGACCCGGGTGGCCTTGCCTCAGGGAAGCCTGGTCGTCAACAGTTCGCAAGGGGGCGGGACCAAGGATACCTGGGTCCTCCGAGGGGCTCCTCCGATGCCCAGTCCGGCGACGACGGGGTCGCTCGGGGAGGACGACTGAGATGCTCAGCCGGGTTGCCGAGAATCTTTACTGGATCAGCCGATATGTCGAACGGGCCGAGAACGTCGCCCGACTCCTCGACGTGGGCTTTCACCTCGAACTGGACGCCTCGGGCCTGGCGGGGGACGTCTCCGGGCAGGCTCCGATCGAGAGCGTCCTGACGATCCTCGATTGTCGCGAGGCCTTCGAGAAGACCCATGGCCGCGAGGTCAAGGATCGTGAGGCACTCCTCCGATTCCTGACCTTCGAACGCCAGAACAGCCACTCCATCATGGCGATGCTCGCGCGGGCCCGTGAGAATGCCCGGGGGACCCAGGAGACCCTCAGCGGCGAGGTCTGGAGCCACGTCAACAAGCTCTATCTCTACGTGGGGAGCCCCCGAGCCCAGCGGAGATTCAAGGCCAGCCCCTCGCGCTTCTTCGACGGGATCAAGCGATCCTGCATCCTCTTCGACGGCCTGGTCGATGGCACGCTCCCCCGGACCGAGGTCTTCCACTTCCTCCAGATCGGCCGCTATCTGGAGCGGGTGAACCAGATCAGCCGGATCCTCAACGTCAAGCTCCACGGGCTCACGGAAGGGGGGCCGGTCGAGGAGCCGATGAGGATCGTCCACTGGGCGAGCCTCCTCCGAAGCTGCTCGGCCTACGAGGCCTATCTCCGCGAGCATCACGACCGGGTCGATCCCGAAGGGGTCGTCCGCTATCTGGTCCTCGACGCCGATTTCCCCCGGGCCATGCGGTTCTGCGTGGCCCGCTGTTGCGATTCGCTCCGGGAGATCGCCGGGGGGGATGAGGACGAGTATCGCTCCGAGGCCGAGCGGCAACTGGGCCGGCTCGACAGCGAGCTTCGTTATATCGACGTCGAAGAGATCTTCAGCAAGGGCCTGAGCAACTTCCTGAACGGCGTGCAGAACGCCTGCAACCGGATCGGTCAGGAGATCCACCAGGCCTATTTCCTCAACTGATCTGACCTGAGCGAATCCGCCCAGTCAGTCTAGTCGGTCGTCCTATCATCCCCCGACGCGAGGCGCGTTCATGCTCCTGCGGATCAGCCACGAGACCAAGCTCACTTACACTGCCCCCGTCTCCGAGACGATCTTCGAGGTCCGGATGGCTCCGCCGACCGACGAGGATCAGACCAACCTGGGCTACCGGCTCCGGACGACCCCGCAGTCTCCCGTGACCTCCTATCGCGACGGCATGGGCAATCGTGTCGACCTCTTCAACGTGACCAAGCCTTACAACGAGCTGGTCATCCTGGCCACCAGCTACATACGGACCCACCGCCGCCCCGGGATTGCCCGGCTGGATCAAGCCGGTCGGCTCGGCGAGAATCCGGCGGCGATCGACTCGCTCGAACTCCTCGGGCCGAGCCCACTCGTCGATCAATCCGAAGAGCTCGACTCCTTCGTCGAGACGCTCCCCCGGCCCACCGAGGCAAGCTCGATGGTGGGCTTTGTCCAGGGCATCATGGACGCGGTGGGGGAGCGGCTCAAATTCGAACCGAAGGTCACCAAGGCGCGGACTCCGGTCAGCGAGGCCCTGTCGCTCGGCCGAGGGGTCTGCCAGGACTTTGCCCATCTCTGCATCGCCGCTTGCCGGGGCCTGGGCCTGCCCGCCCGCTACGTCAGCGGTTACATCAACCACCCCGGAGAGCTGGCCACCCACGCCTGGTGCCAGGTCTGGGCGGGAGAACGAGCCGGCTGGATCGACATCGACCCGACCACCCGACAGTTCGTCGGCGACGACCATGTCACGGTCGCCTTCGGCCGCGATTACTCGGACGTTCCCCCCAACAAGGGACTCTGGAAAGGACGGGCCGAGGAGACCATCGCCGTCACGGTCAAGGTCGAGCCGATCGACCGAGTGCCGATGGAGTGGAACGAGTGGTCGATCCCCAACAGCCGACCCGGACTGTTCCAATCGCAGAGGATGGGTGGGATGACCCAGCGACAGTCGAGGGCGGCCTATCCCAACCAGCGTAGCCACCACTCCGGCCTCAACCAGCAGCAAGGGGAACAGCAGTAGGCCGCTTAAGCCGGACGCGAGATACGGGATCCCGATGCCGCATTTACCCTGGCCGCTGATCCTCGGATCAACCCTGATCGACGCCGTCATCGCCTATTTCACCCTTTTCGTCCGGCTAGATCGGGAAGCACCGGCCAACCGGACCCGGGCCATCGGAGTGGGCCGGGTGTCGCTCGCCATCCTCACGACCTCGGCCGGATTCGTGATCAAGCTGCTTGTTCTGAAGCGGTTCGGCGTCGACCTGTTCGGTTGGATCCACCTCGCCTATCTGGACCTGGTCATCCTCGTCCCGGTGATCGGCGGGTTCCTCCTCCTGTCCCGGATGACCCAGGCCGGACCAGGGCTGACGCCCCTGGTTCGCATCGCCGCGACGGTGAGCCTTGTCCTGCCGCTCGTGGGGATCTATGCCACCTGGATTGAACCCTTCCGGCTCCGTCTGGAGAGCGCGACGCTTTTCGTCTCCGCCGCTCGCGAGGGGATAGCCCCGCTCCGGATCGGGGTCTTGACCGACTTGCAGACCGATCGGGTGTCGGACCACGAGCGGCGGGCCGTGGCCCTGTTGATGTCCCAGAAGCCCGACCTGATCCTCCTGCCCGGGGACGTCTTCCAGGGGACCGGCGAGCAGTTCGAAGCCACGCGATCCGGCCTCCGGGACCTTCTCGGGAGCCTCTCGGCACCGGGTGGGGTCTACCTCGTCCTGGGAGATACCGACGGGTCGGGCGACCACCTTCGGGAGATCCTCAGATCCACCGAGATTCGTGTGCTCGAAAATGAGATCGCGAGGGGTTCGGTCGGCGACCGCAAATTCGCGATCGGTGGCGTCGAACTCGCTCATTCCTCGGAGCCTCCTCAGCATGTCATCGATCGCCTGGAAGAAACCGGCGACGAAGCCGAGATCCGGATTCTCCTCGCGCACCGGCCCGATGTCGCGCTCGGGCTCCGCCCAGGGTCGCGGATCGACCTGGTCGTGGCCGGTCACACGCACGGAGGGCAAATCGTCGTGCCCTGGTTCGGCCCCTTGATGACCCTCTCGCAGGTCCCTCGATCGGTGGCGGCCGGAGGCCTGCACAGGATCTCGGGCAATCCGGTCTATGTCAGCCGAGGGGTGGGAGCCGAGCGGGCCCAGGCACCCCGGATTCGGTTCCTCTGCGCTCCCGAAGTCTCCGTGATCGAGCTACGTTCAGGCCCGCCTGACTCGATCGATTCGAAGCTCACGCCGCGGGGCCGATGAGAAAGAGCAGGCGCCGAGATCGGCGCCTCCTCGATGCCGGAGACTTTCGCCAGATCAACTCGTTTTGACCGATGGTGGCTGTTGGAGCGATTCGGGGCCGACCTCGTCGGTCCAGACGACGAATTTTTCGAGCTGGGTTGTACCGAACGAGGTGGTCAGGGCCACGTCGACGGCGTCTCGCCCGCGAGCCATCACGATCCGGCCGATCCTCGGCGTATTATGCCGGGCGTCCATCGTGTACCAGCGACCCCCGAGGTAGACCTCGAACCAGCCGCTGAAGTCCATCGGGCTGTCCGATAGGGGGACGCCGATATCGCCCAGATATCCGGTCGCGTAGCGGGCCGGGATGTTCATGCACCGGCAGAGAGTCAGGGCCAGGTGGGTGAAGTCGCGGCAGACGCCCTTCCGTTCCTCGAAGACGTCGTACGCCGACTTGGTCGGCCGCGCGAACTCGTATCCGAAGGTCACATGGCCGTGGACCCAGTCGCAAATCGCCTGGGCGCGAGCCCACCCTTCGGGGGTCTGCCCGAAGAGTTCCCAGGCGATGTCGGAGAGGCGATCGACCTCGCAATAACGGCTGGGCAGTAGATAAACCAGGACGTCATCGGGGAGGTCCTGGATCGGATGCTGGATTGCGCCGGGGGCCACCTCGTCGGGCAGGCCCGAGTCCTCGACGATGGCATCATCCCAGAGGGTGAATCGACCCGGCGGGGCGATCAGGCGGATGCAGCGATTCCCGAAGCTGTCGTCGTATCGATAGATCGGGACGCGAGGCTCGACCTGGAGGCCTCCGGGTCGACGGATCGCGTGATCCCACTCGGGCCTCGTGTCCAGGGCCAGGACCATGGGTGCGGGGGCCGGCACCTCGAAGGCGATCTCGAATCCGATGCGGATCAGCATGCGTCCCTCGTCGAGCGCGTCTGCCCCTGGCCGGGGGACTCCAGATTTGAGGGTTGAGTATAAGAGTGTACATTCTCCGTGTCAACGCCCCTGTTCCGGTCCTTGCTTCCGGAGGCCCGGCTGTGGTATCAAGGGCGCTGGGTTTGCGCGTGGTCCCCCGGGACGAGATGTCTGGTTCGAGGGCGAGATGACGTATTGCGTGGGGATCATGACGCACGAAGGCCTGGTGATGGCCTCGGATTCCCGGTCGAATGCCGGATACGACCAGGTCAACATCTGCCGGAAGATGCATACGTTTGTCATCCCCGGCGAGCGCGCCTTCGTCCTGCTTTGTAGCGGGAGCCTGTCCTGCTCGCAGTCGGTCGTGACGCTCCTGCGTCGCGACTTCGACCAGGGGCTCGGCCTGGCCAAGGCGGGCTCGCTCTACGACGCGGCCCGGGTCGTCGGGGATCAGGTCCGCCGGGTCTCCGACATGGATCGCAAGGCCCTGGAGCAGGATGACTACAAGTTCAACGTCCACTTCATCCTGGGCGGCCAGATCCTCGGCCAGGCCCACGACCTTTACATGATCTACCCGCAGGGGAACCCCCTGGCCGCCACCGTCGATTCTCCGTTCCTGCAAATCGGCGAATGTAAATATGGGAGGCCCATCCTCGATCGAGGGGTCCGATACGAGCGGACCACGCTCGAGGACGCCGCCCGCTACGCGATGATCTCGATCGACTCGACGATCCGATCCAACGTGACCGTTGGGCCTCCGATCGACCTGCTGGTTTACAACAAGGACGACTTCGAGATCACCAAGTTCCGCCGATTTGCCGCCAAGGATCCCGACCTCCAGGCCGTCCATGCCCAGTGGGAGCAGGCCCTCCGGAAGGCCGTCCAGGAACTCCCCCCCGTCCGGTTCGGCGAGCCCGAGCCCGAACTCTGAAGGATGGCCGATCGGCGAACCGGGGTCTTCGATCGGCCAACTTCGGTCGGCGATCAGAGATACCCGAGATCGGCCAGCCGTTGCTGGATCGCGGCGTCCTCTTCCTCGGTGTAGCCCTCGGACGGAGCGTCCTCCGGGGGGAGTGGCTCGGCGGTCGAGCCTTCCGATCTGGCGGGCGGGGGGACGATCGCGGGGTCGAAGAGCTCGGTCAGGACACGGCCGTCCATATCCTGGGGGATGGGGACGCCCAGGAGGTGGAGGATCGTCGGGGCGATATCCAGGAGGTTCGCTCGCCCGAGTTCGGCACCCGGCACGACGGCGGGGCCTGAGGCGATCATGACCCCTTCCATCCGGTGGTCTCCGGTCGGCCCGAACGAGGGAGATATGAGCTTGTTGGTCGTGAAGTCGTGCAGCCCGATCGTCCGATAGCGCCAGTCGCGGAGGACAACCGTGAGGTCGGGGGCCAGGTGGGCGTGCGGGCCCTGGTAAAGCTCCTCGCGTTCCACGACCTTCTCGACCAGGGGCTCGCCGGTCTCGGGGTGAGGGATGGCCAGCAGGCCCGCCTTGATCTCGTCCAGGAGCGGTCGGACATCCTTCTCTTCCACGCAGCCCTGGGGCTGGCGTCCCTTCCGGTTCACGAAGATCTGGCCGAAGTTTCCCTGGGCATAAGCCCGGGTCTTCGACCAGTCGATGTGCCGCTTGGAGAGGAAGGCCGACTCCGCGAGTCGCTCCAGGGGTCCTGTCTGCTTCCCTCGGAAGCGCCCGACCCGCTGCTCGGCCATCCCCAGCCGGACCATCAGGTTGTAAAACCACTCGGGGGTCGCTCCCCGGTCGTAGAACCACCGCTTCTGCTTGACGTAGAACGAATCCTGGAGCGCGATGTATCCCTGCTCCAGGAGCCAGACGTTGAAGTTGACATACCACTCGATCGGGCCGAAGCCGTGGTCGCTGATCAGGAGGAGCGTCGTATCGGCGGGCAAGGCGGACTCGATCTCCCCCACGCCGTCATCGAGCTTCTTCCAGAAGTCGACATAGCCCGAGCGGATGGCGGAGAGGTCGCGTCCCTTGGCTTCCCGATGCGACGGCTCCCAGGCATGCCAAAGTTCGTGCTGGATCCGGTCGGTCGCCATCAGGTCGTACATGAAGAGGTCCCAGGGACACCGCTTCATCAGGAACTGGACGGCCTTGAGGTGGTGATCCAGGAAATCGGTGAGGTCGGCCAGCGCGGCGGCCTCGTTCCCGCCGTCGTGGACCGTGGTGGACCAGGGCCGATAGGGGCCGACCTCCTTCTCCAACTCGGCGAAGATCCCGGGGTCGCTGGCAAAGTCGGGGGCATTGGCCGGACTCAGGAAGTCGCCCAGATAGAACCCCGGCGCCTTTCGGGGGGGGTAGCTCATGGGGACCCCGCCCGCGACGGTCGACTTTCCATGACGCCCGGCCACTTCCCAGACCAGGTCCGACTGGATGGCCCGAGACGAGTTGACCTTCCCGTGGAGCGGATCGTGGGCGAATTCCAGGAACTCGAAGATCCCGTGCTTGCCCGAGTTCTTCCCGGTCATGATCCCGGTCCAGGCAACCGGGCTCAGCGGCGGGAAGATCGACTCGAGCGTGCCCGAGCTACCAAGACCCATCAGTCGGGCCAGATTCGGCAGGCTTCCCTGCTCGGCGAGGGGCCGGAGTAGGTCCCAGGTCGCCCCATCGAGCCCAAGCACGAAAACCTTCATCAAACCCTATCCTGCCCCTGGCGGGTGCATCCGTGACGCGGCGGTTCGTGCGATTCCAAATGTAGACTAACCCATCATCGGAAGAGAGCCGCCTTGAGCCTTAGCCGCTCTCATGGGACGACCGCCTGATTCCTGGACAGGCTTGATTGAAAAGCTAGCATCGCGAGTGTGAAATCAGCGGAAACCGTGGCCATCGGTCTGAAATCCATATTCCTTTAATGATTTCGTCACAATCGTTTGTGGCGGGACCTGCTGGACGATGAGTGATCAGGTTCGGACCACGGCACACTTCGTGCATTGACAATAGATCCGTAAGCCTCAACGAGGTTTACACCAAATCAGGCCTTTCGGGCGAATCACCCGGGATCACGAGCAAGCGTCGTTCTCCCTGGCTGTGCCCGGCTCCCTCGGGGGGAGCCGGGCTTTTTTTGTTTTACCGATCCCGATATTCCGGCCCCGATCCACGCGACTCAATGAGAGAAAGCTGCCGCACCCCGATCATGGGATGCGACAGCTTGTCGGCTCACCGAGACGTGTCCGCTCGGGTCAATTTTCCTCGTCGGACGATTCCTCGACGGCTTCGGGAGCGACCTCTTCCGATTCCTCGGATTCGGCCTCGCCATCACCTTCGGACTCGGATTCTCCCCCGAGGCTGAACAAGGGCCCGCCGCCTCCGAGGCCACCCTTGAGCCCGGCGGGCTCCGGTTTGGCGGTCGGGGGTGCTCCGGCTTCCTTGGGAGCGCCCTCGGCGCGGGGTTCCTGCGACTTCTTCCGGGAGAGCCCGATCTTTCGCTCGCCCGGATCGACCCTCAGGACCGTCACCTCGATGGACTCTCCGACCCCGACCACATCTTCCGGACTTCCGACCTTGTGGTCGGCCAGCTCGGAGACGTGAAGTAGGCCTTCCAGCCCGGGTTCCAGCTCGACGAAGGCGCCGAAGTTGGTCAGTTTGGTCACCTTGCCGGTGACCACGATGCCCGGGGAGAATCGCGACGGGATGTCGGCTTCCCAGGGATCCGGCTGCATCTGCTTCAGTCCCAGGGCGATCCGCTTGCGTTCGGGATCGACGTTGAGGACCTGGCAGGTGACCGTCTGGCCTTTTTCGAGGACCTCGTCGGGGTGACCGATCTTGCGGGTCCAGCTCAGGTCGGAGACGTGCAGGAGGCCATCGATGCCCTCCTCGATCTCCACGAAGGCCCCGTAGTTGGTCAGGTTTCGGACGGTACCCTCGACGGTCTTGCCGGGGGGGTACTTCTCGGCGACCAGATCCCACGGGTCGGCCTGGGTTTGCTTCATCCCGAGGCTGATTTCCCGCTTCTGCTGGTTGATCCCGAGGACGACCACCTCGACGCGGTCGCCGGCCTGGGTCACCTCGCTCGGGTGGTTGATGCGTCGGGTCCAGCTCATTTCGGAGACGTGGACCAGGCCTTCGACGCCCGGTTCGAGCTTGACGAAGGCACCGTAGCTCATCACGTTGACGACTTCGCCCTCGACGCGGGTGCCGACGGCGTACTTCTCGGCGACCTGTTCCCAGGGGTTGGCCGTGAGCTGCTTGAGGCCGAGGGCCACCTTGCCGCGTTCCTTGTCGACGTTGAGGATCATGACCTCAATCTGGTCGTCGACCCGGAGCCGCTCGCTGGGGTGCTTCAGGCGATCCCAGCCCATATCCGTGATATGGAGCAGGCCATCCATCCCGCCCAGGTCGACGAACGCGCCGAAGTCGGCGAGGTTCTTGACCGTCCCGGTCCGGATCTGACCGACGGCGATCTCGGCGAGGAGGTTCTCGCGGAGGGCGACGCGTTCGGCCTCGATCAGGCTCCGGCGCGAGAGGACGATGTTGCGGCGATCCTCGTCGATCGAGAGGATCACGCAGCGGACCTCCCGGTCGAGGTAGTCGGCGATGTCCGGCGGTCGCCGGATATCCACCTGACTCGCCGGCAGGAACGCGTTGATGCCGATGTCGACCAGCAGGCCACCCTTGATCTTGCGGGTGACCTTACCGGAGACAACGTCACCTTCGCGATGCTGCGAGGTCACGCGTTCCCAGGCTCGCATCCGGTGAGCTTTCTTGCGTGAGAGGACGACCTCGCCGGTCTCGTCGTCCATCCCCTCCAGCAAGACCTCGACCTCGTCGCCGGGGCTCGGCGGCGGCTCGCCTTGTTCCCATTCGTTGAGAGGGACGAGTCCCTCAGACTTGTAGCCGACGTCGACGACCACCTGGTCGCCGACGACCTCGATGACCTTACCCGAGACGATGCTGCCAGGCTGAACGCCCGGACCGTCGACCAGGAGGAGGTCCATGTCGAACTCCTCGGCGTCTATGTCGGAGACGTCGAGTTCGCGAAGCAGGTTGCGATCTACCATGAGGGAGTGTCGGTTCTCTCCAAAGGAAGAGCCCGGCTCCGTACCGGGCGTCAAGGCGCGGTCGGTCCGAGTCGGACTTGGTCGTAGGGCCTTGATGCGAAGTAGGGGCCAGCCCCAGCGCACGAGCCGAGTCGTCGATTGTAACCCAAAACCGGGTTTGTCCAACAGTCCTCTCTCGAATCGATCTTGCCGTTCTGCAATTTGACAAATTCGGACACTTGTATGAAGTCCGATTCTATCGACAAAGTTGCCGAGACCGAGAAAATCTAGGGTTCCGGAACGTCTTAGTTTAAATGGGGTTAGATCGGTGATTTGGTCGATGGTCGAACTCCCGTTTTTCGGGCGGAATCTCGATTCGTCCGATCTTATGGAGTTCCTTCAATCCACATTTCCGGAGTGGGATCGAGGAGGGAAGGTCGAGAATTTTTCGGATCTTCTGTCGGTTGAGTGCCAGATGGGTTTCCGGTCCCTTCGACTGAACGGCAGGGTTCATTCGCCCTCGATCGAGTCGTAGATCGGTCGGATTCTCACCAGAGACCGGGGACCAACCGAAAGCGGACCCGGCTCGCATAGGAAGTGTACCCTTCCAGATTTTCGAGGAGGAATCGGTCTTCCATCGCGGTCCTCCAGAGGAAGAGGCCCACCAGGGGTATCAGGGGGACCAGTGACCACAAGGAACCCAGGGCCACCCCTCCGCAAATCGCCCCGAAAATCACACCGAAGTATCCGGGGTGTCTCAAATGCCGATACGGGCCGGAACTGATCACATGATGCCCCCGTTCGGTCTGGATCCGGACGGTCGGCGAGAAGTAGCGATTCGAATACATCGCCCAGATCGAAAGCCCCATGGCGGCGACGTACCCAGCCAGCGCGCCCGACCGAACCACGACCGAGATCGGGCCGGACCACTCGAATCGACCGACATCGAGCCCGGCCACGACGAGGTGCGCCAGGATGATCGGGATCGCCAGCATCCGGAACCGATGACTTGGGCCGCCCTGGCCCGGTCGGAGCCGCTCCTCGCGAAGCCCCGCGTCAATCACGAACATCCCGCCCGAAAGCATCGAAGCATGGATGAGAATGACGGCCCAGAACCAGGGTAAGTCGACTCGACCGGCCGAAGTGAAAAGGATCGTCGCCATCGCGACCTCGATCACCGCAACCCTCAAGATCATCTCCAATGGATCACCTCGCTGTTCTCGGGATGCTCCGGGAATTTCGATAACTCGATTTGGATGATAAGTTTGATTTTGTATCACGCAAATAAGATTTTTGGCAAGCAAAAAACTTCAAACTCGTCTGTTGCGGGGATTCGACTTACCGGTGGCGGAGGCTTTCTCAGGAGGATCGTCCCGGCGATACTCGGACTCGAGAGGTCCGTGAGTCCGACAACACGCGGCTTATCCGAAGGACTATCCACCATGATCGTTCGCAAACTCGCCGGGATTTTCCTGGCCATGTCGCTCCTCCCGACGACCGGCCCGACGACCCGGGCTGCGGATGAGGACGATCGGAAGAGCCTCGGGGATATTCCGGCGTCACTTGACGCAGCATTTCGAACACCTTCCGATTTCGCGAGCGATCTGGGTGCCTACCGATCTCCCCTGATCTTCGAGGACGGGCGACGCGTCAAGGACGCGGGGGGCTGGAATGAGCGGAGGCGCGAGATCCTCTCGACCTGGCATGGGTTGATGGGGCCCTGGCCCGCTCGGATCGAACGACCTGCGATCGAGGTCCTGGGCACCGAACCGGGCGAGGGATACCAGCAGCGGCGAGTTCGACTGGAAATTGCCCCGGACCGGTCCACGGAGGGATATTTGCTCGTGCCCGATCGGAAGGGGCCGCTTCCGGCGGTCCTGGTGGTCTTCTACGAGCCCGAGACGGCGATCGGCCGCGGCAAGCCAGGTCGGGACTTTGCCTCTCAACTGGCCCGCCGAGGATTCGTCGCCCTGTCGATCGGGCTCGACCCTTACTCGCTCGACCCGGCCCTCAGCGGGATCAAGCTCCAACCGCTCTCTTACCTGGCCTATGTGGCATCGAACAGCTACAACGCCCTGACCGAGTTGCCCGAGGTCGACCCGAAGCGGGTTAGCGTGATGGGACATTCCTACGGCGGCAAGTGGGCGATGTTCGCCGCGTGCCTGGACGAGCGGTTTGCCTGCGGGGTCTGGTCCGACCCGGGTGTTGCCTTCGACGAGAAGCGGCCGAATGTCAATTACTGGGAGCCCTGGTATCTCGGCTGGGAGCCCGGCCAGACCCGGAAGCGAGGAGTCATCACGGCCGAGAGCCCTCGTACCGGGGCCTACAAACGCCTGATCGAGAACGGCCACGACCTCCACGAGGTCCAGTCCCTGATGGCTCCCCGGCCGTTCCTCGTCTCGGGAGGTTCGGAAGATGGCATCGAGCGATGGCGGGCCTTGAATCACGTCGTTGCCGTCAATAATGTCCTGGGAGCAGAGAATCGGGTGGCGATGACCAACCGCCCGGCCCATGATCCGACCGACGAGTCGAACCGGCAGATTTACGAATTTCTGGAGTTCGTTCTGAGGGCAAGGAACTGAGGTCGGGAGTGGACCTCTCCGGACCCTTCATTCATCAGATGATCGTTCCCGTCTCGATCGAACCCCGGATGGTCGGGGGCCAGGGGGACATTCCGTGGTCGCCCTTATTATCCTGCCGAAGGCCCCGACCTTAGCAGCCCGATTCCATGATTCCGGCGAGACACGATTCCAAGGCTCCCTAACCCCTGGCCCGCATCCGGATGCGGGTCCCTGCATCGCAAGCCGAGAGGGTCGGCCGTAAAGAACAAATCCCGCCAAAAGTTGCTTTTGCAACCGTTGGCGGGATTAATTGTTGGCAAACAATCGGGGCGGCGGGATTTGAACCCACGACCTCTAGACCCCCAGTCTAGCGCGCTAGCCAAACTGCGCTACGCCCCGATTCACCAGCGTCTACCGTTGGTGGTTCGCCCATTGTAGAATGCTCGTTCGATCTGTCAATGCAGTCTGACGGAGAATGTCGTGGATCATTTCGCCGACGCCTTGATGGCGGCCATTATTCGGGCGGGCAATCCTGTTTGTGTCGGGATCGATCCGAGGCCCGAGGACCTCCCCACCGACTTCCTGGACCGCTTCGCGGGCGACCGCGATGGGGTGGCCCTGGCCCTGGAAGAATTCGGGCGGGGGATCGCCGAGGTGGTTGCCCCTATGGTCCCGGCGGTCAAATTCCAGGCGGCCTTCTATGAGGCGTATGGACCCGAGGGCGTAAGGGCCCTGCACGCCACCGCTTCCTATGCGATGGGGCTGGGGCTGATCGTCCTGATGGACGGCAAGCGGAATGACATCGGCTCCACGGCCGAGGCTTATGCGCGGGCCTACCTGGGCAAGGTCCCCGTGGGTAATCAGTTCGAGCCGTCCTGGGAGGTCGATGCCCTGACCGTGAATCCTTACCTGGGCACGGACGGGATCTCTCCCTTCGTCAAGGTCGCCGCTCGAGAGGGGAAGGGGATCTTCGTCCTGGTCCGGACCAGCAACGCCTCGGCCCGGGAGTTCCAGGATCTGGTCGCCGACGGCCGGCCGATCTATCGACATGTGGCCGAGAAGCTCTCGGAATGGGCCGAGCCGCATCGGGGTGCCTCGGGCTATAGCCTGGTGGGTGCCGTGGTGGGGGCGACCTATCCGGCCGAACTCGCCGAGCTTCGGCAGGCGCTCCCGGGGATTCCTTTCCTGGTGCCGGGGTACGGGACCCAGGGCGGCACCGCTTCCGATATCGCGCCGGCGTTCGACGATCAGGGGCTGGGTGCCCTGGTGAATAACTCTCGAGGGATCGCCTTCGCCTACAAGAAGCCGGCCGCCATCGCCCGGTTCGGCGACGACTGGAAGGCCGCGGTCGCTCAAGCCGTCCGAGACATGGCCGACGACCTCGCCGCCCACTCGACCACCTCACGCCTTCGGAAGGGCTGAGCGGATTCCGAAGGCCAGGTCCTGCGAGTTGGGGCGAGCCCATCCGGACGATTCGAGCGTCCGGCCGCCCGCTCGCCCATCGATCACGACTCGCTGATTCCGAGCAGCCAGAGGGTTGGGCCCAGGGCCCGGCCGAAGGGCAGGTCGTGGCGGGAGGATTCGAGCGCGGCGGCCACCCTCCCCGGGGCGTCGGGCTCGGGGGCGTTGACGATCCTCGGCAGGGCGCAGGCGCTGGGCGAAGAGACGATGACCCGGACCTGGGGAGAAGTCGGGGAGCACCGGTTCAGGTGGAGCGAGTCGTCCCCATCGGGCCCTCGGGCGGTCAGGTTCACGTCCAGGATCTGGGCCAGCCCGGAGGCGGACGAGCCTTCGGTTCGGATCGAGACCGGGATCTCGCCGGATGGACCTCGGAAGGTGGCCTGGACCCGACCGGGCTCCTTTTCTTCTCGACGGATCGGAGCCCAGTCGAGTTGACCGGCGAGCCAGCCGACGAGCCAGGCGGCGGATCGGGGAATTCCCGGAGATCCGGGGACCTCGGCCCGGATCTCGACTGAGGCGATCCGGGAGAGCGCCTCGGTGGGGTTGGGCCCGTCGAAGAACTGGGCGACGAGTTCCCGCCAGCGCGTGATCCCGAACCAGGCGGCATCGCGAGCGAACCGATTGATCGACGGGTCCAGGCCGAGCCGAAGCGCGGCCGGATCGGCCTCCGGATCGGGCAGGTCGAGGATCAGCCTCGAACATTCGCCGGCCAGGTCGCGGAAGAGCTTCTCGTCCCGGCGGGGGTCTTCGGTCCACCAGAGGACCGAGGGGAGGTTCGCCTCCAGGAGCGGGCGGGTCGCCCCCGGCAGGAGGTCGATCGCCTCCGGCCCCGCCCGGAGGACAATCCTCTCGGAGCAGACCTGGGGCCGGTCGGCCGTCGGCAGTTGGCAGAGAGCGGCCACCTCGGCGGAGAGGGTCCTCCCGGGGGCCGAGGTCTTCTTCAGGACGATCGATCGGCAGGGGTAGCGTCCGATCACCGTATCGAGCGTCGCCTCCAGGCATCCGGGGCAATCCGGCCCGGCCTCCACGATAAGGTTGGCCAGGACGATCCGCGTGACGTTGGGGTTCTCCAGCTCGGGCCCGCCGGCTCGCTCGGCGGCCGGTCCCCAGAGTCGACTCAGCTCGGACTCGATCTGACCCGGATCGACCGGGATGCCCTGACCGTTCAGGAAGGCGTCGGACGTCGATTCGGCCATGATCTCAAAACTCCGGAAGGCGATCGAACCGGGCAGAAATCCAGGGTCGATCGTCAAGGCTTCTTGCTGCGTTTGTACTGGACGAGGAGCGTGCCCGACCCTTCCCTGGTCGTGAATGAGGTCGGGCGCTCGGCGCCGGGCTGGGAGAAGCAGAGCTTCAGGGTATCGCCTTCGATTTCGTAAATCCCGGGGACCGTCTGGTCCTCGTAGGGTCCGTTCAGGTCCCAGGTGTTGACCCGTTTGGGGGTCTTCGACGGGTCGAGGGTGACGATCCCTCGGCGGAAGACGTCGCCGTCGCGGGTCAGGGTGATCCGGTCGTCCTCATAGGTGGCGGTCGATCCTTTGAGGGCGTCGGCGGGGACCTGGTCCCCTTCACGCTCCATCGAGACGCATTGCCAGGTCCCCTGGAGCAGCTTGAGGTCGTCCTGGGCGGCCCGGCGAGGCGCGGGCTCGTCGGGCATCGCCGAGGTCCGGGCCTGCGGGACGACCAGGGCCAGGATGGCCATCGGGATCAGATACCCGTTCCGGCGTCGAACTCGGCTCATCGATCGGCCTCGCTGACTGGGTCTGGCGATGTGGGATTGGATCATCAACGCATTTTTCATGGGCCCGGCGATCAGAGCCGCCGCCACTCCGTCTCGGTCCCTTCCATCAGCTTGTCGGCCGCCTCGGGGCCCCAGGTCCCGGCGGGGTAGGGCAGGGGGCCGGGCGAGCCTGGAGCTTCCCAGGCTTCCAAGATCGGGTTGACGAACTTCCAGGCGGATTCGACGGCGTCCGTCCGCGTATAGAGCGACGGGTCTCCGAGCAGGACGTCGAGCAAGAGCCTCTCGTACGCTTCCGGCGGGGGCGAGGCGAACGCGGTCCCGTATCGGAAGTCCATCCGGACTTCTTGGAGTCGCCTCCGCGAGCCAGGGATCTTGGCCTGGAAGGCGAGGCTCGCCCCTTCGTTAGGCTGGATCCTCAGGACGAGGAGGTTCGCACCGCCGTTGGCGTCGGTGTCCACCTCGAAGAGGGCGGTCGGAGGCTTGCGGAACTGGATCGCGATCTCGGTGGCTCGCTTGGGGAGCCTCTTGCCGGTCCGGAGGAAGAAGGGGACGCCCGCCCATCGCCAGGTGTTCAGCGTGACCCGGAGCGCGACGTAGGTGTCGGTGGTCGAATCGGGCGCGACCCCCTTTTCCTGGAGGTAGCCCGGCACGTCCTGCCCCTGGATCGAGCCGTCGGCGTACTGGCCCCGGACGACATGCTGGGCGACTTCCTCGGCGTTCCAGATCGGCAGGGCCTGGAGGACCTTGGCCCGCTCGTTCCGGACCGCGTCGGCCCCGAGGTCGACCGGCGGTTCCATCGCGACCAGGCAGAGGAGCTGGAGGAGGTGATTCTGGATCATGTCGCGGAGTGCGCCCGACTTGTCGTAGTAGCCCCCCCGGCCGCCGGCCATCCCGAGTTCCTCGGCGGCGGTGATCTGGACCGACTCGACGTACCGGCGGTCCCAGAGCGGCTCGAACATCGTGTTGCCGAACCGGAGGGCCAGGATGTTCTGGACGGTCTCCTTGCCCAGGTAGTGGTCGATCCGGTAGACCTGATCCTCGCGGAGGACCCGCGAGACGTCCCGGTTCAGCTCGCGGGCGCTGGCGAGGTCGTGGCCGAACGGCTTCTCGATGACCACCCGACTCCAGGGGCCGTAATCATCGGGATAGATCAGGCCGGCCTGGCCGAGTTGCTCGACGATCACCGAGAAATATTCGGGCGAGACGGCCAGGTAGAAGAGGCGGTTGCCTCGGGTCCCGTGCGTCCCGTCGATCTCGTCGAGCTTCTCCTTCAGCTTCTGATACCCGGCGGGATCGTCGAAGTTGCTGGCGTTGTAGGAGATCCGCGGTGAGAAATCGGACCAGGCTTCCTCGAAGCCGGGGTCCTTGGGGTTCGCCAGCGACTTTTTCAACTCGTCCCGGAATTGCTGGTCGGACCAGTCGCGGCGGGCGAAGCCGACCACGGCGCACTCGCCGGGCAGGTGTCCTGCCTGATCGAGATGGTAGAGGGCCGGGACGAGCTTCCGATGCGTCAGGTCGCCGGTCGCACCGAAGAGTACGATGGCGCACGGGTCGGGGACCCGCGCCCGGGGCAGGGCCTGGCGGAGCGGATTGGCTTCGGTGATGGCCGGCGACTCACTCATCCCGATGGGCTCCGACAGGGATCGATGAAGGACAGGGGGGCACGATCGACCCCCCCCGGTCCGCATCAGAAGACTACGCAGACGACCTCGATCGATCAAGGGACCACCTCGGACCTTCCGAGGGGACCGCTCGCCCCTCTCGACCGATGGGAGTCTCGCGGTCCGCGATCCGCGCAGGGGTCCGGGGAGACTCGGGCAACTCTCGATTTGTAGTCGTCGTCGGCGATCCTTGATCATCCCGACTTCGGTCCCGGGAGGCTCCGGGTGGTCGACTCGGGCCTCTCGACCCGGTCGCCCCGAGTCTTGGTGGTCGGGATTGCGTGGGGGCCGGGCCAGGGTCCGGGTTCCGAGGTCTCTGGGAAAAACGAACCCAACCGAGCGGGTTCACCCGGTTCCTCGTGGGGATCGGTACCCGAAGTTTCGGGGATCTCCGACTCGGGAGGACCATCCTCGTCGAGCGTCCGGATCTCGCCCAGGGTCCGGAACAGCCCGCGCTCGGCGGCGGCCTCGTACTTCCGGGCCAGGGTCGCTTCCTTCGAGGGGTCGAAGATGGCCCGAGCCGCCGCTCCCGCCCGGTCCTCCTCGATCGAGGCGGGGTCGAGCGACTCCCGGAGGGCTCGGAGCGCCTCGACCTCGTCGTCGATCAGCCGGGACATCTGCTCGCGAGCCCAGAAGGCCCGGTCCGCTGCGTCCAGGCCCTGGCCCTCGGAGGGTCGGAGGAACGCGAAGTTCCCGCCGATCGCCTCGGAGAGGGCCCGGACCGGGGAGACCGGGATGTCGTGGAGCCGGCCCCCCATCAGGTGGCTGACCCGGTCGCCGTAGGTCCAGTCCCATCGGGGCTCGTCGGGGTCGGTCAATTCGTCCTTGATGGCGAGCAGCATCGCGACCATCCGGTCGATCCCCTCGGGCATCGATCGGAGTTTCCGGGCGTGGGTCGCGGGCTCGTGTGCGATCCAGGAGAGGGCGTGGTCGACCTCGGCCAGCCGCTCCCGCTCGAAGTCACCCTTGGCCCGACGCATCCGGGAAGCGATCGCTTCCGACTCCTGGCGGACGCACCGATCGAGCCGGACCGAGAGCATCGCCGCCCGACGGGCCAGGAACCGGCCTACCCGGTTGGAAGGCTTGAGGTCGGCCTCGAACTCCTCGAATCGTTGGTCGACCTCAGCAACGACCTCGTCGGGGAGGACCACGCCCGCCCCGGTCAAGCCGTGCTTGAGGGCGTTGGCCCGCGATCGAGCCTTCCCCTCCTCGGTCTTCGGGCCGGAGGAGAGTGTGGCATTCCGGCGATTGGCTTCGAGTCGAGCGGGGGTGCAGGTCATCGGGACGTCCTCAAGGGGATTGGCGAGGCGTCGCGCGGTGTCACGATCGGGTTTCCGGGCGACCTCACCGCCCTTCACCTTCGCGGTCGAGGCTTCCGAGTTAACAGACTTTTTGTCGGTGTCAGACTTCGGTTTCGAGGAAATCCTCACCCCCGTACCCCGATCCGCACCCACACAGGGAGCGGATCGGGGAACGGGGGAGCAGTTCTCGGACCGAAGTAAATTCCCGGAATCCACAGGTTAACCCGAGCGACGGTCCAGGGTGGTACCGAGCCGATAGAATCACTGGCAAGGGTGGGTCTCGGACGTGAGAATGTCATCGGGGACCGGCTCCACTCGATCCGGCTCAGATCTCCTCGAAGGCCCGGCAGGAAGGATGGCCATGATTCGCGACATCGCCACCTTTCGGTCCGTCCGATTCAACCCGGTGCTACCCGAGGAGTGCCAGGTCAACCCGGGGCACTACGGTGCCGAGCTGGCGTTCTGGCTTTGTACCCGGCTGTACTCGGAACATAGGATCGTGACCAGCTACCCCGATGACGACGACTTGTGGTGGATGCTCGGTTACTCCTCGGAGGACGGGTACGAGTTTGCCATTCAATGTAGCAATATTTATGGGCAGAACGATTGCTGGATGATCTCGTTGCGTCGGTATGGTCGAGGCTTCTTCAGGGGGGGGAAGCCGAGTTTTGGGCGTGCGGGGAGTTTGATTGCTGCTTTACGGGCGCTGCTGGAAGCCGAGGAAGGCATCAGCGAACTGGAGTGGCTTTGGGAGGAGTAAGAATTCGGGCAGCGTAGGGTGGGTCGAGCGCGGCGAGCCCCACCACGTCGGTCTGTTGGGGCTCGCCGCGCTCGACCCACCCTATTCAGATTACCAGGCCTCAAGGCTTTACAGAGCAAAAAGACAGGGAAACTACGCGACCATGAACGAGTCCTGTCGTATGTCCAGATTTCTCCACTTGCTCAATCCTGAGAGATTTGAGGCCGGCGTCCCGAGAAGTTGATCCCGTTTCCTTGTCCGGCGTGGAAGTGGATCTGCTCTCGGGAGAGGTTGACGATCTCGGTCAGTTGGGCTTCCTCGAACCAGCCTCGGACCTCCTCGACGGTGTGCCGGGAGACGTGTTTGGGGGCGTACCAGTCGAGCGTGTCGCAGACCCGGACCTCGGGGTCGGGGTGCATCGAGACGCCGATCGTGGCGAGGTTGAGCGCCACTCCGAGGCGGGCGACCAGGCGATTCGGGCTGGCCATCAGTTTTCGTTTCAGCCCGCCGATCGGGGCCATCCAGCGGCTCAGGGCGGCCAGCGTGCCGATCGGGAGCCGGGTCGAGATCGCCCGGTGGGCGTCCATGATCCGTTCCAGGGCCGGTCGTTCCCGAGGGTAGACCCAGATCGCGATCCGGCCCCCGGGCTTGAGGAGCCGGGCCAGTTCGAGGAATGCCCGGCGAGGGTCGGGGGTGTGGTCCAGGACCCCGAGCGAATAGATGTGGTCGAACGTCCCCTCGGCGAACGGGGGCCGGAACAGGTCGCCCTGGACGACCGAGACATTCTTCGATCTGGCGTTCAGGTCGCGCGCGGCCTCGACCGCCCGGCTCAGGTCCATCCCGACGACCGTGGCCCCGCACTCGGCGACGACCCGGAGGTAGCGGCCCATCCCGCAACCCCCGTCCAGGACCAGGGTTCCGGTCAGGTCGCCGGGGGTCAGCCCGGTCCGATTCCGGAAGGTGGCGCGGTCTTCTTCGGGTCGGATCAGGCGGAAAGTGTTCCACTGGTAAGCGTAGAGGGACTTGGTCCGAGTCTGGTCCGTTCCGGACCCCTGGCTTGGCGCTGGCACGGTCGATCTCTCCGGGGGGCCGCCGGCTTCCGGTCGGGGTGCGGTCGATCGAGGCGGCCCCGGGAGAGATTACTCTAGCTCGAAGACGAACCGGTTGTCACCCTGATTGCCATCCGGATTGATCGTGGCCTTGAGGGGGGACGTTTTCGGGGAGGAATACCGGGCCAGAGCCGGGTTGACGCGAGTCGGGCGGGCGGGGCCGTCGCGATCCTCGGGCTCGGGGCCGCTCCCGGGATGGACGGTCACGAGATAATCGCCGGCGGGCGCCCCGTCGTCACCGGTATAGGTGCTCAGGGTAAATTGCCCGGCCTCGTCGGTCTCGGTCAGGAGCGAGCCCACCTCCGCCGCCCCGGGGGGGACGGCGGGGGGATCGACCGCCTGGAACCGGACCATGACGTTCGCCAGGGGCTTGCCGGACCGCTGGACCGTCCCCCCGGCGGGGAAGACCGCGACCCTGGGCGGATCGCCGCTCCCGCAGCCGATCGAGAGGAGGGACGCGGCCAGGATGGCCGCGCCGGAATATCGAGGGATCATGGCGGAACTTCCTGTCGGCGAGAGGGGAAAGGATCAGTACTGGTCGGCCGAGAGGACCTCGCCCATGTCCCGGGTGAGCAGCCGGACATAGATCCGGATGGGCATCGTCTCCTTGAGGAACCGGACCGAGCCGTCCCCCATCAGGTAGTTCCCCCCGCCGGGGTGGAAGGAATAATCCTCGTTGCCGTTGTAGACGTTGGTGAACCGGGGGCCGGGGGTCTTCGAACCGTCTTCGGTATAGCTGTGCAGGGTATAGCCGGTGTCGTAGTCGGCCCAGCCGCCGGCGGAGCCCTCGCCGGGCGTGCCCGGGGCTTTCTTGTAGCCGGCCCTGTAGACGTTCGGGCGACCGGCGGATTCGCTCATCATGATGGTGTTGGAGAGGCCGTCGGTCACCTGCGAGTGGTAGGTGACGTTGTTGGGCTCGCCGCCGGTGACGTTCTTGAGCATCGAATACTGGCCGTCGTCGGTCAGGTCGACCATGCCCGAGAGCGCCAGCGCCGCGACGATCCCGTTGCTGACGGAATAGTCGGTGACGGCGGTCCGGACGCCGGTCCAGGGTCCGCCGGTATCCGAGGCGTCGCCGTTGGCGTCGTCGAAGGTGTGATACTTGTCCCCGTTGGCCGATGATGGGCAGAGCAGCGTCGGGATCAGGGTCGCGACGGCCGTCGAGTTGACGCTGCTTCGGAAGTCGATCTTGATGTTGTAGCTGTTATAGAGGTTCACCTGCTCCATGTAAGGCAGGATGTGGGTGAAGACGTAGCTGGAGGCCCGCTGGCCCTTCGGCAAGATCCCCCCGCCGGGGGCGACGTTGATGTTCATCGGCTGGCAATAGCCGCTCCCTCGGATGCCCGATGGCGGGAAGAAGCCCTGGGAACTCTCGAAGTTGTGCAGGCCCAGGCCGATCTGCTTCAGATTGTTGGTGCACTGGGCGCGTCGGGCGGCCTCTCGGGCGGCCTGGACGGCGGGCAGGAGCAGGGCGATCAGCACCGCGATGATCGCGATGACGACCAGCAACTCGATCAGGGTGAAGGCGTTCCGGCGGATGCAAGGCGTTCTCATCTAATTCGATCTCGATGGATTAGTCGGCCTGCGAGAACCCGACGGGTCAGGCACTCGAGGTTCGCGCGGGGTGGCCCGGACGGGCCAGATCTTGGATATATGTCCGCGAGCGAGAATGTGCTATTGTCCGACGGAACGTGTCGAGTTCGTGAAGGTGGCGCGATGGATTGGGGAGGAATCGCGAAAAATCGGCGGAGGCCCCCGGCCCGGGAAGCTCCGGGGGAGGAGGGCTTGGCGCCGGATCGGGCATCGATTCCGGGGCGAATCGGAAGTTCCTCTCCTCGAACCGGGCGGGGAGGGCGAGGGCAGGGAGTTGGCCCCTCGGGGAGTCGGAAGCGGCCCGCTGAATCGCCCTTATCGATGGTTCGGTCAGGGTTTCCGACGCTCCCACTGATCTTCTGCGGCACTTCGACGGAGATACATCGGTTCGAGGAAATAAGGGTCGGCCATCCGGCCGGCTTCCAGGGACTCGCCTGCCAGCGCGATCAATCGAGAACCCTCGGGATGCCCCTGGTCGACATCCCCGAGCAGGACGCTCGAAGGCCACTCGACCGCCAGGCGATCCAGCGCGGGGCCCAGGATCAGCGTGCCCGGATCGAGGCCGATTGGCCAGGTGGCAAGCGACTCGATCCGGGTGGGACCTCGACGGAGCAGGGGGCTTCCGGGCTCTTCGCGGGCAAACTCGGCGACGTAGGCGTCTCCTCGCTGGGCGTCGACCGCCACCGCAACCCGGAGTTGCTGTTCGGGGGCATTCCGCGCGATCGCTTCGAGACTGTCGAAGGAGACCAAGGGCTTGCCGACGGCGAAGGCCAGGCACTTGGCCGCGGTCAGGCCGATCCGAAGGCCCGTGTACGAGCCCGGCCCCACCCCCACGGCGATCAGATCGAGGTCGCCCGCGGTGATCCCCCCGGTATCCAGCAAGGCCGAGATGGAGGGCAGGAGACCCCGCCCGTGGCGACGTTCGGGGTCGGACGGCGCGATGAGGGCCGGCTCGCCGGTTCGCCCCAGGGCGACGGCGGCCCGAAGCGTCGAGGTATCGATGGCGAGAATATTCAAGATTCCTGGCTCCTGGCCAATTTTCGTCCGCGGAACAATTTTATTGGTCACAATTTCGGTCGATTCCCGATTATCAACGCGATGTCCGAGCGGGAGGGTCGAATCATCCGGACGGATGGGTGTTGGCCTTGACCGTCGACACTGCCGAGGTCTATCCTAATCTAATTGCGGCTTCACTCGATCGGTACATGCCGGTAACCTCGCCGAATGGTTCCTCGTCTCGCAGTCTGCCCCCCTAATGTCGGAGGTTCCACCCGGTGCGCCGCGCCCTGATCAGTGATATCCACGGAAATCTCGAGGCCCTGGAAGTGGTGCTCGAAGATATCAAGGCCCAGGGGATCACCGAGATCTTCTGCCTGGGCGATATCATCGGATACGGCCCCAATCCTCGAGAGTGCATCGACCGGGTGATGGAGAATTGCTCGGTGACCCTGCTGGGCAACCACGACCAGGGGGCGATGTTCGACCCGGACGGATTCAATATCGGGGCGGAACGGGCGATCTTCTGGACGCGCGAACAACTGGAAAGCCCGAACGATCGGTCGAACAACGAACGTCGATGGGAATTCCTGGGGATGCTCCCCCGGAGCCATCGCCAGGACACATTCTTGTTCGTTCACGGGTCGCCCCGGAATCCCCTGAGCGAGTATATCTTCCCCGAGGACATCTATAACCATCGGAAGATGGAGCGGCTGTTCCAGTTGGTGGAACGATATTGTTTCCAGGGGCATACGCACGTCCCGGGGGTCTTCACCGAGGGTTATCAGTTCTACGCCCCGGAAGAGATCGACAACGAATATACCCTGGGCGACGGCAAGTTGATGATCAACGTGGGCTCGGTCGGCCAGCCGCGAGACGGCGATCCGAGGGCCTGCTACACGATCCTGGAAGACGGGATCGGTGCGAGCCCGGTGGCCACGGTGGAGGCTCCGCCGACCGTCGAGTTCGTGCGTCCCACGTTCCCCGCCCCCGGCCAGGATCCCGACACGAGCGAGGAGCCGATCATCCCCGCGCCCCGGCCTTCCTCGACCGGTCCGGTCCGGGTGACGTTCCGTCGCCTGCCGTACGACTACGAGAAAACAATCCAGAAGATCTACGAGATCTCGGAACTCGAACCTTTCCTGGGCGACCGGCTCCGCCAGGGCCGCTGATCCATCGGGCCGAAAGGGCCCGATCGGACTCAAGACTCGCGCCCTCCCTTCGGCCAAGGTCTCCTCCACGATGAGCAGCGAGAAGCGGCTAGTACTCACCCTGGTACTCACCCTCGGGTCGGTCTACGGGATCCAGTTCGCCATGGAGAAGGCGGGTTGGCTGCCGCCCCCGTCTCCCCCCGCGGTCAAGAAGGCTCCCGCCCTCGCCAAGAACGAGCCCGTCGAGAAGAACGAGCCCGCGGCCTCGAAGGATGACGCCGCTCCCTCGGTCGCGGCCGGCGAACTGCCCGACAAACCGTTCGCCCCGGAAGATACCGTTCCTCCCGCGGAAGCGGCGACCCCTCCACCGCCCTCGGGGCCGAAGCTGGTCGATCCCGCCGCACTGGTCCTGGGCTCGGACGCCACCGATGACCCGTCGGATTATCGGCTCAGGCTGGTCCTCAACCAGGAGGGGGCCGCGGTCCAGTCGGCGACCTCGGCCCGATTCGAGGCCGAGATCGACCCCGGTGCCCCCCGGCCCAAGGGTCGACTCCCGCGTCTCAAGCTGATCGGGGACGTGCCGAAGTCCGACGCCCCCGGCTCGCTCTCGATGACCCTATCCGCCCCCGCCAGGCTGGACCCGGACGCCGCCGAGGAACCGGCCGTGACCGCCGGCCCGCTGGAAGCCTTCCTGGACAAGATCCCCTGGGAAGTCGTCCGCGATTCGGACGATGCCCCGATCGTCCGGACCTCGACCCGGCCCAACCCGATCACCAAGGCCGAGACCGAGTTCCAGGAGATCGCCTTCCGGACCAAGGGCGGGGCCTGCCCGGTCACCGTGACCAAAACCTATCGGATCTGGAAGGGGCAGGACGGATTCGAGGTCGAGCTCAAGTTCTCCGGCCAGGAAGACGCCAAGTTCTCCTATCGACTGTTCGGCCCGCACGGGATCCCAATCGAGGGGCTCTGGTACACCTCGACCTTCCGCGACGTGTTCGTGGGGCAGGTCAAGGGAGCCTCGACCGATGTCGCGACCCTCTCGTCGAGCGATGTCGTCAAGTACGAGAACGACCCCGCCTATCGTTACTCGGCGCTCCCCCTGAAGTTCGCCGGGGTCGAGAATCAATACTTCGCCACCTTCGTGGAGCCCTGGCCGATCCCCACCTCCAACGAGTCCCGGTGGGATCAGGAGTCGGGGCCGGTGGTCTTCGGCCTCAACAAGGAGGAGACGCAGAAGTCGGACGTCGGCGTCGAGATCCTCTCCAAGCCGATCGTGGTCGGCCCCAACCTGGGCGAGGTGGTCCACACCTATCAAGTCTACGCCGGCCCCAAGGTCTCGGCGGCCCTCCTCCCATACGAGGCGGATGAGCTCTCCTCGTACCGGAAGAATCAGTGGATCACGATCCCCTTCGCCGCGACCCTGGCCAAGAGCGTCATCGCACCGCTGCTCGACCGGATCTACGCCCTGACCCAGTCGGTCGCTCGGATGTTCGGCTGGAAGAACGGGAACTACGGGATCGCGATCATCCTCCTGACGATGACCGTCCGCCTGATCATGTTCCCGCTCGGCCGCAAGCAGGCGATGATGGCCAAGAAGATGCAGGATCTCCAGCCGGTCCTGGCGGAGGTCAAGGAGAAGTACAAGGACGACAAGGAAGCCCTGACCCGCGAGACCATGGCCGTCTGGAAGCGGCACAAGGTGAACCCGGCGGCCGGTTGCTTGCCCGCCCTGATCCAGATGCCGATCTTCGTCGGGCTCTGGCAGAGCCTGAACAACAGCGTGGCGCTCCGGCATTCGACGTTCCTCTACATTCGCGACCTCGCCGCGCCCGACATGCTGTTCAAGTTCCCGATGACCCTCCCGTTCGTCGGCGAGTACTTCAACCTCCTGCCGTTCCTGGTCGTCTCGTTGATGCTGATCCAGACCAAGCTGTTCTCCCCTCCGCCGACCACGCCGGAAGCGGAGATGAACCAGAAGATGATGAAATACATGATGGTCTTCATGGCCTTCATGTTCTACAAAGTCCCCTCGGGGCTGGGCCTCTACTTCATCACCAGCAGCCTCTGGCAGATCGGCGAGCGTCTGCTCCTGCCCAAGTTCATGTCCAAGACCCCGACCGTCCCCCTGGAAGATGACACTACGGGGAACGACAAGGGGCGAGGGCCCGGCGGCGGGCCGGGGGGAAACGGGCGAGGACCGTCCGGCAATGGATCCGGACCGGGCGGGAACGCGGTCAACGCGAAGGGTGTCCAGGGCTGGGTTGGCAAGCGGCTGGAGAAACTCCTCGAAGAAGCCGCCCAGGACAAGACGATCCGGAACGACGACCGGGACCGCGAGCGGGATCGTGATCGGGGCCGTCCCAAGCCCCGGCCCGGCAAGCGTCGCTAATCCGAACTGGTGCCACCGGTTCAATAGATTCGGGAGTCAATTCATGGACCCCGAGATCGCCAGTCGAGTTGTGATCGGAGTTACGGCGGTAGGGGCCTTCGCCTGGCTTGCCGGCCTGATTGCCATGCTCCGAGCCGAGCGAGACTGGCGAAAGTCGTCGAGGATGCCTTCTCAGCGTTTCGGCATCGAGGACGTTCCTGATCCGGGGTCGATCGTTGGTGAGGTCGAGATCGATGGGAATCCCGAAGAACTCTCCACACGGCTTACAGGACTCCTCGCTCGCGAAGGTTTGGTGGCCCTTTATCCGATTCTCATCGTCGCCAGTAGCCCTCGCGAGATCGTGATCGAGTCGGCCGGGCCGAGCCAGTTCGGCTTCCGGGGTGGTCGGATCCGGCTCGCCCCCGAAGGCTCCCGGACGAAGATCGATTACCGGATGCGGGTCGGCTCCCGAGGGCCGCTGATCGTGGGATGGATGATGGTGGGGCTCGCCCTGATCGCGGTCACGGCTGCCCCACTACTTGCCGCCAGCTTCCTCGTTAATAGCCCCAACCCGCAGGTCAGGACCCAGTCCTTTCAGGTCGTCCAGATGGTCCATTTTCTCTGGCCTCCTTTCCTGCTAGCACACCTCGCGCGGCAGCCTTCGCGCATCTTCCGTGCCAGGTTCGAATCGCTCCTCCATAATCTGCCGTATACCTAAGTCGAAGCGATCCTCCTTGAATCACCTCGACCCGATCGACACGATTGCCGCCATCTCCAGTCCCCCGGGTGCGGGCCTCCGGGGGATGGTCCGGCTGAGCGGTCCGGACTCCTGGTCGATCGCCCTGGACGGCTTCGATCCGAAGTCCGGCCCGGACATCCCGGTCCTGGCCTTTCGGAAAGTCGGCCGGATCCGGGTCGATGGCCTACGGCGACCTCTCGACTTGGCGATCTCGCTTTGGCCAGGACCACGGACGTACACCGGACAAGACCTGGTCGAGATTCATTCGGTCGGATCGCCGCCGATCCTCCGACAACTCCTGACCCACTGCCTGGCCCGAGGGGCCCGGCTGGCCGAACCGGGGGAGTTCACCCTCCGGGCGTTCCTCAACGGGCGTATCGACCTCACGAAGTCCGAGGCGGTCCTCGGGGTCATCGAGGCCCGGAACCCCGCTCAGCTCGACGCGGCGCTCCGGCAACTGGCCGGCGGCCTGGCCTCCCCCATCGAGAAACTCCGCGATCATCTGGCCGATGTCCTGGCCCACCTCGAAGCGAACCTGGATTTTTCCGAGGAGCCCGACGTCGACCCGATCGGCCAGGACCGGCTGGCCGGATCGCTGGACCGGGCCGCTGAGGAGGTCGAACGCCTGGCCAACCGGCTCCGAGGCCGCGAACGCGGCGACGGCCGACCGAGGGTGGTCCTGGTCGGCCCGCCCAATGCCGGCAAGAGTCGCCTCTTCAACGCCTTGCTCGGTCGAGATCGGGCCATCGTCTCGCCCGTCGCGGGGACCACGCGCGACTATCTCGAAGCCTCCTGCGACGGTGAAGGCCTGGCGGTCGACCTCGTCGACACCGCCGGCCAGGAGTCGGCCCGGTCGGCGATCGACGAGCAGGCCCAGTCCGCCCGAGGCGGGCAATCGGATCAGGCCGACCTCATCCTCGAATGCCGATCGGCCGACTCCGAGGGATCGGGACTGCTCCCGGCCAACCAGGCTCGTCCGGCGCTCGCGGTCTGGACCAAGGCCGACCTGGCCCCCCCGACCGATCCGGCGGGCTGGATCGTGACGAGTGCCTCGAACGGCGAAGGGGTTGCGCAACTTCGGGAGGAGATCGGCCGGGCGATCCGGTCGGCGGAGACGGCCGGCGACCTCCCGGCCGGCACCGCGGCCCGATCCGGAGATTCCTTGCGAGGGGCCGGGATCGCGCTCCGGTCCGCCTCGCAGACGCTCCGACTCGGAGGAGGCGACGAGCTGGTCGCCGTCGACCTGAGGCAAGCCCTCGACGAACTCGGCAGGGTCGTCGGGGCGGTCGTCACCGAGGACCTGCTCGACCGGATCTTCCGACGCTTCTGCATCGGGAAATGATCGTAAGTTGTTTTTTCGATAAATATCGAAACATGTCAGGTTGGGACGTTCGAAGCTGATCGTCCGATTTCACGGTCGAAGTCCTTCCGGTTCCGGCGACAACATGCCCATACGCCGATAACTTGCGGTGGTGATTCCCGGCCCGGCGAATCGGCCCGGAGTGGGCTCGAATCAACACCCGAAGTTGCACCATAAACACGGGCGAGGGAGTTTGTTATCGACATTCGAGAGATCGTCGAGGGCGGACCATAATCTACCCGTGGTCGATGGCACGCACCCCAAATGAGGGGCCACTCGACCGGAACGGAACCCGCCTTCTTTTGGGAATCAGTCGATGCATAAAGCTCTCGGCCTCGGCCTGGCGGCCTGTGTCCTCGCGGCCTCGTCCTCGCAGTCGGCCTTCCTCACGGGTGATGCCTCGAACAGCACGAGCAATCTGGGCAACTACACAGGTTCCCTCAACGTGACCGACCAAATGGCCACGACCGCGACCCTGACGATCACACTGAAGAACACCAGCACGAATGCGGGAGGCTATCTCACGGCGTTCGTCCTGAATAATCCGGGTGATTCGATCACCGGTGTTTCGCTCTCCTTACATCCTGCGAATTTCGGCTTGCTGGGCCTGGACAACAACAACGTGGGCGGTTCACCCTTCGGGCAGTTCGACTTCGGGGCCAGCACCAGCGGTTCCTTCGAAGGAGGCGGTCCTCCGTCGAAAGGTATCGCCATCGGCTCCTCCGGCACCTTCGTCTTTCACCTGACCGGCACGAACCTGACCTCCCTGACGGATGCGAGCTTCCTCAATACCCTGTCCACCGGCAATGGTGCTGGCCAGGGCTATCAGCCCTTCGTCGTGCGGTTCCGGGGTTTCACCGGTGGCGGGAGCGACAAGGTTCCCGTCCTGATCCCGAATGCCGCGGTTCCCGAGCCCTCCAGCCTCGCCCTGATCGGGATCGCCGGGACCGTCGGCCTGATGGTCCGGCGGGTCCGAAATCGCCTCGGTTCTTGATTACCCGACGGCGAACCTGGATCGTGCCGGATCGATGCGAAAAGCCTCCGACCGTCCCACCGCGGGACGATCGGAGGCTTCGTCATTTGCATCGAACCCATTCTTACTTCCGCCCCAGCTCCTTGTCGCTCTGGAGCTCCATGGCCTTCTTCTTCTCGGGATACTCGATCACGACGAGTTCCATCTTGTCCGGGTCGTAGCCATACTCCTGATAATACGGCAGCATCGGCAACTGGATCCCGTCGGGCTTGCCCTTCTTGATGATCACGTCCATGAACTCCTCGTAGGTCTTGGGCTTCTCGCCGTTCGAGGCCTCGTAGAGGTCCATGTCCATTTTGACCTTCATCTTGGCGATGTTGGCCACGCTGGTCCGGTAGGCATCGGCCTGGATCGTGATGTAATCCTCGGCGTGGATCTTGCCGTCGGTGACCTGCCCCCCCTGGGCAAGCTCGGGTTTGAGGTTGCGGACTTCCTGGGTGGTCTTGCCGATCGTCTCGCGAGTCTGGAGCTTCGGCTTGGGCTTGGGCTCATCGCAACCGGCGATGAGAACCAGCGAGCATCCGAGCAACAGGCCGATTTGGGGCGTCATGATGAGGTTCCTGTGAGGTCGATCCGGGGTTATTTCCCGGCTCGCGACTGTTCGATGAGGAAGACGCCCTTCTTATTCGAAGAGACGATGTCGAGCAGGCCGTCGCCGTTGAAGTCGAGGACCATGAACTGGGTGCCGATCCCGCTCTGATCGTCGATCTCGCGGGGGGTGAAGCTGATCTTGCCGTCGGCCCCCTTGCTGGCCTCGAACCAGTAGAGATAGGCGGGCTTCTCGGATCCGGGCTCGGCCCGACCGTGCGACCAGAACCGCTTGCCGGTGACGAGGTCCTTCAAGCCATCGCCGTTGATGTCGGCGGCGATCAGGGCGTGGGTCTCGGACACCAGTTCGGGAAAGAGTTCGTGCTTGGTGAAGGTGGGCGATCCCCCCTCGTTGGCACCTTGCTCGAAGGCCCAGATCCCGAACTTGTGCGCCGAGCTGGCGATCACGTCGGCCTTGCCGTCGCCGGTCACGTCGTAGGCGATCATGTCGGCCACGGCATCGCCCAGGCTGGCGGGGTGGAACGTCCAGGGCGTGCTCGCCGATCGGGCGGATTCGGGCTGTTCCCACCAACCTCCGGTGCAGATCACATCCTTGCGGCCGTCGTGGTTCAGGTCGCCAACCCCCAGCCCGTGCGAGAACTGCTGAGTCCCCGGGATGCCCTTGCCTGGGGTGCCCGCCTCGCTGATCGGGTGCATCTCCCAGGGTTCGGAAGCGTTGGAGGATGGGGTGAAGTAGGCCATCTGCCCCTCGTCGGCCTTCCCCTGGGGCTGCCAGCCCATGACGAGGACCTTCTTCCCGTCGCCGAGGAGGTCGGTGTACAGCGGGGTTTCGTTGCAGGCACTCGGCCAGATCTCGTGACTGGCCCACTCGCCCGAGGCGCCCTTGGGGTTCTCGTACCAGTAGGCCGCCTTGCCCGGGAAGCCGACGACGATCTGGTCGGCCCAGCCGTCGCCGTTGATGTCGTCGGCCCAGCAGGCCATGCACTCGCTGTAGCTCCGGAGGCCGTCGCCGAAGTCGCCGGGCTTGCGGATATCGTGCTTGCTCCAGCTCGGGGCCTCGTACCACGAGTCTCCGATCAGGATGTCGGGCTTCCCATCCTTGTTGACGTCGGCCACCGCCACGCCCTCGGAGCGGAACCGGCCCTCGATCACGGTCTTCTTCCAGGAGATTGGAGTCTCCTCCTCCGCAGCGAAGGCGGGAGAGATCGCCGAGAGGCCGAGTGCGGCCAGCGTCCAGATTCGCAAGCCCATGATCGTTGCTCCTCTGAGTCATGAATCGTCGAATGGGTTGACCGAAACTCTCACCTTACCACCGAGCCGGTCACGGCACCACGACATGCCTCGGGATCCCGGCTGCGGTCCGGGCACTGAGAGGGCACCAAGAAATTCGGGACTGATTCAGGAATTCCAGGTTGCGCCGCTGACCGGCAGGGGATCTGAGAGTTGGCGGGGAACTCCAATTCTCACGAACTCCGGCGAGGAGAGCGGGCCGGAGTCTCGAGGGCGACGGGTAATTCGACGCCCCGGCGCCGTGTTACGACCGACGTATCCGCGGGCTCCAAGCATCTCGACCACCACACGACGGCCCTTCATGGACATCGAAATGGCCACTCCACGCGAAGAACCGTCGGCCGAGGGATCGATGGGCGGGCGTTGCAGGAGTGGGACTTTGCCGGTGAGTTGTGCGAAAATTGAGGGCTGAGCCCCGGTGGAATTCTCGACCGATCCCAGAAATCGGGGAGGGTGGGTGGCGGCCCTGGCCCCGCCATGACCGCTCGTGTAGATTTGAAATTAGACTCTGTTCACGGATCACTTGTGATCGCCCGGGAGGATCGGCGCTCGGCCTCCGGGCACCCGTGCCTCCGCATATCTTATTGAGATAGTTCGATGAAATGGCGAATGCCTGGTCGGTCGCTCCGGCTCGTGGTGACGGCTGCCGTTCTTGCCTACAGCGCATCACTCGAAGCCCAGGTTGTCGAAGGTAAGCCGGCATCGCCGAGCGCGACGGCGACGATTTCCGGTGTACGACTGCCGGCACCGGACCTGGAGTTCGGCGGCCTGATCAAGGAGGTGGCCCTGCAATCCAAGGCCTGGTGGCCCCCGCGGATCGTGCCGCCCAAAAAGGCGCCGAATATCCTGCTGATCATGACCGACGACTCGGGCTTCGGCGTGCCGAGCACGTTCGGAGGGGTCATCCCGACGCCGGCGATGGATCGGGTCGCGAAGACCGGCCTGCGCTACAATAACATCCACTCCACCGCGCTCTGCTCGCCGACGCGTGCCGCGTTGATCACCGGCCGGAATCACCACTCGGCCGGCTTCGGCGTGATCTCGGAACAGTCCACCGGATTCCCCGGCTACAACAGCATCATCCCCAAGGACAAGGTTACGATCGGCCGTATCCTCAAGGAGAATGGCTACGCCACATCATGGTTCGGCAAGGATCACAATGTCCCCGCCTTCGAGGCCAGCCAGGTCGGGCCATTCGATCAGTGGCCGATCGGCATGGGCTTCGATTATTTTTATGGTTTCATCGGGGGCGACGCCAACCAGTGGCAGCCCAACCTGTTTCGCAACACCACGCAGATCTATCCTTTCAAGGGGGAGCCGGGCTGGAATCTGGTCACTGAAATGGCGGACGACGCCATCGATTACCTGAATCGCATCAACCAGATCCAGCCCGACAAGCCTTTCTTCTGCTATTACGCCCCCGGGGCCACGCACGCTCCCCATCATCCGACCAAGGAATGGGTGGACAAGATCCGCGAGATGCATCTGTTCGACGCCGGTTGGAACGAGCTGCGCGATCGTATCTTCGAGAACCAGAAGCGACTGGGAGTGATCCCGCCGGGCACCCAACTCGAGCCCTGGCCGACGAAGCTCATCAAGAACTGGGACGACTGCACGCCCGTCGAGAAGAAGCTCTTCATCCGGCAGGCGGAAGTCTTCGCCGCCTTCGTGGCCTACAACGACCACGAGATCGGCCGCATCATCCAGGCCGTCGAGGACATGGGCAAGCTCGACGACACCATCATCATCTACATCAACGGCGACAATGGCACGAGCGCCGAAGGGGGTCCGCTCGGGACACCCAACGAAGTCGCGTTCTTCAACGGTGTCAACATGATGCCCGTCGAGGAGCAGATGAAGTGGTACGACGTGTGGGGCTCCGAGCAGACCTACAACCACATGTCTGCCGGCTGGTCCTGGGCCTTCGATACCCCATTCACCTGGTTCAAGCAAAACGCCTCGAAGCTCGGTGGCGTTCGACAGAGCATGGCGATCTCCTGGCCCGGCCAGATCAAGGACAAGGGCGGGCTCCGAGAGCAATTCTCACACGTCATCGACGTGGTGCCGACCCTCCTCGAAGTGGCAGGCATCCCGGCGCCTGAGTTTGTTGATGGCATCAAACAGACGCCCATGGAGGGCACGAGTTTCGCCTATACGTTCGACGAGAAGAACGCCAAAGAACCATCGAGGCACACGACCCAGTACTTCGAGATGATGGGCCAGTGGGCGCTCTATCACGAAGGATGGCTCTTGAGCACCAAGGTGAACCGGGCGCCGTGGGAAGCCTATGGCGCGGCCAATGCCGACCCTCTCAACAACCAGATCCTCGAACTCTACGACCTGAGTGCGGACTTCAGCCAATCCCGGAATATTGCCGACGAGCATCCGGACAAGGTCGAGCAGATGAAGCGGAAATTCATCGAGGAAGCAAAAAAATATCAGGTTTTCCCGATGGATGCCTCGGTGGCAACTCGCGTCGTCGCGCCACGGCCCAACATTACCGCCGGTCGCTCGGAGTTCGTCTACACCAGGCCCATGACCGGACTTCCGCAGGGCGATTCACCGCTTCTGCTCAACACCTCCTACACCATCACCGCCGACATCGAGGTCCCTCCCGGCGGAGCCGAGGGCATGATCCTCACCTCCGGCGGCCGGTTCGCCGGCTATGGCTTCTACCTGCTCGAAGGCAAGCCGGTCTTCCTCTGGAACTTGCTGGACCTGGAACGGATCAAGTGGGAAGGCCCGGAGGCGCTCAAGCCCGGCCGGCATAGCCTCGAGTTTGATTTCCGGTACGAAGGCCTCGGCGTGGGAACGCTCGCCTATAATAACATGAGCGGGCTGGGCCGTCCCGGCACCGGCACGCTCAAGGTAGACGGCAAGGATGTCGCGACGAAACGGATGGAGAAGACTCTGGGGATGATCCTGCAGTGGGACGAGGCCTTCGACATCGGCTCCGACACCCTGACTGGGGTGAACGACGGGGATTATTCCCCCCCGTTTCCCCTCACCGCCAGGCTCAACTCGATGAAGATCAAGGTGGAACGTCCGCAGCTTTCGCCCGAAGATATCAAGAAGCTTGAATCCGCGAGCCGGAACAACCCCACCAGGGAGTAACCGCCGGGTCGCTCGGGGATCGCGTAGGTCGCGTCCTCCCCGATCGGCCCGCGAATGTTCGATCGACCCTCCGCGTCGCCGCCGTACATCCAGAGTTGCGCGGCGGCGATCACCTTGATGGCGGATCGTTGGAAGGCGACCAGGGTGATGCTTGCGAACGTCCCCGAATCGTGGTCAACTCGGCCGCCGCCCGATTCTTCCGAGATCCGCCCCCTCTTCCGCGTGTTTTGAGCGACCAGAGGCGCCACTTCCCCCGTCTCGCCTCCGGCGGGATGCGAGCAAGCAGACCGCCGCGCCACTGCACAAGCTTGTTTCGACGAAGTTTCCGGCATGCTAAGGTGAAACTTCTCGAAGCATTGGCGGGAAGGCCGCGAGGGATGTTCCGCGTGAATCTCAGAACCACGATCCGGGGCGAGCAGTTCACCTTCGACGACCTCCCGACCCTGTTCGCCCGAGCCAACGAGGAAAAGTCGGGCGACCGGCTGGCCGGACTGGCGGCCCGGTCGGAACGCGAGCGGGTGGCCGCTAAGCTCGTCCTGGCCGACCTGACCCTCGGTGAGATCGACACCCATCCCCTCATCGACCCCGACCACGACGAGGTGGCTCGGCTGATCGACCGGACGCTCGATCGCGAGGTCTTCGGAGAGATCCGGCACCTCACCGTCGGCGAATTCCGCGAATTCCTCCTCGACGATCGGCTCGACGAACCGGCCTTCCGGCGACTCCACCGGGGCATCCCCCCCGACGCGGCGTCGGCGGTGGCACGGCTGATGAGCAACAAGGATCTGGTCCTGGTCGCCAGCAAGATCCGGACAGTCACGCGCTGTCGGAACACGATGGGAGGCCGGGGGGTCCTGGGGATCCGGCTCCAGCCGAACCACCCGACCGACGACCTCGGCGGGATACTCCTCTCCGCCGCCGACGGCCTGATGTTCGGCTGCGGCGATGCGGTGATCGGCGTCAACCCGGCCGCCGACTCGGTCAAGACCGTGGAAACGATCCTCCGAGGTCTGAACCGGCTGATCGAGACCTTCGCGATCCCGACCCAATCCTGCTGCCTGGCCCACATCAGCACCCAGCTCGAAGCCCTGGGGCGCGGGGCCCCGATCGACTTGCTTTTTCAGTCGGTCGCCGGGACCGAGGCCGCCAACGCCAGCTTCGGGATCAACCTGGCGATGCTCGACGAGGGGCGTGCTCGGGTCAAGGAGCATCAGGTCGGCCGGGAAGTGGCCTGGGTCGGCCCTCAGTTGATGTATTTCGAGACCGGGCAGGGGAGCGCCCTCTCGGCCGAGGCCCACCACGGGGTCGACCAGTTGACCCTGGAAGCCCGAGCCTACGGGGTGGCCCGCGCGTTCGACCCGTTCCTGGTCAACAGCGTCGTCGGGTTCATCGGGCCGGAATACCTCTTCGATGAGCGGCAGATCATCCGTGCCGGGCTCGAGGACCACTTCATGGGCAAGCTCCTGGGCCTGCCGATGGGCTGCGATGTCTGCTACACCAATCACGCCGCCGCCGACCAGAATTCGGCCGATAATCTGATGATGCTCCTGGCCGCGGCGGGCTGCAACTTCTTCATGGGTGTGCCCGCGTCGGACGACGTGATGCTGAATTACCAGTCGACCAGCTTCCACGACGGGGCCTCGATCCGCTCCCTCTTCGGGCTCAAGCCGACCCCCGAGTTCCTCACCTGGCTCGAATCGCGTGGGCTGGCCGGATCCGAGAGCCTGGCCCATCGCCGGTTCCTGAAGGAACTGGAGGGGGTGGTCGATGGGTGACATGGAACGACCCGCCGAGCCCCCTTTCGGCGAGATCCTGAGGGCGATCCGGGCGAGGACCCCCGCGCGGATCCTGGTCGGTCGATCTGGGACCAGCTACCGGACCTCGACCCAGCTCGACCTCCGGGTCGATCACGCCGCCGCTCTCGACGCCGTCCATGCCGAGGTCGACCTCGTCCGCGACCTGGGCCAGGAATTCGTCAATCGCTGGGGACTCTTCGAGGTGTCGAGCCTGGCCGGATCGAAGGCCGAATACCTGGCGAGACCCGACCTCGGTCGAAAGCTGTCCCCGGAGGGGCGGGAAGCGATCGATCGAGAATGCCCGCCGGGGGCGGACCTGCAAGTCGTCATCGGTGACGGGCTTTCCGCGGCGGCCGTCCGGGCTCGCATCCCCTCGATCCTCCCGCTCCTGGAACGTGAGTCTCACCGGCTAGGCTGGCGGTTGGGCCGCCCGTTCTTGGTCCGAGGGTGCCGGGTCGGCCTGATGAATGACGTGGGGGATTGCCTCAAACCCGAGGTCGTCGTCCTCCTGATCGGTGAGCGGCCCGGCCTGGCGACGGCCGAAAGTCTTTCGGCTTACATGGCCTATCGCCCGGGCCTCGGCCAGACCGATGCGAATCGAAACCTGGTCGCCAACATTCACGAACGGGGCGTCCCCGACGAGGAGGCCGTCTCTCGGATCATCCGGCTGGCCCTCTCGATGCGGCGAGCCGGTTCGAGCGGCGTGGCGATCAAGGAAGAACGTGAAGAGATGGAAGATCGGCTCTCATCGAACTCGCCCGAGACCTCGCCAACAGGACAAGATGAATCCACATAACGAGATCGAAGAGGACGAGGAACTTCTCCGGCAGATGGGCTATGCCCAGGAACTCCGACGACGGATGAGCGGGTTCTCGAACTTCGCGATCTCGATGTCGACGATCTGCATCCTGGCGGGAGGTGTGACCTCGTTCCACCTCGGCCTCTGCGGGGCGGGCGGGGCGACGATCGGGCTGGGCTGGCCGATGGTCTCGCTGTTCTCGCTGGTGGTCGCGATGACCATGGGGCAGGTGGCCTCGGCCTACCCGACCGCCGGGGGGCTTTACCACTGGTCTTCGATCCTCGGAGGTCGAGGCTGGGGTTGGGTGACCGCCTGGTTCAACCTGGCTGGCCTGGTCACGGTCCTGGCCGCGATCAACGTCGGCACGTATGCCTTCGCGATGGCTACGTTCGGAGACCTCCTGGGCATCCAGCCCGAACGGCTCGGCCCGAATGGCCCGCTGATCGCTCAAGGGGTGGGAGTGCTACTCATCACCGGTGCCCAGGCCTTGATCAACCACCTGGGGATCCGCCTGACGACGGCCCTGACCGACCTGAGCGGCGGTCTGATCGTGGGGGTCTCGATGGCCCTCACGGTGGCTCTCCTGTTCTACGCCCCCAGCTTCGAGCCCGCTCGACTGGTCACCTTCGCCGATTACAGCGGATCGGCGGGCGATAACGTCTGGCCTTTTACCCGGAGTTCCGCCTGGCTGTTCGTCCTGGGGTTCCTGCTCCCGGCTTACACGATCACCGGGTTCGACGCCTCGGCCCACTCGGCCGAGGAGACCGTGGGAGCCGCCGCCAACGTCCCGCGCGGGATGGTCCGAGCGGTCGCGGTCTCCGGCTTCGCCGGCTGGATCCTGCTCTCGGCGGTGATCCTCGCCGCCCCGAGCCTCGACGAGGCCGCAGCGCAGGGGGAGCGTTCCTTCGCCTGGATCCTGAGTTCCACCCTGCCTTCCGGCTTGAACCTGGTCCTGAACGCGGGGATCGTCCTGGTCCAGTTCGGCTGCGGACTGGCGGCGATGACCTCCTCATCGAGGATGACCTACGCCTTCGCCCGGGACGGCGGCCTGCCCTGGTCGGACCTCTGGAAGGGCGTCAGTCCCACCCGACGTACCCCGGTCGCGGCGATCTGGGGTGTGGCCGCGATGGCCGTCGCGTTCACCCTCTGGACCCCCGTCTACGCGACGATCACGGCCGTTTGCACGATCTTCCTGTACATCTCGTATGTGATTCCGACGTCGCTCGGCGCCCTGGCTTACGGACGGACCTGGACCCGGATGGGCCCGTGGGACCTGGGCCGATGGTACCGCCCGCTGGCACTGATCAACGCGGTCGGATGCATTCTGTTGATCGCGATCGGGATGCAACCCCCTTACGACCGCGCCGGGTGGATCCTGGCGGGCTCATTGATTCTCCTCGCCGTCGCCTGGTTCGGCCGGGAGCGTCGAAGATTCCCCGGCCCCGCGGTCCTGACGGCCGATTGACGCGATTGAACTCCCATTCCGCCATTCATCGAGACTGAAACCCATGAATCAGGACCGACGCCCGACACCTCGCGGACCTGGCCTCGAAATCCGAACGCGCTTGCCGCTGATCCTCGTGGTCGGCCTCGGCCTCCTCGGTATGACGGCCCCGATCCTGGCCGGGCCACCCGCCGAGGTCCCGGATCGCTACCAAGCGGCCGTCGCGGCGATCGATGTCTACATCGCCCGGGAACTCTCCGAGAAGCGATTACCGGCGCTCTCGATCGCGCTCGTCGACGATCAGGAGATCGTCTGGTCCAAGGGCTACGGGATCGCCGATCCCGAGACGGGCAAGCCGGCCACCCCCGACACCGTCTACCGAGTCGGGTCGGTCTCGAAGCTCTTCACCGATCTCGCGGTGATGCAGCTCGTCGAGAAAGGGACGATGGACCTCGACGAGCCGATCCGAAAATACTTGCCTGACTTCGCCCCGAAAGACCCCTTCGGGGATCCGATCACGCTCCGGGAACTGATGGCCCATCGTTCGGGCCTGACCCGCGAACCGCCCGTCGGCCACTATTTCGACCCGACCGGACCGACACTTGAAGTGACGATCGCGAGCCTCGACTCGACCGAATTAATCTACCGCCCGAAGACCCGCCAGAAGTACTCGAATGCGGCGATCGCCGCAGTCGGTTTGGCCCTTCAAAAGTCGGAAGGGAAGCCGTTCGACCAGATCGTGGCGGAGCGGGTGCTCGGGCCGATCGGGATGTCCCGGAGCGCCTTCGTTCCCACCCCGACGATCCGGGAGGGGCTGGCGAAGGGGACCATGTGGACCTATCACGATCGCGAATTCCCCGCCCCGACGTTCGAGCTTGGGATCGCCCCGGCCGGTTGCATGTACTCGACGGTGACCGATCTGGCGCGGTTCCTCGAAGTCCTCTTCGCGGGAGGGAATGGTCCCGGTGGAAGAGTCCTGAAGCCAGAGACGCTCCATTCGATGTTCAAGGTCCAGTTCGCGAAGCCGGGCCAGGAGACTGGATTTGGCCTAGGCTTCTCGGTCTCACGTTTCCGGGATCTCCGGAGGATCGGCCACGGCGGGGCAATCTACGGATTCGCGACCGAGGTGGCCGCCCTGCCGGATCAGAAGCTCGGAGTCGTCGTGATCGTCGCGAAGGATTGCGCCAACGCCGAGGCCGAGCGGATCGCCGACGCCGCACTCGATCAGATGCTGGCCGTCCGCCAGGGCAAACCGCTCACGAAGATCGATACGACCAATCCCCTCCCCCCAGGACTGGCCCGGAAATGGGAGGGGACCTACCAATCCGGGAGCGATCGATTCGAGCTGACCGAGGCTGCGGGACGCCTTTACATGACTCCCGAGTCGGGAGGATCGAGGGTCGAGTTGAGGTCGATCGACGGCGACTTCCTGGGGGACGACATCCTCGGCTCGGGTCCCCGACTGATCCTCGAAGGGGAGAAACTGAAGGTCGGGGGGGAGATCTATGATCGGATCAGGACGAGTGTCCCCGCCCCGCCGGACCGCTCACTCGTGGGCCTGATCGGCGAGTATGGCTGGGATCACGATATCCTTTACATCTACGAGCGACAGGGGCGACTCTACGCCCTCATCGAGTGGTTCTTCCTCTACCCGCTGACGGAAGTGTCCCCGGACGTTTATCGCTTCCCGGATGATGGACTCTACGACGGAGAGAAGTTGGAGTTCCGTCGCGACGCCAACGGGAGAGCCACCGAGGTGGAAGCCGGGAGCGTTGTCTTTCGCCGGAGGAGCCTGGATGGTGAAGACGGCCGGACGTTCCGGATCATTCCCAGGCGACCGGTCGAGGAGATCCGTCGCGAGTCGGTCGATGCCAGGCCGCCGACGGAGTCGGGGAATTTCCGCGAGTCCGATCTGGTGGACCTTTCCGAGGTCGTCCCGGGCCTGAAGCTCGACATTCGTTATGCCACGACCAATAACTTCCTGGGGGTCCCACTCTACAACACTGCCCGGGCCCTGATGCAACGCCCCGCCGCCGAGGCCTTGGCCCGGGTCCAGGCCAGGCTCGCTCCGCTCGGCTATGGCTTACTAGTCCATGATGCCTACCGCCCCTGGCGAGTCACGAAACTGTTCTGGGAAGCCACCCCCCCCGCCCAGCGGGTTTTCGTCGCAGACCCTTCGAAAGGTTCGCGGCATAATCGAGGCTGCGCGGTAGACCTGACCCTCTGCGACCTGGCCACCGGCCGCCCGATCGAGATGGTCAGCGGTTACGATGAATTCTCCGACCGCGCCTATCCCCAGTATCCCGGGGGAACCTCGCGTCAAAGGTGGCACCGAGACCTCTTGAGACGATTAATGGAAGAGGAGGGGTACAGCGTCTATGAGGCCGAATGGTGGCACTTCGATTACTCGGGTTGGCAATCGTATCCGATCCTAGACACGAGGTTCGAGGACCTGGCGATTCCCGGTCGCCCCTGAGGCTCGCCTACGCTTCCGCCGGAAGCTCGACGACAAATCGACAAGAAAAATGAGTGGAGTATTGAACTCCGCCAGAATCGCGTTAAGATAACCCTTGTCGCCTGGGGATGACGACGACGCGAAACGCGTCGGACGACTAACCCGGGTGGCGGTTTCTCCTGAGGCCGACGAAATGGGATGAGGTTGTCGAACCTCTTCACGTTTCGGGGCGTAGGATGGGAACAAGCGGCCGGAGCTTCATCCTCTTTAGGGTGGCCTGCTCCGGCCGATCGCGTCGGGTCGAGGCCCGGCGTCTTCTTTGACAATTTGGTCGATCGTTTGCGTACACGCAAGTGATAGATGATGAGCCCTTGAGGGGAGCCGGCGTGGATGCGGCTCGATGCCTGGCATACTCGCCTTATCCGCGACGAGCCAGGTCGGGCGGTTCATGCTGTCGCGGGGCGTGGGGCAGGGGGGTGACCCCCTCGAACATGACTCCGCGGCGACCAGTTAGTTAGCTAGAATCCTCAAACTTGAGGGTTGGGTGGCACCTCGGTGCTTCCCCCAATCTCGAAGGGTTTGATCCTGGCTCAGAATGAACGTTGGCGGCGTGGATTAGGCATGCAAGTCGGACGGGCCGCAAGGCCAGTGGCGCAAGGGTGAGTAAGGCGACGGTAACCAACCCCGCGGATGGGCATAGCCGAAGGAAACTTCGGGTAATTCCCAGCGATGTGCGGACCTGGCATCAGGTCCTCACCAAAGATTTATCGCCGCGGGACGGGCCGTCGTGGTATTAGCTTGTTGGCGGGGTGACGGCCCACCAAGGCTGCGATGCCTACCGGGCGTGCGAGCGTGGCCCGGCACACTGGGACTGAGACACTGCCCAGACTCCTACGGGAGGCTGCAGTCGAGAATCTTCGGCAATGGGCGCAAGCCTGACCGAGCGACGCCGCGTGGAGGATGAAGGCCTTCGGGTTGTAAACTCCTGTCGAGGGGGAGGAAGGGGCAACCTTGACCGATCCCTGGAGGAAGCACGGGCTAAGTTCGTGCCAGCAGCCGCGGTAAGACGAACCGTGCGAACGTTATTCGGAATCACTGGGCTTAAAGCGCGTGTAGGCGGATCGCCGCGTCGGCTGCTGAAATCCCCCGGCTCAACCGGGGAACGGGCACCGATACGGGCGGTCTCGAGGGGGGTAGGGGGGTCTGGAACTTCCGGTGGAGCGGTGAAATGCGTTGAGATCGGAAGGAACGCCCGTGGCGAAAGCGAGGCCCTGGACCCTTACTGACGCTGAGACGCGAAAGCCAGGGGAGCGAACGGGATTAGATACCCCGGTAGTCCTGGCCGTAAACGATGAACACTGGGTAGGGGGCTCGCCGATGGGCTCCCTGCCGTAGGGAAACCGTGAAGTGTTCCGCCTGGGGAGTATGGTCGCAAGGCTGAAACTCAAAGGAATTGACGGGGGCTCACACAAGCGGTGGAGTATGTGGCTTAATTCGAGGCTACGCGCAGAACCTTATCCCAGGCTTGACATGCACGGATTAGCCGGCGGAAACGTCGGCGAGGCCGCAAGGTACAACGTGCACAGGTGCTGCATGGCTGTCGTCAGCTCGTGCCGTGAGGTGTTGGGTTAAGTCCCCTAACGAGCGCAACCCCTGTGTCTAGTTGCCAGCGGGTAAAGCCGGGAACTCTAGACAGACCGCCGGCGTTAAGCCGGAGGAAGGCGGGGATGACGTCAAGTCCTCATGGCCCTTATGCCTGGGGCTGCACACGTACTACAATGGGGCGGACAGAGCGAAGCCAAACCGCAAGGTCGAGCCAATCGCATAAACCGTCCCTCAGTTCGGATTGCGGGCTGCAACCCGCCCGCATGAAGCTGGAATCGCTAGTAATCGCGGATCAGCATGCCGCGGTGAATGTGTTCCTGAGCCTTGTACACACCGCCCGTCAAGCCACCAAAGCGGGGGGTATCCGAAGTCGCCGGAGCCGCAAGGCAGGCGCCGAAGATAAAACCCGTGATGGGGACTAAGTCGTAACAAGGTAACCGTAGGGGAACCTGCGGTTGGATCACCTCCTTTCTAAGGATACCTTGGAAATTCACCCGCCCCGGAGTACACGCCCTCGAGTTCCCGTAACGCGAGGGTGCCGGACGCGAAGGTGACATCGGCCCCGCCCGGATCAAGTCGGCCGCGAACACGCCGGCTCCCCACGGGGGTTCATCACTCTCATTCGTTGGTTCGCAGCACGATCGACCATGACTTCTGGTCGGGCAGGACCTGTCCTGCCCGGCCGGGCGTCGCATCTCGATTGCCCCCGATCGCGGGGCGTGGCAGGCCTTCTGGTGCTGCCCCGCCCCCTGGCCGGTGGCCAGCGAGGCCGGGATCTCGATCCCGGTGGCTCTTTCACAATTCGGTTGTTGGTCACACACGCAGCAAGTTTATGCGAAGTGTGGTAGTGGCATAGTTCATCAACGAACGTGGACCTTAACGGATCTCGGGAGAGTTTAAACCGCTCTCCCAGGGGTCGTTACTCAAGAGGCCGCATGGAGCGTCGCGAGACGCGCGGGGCCTCGAAATGATGGGATCATGGTCCATGCCGTGTCGGGGTCTGTCGCGGATCGTCTCCCTTCTTGGGGCACGAGTCGGGGCGGGTTCGGATCGGCGTGGTCAAGCTCCTAAGGGCACGGGGGGGATGCCTAGGCGTCATCAGATGGCGGGCGTGGAAGGCCGCGAAAGGTCCGGGGGAGCTGCCCAACGAGCGTCGATCCCGGAATACCCGCTGGAGACCCGGGGAACTGAAACATCTCAGTACCCGGAGGAAAAGAAATCAACCGAGACTCCCTCAGTAGCGGCGAGCGAACGGGGATCAGCCTAAACCGGGTGGGACACCACCCGGGGTCGTGGGGCCGGAGTCGTGGGATGAGTGAGCGTTAGCCGAAGCCCGCTGGAAAGCGGCACCGGAGCGGGTGACAGTCCCGTAGGCGACAATGCGATCTCCCCTATCCGGTACCCGAGTAGGGTCGGGCACGTGAAACCCGGCCTGAATCGGCGGGGACCCTCCCGCAAGGCTAAGTACTCGATGACGACCGATAGCGAACCCAGTAGGGCGACCGAACGGTGGGAAGAACCCCGACCAGGGGAGGAGACTGAACCTGAAACCCCGTGCCTACGAGCGGTGGGAGGGCGTCTGGCTTCGGCCGGCCTGACCGCGTGCCTTTTGCATAATGATCCGGCGAGTTACTGTGTCCGGCGTGGTTAATCCCTTCAGGGGAGGAGCCGCAGGGAAACCGAGTCTGAATAGGGCGAGATTGTCGGGCGCAGTAGACGCGAAACCAGGTGAACTACCCATGGGCAGGTTGAAGCGACCCTAACCGGTCGTGGAGGACCGAACCCACCGATGTTGAAAAATCGGGGGAGGACCCGTGGGGAGGAGTGAAAGTCTTATCAAACCTGGAGATAGCTCGTTCTCTCCGAAATGGCTTTAGGGCCAGCCTCGGGCGTTAGCACGCGGGGGTAGAGCGACGGAATTCGGCCGGGGGGCTTCCCGCCTACCCGCCGAAACCCAACTCCGAATACCGCGTGCCGTACCCCGGGAGTCAGAGCGCGGGGGATAAGCTTCGTGCTCGAGAGGGGAACAACCCAGACCGCCGACCAAGGCCCCCAAGACGACACTCAGTGGCAAAGGAAGTGGGATCGCGGTGACAGCCGGGATGTTGGCTTAGAAGCAGCCACCATTTCAAAAGTGCGTAACAGCTTACCGGTCGAGCCATCCCGCGCCGAAAATGACGGGGACTCAAGTGTCGCGCCGCAGTCGCGGATTCGGATTTATCCGAGTAGTAGGAGAGCGTCGCCCTCAGCAGTGAAGCCGGACGGAGACGACCGGTGGAGCGTGGGCGAGTGCGTATGCCGGAATGAGTAACGACAAGATGGGTGGGAAGCCCATCCGCCGAAAGCACAAGGTTTCCTGGGGAAGGTCAATCCGCCCAGGGTCAGTCGGGTCCTAAGGCGAGGCCCAAGGGCGTAGCCGATGGGCAGACGGTTAATATTCCGTCACCCGATGGTGAGGTTGAGATGAGGAGGACGCCGGGAACTGAAGGGTCGGGGTGATAGACGCCCCCGTCCCGCAAGGGCGACAGCATTCGATCTGGAAGCCCTTCTTCACCCGGCCACGAAAAGCCCCTCATGGACGATCCATCGGCCCGTACCGCAATCCGACACAGGTGTGCTAGGCGAGTATCCGAAGGCGTTCGGGAGAACCCTCGTGAAGGAACTCGGCAAAATGACCCCGTACCTTCGGTATAAGGGGTGCTCGGGGCAACCCGAGCCGCAGTGAATCGGCTCTAGCGACTGTTTATCAAAAACACAGGACTCTGCCAACTCGCAAGAGGACGTATAGAGTCTGACGCCTGCTCGGTGTCGGTAGGTTAAGGGAGCCGGTGATCGCAAGAGAAGCTGGCGACCGAAGCCCCGATAAACGGCGGCCGTAACTATGACGGTCCTAAGGTAGCGAAGTTCCTTGTCGGGTAAGTTCCGACCTGCATGAATGGCGTAACGACTGGAGCGCTGTCTCCACGAGGGACCCGGTGAAATTGTAGCCGTGGTGAAGATGCCACGTACCCGCGGTCAGACGGAAAGACCCCGTGAACCTTTACTGCAGGTTGACACTGGTCGGTCGGCATTTCTGTGTAGCATAGGTGGGAGGCAACGACCCGGCGGCGCCAGCCGTCGGCGAGCCATCGGTGAAATACCACCCTGAAATGGCGCCCGCCCTCACCGATCCGTGGCCCGGATCGGGACCGTGTTCATCGGGCAGTTTGACTGGGGCGGTCTCCTCCCAAAGCGTAACGGAGGAGTGCCATGGTACCCTCGGCCCGGTCGGCAATCGGGCAACACGAGCGCAAAAGTACAAGGGTGCCTGACTGCGAGAGCGATCGCTCGAGCAGGGACGAAAGTCGGCTTTAGTGATCCGGCGGTGCTGGATGGGAAGGCCGTCGCTCAACAGATAAAAGGTACTCCGGGGATAACAGGCTGATCTCCCCCGAGCGTCCACAGCGGCGGGGAGGTTTGGCACCTCGATGTCGGCTCATCGCATCCTGGGGCTGGAGAAGGTCCCAAGGGTTTGGCTGTTCGCCAATGAAAGCGGTACGCGAGCTGGGTTCAGACCGTCGTGAGACAGGTCGGTCCCTATCTGCCGTGGGCGTAGGAAACTTGCGAAGGGTCTCCCCTAGTACGAGAGGATTGGGGAGGACCGACCTCTGGTGTGCCGGCTGTCCCGCTCGGGGCATCGCCGGGTAGCCAGGTCGGGAAAGGATAAGCGCTGAAGGCATCTAAGCGCGAAGCCCTCTTCAAGACGAGGTTTCCATGACCCGCAGGGTCTGAAGGCTCCTGGAAGACGACCAGGTCGATAGGCCGGGAGTGCACGGCGGGCGACCGTCGCAGCCGACCGGTCCTAACAGCCAAGCGGCTTGACCACCCCGATCGGCCCCCGCCCCCCAAGGCGCGGACCCCGATCCGAGTGCGAGCCAGATCTCATCATCCGACGACCCCTCCGAAGAGGCCTCGTCGAGGATGGACGCCACCACCCCACCGACCACGAACGAACCTGCGAAGTGCGACCCACACCCGGACCACCGCGTCCGGGGGGCCTGACCGCCCTTCGGACGATTTCCGGCGACGATACTGGCGGGGTCCCACCCGTTCCCATCCCGAACACGGCCGTTAAGCCCGCCAGGCCCATGATAGTGCGCAAGCGCGAAAGTCGGTCATCGCCGGATCCTTCCAATCAGGCCCGCCATCCCCAACCGGGGATGGCGGGCTTTTTTTCGTTGCGCTCAGGGTTAGGGTCTAGCCCGAGAATCGCTGAGAATCTTGGTCTTGGATCTGCGATGCTGTTTTGAAGCCTATCCTCCCGATGATTAAACGGGATCTCGATGCAAGGAGACCAAGTTTTCGGCAGGGTAAGTCCTTCCCTAAGTTGCTCATTCCTGCTAGACGATTTCTAAAGAAGCCAAAATCGAGAGCGGCATTCCTGCCTGCCTCCCTCTTAAGTGGTTGGTTGCGACGCTGGGTCGGTTCTGGCACCTTGTCTTGAGATATCAGGCATTCGCTTGCTTATTGGACATCGAAACTCTCACTAGACATTCGGAAGATGTCACGAGAATTTCGTTACAAAGAATCGTCATTACTGAAAGGATCCCGTGGCCGATTCCGCGACTACCACCCGCGATCCCTCGCTCGTTCCCAGTCTCTCGATGAACTGGAGATGGGGCCTTTGCTGGTTAATGTTCGGGTCCACGGTCCTTTGCTACATGGATCGGCAGGCGATGACGCTCGTCGGTCCGGAGATCAGGACTGAGTTCGGTATTCAGAACGAGGGATTCGGCTGGGTTCTGGCGGCGTTTTCCTTGTCGTATGCGCTTTTCCAGGTTCCGGCGGGCTACCTGACCGATCGGGGCGATGTGCGGCGGGTTTACGCCTGGGCGGTGATCTGGTGGTCGCTGGCAGCTGGAGCGATGGCCTTCTCGCCGACCCTGGGAGTTCTGATGGGACTTCGAGCGGCCCTGGGCGTGGGGGAGGCGTTCAACTGGCCCTGCGCCCTGCGGGCGACCTCGATCGTACTCCCGCCTGGGGATCGGAGTCTGGGCAACGGTATTTTCAACTCAGGAGCGGCGGTGGGGGCGGTCCTGACTCCGTTGGTCGTGCCCAAAATTTCACAACTTTATGGGTGGAGGCCAACCTTCGCGATCGTCGCCTCGCTCGGCTTTGTCTGGGTGATCGGCTGGATCCTCATGGTTCGAAAGGCCCCTCGTGAGATGTTCGCCGGGCGATCGGTCGAGAAGGCCAGTCCGGAGATGGAGGCGGCTGGCACTCCGCGACGACTCCAAGGTTCAGCGAGTCTGGGATTCGGGTTGGTGTTCGGCGTGGCTGTTCTGGTCGCGATTTCGTCGGTCCGATTCGGGTTGCCGGCGATCTGGTGGTCGATTGCCACTTTGATGTTCGGACTCTTGCTCGTGGCGAGACTCCTGCCAATCTCCACCATCGAAGGGGCGGATTGGGCCAGGACTCTGGGCGAGGTTGTCCGACTCCGTCGATTCTGGGTCCTTGTTGTCGTCTCGATTTCAATTAACATGTGCTGGCATTTTCTGATCAGTTGGTTGCCGACATACTTGAGAGATGATCGGAAGATGACATTGCTTTTGAGCGGGATGATCAGCGCCGTGCCATTCCTGGCGGCCGACGTCGGCGGCCTGGGCGGGGGCTGGATCTCGCGGATTCTGGTTCGTCGAGGGGTGAGCCCAACCGGTGCTCGCCTCCGGGTCATGGCGATTTGCACGCTCCTGATCTCCTCGGGGACCTCGGTGGGTTGGGTGGAGAATGACCGGATCGCCATCGGACTCCTGGCGACGATGGCACTCGGAACGGCGGCCTTCATGGCGAATTACTTCGCCTTCTGCCAGGATGTCTCGAACCGGCATACCGGATTTGTGGTGGGTGTGCTGGGAGGATTGGGAAACCTGTTTGTCGCGGGCTTCCTGCCCTTTGCCGGCTACGTCAAGGATATCACCGGATCGTTCGGGGCGATCTTCCTGGTGGCGGGACTCCTGCCGTTCGTCGGCCTGGGATTTCTCCTGATCTTCTGGGGGCGAGATCAAGGCTTCGCGGAAGTGAGCTTGGCGCATCTCGACGAATCTGTCATTGAAGACTCGTGATCTTGCGCGAGGGATCCGTCCCGACGCATCTGGCCCGCAATGGATGGCGGGTCTCGCAAATAGACCGTCCTGGCCTTCACATGAGGTGGTGAGCCATGAATCGATTGATCCTTCGGCGCTTTCTTTCGATCGGCCTGCTTTGCGCGGGGCTTTCGGGCTGCAAGATGAACCAGGACTCGGTGGTCAGCAAGGTCCCGCCGGAAGACCCGACCGCCTGGACCGGGTCGGAAATCTCGAAGGAAGGTTCCGCGACCTCGACAGGGCTCACAAAGTCATCGGGGTTCTCGGGCGGTTGGAGCAGTGAGGCTCGAGATATCGAGAAATCGCTGGGCGTTGGTCGATGACGACCTTTGAGGAGCTTCCAGGGTCATGAATCCGATCCTCCGAGCCCTCAAGAATCGTTGGCTCGGAGATCGGGGAGAACGAGCCGCGGCCCGGATGCTCCGGAAATCCGGGCTTCGGATCCTGGTGCGAGGATATCGGACCGAACAAGGCGAGATCGACTTGATTGCCCGTGAGGGGGATACGGTGGTTTTCGTCGAGGTCAAGGCACGAGCACGCGGGGCACCCGCAGAGGCGGTGACCCTGGAGAAACAACGTCGATTGACGCTGGCTGCCCTGCATTTCCTGAAGCGTCACAACCTGCTCGAAGAGCGGTGTCGCTTCGATGTGGTGGCCATCGTCTGGCCGGAAGGCCGAAATCCGGTATCGATCGAGCATTTTCGGAACGCATTCGAGGCCGTCGGACGGGGCCAGTTGTTCCGTTGAGTCGTCTCTTGAAAATTTCGCTTGATAGAAATGGCGATCCTGACCGAATCGCCCCGGCAGAGCATTGCGCGGGATCGCACATGTCGTGCGCGTCGGATTGCCGATCTCGGTCGATCCCGAGATAAATCGCCTGGTCCTGGTGAAACCCTGGGAAAATAGGGGGTCCACGCAGCATGGTCGAGGCTTAAACTAGAGATCGATTCTAGATGGCATTACGATTGCATTATCTCCCAACCGTTGTCGGCGAGCTTTGTGACGGCCTCGGCCGGCGCATTGTCCCGTCGATGCGGACGATTTGATTTCGGAAACCGGGAGATAGAAAATGTTGCACCAATGGACGCGGAACGTGAAGGCGATCGGTCTGGGTTTGCTGACGATGGCCGGGGCGGCGAGTGCCCAGACTCCGGACGTTCCCGGCCCGATCGACAGCCTCGAGGACCTGCAAGACACCGGACGAATGGTCTTCAAGGTGCTCGACGCCAACAATGATGGACAGATCTCCCAGAAGGAAGCGATCGACGCGGGAAATCTCGGGGTCGGCGGCCTTTTCTTCGCGGCCGACGTTGATGGGAACGGGATTGTCACTCAGGATGAAGCGAAACAGGCCCGAGAGGCTTTCCTGAGCCAGAGGCCCTTGCTCCGCTTCATGATCGAGCGGACCAAGAACGTCGGGTCGCAGCCCAACAACGGCACCCCCAATCCCGCCGCGGCGATCGGTTCCTTGCTGGATGCCAACAACGACAAGCAACTCCAGGCCACCGAGGTCCGTCAGGCGGTCCAGACGGCCGTCCAGGGCATCTTCGCGACGGCCGACACCAATCGGGATGGCCTCATGAGCCCGGTCGAGGTGAACGCCGCCATCGCGGGGGCCGTGAAGGCTGCCCAGCAGGCCTCGTTCCAGGCCGCAGACTCCGACAACAACGGCCAGATCAGCAAGGAAGAGTTCCAGAAGTCGTTGACCGACCCGGCGAACGCCGCCTTCCAGGTGCTCGACGCCAATGCCGACGGTCAGCTCTCCCAGCAGGAGCTCCAGCGGGCTGGTCAGGTCATCGAAAACCAGCTCAAGCGGTCCATGCTCCCCGAACCGCCCAACTCGGCGCGTAACCTGCTCAAGAGCGGGCAGAAGCCGGAAGAGGTCGCCCCGGTACCGAATATCGCCGTCCCGAATCGCTCGGCGACTGCCCCTGCCCCTCGGTAAGCTATCCTCTCTCTGAGGAACGTTCGATCAACCTGAGGCCGCCATCTCGACGTCAACGTCGGGGTGGCGGCCTCGATTCATGATCGAGAATCATCGGAAATCGGCGTCCGGTGTCGAATGAAAGTGGATGGGAATTGACTCGGTCCTATGATATGTTAAGTGTCAGCGGAACGAAGAGTCCCACAATAAACTTCAACTCCCGCGAGGAGAACTGATCATGGCTGTGTCTCTCAGCGAAACGGCCGCCAAGGAAGTCAAGAAGATCATCGCCGACTCGAATCTTGGCGAAGAGACCGTTCTCCGCGTCGGCGTCCAGGGGGGTGGCTGCAGCGGGTTTTCCTACAGCTTGAACTTCGACTCCGCCGACAAGGTTACCGATCGTGACCGCGTCTCGGACTTCTTCGGCGTGAAGCTGGCCGTGGACAAGAAATTCGACCCGTACCTCGATGGGACCGTGGTCGACTTCTATGACGGGCTGGAGAAGCGTGGCTTCGTCTTCAATAACCCGAACGTCGTCAAGTCGTGCGGCTGTGGCAGCTCGTTCCAGGTCTGAACGATCCGGACGATCGAATTGATCGCGGGCGAGACGGGGTGGACCTGGTGTCCACCCTTTCCGCTTTCGAACGTCAATGGCCCCAGGCTGGTCCGACCAGAGGGTTGACCACGCATTCGGAAGGCCACCGACCTTCAAAGAGGTCGACGATGCATCGGGCGGCCATCTCGGCCATGTCGCTCATGGACTGGGTATCGATTCCCGCCATGTGAGGGGAAGCGACGACGTTCGGGAGCGAGCGGAGAGGATGGTCGACCGGCGGCGGTTCCTGATCGAAGACATCGAGACCTGCCCCGGCCAGGTGGCCGGACCGGAGCACCTCGACCAGATCGTCTTCGACGATCAAGCCGCCTCTCGAAGTGTTGATCAGCACCGCTCCCGGCTTCATTCGTGCCATTGAGGCACGGTTGATCAGGCCACGCGTGGATTCGACGAGCGGGAGGTGCAGGCTGACGAAATCGGATCTGGCGAACAGTTCGTCGAGCCCGACCCGGGTGATCGCATGCAGTCGGTCGAATTCGGCGTCCTCGATCAGCTCGGCGGCAACGATCCGCATTCCGAAGGCCGCGGCTCTTGAGGCAACTGCTCGACCAATCCGGCCGAGGCCGACCAGGCCGAGAGTCCGTCCTCGGAGAGGGCGGGGCAGGGGGGATCGAATCCAGTTGCCGGTCCGGATCGCCCGATCGTGGGGTACCACGTCCTTGACCAGGGCGAGCAGGAGCGCGAAGACCTGCTCGGCCACGGCTTCATGGTTGGCACCGGGTGTGATCGTGACGGCGATCCCTCGGGCCGAGGCGGCCGAGACGTCGACGGCATCGTAGCCCACGCCCGTCCTGGCGATTACCCGCAGTCGGGGAGAGGCGGAGATGGCCTCGGCCGAGATCGTTTCGCCGCCGGCGATGATCGCGTCGGAGGCCGGAAGCCATCGGAGCAGATCCGCGGAGGTCAGCTTGGCGTCGGTGTCCGGGTCGAGTACGGAGAAACCCGCACCTTCCAGGAGCGCCCGGAACGGCCCGATCTGATGGCGGATCGGCTCGGAACCGATCAGGACGGTAGGCATGGGACGGCGATCCCAAACGGTGTCAGGCTGAAGGTTTGCGGGGGGGCTTTTCGCGAGTCCCTCTCCAGTCGGAGAGCAGGGCCTTCAGTTCCTCGACGGTCACGCCGCCGTGATCCTCGCCCGAGTCCCACCGGGTCATGATCGCCTTGTGGCGTTCGCGGAGGACGCCCTTGGGCAAGAATTTGCCTTTGAACTTCTTGAGGATCTTGAGCCGGGGATCGGCCGGAGCCTGGGGAGCAGGTGCGGGCGCGACGGCCGTTTCGGGAGCTTCGGGAGGCATCGGGTCGACCTTACTAACGGGGTACGCGAGGTTTCGTCGTCTTCCGTGGTCGGTTCACCCCACGGACCGGAACGGGCGAGTTTACCCGAATCCGGGACCTCATGTCGAGACGAAGCCCCGATTCGAGCCATTGAAAAATGGGATCACCAGGTTGACGAGCCCGGCCGAGTCGCCGGCCCGCGTGGGTTGGGGTCGAATTACGAATTCGACCCCGGCCACCGCTGGCAGGCATCAATCGAGCTTCGACGGGCTCTCCGCCCGCACCCCCCGATATCGCCACGATTTGGGAGCCGGGAGGTTGGCGATCGGCTCGGCCAGGGGATCGGGGAGGTGGAGGGGTCCGGTAGGTCCCCCAGCCTCGCCTTCCCAGGTGTGGGATTCGAGGCTCTGGAGAATCAGATCGGCCAGTTGGATCGAACGGAGCGCATCGGCTCCCGTGACCTTGGGCCTCGATCCTGTCCGGATCGCCTGGACGAAATCCTCCAGCTCCAGGGCCAGGGGCTCACGCCCTTCGGACTGGACCTGATCGACCCGGAGGATCTTGCCAAAGATCCGCTCCTTGACGGCTGCCGGCTGCGAGAGGTCGAGACCTTCGAGGTCGATTTCGCCTCGGCGGAGCCGGTCGGAGGGCCGGACGATGGTCCCTTGCCTGGTCGCGAAGTCAAGCGTGACGTAACCCTCGGGACCGAAGAGACGCATCTTCCGGACCGCCTGGAAGCTCGCCCGGCTGGCCGTGAGGTTGGCCACGCATCCGTCCTCGAATTCGATCCGGGCGTTGGCGACGTCCTCGTGCTTGCCGAAGACGCTCACGCCCACGGCCGCCACCGACTTCACGGGGGCTTCGACCATCGAGAGGATCAGGTCGATGTCGTGGATCATCAGGTCCAGGACCACGCCGATGTCGGTCGAGCGGAACGTATAGGTCCCGAGCCGTTCGGCGGCGATGTACTTGGGGCGGAAGGCCAGGCCGTCGAGCGTCGAGAGGGCCGGGTTGAAGCGTTCGATGTGGCCGACCTGGAGGAGCGTCGAGTGGCGATCGGCCAGCTCGACCAGTTGTTCGGCCTCGATCCGGGTGGTGGCCAGGGGCTTCTCGACCAGGGTCGGGATCGCGCGCTCCAGAAAGGCGCCGGCCACCTCGCGATGGGCGATGGTGGGCACCGCCACGGAGACGGCATCGACGAGATCCAGGAGGTCTCGGTAGTCGGAGAAGTAGCTGGTCCGGCAGGCTTCGGCGACCGCTCGGCCCTGTTCGGGCCTCGAATCGACTACACCTACCAGTTCGACGTCGGGGAGCCCGGCCAGGATCCGGGCATGATGGCGACCGAGATGACCGACCCCGACGACTCCGACCTTGATCCGATTCATGATTTTCTCCAGCGCTCGCGGGCCCGGCCGTGCTTCCCGGCGTGCTGCGAGTCGACGAAATCGAGGAGCTTCTGGACCTCGGGGAGCAGGTGGCCGTGCGATTCGAGGATCGATGTGGCCTGCTTGACGTTCATCTTGGCCCGATAGATCAGCCGATGGGCCTCGTGAAGGGCGTCGATCGCCTCGGTCGAGATTCCGTTCCGCTTCAGGCCGACCACGTTGATGCAGCGAACCTTGGAGGGGTTGCCGTCGACCAGCATGAAGCGCGGGACATCGTGGATGATCCTCGACTGGCCGCCGACGAAGGCATAACTGCCGATGCTGGCGTAGTGGTGGACCGCGACCCCGCCGCTGATGCTGGCGTGCGACTCGACATGGACGTGTCCGCCTAGCATCGAGCCGTTGGCGATGGTGATCCGGTCGCCCAGCTTGCAGTCGTGGGCCACGTGCGAGGTGGCCATCAGGAAATTATGATTCCCGAGGCGGGTGATCCCGTCTTCCTTCTCGGTCGCCCGGTTGATCGTCACCCCTTCTCGGATGACGTTGTGGCTTCCGATCTCGACCTTGGTCCTGGCCCCGTGATAGGAGACGTCCTGGGGGTCGCCGCCGATGACGGTGAAGGGGCTGATAACGTTGGATTCGCCCATCTCGACCCAGCCGAGGAGGCAGACGTGGGCGATCAGCTTGGTATTCCGGCCGATCTTCACGTCGGGCCCGACCACGCAATAGGGCCCGATCTCGACCCCCTCGTCGATCTCGGCCCGAGGGTCCACGGCGGCGGTCTCTGCGATGAGGGCGGTCATGGCTAGCGTCCTCTAATCCCTGAGGGTGCGACCGGCGGCCATCCATGGCGCCGGGGGAAGCGTCCGACCTCTTCCTCGAGGCGGGTCCGGGGACCCCCTCCTCGTCATCTGACTCTGGTTCGGTTCGTGTCGATCGGGAGTGCTTTCCGATTCCTATCGGCGATCGTCCCGATGGCTCGTGAGATTCTCGGCTTATCCCCGTCGGCTCGCGTCGACCATGAAGAACCGAATTCGGGCCTCGGCGGCGACTCGCTCGCCCACCCGGGCCACGGCCTTGACCTGGGCGGCCCGTCCGCTGGTGCGGAGGCCTTCGATCTCCAGTCGGAGCTGATCCCCCGGGACGACCGGCCTCCGGAGCTTGGCCCCGTCCACAGAGGCCAGGAACGCCTCCCGGCCGTCCCTGGGACCCTGGGCGATCAGGATGCCCGCGGCCTGTGCCATCGCCTCGATGATCAGGACGCCCGGCATGATCGGCCGGCCCGGCCAGTGCCCCTGGAAGAAGGGCTCGTTGTACGACACATTCTTGATGGCGACGACCCGTCGACCCGGCTCCAACTCGATCACGCGGTCGACCAGGAGGAACGGATAGCGATGCGGGAGGGCCTCAAGGATCTCGCCGATCTCCATCGTACCCGGGTTCGACTCGGGTGGTTTCGAGGCTTTTCGAGCGGCCATCCGGAGGAGTTCGCGGGCCATCTCGGCGTTGAGCGAATGGCCCGAACGGTGGGCCACGACGTGTCCTGCGAGATCCATCCCGGTGAGGGCGAGGTCTCCGAGGAGGTCGAGGGTCTTGTGGCGGGCGCACTCGTCGGGATATCGGAGTTCATTGCCGATCACCCCTTCCGGTCCGAAGATGAGGAGATCTCGCTCCGTGGTCCTCGGGCCGATCCCGGCACTCCTCATCGCCTCGGCTTCGGCCTCCGTGATAAACGTCCGAGCCGGCGAAAGGTCTCTGCGGAAGTTGTCAGGGGTCACGTCCACGAAGAAGCTTTGGCGTCCGATGGGCGTCCGGACCCCGTAATCGAGCTGATAGCTCAGGACGAGCCGGTCTGGATTCCCCGGATAGGCGGTCAGGAGGGAGTCTCCCTCCCGGACGTGAACGGGGCGGTCGATGACCAGGACCTCGCGAGTCGCGTCCTGTTCGACGACGCCGGCGTCGCCCAGGGCGTCCGAGAAGGCTCGGCTGGATCCGTCGCAGCCTGGCGTCTCGGGGCCGTCGATCTCGACGAGGCAGTTGTCGACCCGGAGGCCGGCGAGGGCGGCCATCACATGCTCGACCATCTCGACCAGCGCCGGGCCTCGTTCGATCGTCGTCCGTCGCTGGCGGGGGATGACATGGCGGACGTGGGCCGGGATTCTGGGGCTGTCCGGGAGGTCGGTCCGGACGAACACGATACCGGCGCCGGCGTCGGCGGGCCGGAATCGGAGACGGACGTCGAGCCCGGCGAGGAAACTGATCCCCCGGACCTCGGCGTCTCGGGCGATCGTGCGTTGCGGACGGCTGGCGATGGTCATTCCCTTTGCCGGCTCCAACCACGGGACTTGAGGGGCGAGGGGCGGACGCGCGGATGCGCTCGGGGAGTCAAGTGGGGGGGCCAGGGCGGTCATTTCGATCCGCCCCGACCCTGCCGGATTTAATTACCCGAGGGGGCGACGCGACCCGCCGGGGCCGTCGCCGGTGCGGGTGCCGTGGCCGGGGGGGCGGCGGCCGCGGCCGGGGAGTCGGGCTTGGGCGCGACGCCACCCCTGGCCTTGTAATCACGGTTCAGGTAGAAGGTGACGTCGTTGGAGATGTCGACTCGGGGGTCGGAGTAGAGGATCGTCCGCGACATCGCGGCCATCACCGAGTTGGGCTCGCCACCGCTGGCGGGCTGGTCGGAGTACTTGACCACGAAGGTCATCTTCTTGTGCTGGGCCACCGCCTTGGCATAGGTCGCGATCTCGTTGTAGATCTCGGCCATGGTCTCGGCTTCTTTCTGGGTGAACTCGCGCTCGGCGTTCTCGCGGGCTGCCTCGAAGGCGGCCTTGAGCTGGGTGATCTTGTCCTCGGCCTTCTTGGCGTCGGGGGTCCCGGGCTTGACCCGTTCCAGGAGCTTCTGCTGTTCCTTGGCCTCGGTGGCGATCTTCATGATGTCGTTGTGACGAGCCAGCGCCTCGGCTCGGAGGGTCTCGCTGGAGACCTTAAACTTGTCGTAGTTCTTGAGGACGCTATCCATGTCGATGGTGCCGATCGAGACCGGTCCCATCGGGGCCGGGGCGGCGTTGTTGCTCGCCGCGGCCGCGCCAGCCGGGCGCACCTTGGCATCTTGCGCCGGGGCCTGGCCGAAGGACCGGCCTACCAAGCTGGCCACGCCTACCAGGCAGAACCCTACGGTGATGGTCGCGCGAGTCGATCGGAGCATCGATTCCACCCTCCTTGTGACGGCCGCGCACTAGCGGTCCGGAATCGTCCAGGCCGGGTCCAGCGGGACCGATGGCCATTGGCCCCGCCGATCCATCGTCGGGGCAACTTCAGGTCCGGCAAGGCTCGGGTCGGACCCGAGTGACCGGCAACAGGCGGGCATTTTGCTCGGAAGCTCGATTCGGGTCAAGTCGAACCGCCCGAAGGTCCGACAAGACGTTCGATCCGCCGACCCTTCGCGAGGATGGGCCCGTTGGCGAGGGTGGAAACGAACCGGCCGCTGCCCATCGGTGAGATGGTCAGCGGCCGAGAGGGGTCCCGATTTCATTCGGGCGAATCGCGAGAATCGTCGAGCAAGCGAACGCTCAAGGATAGGCTGGATCAATTCCCATCGTGCGTGAGAGTGAAATTATGGAAGCGAATTTTGCGAGGCATTCCACCCGTTGAGGAGAACAAGCTGATCAGGAGTTCGCCGAAGTGATCGGTCCTGACGCTGTAGAAGTTGTGCTTCCCCTCGCGTCGAGACTCGATCAGGCCGGAGACCCGGAGGAGGGCCAGATGATGGCTCACGGCCGGTTGACTCTGCCCGAGCCGGGTGCACAGATCGGTGACGTGAAGTTCGTTGTTCTGGGCCAGGTAGAGGAGGATCCGCAGGCGGGTCTCGTCACTCAAGAGCTTGAAGACCTGCGCCAACTCGCGGACGGCTTGATCGGAAACGGGGGGCATTACGGTCGGGGTCGGGGGGGCCGACTCGCCAGTTTTCTTGGTGGTGGTCGATTTACGCGCCATGAATTGATCTCTCTGTCCTGAGTGTTGGGAGTCTCGGGAGCCGATTGGGTGACCTGATGATCTCTTCAGACTGAGCCAGGTTAGCCGATCGAAAGTTGGCCAACCCGAACAGAGGCGAATCGAGCTCAGGTGACCCTGGCGAGGGAAATTTGGCTCTGAGAATCACACGAGACCTGTGCGAAACCGGAAGTATTCCGGGGTTTTGCCCCACATCGCTCAGAACAGTGCAAGTCAGATGCCAACAGATCAAAGCTGTCTCAAGCCGGTAGAAACAACATTGCCCTCATGAGCCGGAAGGAAGCAGTCCGTAACGTTCCAGGCTCTTGCGGAGGGCGGCGATCCCGGATTCATCGGGAGGCAGGAGCGGGAGCCTGAGTTCACCATTCCCGCGACCTAGAAGGGCCAGGGCGAGTTTGACGGGGATCGGGTTGGAGGCTAGCCCGAGAAGGTCCCGACAGAGGGGGAAGAGTTTCTGATGGATCCGACGGGCCTCGGCGATGTTGCCCTCGCGGAATGCGTCCACCTGGGCCATCACGTCTCTCGGGACGATATTCGCGACGACCGAGACCACTCCTTCGGCACCGACCGCCATCATCGGCAAGGTCAAGCTGTCGTCGCCCGAGAGGATCGTCAGGTCGGTCCGGACCGCGAGGTCGCTGACGCGATCGAGCGACCCGCCCGCTTCCTTGATGGCGACGATTGGCCCGAGTCGGCAGAGTCGCTCGACCGTTTCCGCCTCGACATCGCGCCCGGTCCTGGAGGGGACGTTGTACAGGACCTGCGGGAGGTCGGTGGCCTCGGCGATCCGAGCGAAGTGGGCGTAGAGCCCTTCCTGAGTGGGGCGGTTGTAATACGGCGAAACGAGCAGGGCGGCATCCGCGCCAGCCTTGGCGGCGAATTTCGTCAGTCGGATCGCCTCCGAGGTCGCGTTGGAGCCCGTGCCGGCCATCACCTTCGCCCGTCCGGCGGCCTGCTCGATGACGGTGGCGATCACCCGCTCGTGCTCGTCATGCGAGAGCGTGGGGCATTCGCCGGTGGTCCCGACCGGGCTAATCACCGGTGTCCCTTGCCCGATCTGCCACTCCACCAGCTCACGAAGGGCTTTATAATCGACCTCGCCATCCCGGAATGGCGTCACCATCGCAACCGTCAGACCCGCGAACATCCGACCCTTCGAAGCCATCCGGATCTCCCGCAACTCGTTGCAAATTCAAGCGATTGGGTGAAGTAATCGACCACTCTCATGAGAGCCGATGGGCGGAGCCATGTCCAGGTGGGACTAGCCCCGAGGAAATTCGCCAGGCGACTCCATGGCCCGTTTCATATCGGCGACCGCCGTGCGGAGGCCCGAAAAAATCGAGCGGGCGATGATGCTGTGGCCGATGTTGAGTTCGGTCATCCCGGGAATTCGGGCGACCGTGCCGACATTCCAGTAATCGAGCCCGTGCCCGGCATGGAGGATCATACCCGCCTCGACGGTGGCCTTGCCCGCGGCAACCAGTGCCTCCCACTCTCGACGAATCTCGGCGGGGCGGTGGGCCTCGGCGTACTGGCCGGTATGAAGTTCGACCGCCTGGGCTCCCACCTCGGCCGAGGCCGCGACTTGATCGAGACTCGGGTCGATGAACAAACTGACTTCCAGTCCGGCGTCGCGGCATCGGGCCACGGCCTCGGCCACACGTGAGCGCTGGCCGACCACGTCGAGCCCCCCCTCGGTCGTCAGTTCGGCCCGGCGCTCCGGTACGAACGTCACCTGATCGGGGCGGACTTCCAGCGCGATGGCCACGATCGACGGCTCGATCGCCAGCTCCAGGTTGAGCCGGGTCCGGACGGTTTCGCGAAGGATGCGGAGGTCTCGGTCCTGGATGTGCCTGCGGTCCTCGCGGAGATGGACGGTGATCCCGTCGGCCCCCGCCAGTTCCGCCTCCACGGCCGCCCAGACCGGATCCGGCTCGCGACCTCCTCGGGCCTGCCGGAGGGTCGCGACGTGGTCGATATTCACTCCCAGACGGGGCATTGCTCGAACCTTCCTGGATACTGCCGGCGAAGTCCTCGAGGACCCGCGCTATCGGACGCTTTTCGGATCATCGAAGGATACTTGGCATTTCCTTCAAAGTATATCCGACTCGTCTACCGATCACCGGAGTGAAATTGACGGGGGAGTCGTTGGATCAGCGTCCCTTGATCGGTTTGAGGGGCGATTTGGCGAGGATGAACGTCTTCTCCCCCCCGACCGTGAAGGCGACCCTCCCCTTGCGGTTGGGGCCTGCGCCGTCGATGGCCACGATCCTCCCGATCCCATATTGAGGATGCATGACAGGGACGCCGGGGACGAACGAGCCGAGCACGTCGTCGGCCTTGGGTGCGGAGGGGGTCAGTTTGGGACCGCCCAGGTCGGCGGCGGTCATCAGCCGGAATTCGCCCGGACGGGCCGAGGGTCGAGGAAATTCGCCACGAGCCCGCCAGGGGGGCGGTTCCGAGGTCGGCGTCTCGCCCCCGGTCAGGTCTCGGATGGTCATCGCCTCGTCGGGGAGTTCGCCCAGGAAGCAGGATGGGATGGTGGCCTGTCGCTGGCCGCGGAATTCGCGGATCCGGCAGTGGCTCAGGTAGAGTTCCCGCTCGGCCCGGGTGATCCCGACGAAGAGGAGCCGGCGTTCTTCCTCGAGCTCGTCGTCGCTCTCCCGGGATCGGGAGTGGGGCAAGAGCCCCTGTTCCAGCCCGACGATGAAGGCGGCGGGGAACTCCAGCCCCTTGGCGGCGTGCAACGTCATCAAGGTGACGGCCCCGGCCTCGTCGTCCCAGCGGTCCACCGAAGAGGCCAGGCTGATCTCTTCGAGGAAGTCGACCACCGATCCTCCGGGATGCTCGCGGTCGAACTCCCTTGCGGCCGAGATGAGCTCGTCGAGGTTAGCCAGCCGTTCCTCGCCGGTCGGCCCTTCGGCGGCCAGGGCCGCCCGATAGCCGGTGAGGGTCAGGAGCCGGCGAATCACCTCCTCGGCGGCATGATCCCGGAGTGCGACCAGCTCGTCCATCAGCATCGAGAAGTCGCGGAGCGAACGCGCGGCGCGGTCTTTCAGGCCGGGGACGGCCGAAGCCTCGCGGCTCATGGCCAGGAGCGGGAGATTCAGGGTCTCCGCCCGATCCTTGAGCTTCTCCAGGGTCGTCTTGCCGATCCCCCGAGGGGGGACGTTCACCACCCTGCCGAACGCCACGTCATTCTTGGGGTTGGCCATCAGGTTGAGGTACGAGAGGACGTCCTTGATCTCCTGACGCTCGTAGAAGGAGACACCACCGATGACCTGATACGGGACCTTGGCCGTTCGAAAGGCCTGCTCCAGGCCGCGAGTCAGGGCGGTGACCCGGCAGAAGACCGCGACATCCCGGTAGCTGTATTCCCCCTCTCGGACCAGCTCGACGATCTTCGAGGCGACGCCGTGGGCTTCCTCGGTCTCGGTCCCGTAGATGGTCAACTCGACGGGAAGCCCTTCGGGGTTCTGGGTCAGCAGCGACTTCGACTTACGCTTTCGGTTGTGCCGGATCAGGGTGTCGGCCACCTTCAGGATGTTCTTGGTGCTCCGGTAGTTCCGTTCGAGCTTCACGACCTTGCAGCCGGGAAAGTCGTGCTCGAATTCAAGGATGTTGTTCAGATTCGCCCCACGCCACCCGTAAATCGATTGGTCGGGGTCGCCGGTCACGCAGAGGTTGGGCCGATCGACCGAGAGCGCCCGGACGATCGCGTACTGGGCGAGGTTGGTGTCCTGATACTCGTCGACCAGGACGTACCGGAACCGGGCGTCGAGCTGGGCCCGGACCTCGGGGAATTTCTTGACGATCGTGACGAGATGGACCAGGAGGTCATCGAAGTCTACCGCCGAGGACGCCTTGAGACGTTCCTCATATCGGGCATAAACCTTCGCGGTGACGGCCTGGACATGATCCCCCGCCCGTTTCGCGAGCATCTCGGGAGTGACCAGGTCGTTCTTGGCCCGGCTGATCGCGGAGTCGATCCGCTCTGGGGTGACGGCGGCGTCCTCCAACTCCAGTCGCTCCATCGCGTCCTTGACGGCTTTGAGTCGGTCGGACTGATCGAAGATCGTGAATCCCCGATCCAGGCCGACCAGCGGGGCATAGGAGCGGAGGAGCCGGGCGCAGAGGGCGTGAAAGGTCCCGACCCAGACTCCCGAGCTGGGGGCGAGCTTCTCGATTCTCGCTTTCATCTCGCCGGCCGCCTTGTTGGTGAAGGTCAGGGCGAGGATGTTCGACCCTCCCACACCTTTGCCCAGCATGTAGGCAACGCGGCGGGTGATGACGCGGGTCTTGCCCGATCCCGCAGCGGCCAGGACCAGGAGCGGGCCATCGACGTGGGTGACCGCCTCGCGCTGGGCGGGCGTGAGGTCACTGAGCAAGTCCATCGAGGCGCTCCATCGCGGGGTCGGTCGGTTTCGGGCCGGTCGACTGGAGTATACCCGACGCTCCCGACTCTCGCGAATCCCGGATCAGACCGGTTGGCTCGGGGGGGCGATCGGTATTAAATTGGCGGGTAGGCATCGACAATTCCGGAATGGCGGAATTCTTCCCCGCCACGTTTCCTCATCAGATCACGGACGGCGAATGGACATCCTCGGGATCGGGACTGAAATCGTCGAGTGTCCCCGGATTGGCAAGATGATCGAGAATCACGGCGAACTCTTCCTCCGGAGAGTCTACACCGACCGGGAGATCCGCTTTTGCCAGTCGAGGAAGCACGCCATCGAGCATTTCGCCGGCCGATGGGCCGCCAAGGAGGCGATCCTCAAGGCCCTGGGGACGGGGTGGAGCCGGGGGATCTCCTGGACCGATATCGAAGTCCGCAATGGGCATGGAGGCCAGCCGAGGGTCCTCGTCTGCGGAGGGGCCAAGGAGGCGGCCATCCTCAAGGGAGTGGGCGATATCCTGATAACGATCTCACATTGCCGGACGTATGCCACCGCTTATGCCCTGGCGTTGGGCCTGGGGAATCCCTCGCAAAATCAAATCGCCGAGGGAAAATAATTCTCGACTCGAAGGCTCGATCCAGGAGGCTATTCTCCGGATCGCCCAGTCGTGGAAATTCATGAGTCATCCAGCCCAAATCGGTCAAAGATCTCGTGGGCCTGCTCGGCCATCATCGCCCGGACGTCTCGGACCAGGGATGCGAAGCGGGCTCGCCTCCGAATACTCCTCCACCTGGCCTCAAAGGCTCCGAGGTATTCGAGGTAGCATTGCGCTTCGGATGGCTCACGAAGGAAACTTTGGAGGGCCCCCGAACAGGTCGGCGATCCGGCAGCGAAATCCCGGCAGGACGTCCTCGCCCGTCAACTCGTCATCGGGCCCGAGTTCAGTCGGCGGCCCTTCGGGTCGGAGCACCCGGACCTTCCTTGAGGGGGGATAAATGAGCCAGACCAGGGGGATTCCTGCTTGTCGGTAGTCCTCGAGTTTTTCTTCCAGGTCAAGGACCAAATCATTCGGAGAGATGACTTCCGCGGCCAGGTCGGGCCGTAACGAGAGGTAGCCGTCGCCGATCTGATCGAAAGGCAGTCGATCGACTCGTACACAACTCACGTCCGGACGGCGCATCTGCTTCGGATTGCCGGGGAAGCAGGTGAATCCACACTCCACGAAGACGTAAGCCAGCCCGATGGGTTCGCAATGAGTACCCAGAAAACGGGATAAGCTCGCGGCGACGTGGCTCGATCTGGAGCTCATCCCCGACTCCACGATTCGACCGTCAACCAACTCGCAGTGTTTACCGTCCGGCATGGCGAGCACGTCGTCGGGAGTCAATTCGCGAGTTGGAGCGGTTGCCCTGCTCATGGAATTCATCCTCCTGCAGGATGTGCGATCAGTTCAGGACGTCGCTCCGGAAGCTCTTGATCCAGTCCAGAAGGGGCTTGGGGGTCTTGTCGGGGCGGATCAGGCCAGCGTGGGGGTAGAGGTGGGGGGCGGAGTCGTCCAGCTGCCTCCAGGCGACCGATCGGACGAAGGGCTTGGCGACGGCCAGCGCGATCCATCGGGCGGCGATGGCGGCCTGGCTCGCCTCGGTGGGCGGGGCGGGCCACTGATCTTTCTCGACCTGAGCGCTCGATTCGGCCTGGGGATCGGGCCCGGTGGCGCTGGGGATCGCGAACGTGAGGTACATCGGGAAATTCAGGAGCGCGTAGAGATCCAGGAGTCGGGAGAAGTCCAGCAGATCCCGCATGTGACTCCCGGGCGACGAGTACCCCGGCGCGATCTCCAGGGCGATCCCGGCCATCCCGAGTTCGGCCCGTGCGAGATAGTCGCCGAGGTGGAGCGGCCCGAGCTGGAATGAGCTGGAGGCCATCCACTCGGCCCAAGGGCGGTCGAGCCCGACGAGGAACTGCGCGGCGGGATCGGCCTGGCGGGCGACCTGGAGGAGTCTCGCGGTCAGTCGGATCTGGTCTTCCTCGGACATTCCCAGGATATCTGTCGAGCCGGGCCTGTTGACCAGGTGCCAGACCGGGATCTTTCCTCGATAGCGGGCGACGGTCTGGCGGACGACGTCGATGGCCATCCCCAGGACCGCGTCGAAATCCCCGGACCAGAGCCAGATCCAGTCGGGCAAGGCCCCAGACCGGAGATCGATGAGCGGCCCGGCCTGGACCACGAGCTTCTGTCGGGTCGCCCAGACGAGTTGGGCGTCGAGTTCCTCGTACCGATGCTTCCCCTCGGTCGGGGCCAACGTCTTCCAGTTGCATTGAAGCTGGGCCGCGTTGAAGGCCGTGCCGATCTTCGACGACCAGGGGGCGGTGGCCGGGTCCCCTTCGAGCGAGATCGCGAGCTGGGTCGGGAGCTTTCCCGTGGTCAATCGGTTCTGCAAGACCTGACCGACATAGGCCTCGATCAACGCCTGGCTGGCCTCGGAGGCCAGGACCAGACTCGACTGCGCCGAGGCGAGCGAGGTCGCCGGATCATCCCGGCCGGTGGCGGCCTTGGTGAATGCCCGGAGGGCGTCGGACATCAGGGCTTCCAGCTCGGGGGAGATCCGGAGGCCCATCTGCTTCCAGTCGGCCAGCTGGTTCCGGACGTCATTCAGCCTGCCCCTCGCCAGCTCGATGGCCAGCGGATAGGGCTCGGGTCGTTCGCCGAGCGTGGCCGTCCCCACGAACGGGGTCCCGAATCCTTCGATCGGCCAGGGGGAGAAGAGACGTCCACTCTCGGTGGTCCCCCGCTGGCAGACGAGTAGATCCTTGCGGATCTCGACGTTGAGCCGGCTCGGCGTCCGGTCCAGTCCGGTGACGTACGACTTCCGGAGGTCGACGACCCGGGGCTCGGGCAGGGGCGAGGGTATCCGGAACTTGAGCAGGCCCATGAGACTTCGCCCCTGAGACATTTTTGAGGAGCAGACGACTTCGGCGGCCGTCCCTCAGCGAGTTTCCGGCTTCCCGAGCGGATCGCGCCAGACTTCGGGATTGACGAGATTCGGCGGCCTCCGGCCTTCGAGTACCGCGACGATGTTCTCGGCTGCGATCCGGGACATTCTTGAGCGAGTCTCGAACGTTGCGCTGCCGAGGTGGGGCAGGAGCAAGGCGTTTTCGCAGTCGGCCAGGCCCTCGGCCATGGCGGGCTCCCGCTCGAAGACGTCGAGCCCGGCCCCGGCGATCCGCCCGGCCTTCAGGATCTCGACCAGGGCCGACTCGTCGACCACCGGACCGCGCGAGGTATTGATGAGATAAGCCGTGGGCTTCATCAGCCCGAGGGCCCTGGCGTCGATCAGATGGGTCGTCTCCGACGTCAGCGGGACGTGGAGGCTGACGAAATCGGACTCGGCCAGGAGTTCGTCGAGTCCGAGACGGCGAGCCCCCAGCGCTTCGAGTTCGGACGACTCTCTCCTTCCCTGATAGACCAGCTGCATCCGGAACCCGACGGCCCGATGCGCGACCGCCTGGGCGATCCGGCCGGGACCGACCAGTCCGAGGGTCCGCCCGGCCACGTCGCCGCCGAGCATGTAATTCGGCCCCCAGCCGGGGAACGCGGCGGCCCGCATGACCCGGTCACCTTCGGCCAGCCGCCGGGCCACGCCCAGGATCAAGGCCCAGGTCAGGTCGGCCGTGGCTTCGGTCAGGACACCCGGCGTGTTGGTGACCAGAATTCCTCGACGAGTCGCCTCGGCAACATCAATGTTATTGAACCCGACCGCCATGTTCGCGAAGATTCGGCAACCTTCGGCGGCGTCCAGGACGGAGGCATTGACCGGGTCGTGGAGCATCGAAAGCACGGCATCGACGCCCTGGACGCGCTCGCGGAGTTCCTCGACCGTGAGCGGACGGTCCTCGTTATTGCTCAAGACGCGCTCCGCCACGCGACCGACGAGGGTCGGACCCGGTCCGGGGATGGGTCGAGTGATCAGGACGAGACCCGGCAAATCATCCTCCTCCCAGCGCGGCCAAAAATCATGCAATTCGATATTCAGCATAGCCGCGCCGAAAATCGCCTGCCAGTGCCGACGGTGAAGGATCGGGACGTTGACGGGCTCGGCACGAGGAATGCTCCAGAGATTTCGATTGAAACGACGGCAACGCGCCTCCTCGGTGCGTCCTTCGAGATCACGAGCCTTGAGCTACCATTGAGGAGGATTCCGATGAAAGTGAAACACAAGATTTGGGCCGGCGTGGCCGGAGGGGCCGCCGTGGCCTGGGGAGTCCGAGCCTGGCTCCGGTCTCGCCGGCGGATCGAACTCTCGGGTCGAGTGGTGATCGTCACCGGCGGGAGCACCGGACTTGGCCTGATGGTCGCCCGGATGGCGGCCCAACGTGGGGCGAGCGTGGTCATCGCCGCCCGGGGCGAGGAGAATCTCAGGGCGGCCGAGGACGAACTTCGCGAATTGGGTGGCGAAGTCCTCGCCGTCCCCACCGACGTTTCCGACGAGGGGCAGGTCCGGACCCTGGTCGCCCGGACGATCGAGCGGTTCGGCCGGGTCGACATCCTGGTCAACAACGCCGGGACCATCCAGGTGGGCCCGGCCCAGGCGATGAATCGGGACGATTTCGAGAAGGCGATGGCCACCAACTTCTGGGGGGAACTTCATGCCATCCTGGCGGTCCTCCCCCAGATGAGGGCACAAGGCGGTGGTCGGATCGCGAACGTCGTCTCGGTCGGGGGGAAGGTCTCGGTCCCTCACCTCTTGCCCTACTCGGCCAGCAAGTTCGCCCTGACCGGTCTCACTGAAGGGCTCCGCGCCGAACTGGCCCGGGATAATATCCTCGTCACCGGGATCTACCCCGGTACGATCCGGACCGGAGGGCACACCCACGCCGAGTTCAAGGGGGACCGGAACGCCGAATATACCTGGTTCGCCCTCTCCGATACGGTACCGGGAATCTCGACTTCGGCCGAGTCCTGCGCCAGGGAACTCTGGGAAGCGGTCCTCAACGGCGATCCCGAAGTGGTCGTGGGATGGAACGCCCGACTGGTCGTCTTCGCCCACCATCTCTTCCCCGGCTGGATGACCGAGGCGTTCAGCCTCATCAACCGGGCCTTGCCATCGGGCGGCGAGAATCATGGGCCTTCCGTCCGGGGCGAAGACCTCACCGGCAAGGTGCCCGAGACCTTGAACCGGCTCATCCCACACGGGGCTCGGCCCCAGCAGGTTTAGACGTCCCAAGCGCGAAGCGTAGGGCGGGGCTCGTTTCGTCCTATGTGATATTCACGATCTTCAGGACGTCCCGCAGGACGATCTTTCGGGGTGGATTCTCGCTTGGAGACAGAGTGAGACCATCGAGCAGACCGATCGTCTCCAGCCGACCTACGATCGCCCCGTCCTTGGTCCAGACTTCGACCCGACGGCCGGAGTGCTCACTCCGCAGACCATAGGCAATGCCGAGCGCTTCCGGCCCATCGTCGATGGCTCGTGTATAGTGGCGATCGAGCCGCTTGAGGATCGATCGGGCGAGTTCCGACCGGTCGACCGGACGACACAGGAGCCTCCGGAGTGACGTGGCCGAGTCGCGGAGTTCCTCGGGAAAGGCCTCGGCGACCGTGTTGACGTTCAGGCCGATCCCCAGGACGGTCCCCGAGGCCCGCTCGACCAGGATGCCCGAAACCTTGGCCTCCCCGACGCGGACGTCATTCGGCCACTTGATCCTGGCGTCGAGGTCGAACTCCTCGGACAGGACCTCGGACACGGCCACCGCGCCGAGCGCGGTCAGCCATCCGGGGTCATCCAGCGGACGTCTCGGGAAAAGCAGGATCGACATCAGGATCGACGAACCCGCCGGGGCCGACCAGACACGTCCTCGACTTCCCCGGCCCGAGGTCTGCTCCTCGGCCAGGATGGCCAGGCCCTCGTTGGCCCGACTGGTCGACGCCCGAGCGGCCAGGTCGTTCGTGCTTCCGACCCGGTTCCAGACCGCGATCCGACGCCCGATCACCCGCGTCCCGATATTCCATTCGATCTGGTCGGGGCAGAGGCGTGCGGAAGGCCCTCGATAGGCGATCCCGTGATAAGGGTGTCGCTCGATCTGGAATCCGAAGGCTTCGAGCTCGTCCAGTTCGCTCATGAGGCTCGACGAGTCCGCCCCGAGGTCGCCGATCGCGACGAACCCTCCTTGAGCCTCGCGGACCCGGGTCAGCAACGCCATGTTCAAGGGACGATCACCCGATCGAAGTCGAGCCCGATGTCGAGGGCCGGGGCCGAATGCGTCAAGGCTCCTACACTGATCCGATCGACCCCCGATTCCGCCAGGCTCCGGACGGTGGCCAGGGTGATCCCGCCCGAGGCCTCCAGCAGAATGCCGGGCGCTCGCTGATCCCTCCGGCGGACGGCCTCGGCCAGCCGATCCGGCCCCAGGTTGTCCACGAGGATGATGTCGGGCCCGACCTCCAGGGCACGGTCGAGTTGTTCGAGGGAGTCGACCTCGACCTCGATGAACTTGGTCCCCTTCGGAGCACCCGCTCGAGCCGCGGCGACCGCCTGGCCGATGGGATCGCCGCCGTCCGACAGCCAGGCCAGATGATTGTCCTTGATCAAGACAGCATCATAGAGGCCGATCCTATGGTTCGTCCCGCCGCCGCAGCGGACGGCGTATTTCTCCAACGCCCTCCATCCTGGTGTGGTCTTGCGGGTGTCGAGTATCACCGCCTTCGTCCCGGCGACTTCTGCGACAAATTGGGAGGTCAGGGTGGCGATACCACTCAATCGTTGCAGGAAATTCAGCGCCGTCCGCTCCATCGCCAAGAGCTTTCTCATGGGACCCGACACGACAGCGATGACGGACCCGCGTTCCAGTCGGTCGCCGGGGCTCCTGTGGAGTTCATAATCATTTTCGAGGCCGAGACGTTGGAGGATCAACCAGAGAACCGGCATTCCGGAAAAGACGCCCGGCGATCGGGCGACAAACCGGGCCGAACCATTCGCGGTATCGGGCAGGACTAGGCGGCCCGTGATGTCCCCGCCATCGCCGAAGTCCTCGAAGAGGGCCAGCGTTATCAATGTCGTAGCGGCATCCGCCGCTTCTCGCCCGAACGCGTATCGACCGTGAAGTTTCTTGGTCTTCAAATCGCTTTTGTAAAAGTCGGAATTCATTGCGCCTTCGGTCGTGACCGCCCCCGCTTGCCGCCGGACGCCTTGGCCTTGTCTCGGGCGCTGGTGGCCTGCGCCGAGGCGGCGGGTCGGGCCTTGCCCCCGTCCTTGCCGGCGCGGAGTTGCATGATCCGGTCGCGGAGGGCGGCGGCCCGCTCGAATTCGAGGTTCTCGGCGGCCTGGAGCATCTCGGCTTCCAGGGCGTTCATGTAGTCCTCGTTGGCGTCGGTGATCTCGTCGCGGCCCACGGCCTTGCGGACCTCGGCCTTGGCCTGGATCTCTTCCTCGATCCCCCTTCGGATCGCCTTGCGAATTGTCTCGGGGGTGATCCCTTTCTCCGTGTTGTAGGCCAGCTGGAGGGCGCGGCGTCGGCTGGTCTCGTCGAGGGCCCTTTGCATCGACTGCGTGACCGTGTCGGCGTAGAGGACCACCTCGGCATTGATGTGACGGGCGGCCCGGCCGATGGTCTGGATCAGCGAGGTCTCGCTCCGGAGGAAGCCTTCCTTGTCGGCATCGAGGATGCAGACCATCGAGACTTCGGGCAGGTCCAGCCCTTCGCGGAGCAGGTTGACCCCGACCAGGACATCGAACGCCCCTTCGCGGAGTTCCCGGAGGATCGTCACCCGCTCAAAGGCGTCCAGCTCCGAGTGGAGCCACTTGCACTTCAGGCCCTGTTCCTTGAGGTAGCGGGTCAGGTCCTCGGCGAGTCGCTTGGTCAGGGTGGTGACAAGGACCCGTTCCCCCTTCGCGGCCCGCTTCCGGGCCTCTTCGAGCAAGGCCGGGACCTGGCCTCGGGCCGGCTCGACCCGGACGATCGGGTCGAGGAGGCCGGTGGGTCGGATGACCTGCTCGACGACCTCACCGCCCGACATGGTGGTCTCGTAGTCGCCGGGCGTTGCCGAGACGTAGACACGCTGGCCGAGTTTCTTCTCCCACTCGTCGAACCGGAGGGGGCGATTATCGAGAGCGCTCGGGAGTCGGAAACCGTGCTCGACGAGGGTGCTCTTTCGGCTGAAGTCGCCCGCGAACATCCCCCGGATCTGTCCGAGGCTGACGTGCGACTCGTCGATGAACAGGACGCTGTCGTCGGGGAAGAAGTCGAGCAGGGTGTTGGGCGTCTCGCCCGGTTTCCGCCCGGAGAGCGGCCGGCTGTAGTTCTCGATCCCCGAGCAGTAGCCGACCTCCAGGAGCATCTCGATGTCGTACCTGGTCCGGGCGGCCAGGCGCTGGGCCTCCAGGAGCTTGCCTTGTTCCTTGAGCTGCTGGAGCCTCTGATCCAGTTCTTCCTGGATCGCCTTGACGGCCCCTTCGATCCGCTCCTCGGGCAGGACGAAGTGCTTGGCCGGGTAGACTTGCATCTCCTGCTTCTTCTCGATCACCGTGCCCGAGGTCGGGTCGATGATCGCGAGGGTCTCGACCTCGTCGCCGAAGAGTTCGATCCGGAAGCCGAATTCCTCGTAGGCGGGCCAGAGTTCGACCACGTCGCCCCGAACCCGGAACTTCCCGCGCGAGAAGTCGATATCGTTCCGCTCGTACTGGATGTCGACGAATTTGAGCAGGACCTCGTCGCGGTCGATTTGCTGCCCGACCTTGAGCGGGACCATCATCTTCCGGTAATCGTCGGGCGAGCCGAGGCCGTAGATGCACGAGACCGAGGCCACGACGATCACGTCGTTCCGGCTCACCAGGGCGCTGGTCGTGGCCAGGCGGAGCCGCTCGATCTCCTCGTTGATCGAGGAGTCTTTCTCGATGTAGATATCGCGCTGGGGGATATAGGCTTCGGGCTGGTAGTAGTCGTAATACGAGACGAAATAGCGGACCGCGTTGTGCGGGAAGAAATCGCGGAACTCCCCGTATAGCTGGGCCGCGAGGGTCTTGTTGTGCGACATGATCAGGGCCGGCCGACCCATCCGGGCGATGACGTTGGCCATCGTGAACGTCTTGCCCGAGCCGGTGACGCCCAGCAAGGTTTGATGCGGCTTCTTCTCCCGGAGCCCCTCGACGAGCTGGTCGATGGCCCTGGGCTGGTCGCCGGCGGGCTCGTAAGGGCTCACCAACTGGAAGTCGGGCATCGTTGGCTCATGGTTGGTGGGGCGAGGTCCGATCGAGTCGGAGGAATGGTCGGAGCAGCTCGACCTTGGCCGGCCCGATCCCTTTGACTCGGCGGTCGAGGTCGTCAATCGTCCCGAAGTTCGAAACGTCCCGGGCATCGACGATCCGTCGGGCCAGGACCGGGCCGATTCCCGGCAAGACCCCCAGGACCGGCGCGGGAGCCGTGTTGGGGTCGATCCGGAGAGCGGGCGGACCGATCACTGACCTTGATGGGGAGGACGAGACCCCGGTCAGGATCCCTCCGGACATCGAGGCGAGGAGGATCAAGAGCCCCCGGGCCGGTCCGTTCCATCCCCAGGGTGGTCGGTCGAGATTGGGCATCGTGCCGAGGGCTCCGCGCGTTCGAACGGCTCCGATCCTCCTTTGAATGCACGTTCAGTATAAGTCGAACCCCTCCCGGACTCAAGAGGACGACTCGCCGAGTCCGGAGTTCGGGGTCTCGGCGATATCATCGAGGTTCAAGTCGGTTACTGACTCTTGGAGTGCGCCTGGAGATCGTCCCAGCTCATGCCCCGGAAGATGTCGTGGGAGGCCGATTTCAGGTCTCCCGCCTTGTTGTCGGAGGAGGGCAGGGGGGCCTGCTCGGCCGTGACACGGTCACGGATGGCGGTCAGGGCGGGGATGAGCTGCTCGTAAATCTCGACTTGTCGGGGGGATGTGGTCGCTCCGAAGCGGAGATTATAGGAGTTCATGAACGCGATCAGGTTGCCCAGGGTCCGGGGCTTTCCGTCTTCCAACTCGCCGAGGATCTTCTTCATGCTCGGGTCGTTCAGCAATCGCGTCAGGCTGGCCAGGGTGGAGAAGTAGTTCGTGGAGTCGTTAAAGCTGGGGTCGAACTCCGGGGTGTTTTGCACGAACTTCGCACGGAAGGCACCGATCGCTTCATCGAGAGACTTCTTGGTCTGGGGCGAGACGTTACCTTTCTCGTCCTCTCGAATCGCGGCGGTCACGGCCGTCTTCAGTGCGAGACGCTCGCCGGCATATTGTGGTGAGCTCAGCGCGTTGGGGAGCGAGTCCTGGCCGGTCAACTGATCGATGCAGATCGTGATGGCCTCGGTGTCCCACTCGAACGGAATCTCGCGAATCACCGCAGGGTTGAGCGGGGTGTCGACCTTCGACGAGATCTTGAGCCCAGGGTCGAATTCGAGGATCGGGAGGAGCAGGTTGTTGATCGTCGTCCCATCTTCGAGGTAATCGCGAGCGACGCGGGCCTTGCGTTCGCTCTCCTTCCGAGCGTCGGCCTTCTGCTGCTCGGCACGGAGTTCGCTCTGTCGAGCCCGGAGCGCCTTGTTCCACTTGAGCATCGTATCGGCATTGATCGACTGAGCCTTGGCATCCTCGACTTCATAAACGCCCTGGCCACGAGCATAGGCACCCAGGCCGGCCATGTATCCGGCGGCGGGATCGTTCCCCTGGTTAGCGTTGAACCCACCCCAACCGAAGCCCCCGTAAGCCCGGGGGAATCCATACTGGGCATCGGCTACTCGAGGAATCAGGAACAACGCGGCGGCCAGGCCAATCATCGATAGCGAGAAGCGGCGCATGATGCGACTCCAGGGGCATTCGAGGTCGAATGTCGGCGAGGTGGATCGGGAAGCCCACCCTCCTTCCGGAGCGCGCAAGGATCGATCGGGCTTCCCATGGTTAATTGTCGCCCATGAAGGAATTCCTTGCCACCATCTGAGCACCCAAATTCTCGAACCGTCGCCTCTCCGCTCGTTCAAAGGACCCCGGCGGTGATTTCGGTCAAGGCGTTCAGGAATGTGTCGATCTCGGCCTCGGTGGTGAAGGGGCCGGGGCTGAGCCGCAAGGTCCCATCGGGGAACGTACCGATGGCCTTGTGCGTATAAGGAGCGCAGTGGAGGCCGGGCCGGACGGCGATCTCGAAGGAACCGTCGAGGATCGCTCCGAGATCCTGCGGGGTCAGTCCCTCGGGGACGATGAGCGACAGGGCGCCGACATGGGTCAGTGGATCCCATCTCCCGGCAAATCGCCAGCCCTCGGCCGCAACGGTCCAGTCGACCACCTTCTGGAGGAGGTCAACTTCGTGCTTTCGGCTCGCTTCGACGCCCCGCTCGGCCACCCATTCGAGCCCGGCGGCGAGTCCGGCGATCCCCAGGACGTTCGGCGTTCCCCCTTCCAGGAAGTAGGGGAGGATCTGGGGTTGGGTCTCGCTGGAGGAGTCGCCTCCGGTTCCCCCTTCTCGCCAGGCGCCGGGGTTGGCCCGAGGGCCGACGTACAGGGCACCGGTCCCGGTGGGGCCGTAAAGGGCTTTATGGCCGGGGAAGGCCAGGAAGTCGATCGGCGTCGATTTCAGGTCGATCGGGACCACGCCGGCCGATTGCGCGGCGTCGACCAGGAACAAGGCCCCGGCCTCCCGGATGATCGGGGCGATGGCTTCGATGGGCTGGACCGTCCCCAGGACGTTCGAGGCGTGGGTCAGCGCCACCAGCGAGGTCTTCGGGGTCAATGCCGATCGGACGTCTTCCGGGTCGAGATAACCCTCGTTCGAGGCCAGGCGAGTGAGCCTGATGATCCCGTCCTTCTCCATCCTCCGGAGCGGCCTGCTGATCGAGTTGTGCTCGAGGTCGGATGTGATGACGTGGTCGCCCGGCTTGACGACCCCTTTGATCGCCAGGTTCAGGCCGTCGGTGCAGTTGTGGGTGAAGATCCAGCGTTCGACGCCCTCGCCCCGGAAGAACTGGTTCAGGGCGTGCCGTGCGTCGTCCAGCGTCCGCTCCGCGGCCATCGCCATCCGATGCCCCGCCCGGCCGGGATTGGCCAGGCTGGTCCGGGCGAACGCGTCGAGCGCCCTGTAGACGGACTCGGGCTTGGGGTAGCTGGTGGCGGCGTTATCGAGGTAAATCATGGCGGAGTCCTGGGAAGCCGAACGGCGGGCGTGGAACGTCAACTCCCGACAAACTGGGCATACAGCGTCCGGGCCTTAGCGATGTCATTCGTCCCCTTGATGATCGCCCGGCCGTCGGGGAAGACGGTGAACTCGTGCCCATCGGCGGCGAACCGGAGCATGAAGGCGTTATGTCGGACCTCGCCCAGCGGCGTCAGGCGACGGGCCATCTCGGCGAAGTCGAGCGGCTCGGGCCTTCTCGTGGCCACCTGGACGGCGTTCCGGCCGCAGAGGGTCGTCGTGTGCGAGCCGAGGTCACCCGCCAGCCACTCGTAGTTATGATGCTTGCAGCAAGGGCAATCCACCTTGCCCAGCAGCCCGGCGACCTTGAGCCGACGGAAGGTCCAGTCCCAGATGTCGACCATGATCAGCTCGACGTTCAAGGCGTCGAGCCGGCCGCTGAGGAGCTTGATCGCCTCGACCGCCTCGAACGAGGCGATCACCGAGACCGCCGGCCCCAGTACCCCGGCCGTCTCGCAGGTCGGGGTCATCCCGGGCGGCGGGTTGTCCTCGATCAGGCAGCGGAGGCAGGGGGTAATCCCCGGCCGGATCGTCATCGTCTGCCCCTCGGAGCCGATCACGCCGCCGAAGATCCAGGGCTTGTTCAGCTTCACCGCCGCGTCATTGATCAGGTAGCGGGTCTCGAAGTTGTCGGTCCCGTCGAGGATCAGGTCGGCGTCAGAGACGAGTTCGATGATATTCGTGTGGTCGATGTCGGTGACGACCGGCTCGATCGTCACCGCCGAATTGATCCGCCGGAGCTTCCGGGCGGCGGCCTCGGCCTTGGGGAGGTTGGCCGCGACGTCGTCCTCGTCGAAGAGGATCTGGCGCTGGAGGTTGTGGGTCTCGATGAAGTCGCGGTCGACGATCCGGACGTGGCCCACCCCGGCGCGGACCAGGTGATTCGCCAGGACGGTGCCCAGGGCTCCGCAGCCGCAGATCGTCACGCGGGAGGCCATCAGCTTGCGCTGGCCGTCCTCACGGAGGGCGGGGAACCGAACCTGGCGACTGTATCGATCCAGCGGGTCCGGCACATTGGAAGCCGCTGCTTCGCTCTCGGATGACATGAACTTCCCTTCAATCCCGGATGGACGCGACAAACTCGCCGTAGGGCAGGGCCTGCCCTGCCGTTCCACGCACTCGGGCAGGGCGAGCCCTGCCCTGCGGGAGAAACTCGCTCAACCCCCGGCGACGGCCGGGATAATGCTGACCTCGTCCTTGGGCTCGACCTTGGTGTCGAGATCTTCCAGGTAACGGATGTCCTCATTGTTGACGTAAACATTGACGAACCGACGCAGCTCGGTCCCGTCGAAGATCCGCTCCTTGAGGCCGGGATGGGCCTCGAAGAGCTGACCGAGGACCTTGCCGACGGTTTCCCCGGTCGTTTCAACGCTGTCGAGCCCGCCGGCATGGGGACGCAACGGGGTGGGAATCTTAACGACGGGCATGATTTCAGTCCTTGGTCAAAACATCGGGCGTTGGTGAGAGGGGATCAGGGCCGCAACCGGCCCGATTCCGCTGAATGAAACGATCGCTGATCCGGGGAGTGGTCCCCGGAAATCAGCGATCCGGAGCGTCCGGAATTCCGGGAGGCTCACGTCCAGGGTGGTGGACCCTTGACGAAGGGGAGCATGGGGGTACGCCCGGACCTCAGACTCCCGAGGCCACCAGTTCGCCCGTCTCGGCGCCGACCAGGGCCTCGAATTCCTCCATGTTCGGCTTGATGACGACGGGCTGGGCCAGCTTGCCCTGCCAGGCCTCGGCGGTCTTCAGGCCGTTGCCGGTGATGCAGATGACCGTCGAGCCGTCGCGATCGATCCGACCTTGCTCGATCAACTTCCTGGTGACGGCCAGGGTCACTCCCCCGGCGGTCTCGGCGAAGATCCCTTCGGTCTCGCCCAGGAGCTTCATGGCGTCGACGATCGCGTCGTCGTCCACGTCCTCGGACCAGCCCCCGGTCTCGCGGATCAACTGCGACGCGAAGTAGCCATCGGCCGGGTCGCCGATCGCCAGGCTCTTGGCGATGGTGTTCGGGTTACGAACCGGCTTGACCTTGGTCGCCTCGGTCTTCACGGTGTTCGAGATCGGGTTGCACCCGGTGGCCTGGGCCCCGAACATCCTGGTGTTGATCGGCCCGTTGACGAGCCCGAGCGTGGCGAACTCGCGGAACGCCTTGTGGATCTTGCCGATCAGGCTCCCTCCGGCCATCGGCGCGACGACGTGATCGGGGACTCGCCAGCCCAGGTCCTCGGCGATCTCGAAGCCCATCGTCTTCGACCCCTCGGCATAGAACGGCCGAAGGTTGACGTTGACGAAGGCCCAGCCGAACTTGAAGGCGATCTGCGAGCAGAGTCGGTTGACCTGGTCGTAATTCCCCTGGATGGCGACAACCTTGGCCCCATAGACGCTGCACCCGAGGACCTTACCGGCCTCCAGGTTGTCGGGGATCAGGACGTAGGCCTCCAGCCCGGCCGCGGCGGCGTTGGCGGCCACGCTCCCGGCGAGGTTCCCGGTCGAGGCGCACCCAACGGTCCGATAGCCCAGCTCAACCGCCTTGGACAGGGCCACGCCGACCACCCGGTCCTTGAACGAGAGCGAAGGGTGGTTAACTGCGTCGTTCTTGATATAAAGCTCGGCCACGCCCAGGGCTTTGGCCAGTCGGTCCGCCTTGATCAGCGGCGTCCCCCCGACGTGGAGGCCGACCGTCGGCTCGCCGTCGATCGGCAGCAACTCGCGATAGCGCCACATGTTCCGGGGACGCGACTGGATCGCCCGTCGGTCGAGCACCCGACCGATCGCGTTGTAGTCGTAGACGACCTCAAGCGGGCCGAAGTCCTCGGTGCAGAAGTTGAGGGCTTCCTTGGGATAGAGCTTGCCGCAGAGGCGACACTTCAGGCCGATTGTGAGTTCTTCAGACACCGGCAATTCTCCCGACGACGCCCGGCGACTGGCAGCAATCCTTTCGGATTGGTGCGCAGGAATCGGACCGGGACACGAAACGCGCGGATCGACCAAACCGGGGCCGTCCGGGTGCGTCGGTCTCATCGAGAGTGGATTTAGAACCGATGGAGGGGGATAAGGCGGGGCTGGGATTCGGGAGGTGTGGGGACTCCCGTCTCAGTCCATCTTATCTGTCCCATCGGCACGTCCTTCGGAAAGCTCCGAAGGAGGCACTAGGGCAGGAGGTAGCACCAGCATCCGCCTTGTCGGCAGACCGGTTGCTGTGGCGTCGCAGGGCCCGTCCCTCAGCCACTCTGGATAAGATGCGCACCGAATTGTGATAACAAACTGTACACGACGATTCCCGGGGAAGTCAAGCTTCGCCTCGGGGTTCTCGGCAATTCCGACTTCCGAAGGTGGAGCGAACTGTCGGACGAATCCCTTCGTTTACCTATAATGGAGGAAGAGAGCCATCGTGCCCAGGAGTGGGAGGGTTGGACCCATGGCGACGTCGATCGTTGATCGGGCTCGGAACCTCAAAGGCGACGCGATCGACCGGAAGGCTCGCGAGATCGGGCGGTCGTTGTTCGCCGAGATCGGTCGGGGGCCTTCGCCGCTCCAGCGGGGGTGGTGGGACGATCGGTTGATGAACCTGACCATGGGCGATCCCGAGGTCAAGGTTCAGCTTTTCCGATTCATCGACGCCCTTCCTGCGCTGGTCGATCCCGATTCGGTCGGCCGGCATCTCCGGGAGTATCTCGGCCAGGCTGGTCGGGCTGTCCCCTGGTTCCTGAGGATGGGCGTCGCCCTGGCCCCGGTCGGCTCGCTCCGGGGCCGGTTCCTGGCGTCGATCGCCCGGGCCTCGGCAACGCACATGGCCCGACGATTCATCGCGGGCTCGACCCCTTCGGAGGCGTTCCGGACCGTCAAGGCACTCCGTGAGCACGGGGTGGGATTCACCGCCGACCTCCTGGGGGAGGCCGTCATTTCGGACTCCGAGGCCGAGGCGTACCAGCAGACGTGCATCGAACTGCTCCGGGGTCTGGCCCCTCGACTGTCGGTTGAGCCGGAAGACCCTCGGATCGACCGCTCCTCGTTCGGGCCGATCCCCCGCTCGAACCTCTCCCTCAAGCTGACCAGCCTAACCCCACATTTCGACGCGATCCACGAGGCCTCGACCGCTCGAAAGGTCGCCGAGCGGCTCCGCCCGATCCTCCGGGTGGCTCGCGAAGTCGGGGCGTTCGTCAATGTCGACATGGAGCAGTACGCCCACAAGGATCTGACCTACTCGATCTTTCGTTCGGTCCTGTCCGAGCCCGAATTTCGCGACTGGCCCGATGTCGGAATCGTCGCCCAGGCTTACCTGCCCGAGGCCGAGGGCGACTTACGAGACCTCCAAGGCTGGGTCCGCGAGCGGGGGGCGCCGATCACGGTCCGCCTGGTGAAGGGTGCCTACTGGGACTACGAAGTGACCCACGCCCGCCAACTCGGCTGGCCGGTCCCGGTTTACCTTCGGAAGTGGCAGAGCGACGCCAGCTACGAACGATGCACTCGGTTCCTCATGGCGAGCTATCAGAACCTCCGACCCGCGCTCGGAAGCCACAATATCCGGAGCCTCGCGCATGCGATGGCGTCGGCCGAGGCGTTGGAAGTCCCGGGCGATGCCTACGAAATTCAGATGCTCCACGGGATGGGCGAGCCGATCGAGCGGGCACTGGTGGCTCGCGGTCGGAGGGTCCGGGTCTACACGCCCTACGGGGCCATGCTCCCGGGGATGGCGTATCTGGTCCGCCGCCTCCTGGAGAACACGTCGAACGAGTCGTTCCTCAAGGCGAGTTTCGCCGGAGGGGCCGAGGTCGAGGACTTGCTCAGAGATCCCGAGGAGGTGGGTGCCATGTGGCCCTTGAAGCGTCGAAAGCTCGCCGCGACTCCGATCCCGCCGTTCCGCAACGAGCCCTTGACCGACTTCACCCGGTCTCAGGCTCGGGAGAAGATGGGGGAGGAACTGGCGAAGGTAGACATCTCCCTCGATGGCATGGGACTTCCGATCGTCATCGATGGCGTGCACATGGACGTGGCCGAGCGACTCCGAGTCGGTCGCCCGGGCGAGATTTCGGAAATCATCAGCGACGCCCCGGCCGCCACGGTCGCTCAGGCCGGGCTCGCGGTCCAGGCGGCCCGGAGGGCGTTCCGGGACTGGTCGATCACCCCGGTCCGGGACCGCGCCGAGGTCCTGTTCCAGGTGGCGAAGATCCTCCGTCGCGACCGATTTCGGCTGGCCGCGATCGAGGTCTACGAATGCGGCAAGCCCTGGAGGGAGGCCGACGGCGACGTGGCCGAGGCGATCGACTTCTGCGAGTTTTACGCCCGGGAGATGATCCGGATCGCCGAACCGGAGGTCCGCGATGTCCCGGGCGAGACCAATGCCGTGGAGCGGATCCCCCGGGGGGTGGTCGCGGTCATCCCTCCCTGGAATTTCCCGCTGGCCATCCCGATGGGGATGACCGCCGCCGCGATCGTCTCCGGAAACACGGTGGTCCTCAAACCGGCCGAGCAGTCCCCGGTGATCGCGTACAAGTTGTATGAAGCCTTCCACGAGGCGGGCCTCCCGCCCGGCGTTCTCAACTATTTGCCGGGAAAGGGGGAGGTCGTCGGCCAGGCCCTGGTGGACGACCCTCGGGTCGACCTGATCGCCTTCACCGGTTCGAAGGGAGTGGGCCTGGAGATCAACCGTCGGGCCTCCGAGGTGCCGGAGGGCCAGCACCATGTCAAGCGAGTGATCGCTGAGATGGGCGGCAAGAACGCGATCATCGTGGATGAGGATGCCGACCTCGACGAGGGGGTGGTCGGGGTCTTGCAGAGCGCTTTCGGCTACTCGGGGCAGAAATGCTCGGCCTGCTCTCGGGTGATCATCCTGGACGGGATCTATGACGCTTTCGTCGCCCGACTGGCCGAGGCCGCCCGATCGATCCCGATCGGGCCTCCCGAAGAACCCGAGACGGTCATCGGGCCCGTGATCGATGCCGACGCTCGCGCCCGGATCGAGGCGTTCGCCGGGATCGCCCGGTCCGAGGGAAGGGTGGTCTTCGAAGGCGTGCTCGGCCCTCTCGCCGAGATCGGGCATTACGTCGCCCCGCTCATCCTTGCCGATGTGAAGCCTGAGGCCCGGATCGCCCAGGAAGAAATCTTCGGGCCGATCCTCGCGCTGATTCGAGCCCGCGATCTCGACGAAGCCCTGACCATCGCCAACGGCACCGCGTACGCCCTGACCGGCGGCCTCTATTCGCGGAGCCCCGGACATATCGAACGGGTCAGGCATTCGCTGAGGGTCGGGAACGTCTATATCAATCGGCCGATCACCGGGGCCCTGGTCGACCGCCAGCCCTTCGGGGGATTCAACCTCTCGGGGATCGGGGGAGCCAAGGCCGGCGGGTCCGATTACCTCAAGGAATTTCTACTGACACGCACCGTGACCGAGAACACCCTCCGACGAGGATTCGCGCCCGAAAGCGAGACCGAAACGGACAACGAATCGACCGAGGAGTCGGCTCAGACCGGACATTTGGGCTGAGCGCGGACCCTTGGATGCTCGGGAGTTCGACCTCAGCCCGCCTTGCGGTTCCTGAGCCGTCGCGGGGCGATCGGCGAGGCAAATCGGGCCTTGATCGGCGACTCGACGGCCTCGTAATCCCGGAATCGCATCCGGACGCCCTCGTGCCGGGTGTTCCCCATGAAGGCGATGTCGGAACCGCCGGAAAGGCTGGCGTCGACCACCGTTTGCAACCCGTAGAGTTGGCCGAAGGGGGGAAGGGCCCCGGGTTCGCAGTCGGCGAAGACCGACTCAACCTCGTCCTCGGTCGCAATCCTGAGCGAGCCGACGTTGAGGATCTCGGCCAGCCGATCCGGGTCGACCCGATGGGTCGCCGGAAGGACCGCCAGCGCGAATCGATCATCCGCCCTGACGAGCACGGCCTTGGCCACCGATCGACCGGGTAAATGAAGGCTCCCCGCCAGGTGCGTCGCCGAGTGCGCGGGGCGGTGGAGCAGGAGTTCGAATCGTACCGATCGGCTCTGGAGGAAATCGCTGATGCACATCGCAGGGGTCCTCACTCAGGTGGAGACTCTCTGTCATTATATACCATCTGGGAAAGATGGGATGCTTTTGTGCGTTGCTACCTTCGCTCCCCTCGCATAACCGATATCACCCGCATGCTCCGGCCCATCCGGATGATGGGCCACCTGTTCCTCGTTGGCGGACGGCGGATCTCCGAGTATTCGGGTTCCCTTTCCGATCGACCTGCCAGACCTGACCGGAGGCGATCTCGAGTGCCGAGAGCCATCCTCCTCCGTAACAATAGGTGTCAATGCAAATCAGGTGACCCAGGTCGAGGATTTTTCCCGATTTCTGGGAACTATGGCCCGCGATGACCGTCTTGCCCGATTCGTGAGGGCCGGGGATAAAGCTTCGGAGTGACGCCCATCTCAGCATCGCCACGCCCTGTTCCTTCATCGCGACGTCGGGGTCATAGTTCGCGTGGACGAAGATGTGCGACTCGGTCTCGAAGTAGGAGAGGCAGGAACGGAGGAAGTCGGCGTGTTCTTTCGGGATCGCGCCTGGATCTCGACCCGGCCCATACGAGTCGATCGCTTCGAGACCGCCGTTCTCGTACCAGGCGAAGGGGGGTGCTCCGTCGATCGCGTCGAGCATCATCTGGTCGTGGTTGCCCAGGAGAGGAATCAACCGGCATCGCGTACATAGTTCGATCAGCCGGTCGATGACGCCCCGGCTGTCCGGGCCTCGGTCGACGTAATCACCAAGCAGGATGATCCGATCGGCCTCGGAGGGTTGAATCGTCTCGATCAGGCTCTTGATCGCCCTGGAACAGCCGTGGATGTCTCCGATGGCGATCGTGCGCCCTGGCATCGCGATTCCCTCCGAGATCGGTTCGAGTTCGAACCTCCCGCCGTCTTCGATGGTCCGACCATCCCTCGAACTATTGTAGAGGATCGGACTCGCTCTGGTCGCGAGGGTTGACATCCGGCCGATGGGCCAGGAACATCAATTCGCCCCGGTTCGGATCATACGGCAAGTCCCGTCGAAGGCTCGAACGATCGACCAGATTTCACCCCACCCGATCTGGGTCGGCCACCACGGGGACGGATCGAACGTCCGAGCCCTCCACGAATCCGGGATCGAGGCCGTGGTCCAAGTGGCGGTCGAGGAAGCTCCCCTGTCGCCTCCTCGGGGCTTGATGTACCATCGTTTTCCGATCGTCGATGGTCCGGGAAACGATCCTTCGCACCTCTTCCTGGCCGTGAATACGGTGGCCTCCCTCTTGAGGAGGCGGATCCCGACCCTGGTTTGCTGCGGGATGGGGCTCAGTCGCTCGCCGGCCATCGTCGCGGTGGCACTCGCGACGATCGGGCGGGAGTCGCCCGAGGAAGCCCTCCGACGCCTGGCCGATCGTCGACCGGTCGACATCTCACCCTTCCTCTGGAGTGAACTCCGGTCGGCCCTCGCCATCCCGCCCGACCTCGGATCTCGTGATGACGACCCACGGACTTAACCCGACGGGGCACCCATGCGGATTCTTCCCATTTCTTTGATTACGTTTCTCGTCTGGGGAGGCCAGGTGGCCAGAATCACGGATTCATCGGCCGACGATCGGTTGGCCGGCGGGCGAAAGAAGATCGACGCCACGACGGTCGCCAGGCTTCCGGCTCCCGGGTCGGTCGTCCCGGGCGCTTTCGGGTTCACCCCCGATGGCAAGGCGGTCACGTATCTGAAAGCCGAGACCGCCAGCCTGAGCCGGGTCCTATGGCGGGCCGAGGTCTCGGGAGGTCCCCCTCGGGTCGTCGCGCGGCCCCCCGGCGGAGGCGATACCGATGCCAACGTCTCCCGTGAGGAAGCGCTCCGGCGCGAACGCCAGCGGCTCCGGGAGACCGGGATCACCCAGATCGTCCGGGCCGACAAGGCCGAGGTCGCCGTGATCCCCCTCGGGGGAGATCTCTACGTCCTCCGGGGGCAGGATGGACCGCTCGAACGGCTCACGGACACGGATGATCCCGAGATCGATCCCCAACTGAACGCCGATGGGTCCAAGGTCGGCTTCGTCCGGGGGAACGAGCTCTATTCCCTCGATCTCGGATCGAAGCAGGAGACCCGCCTGAGCCAGGGGGCGGTAGAAGGGCTGACGCATGGCCTGGCCGAGTTCATGGCGCAGGAAGAAATGGACCGCTCCCGGGGCTTCTGGTGGTCGCCCGACGGCTCGAAGATCGCCTATCAGGAGACCGACGAGCGTGCGATCCCCCTCTACTCGATCGTCCATCAAGGTGCCGAGTACTCGGTCGAAACCCATCGGTATCCCTTCCCCGGAGCGGCCAATGCGAAGGTCCGGCTGGGTGTCGTCTCGTCCACAGGAGGAGAGACCCGCTGGCTGAATTTGCCCGTCGATCATCCCGATTTCTACCTGGCGAGGGTCGATTGGGCCGGGCCGTCGGAACTCCTGGTGCAGCTCCTCTCGCGCGACCAGCGTTCCTTGCGCCTCTGCCGGGTCGACGTCCAGGAGAACCGATCGACCGTACTGATCGAGGAGCGGGCGGAGACCTGGGTCAACCTTCACAACGATCTTCGACTGGTCGAAGGGACCGGCGAGATCCTCTGGTCGTCCGAGCGATCGGGCTATCGTCACCTCGAACTCTATGACCGTGACGGGAAAAAACTGCGCGAGTTGACTCGGGGATCCTGGCCGGTCGATGGCGTCGACCATCTCGATTCGGCCCGACGCGAAGTCTGGTTCTCATCGGGCATCGAAACACCGCTCGAACGCCACCTTTATCGAGTCTCGCTCGATGGCGGCCCGATCCGGAAGATCAGCAACGATCCGGGGACCCATCGCGCGGTGATCGCCCGGGATGGTGAGACCTTCGTCGACACCTTCAGCAGCCGGAGCCGCCCACCCGTGACTCGCCTGATGTCTCGCGATGGGAGAGTGATCGCCCCGCTCGACGACGCGGCCCTGTCGGACCCGAGGGTCGATCAGCTCCGGTTGACCCCTCCCGAGGTCGTCCGGTTCACCGGCCGAGACGGTACGAACCTCTACGGGGCCTATTACGCCCCGAGGTCCAGGGCATTCGGGGCCAAGGCTCCGCTGGTGGTCCTCCTCTATGGCGGACCTCATGTCCAGTACGTGCCCGAGGCCTGGTCGTTGACCGCCGACCTGAACGCGCAGCACTTCGCCGAGCGGGGATTCGCGGTCTGGAAGATGGATAATCGGGGATCCAGCCGGCGAGGCCACGCCTTCGAGGCCGCGATCCACCGGAACATGGGCTCGGTCGAGGTTCGGGACCAGGTGGATGGGGTTCGATTCGTCGCGAGGAATTGGCCCGAGGTGGACGCAACCCGGGTTGGGGTGAGCGGGTCGAGCTACGGCGGTTACATGACGCTCCGATGCCTGACCGAGGCCCCCGAGACCTTCCACGCGGGCGTCTCGATCGCCCCGGTCACCGACTGGGATGGGTATGACACCTGCTACACCGAACGCTACATGGGGACCCCGCTCGATAATCCTGAGGGTTACAGGAACGCTTCGGTCCTGGACGCGGTCGGGCGCCTCAAGGGCGAACTCATGGTCATCCATGGGATGCTCGACGAGAATGTCCACTTCCGACACACGGCCAGGTTAGTCTCTGCCCTGATCGGGGCCGATACACGATTTCGGATGCTCCCCCTGCCCGAGGAGCGGCACTCCTCCCGGAAGGAGGAAGGGCGTCGGTACGTCGCCGAGCAACTCGCGACATTCTTCGAAGACGCCTTGAGTCGGCCCGTCCGGTAGACGGGCTTGCTAATCAGGGCCGAACAAAAGCTCGTGTGATCATGCCGTTCCTGTTTCATGAGTGCGTGATGGCTCGTTTGGTGCTCGTTCCTGCCATCATCGATGGTACGCTTGGTTAATTTGCTTCCGTTAAACAAATGTGGTTGACACCAAGGTCTGGCGAGGTTACTTAGTGTTGGCCCAGGAAAGCAGGTCCAGGCACCGTTGCTCAGACGTTGTGCCAGAGAACAGTCAAGCTGAGGCTTCGACGCCAGGCTTCCAGCAATCTAACGGCTGACGTTCCACTCACCTCCCCCAATGTTCACGCCTGTATCCGCAGGACGTCGCATCATGCGCCGCTCCGAGACTCTCGCCCCCCTTCTTGAGAGGACTCTCCGATGGTGAATCGTCCCCGACGCGCATTCACGCTGATCGAGCTCCTGGTCGTCATCGCGATCATCGCCGTGCTGATCGCCTTGCTCCTGCCGGCGGTCCAGGCGGCGCGCGAGGCCGCCCGACGCTCGCAATGCATCAACAATCTGAAGCAGATCGGCCTGGCCGTGATGAACTACGAGCAGACCTGGAGCTGCTTCCCGCAGGGAGAATCCTCGGGCGCGATCGCGCCGAATGGGGTGATCCTCCCGTTCCTCGAACAGAATGGCGTTTACAACGCCCTGAATTTCTCGGCTCCGCAATCACGATGGCTCGACTGCGACGTGGCCAACGCGACCGCGGGCAAGACTCGGGTCAGTACTTACACCTGTCCCTCGGAGGTCTATGCTCAGCGGGCCGATTCCGTGTTCCCCTATTACTGGGCGGCCAATTACGCCTGGAATTGGGGGACCTGGTGGCCGAGGTTGAGGTCCTGGGATGGAGCCTTCGGGCGTTCGATCCAGGACGATCCGGCGGTCGACCCCCCTCTCACGATCGTCACCCTGGCCGCGATCACCGATGGTACGAGCAACACCCTGATGGCGGCCGAGTGCGCAGCAGGCCCCTTGGTGAGCGGCGCGTCCCGGACCCGCGTCTCGGATGTCTATGACATTTCCGGGATCACGTCTTCCTCGACGGTCGCCCAGGCTGTCGCGGCCTGCAAGGCGGTCGACTGGAAAGCCGGGCCGATTCCCTCGGGAGGGACCTGGCGCTACAAGGGTTACACCTGGCTGGAAGGCAGTATCTGGCGGAACGGCTTCAACACGATCATGACCCCCAACTCCAACGCTTGCACGCCCCAGTCCTCCAGCAGCTGGTGGTACATCATGAAGCCCGCCTCTTCGTATCACCCGGGCATCGCCAACGCCGTGAAGTGCGACGGGAGCGTCTCCGCTTTCAAGGAGACCATCAACCCGCAGACCTGGATGAGTCTGGGTACCCGAGGCGGGGGCGAAGTCATTTCCGCCGACTCGTACTGAGTCCGATCATCCCGGCGCGACGGCGGAGCAATCGGCCGAATACGTCGGGAACCTTCGAGGCCCCGACTCCTCTTGCCTCAAGACATTCATGGCATTGAACGCCCGTCCCGGACCCTTCGGAGAGGAAATCAAGATCATGGTTTCGCATCGATCTCGTCGGACGGCGATGGTTCTCCTCGCGGCGTCAGGATTGGCTGCTCTTCCGGGTTGCGGCTCCGAAGCACCGACGCCGGCGATGGATAGCAAGGAATTCGAGGCGGCCCGCCAGAATTATCAGGATGTCCGGCGGTCGGAATATCGTCGGGGGTCGCTCGAAGGCAAGGCGAAGCCGCTGCCGAAAACGAAGGCGAACGCCAAATGACCAGGACCCTGGCCGGCTCGGGCGGTTCTTCGGTTCGCTGGCCCGCCTGGTTGATCCTGGCCGTTCTCTCTCTCTCTGTTGCAGGCTGTGATGCGTTGACCGGGGGCGTGGAATTCGCACCCGCAGTCCCGGTTCAAACGCAATTGCCACCGCCGAAACCGATCGTCAAACCCGCGATCGGTCCCTGGTTCGTCGACCGAGCGAGAGACTTCGGCATCGACGTCGTCACCAGGTGCGGGAGCCCGGACAAGCCGTCCGTTCTCCACTCGCTCGGCGTTGGCGTCGCCCTCTTCGATTTCGATGGCGATGGCGATCTCGATCTTTTCGTGGCACCCGGCAGCGAGGTGAAGGCGGGCCGCGTCATTTGTGCGGGGGGGCCCTGGCTCTTCCGGAACGACGGTCCGGGTCGATGGGTCGACGTCACGTCGCGAAGCGGGCTCGCCTGGACCGGATGGGCGCAGGGGGTTGGGGTGGCCGATTACGACGCCGATGGCGACCTCGACTTGATCGTGACCCAGCATGGTCCCGACACACTCTGGCAAAATCAGGGTGATGGGACGTTCCTCGACGTCACCGCCAGGGCCGGGATCTCGGGGGAGGATTGGGGCGTCGCGGCCAGTTGGGGCGATGTGGACGGCGATGGCTGGCTCGACTTGTTCGTGGTGAACTATGTGACCGTCGACCCGATCCACCCTCCGCCGCTCCATGATCACATCGGGGGGGTGAAGGTCTTCCAGGGCCCCGGGATGTTGCCGGGGCAGCCCGACCAGCTCTGGCGGAATCGAGGGGACGGCACGTTCGAGGAAATCACGACTTCCGCGGGGCTCTCTTCTCCCGACGGAAAGGGCATGTCCGCCGCATTCGCCGACCTGGATGAAGATGGCCAGCTCGACCTGTTCGTCCTGAACGATGCCCAGGCCAATCAGCTCTATCGAGGCTCCGGGCGGGGGACCTTCCGGGATGTCGCCCTGGAGACCGGAGCGGCCCTGAACCGGATGGGTGCCCCCGAAGGGAGTATGGGCGTCGAGATCGGCGACGTGAACCGCGATGGCCGGCTCGATCTGATCTACACGAACTTCCACCACGAGGGGACTCGATTACTGTTGGGCGGCGGGTCCGTGGATTACACCGACGCCTCGGTTGGCTCACGCCTGAGCATCCAGACCGAGCCGTTCGTCGGGTGGGGCCTGGTCCTCGCCGACTTCGACCTCGACGGCTGGCTCGACCTCTTTCAGGTCAATGGTCATGTCTATCCGCTCACTCCCGACTCGATCTATGCGCAGCCTCCGCTCTTCCTGAAGAACCTCGGCAGAGAGACGTTGGAGTTCGGAGGCAGGACCTCCGTATGGGGCCCGGGGCTCGACAAGGTCCGGGCCGGCCGGAGCATCGCATCCGGGGATGTCGATGGCGATGGCGATCTCGACCTCGTCGTCACCACCATCGACGGGCCGCTCGCCTTCCTGATTAACGAAGGGAATCGCGACTTCCACGCATCGGCCATCCGGTTGGTCGGCAACTCCCCGAATCGCGAGGCCATCGGGGCCCGCGTCGAGCTTCAGGCCGGCCCGGGCCCTCGCCAGTCGGCGGTCGTCCGCCGAGGTGGTGGTTTCATGGGGGCTTCCGATCCCACGCTCCACTTCGGACTGGGCGGGGCCTCCGTCATCGAGAAGGCGATCATCCGCTGGCCCGACGGAAGCATCAGCGAATACGGCGAACTCCCCGTGGACGCCAGGCTCGTCATTCGTCAGGGCGACCCTGACGTGCATCCAGAGCCGTTCCAGAGACCCGACCCCCCATCGAGCCGAGTCCCATGAGCGAACCCAGCGAATCCGCCGCGGAACCGAACCGCAAGGCCTCTCGATCCCTCATCCGGTGGGGTCCCGCCCTCGCGATCCTCGCGATAGGCCTGACGGCGTTGCTCTTCTTCGGGCAACGGCTTTGGACCCAGGTTCAGGGTTATCTGGAATCCCGGCAGGCGGCCGAGGATTCCGTGCCCGTCGGATATCTTGGTGTCCATCTCCGGAGATCCTATCATGATCGGCCCGCCGTGTTCCTCTCCGAAGCCGACGGGCGGAAACGCCTCTGGGCGGCGAAAGGGGAGGATGGGAAGGCGATTTATTACGACGTGACCGACGCGACCATCCGAGTCGAGTCGCTGAGTGGCGGGTTCGGGCGGGATTCTAATCCCGGAATCGACTACCCGATTTTCGAGGGAATCGACTCAGAGCGGTCGGCTCGGCTCCGCGACAATCAGGAATTCTACGGGCTCACGTTCGAAGATGGTCCCCGAGCCTACCCGGCCGAGCTTCTCAAGAAGATCGAGGTCGTCGATGACCTCGACGGCTCGACCCCCTTCGCGATCGTGTACGATCGGAGCCTGGGTGCCGCGAAGTTCTACGAACGGACCCTGGGCGGTCGTGAGGTCACCTTCGGGACGACCGGCTACGCTTACGGGACGAATTCCGACCCGAGCCTCGGGAAGCCGCTGCTGTACGATCGGAGGACGAAAAGTCTCTGGCTGCCCGAGGCCGACGGGCTCGTTTGCGTCAGCGGCGAACTCAAAGGCACGAAACTCGGCCTCTTCCGAGAACTCGAGGCGACCACCTGGTCTTCCTGGAAGACCAGTCATCCTCAGACCCGGATCCTGGTGGGAAGCGACCGAACCAGGCCGATCCCATCGGAATAGCCGGAAGACTCATCAGGCCCTTACCGGACGCATTGCCCTTGGAATCCCATTCTCGAGGAGCCGGAATCCCGCCTCAGCGTGCGATGGTCGGTTGCGAATGTGGTCCGGACCTGCGACAACGATAATCCGCCATCAATCCCGCCGCTCCCCCGGCTTCTCGCCCGTCCCGGAGATTTTCGGAGCCGATCCGCCGTGCCCGACAAGACCGACACAGTACTCCGACACGCCCGACGTGAGGGCCTGATCATCGGCCTGGCCTGGCTGGCCAGCACGATCTATTGCTGCTCTTATTCCTGGCTCTTCGGATACGGCGACGCCGAGCATCCGCTGACCAAGGCGGACGTCCGGCCGATCCTGGGAATTCCCTCCTGGTGTTTCTGGGGATACATCGTGCCCTGGGGCGTCTGTGCCCTGTTCACGGTCTGGTTCGCGGGCTTCTACATGATCGATGACGATCTGGGCCGCGACCACTCCATCGAACTCGATGCGGATATTCGCGAAGGGGCCATCGATGCCTAATTCCAATGGAGTCCAGGCCCATCCGGCCACGCTGGTGGCCCTCGTGCTGTTCACCCTCGTCTCGCTCGGCCTGGGGGTGGTGGCCAATCGCGTGGCCAGCAAGAAGGCAGGATTTCTCCAGAAGTATTTCCTGGGGAACCGCTCGTTGGGTGCCCTTGCGGTCGCCTTGACCGCGGCGGTGATGAGCGGCGGAACCTTCATGGGGTTCCCTTCGCTGGTCTACAGTTTCGGCTGGGTGGTCGGCCTCTGGATCGCCTCGTACATGGTCGCCCCCCTGACCGTCCTGGGCGTCTTGGGCAAGCGGATCGGTCAGTTATCGAGGAAGACCGGGGCCATCACCCTGCCCGACCTCCTCCGAGAGCGGTTCGGAAGCCCCGCGCTGGGGCTGTTGACCAGCCTCCTGGTCATCTTCTTCCTGACCTGCAACCTCGTCCCCCAGTTCAAGGCGGGCGGGGTGATCATGAAGATCGTCCTGCCGTCCTCCACATACTCCTGGGCCTCGGCCGAGGACCTCGCGGTGACCGTGGACATGGGGTACATCATCGGACTGGCGATCTTCACCGCGACGGTGGTGGCCTACACCGCCTATGGCGGGTTCCTCGCGGCGGTCTGGACCGACGTCTTCCAGAGCCTGATCATGGCCGTCGGGATCATGATCCTCTTCCCGATGGCGATGTATGCCGCAGGCGGCCTGGAGGCCGCAACGTACAAGGGGATGGAACTGGCCGGTGACGGCTTTGCCTTCGGACCCGGGGCCGGGCGGAATTTCCACCCATTAGGGCTCGCGCTCTCGTTCTTCGTGATGTGGGCAATCACGGGGATGGGCCAGCCCTCGACCATGGTTCGACTGATGGCGTTCCGAGACTCTCGGACACTCCGATGGTCGATCCTCTATCTGACGCTCTACAACGTCCTGATTTATGTGCCGATCATCTTCATCTTCATCGCCGCGCGATCGATCCTGCCCGGTCTGGAGAAGCCCGACGAGGCGATGCCCCGACTGGTCATCCTCCTGGCCAACCCCTACATCGCCGGCCTGATCCTGGCGGCCCCTTACGGGGCGGTGATGAGCACCGTCAGCGGATTCCTGCTGATCGTGGCATCGGGCCTGGTCCGAGACGTCTATCAGAGATTCTTGCGGCCCAATGCTTCCGAGCGGGAGATCGAATGGGCCAGCTACTCGGCGACGGTCGGGATCGGCCTCTTCGCGGCCCTGATCGCCCTGAACCCCCCCAAGTATTTGCAATTGATCGTCGTTTTCGCCAGCTCGGGGATGGCGGCCGCGTTCCTGATGCCCGTGATGATGGGGGCCTTCTGGCGGAGGGCGACCGCCGCCGGGGCCCTGGCGGCCATGTGGGCCGGGGCGGGCTCCACGCTGGCTCTCTACGCCTACGGGTCCTATCTCGGCTTTCAGAAGATCGATCAGGGAATCGGCCCCCCTCCTCAGGGGTTCGGAGCCTATTATCTCCTCGGGTTTGAGCCATGCGTCTGGGGCCTGCTTTCCTCGCTGGCCGCCGGAGTGATCGTCAGCCTGTTGACCCCACCTCCCGATCCCGGGCGAGTCGCTCTGCTCTTCGATGAGCAGCCGCCCGATGCCCCCGCGCCCGCGACCCTCGATCTCCATCCTGATCGTGCGATCGCCTGATCGTCCGGCTCTTGATGATCTCGGCCGGATGCCACTCGGATTGTGGCCCGGCCGAGATTCCCTCACGTCTCCCCCGATCCAGCCAGGGGACAAGCGGTCGGCATTCGTACGACCTCGAGGTGGTCGTTCAAGAATCCGGGATCCGATGACCGAGGTCATCCGAACAGCTTCCGATCGGGCACATCGTTCCTCCCGCAGGGCCGACCGTTCGCCACCTGAAAGGGAGGCAAGATCCAAAGGACTCGATCCCGCTCGCGTCAAGATCGGACGGGGCTAAAACCAGACGCCTCGTCTTCACGTCGATTGAATCAAGTGCCGCCCCTGCCTGGATTTGCCCCGATGAGACATCCGTGATATTGCCTCGCTTTCTTATGCTGAAGCGGCGAATCCTGGAGAGATCCGTGCTGTTTCCCGAACGCCACAGTACTGGTTCAGCCTTGACTTTTTAGTGGAATCCTCTTAACGTGACTATATCTACTCGAAGAAGGCTCTACTGGCGGTCCCCCGCAACTCACCCGCCCTCCTTCCTCGTCTTCCTTGAAAACTAGTGGTCGTCGTTGACACCAGTTGGTTTGTTTCTCCTAGGCTTTCGTTGTCGAGGTCTCGTTTCTCGTGACCCGATGAGTTGCTGATTCGTTTCGACACGAATGTAGGTTACTTTAATTCGTGCTCGTCTGCCAGATAAAGCAGACGCGAGTATGGGTTTCTTTACCTATTCGCAATTATTCGGTGTTCCCGTCGAACAGGACCTAGATTCATTAGTACGCTGAATGACTTGAGTTCGATCGTTGGGATGGTCTGATGGCCCCTTGGTTGGGGCGATTGGGTTCGTTGCCCTTGCTCTCGGAGTCGGCGTCTATAGAAAGCAGTGCGTTTTCAGTCGCTCCCATTCTTTCTGAATCGAACAGGTGGAACTCGTCATGCAACGCAGACAGGTCAGTCGTCGGTTCGGCTTCACGCTCATCGAGTTGCTCGTCGTCATCGCAATCATCGCAGTCTTGATCTCTCTCTTGCTCCCCGCCGTCCAGGCGGCCCGCGAGGCGGCCCGGCGCACCCAGTGCGTCAACAATCTGAAGCAGATGGGCATCGCGGTCCACAACTACCACGACCAGATCGGCATCTTCCCGCCCGCCGCGATGTCGCTGGCCCCCGGTCAGGCCGGCTGGGGTGCCTGGTCCAACTCCAATGTCTCGTGGCGGATCCTGATCCTCCCCAACATGGAGCAGAACCCGATCTATAACGCGGTCAATTTCCAGCTCCAGAACGGCGGCGGCCAGACCATCGCCACGGCCTGGTATTCCCGGATTGCGGTCTACAGCTGCCCGTCGGACGGGACGAATCAGGGCTTCGTGCCGTTCAACGACAATATCACCGGCACCTATGCCATGTACTGCCCGCAGCGTCCGGGCACGACAACCCAGCAGGTCCCCACGACCAACTACAACATGAGCTTCGGCGACAACTACGCCGTCCTCCCGCTGAGCGGCCAGAATCCCTGGGAGACGCCCCTCCCGCTTCCCTCCGGGATCCTCTTCAGGATCGGCCAGAACGGCTTCTGGGGGACCACCGGGGTCATCAACTATGGTGGCGAGACCGGTTCGATGCGAGGCTTTGCCGACTACCGGACCATGGGCGTGACGAGCATGGCCGGCGTCACCGACGGGACGAGCAACACGATCCTGGTCGGCGAGGGGCTGCCCGCCCAGGATGCCAACAATAACGTCTGGGACGCCACCGGTGCTGCCTCGGGCGTGACCATCCCCATCAACTGGTTCACCGGTCTGCCGATGACCAGCTTCGGTGCCGGTGCTCCCTGGAACACTCGTGCCAGCTACGCCGGCCGAGGGTTCAAGAGCCTCCACCCGGGCGGGGCGAACTTCCTGTTCGCCGACGGATCGGTTCACTTCCTCAAGAACTCGATCAACCGCCAGACCTATGCCGCCCTCGGCAGCCGGAACGGTGGCGAAGTCATCAGCGCCGACGCCTATTGATCGGCCCGATTCGGCCTGCTGAACATCCTCCGGGATGACTTGCAATCCTTCGGGCTCCGAGCCCCGGCGTACGATCGCCGGGGCTCCTCAACTTTCGCGTCTCGATCCGGTTCGATGCTCGCCGCTTCACATGAATCCTGATCCGGCGTGCGTCCTCGAGACTCGCACCACAATCCCCATCGCGAAATCTGAGACCATGATCACCAAGCATAGCCTCGCGACCATCTGCGGCCTCAGCTTGATCGCCCTCCTGGGCTGTTCGGACGATGGCCTTGATAAGCGGTATCCGGTCTCCGGCATGGTGACCTATCAGGGCAAGCCGCTCGAGTCGGGCTCCGTCACCTTCCTGCCCGAAGAAGGGGGCGGGCGGGGTGCCACGGGAGAGATCACTAACGGTGCCTATTCGTTGACGACTCAGAACCCGGGCGACGGTGCATTCCCCGGCAAGTATGCGGTCACGGTGACCAGCCAGGAAGTCGATTTCAGCGCTGCTGATGCCGATTCCAAGAAGAAGTCGGAGAAGGCCAAAGTCGAGGTCTCGGCCATCCCCGACCAGGCGTCGGTCGCCAAGGCTTACAAGACCGCCAAGAGCAACATCCCCCAGAAGTATGCCCAGATCTCCAGCTCGGGCCTGACCTTCGAGGTCAAGCCGGAGACGAACAAGTACGATATCGAGCTGAAGGACTGAGGTGGCGGGAATCCCGTCCCTTGATCGTCGGCGCGAAAGAACAGCATGCTTCCGGTCCTCGATCCGCCGACCGCCCCTGTCGACCTAACCTTCGCCATGGTCCGAGTCGGTCGCCGGTCCTTGCTCCTCCAGGGGAGCGGACCGGCCTCCGGGGCGGATCGATCCGGGAACTCTCACGATGACAAAGCCCTATCCTTGCGGTGGATTTTCCCGCCGAAAACTCCTCGCGGCCGCCTCCATGGTCCCCTTGCTCGAAGGGGTCCAATTCGTATCCGCGGCCGAGCCTCTTGCCGCTGCCAACCCCCGGGTCGCCCTGGACAACACCAAGCTCGGCATCCCAGGCCCATACCCCGGGCGTGTGATCGAGGCACGACACCCGGGGCTGATCAAGGATGGCGTCCGAGATCGCGAGGCGATCAAGGCGACCGTCGCCCGAGGCATGAAGGAACTCACCGGCGCCGATGATTCGGTCGAAGCCTGGCGAAGCTTCTTCGAGCCCGGCGATGTTGTCGGGATCAAGGTCGTGCCCAACGGCCATCCCATGGCTCCCACCTCGCCCGAACTGGTCCTCGAGGTCATCGAAGGCCTGAAGGCCGCCGGGGTCAAGACGACCGACATGTTCGTCTATGACCGGTACAAGGGCGAGTTCATGGGGCCGGGATACGACAAGATCCTGCCGCCGGAGATCCGTTGGGGTGGCCTGACCCCTGGAGGTGGTTCGCAAACCACGCTCTCTTGGGCCGAGTCCAAGAACGATCCGATCGCGGGCTACGACCCCGACGAGTTCGTCCACATGAACCTGATCGACCACGGGGCCGACCCCAAGGACGACCGGAACTTCCGGTCTCACCTGGGCCTGTTCATCACCAAGCGGGTCAACAAGTTGGTGATGCTGCCGGTCTTGAAAGATCACGGCTCGGCCGGCGTGACCGGAGCCCTCAAGAATATCAGTCACGGCTCCGTGAACAACGTGGCCCGGTCGCACAGCACCCCGAGTTCCAACGTCTGCAACCAGTTCATTCCGGAAGTCGTGAGCCACCCGATCCTCCGGAAGAAGGTCGTCCTCCACATCATGGACGGCATCCGCGGGATCTATCAGAAGGGGCCGTTCGGCAATAATCCGGAGTTCGCCTGGGACGCGAACACGCTTTTCTTCGCGACCGACCCGGTGGCGATGGATCGCGTCGAGTGGACGATCATCGACGCCAAGCGTAAAGAAAAAGGCCTGCCCGCCGTCGCCGCAACCGGACAGGCCGGGATCGACCCCTTCGGCACCGAAGGCTTCGACATCCGACAACCGCAACACATCACCCTGGCCGGGAACCTCGGACTGGGCAATTACGACTTCAAGTCGCCGCGCGGCCGCCGATTCGCCATCGACCATCGGGTCATCCCCGTCACATGATGACGCTCGGCGGCGGCCGAGGAGTCCGATCCCGACCGCCGCCGACAATTGCACCTCTTGATCCCTACCGGAGCGTTCGAAGTGCAGTCGTATCGACGATTCGTCATCATCGATTTACATTCCGATCGGCCCTCAACCAGGATCTGGGCCTTTCTCCTGGCCGCGTTTCTCACGGCGATGGAGGGACCGTCCGCGAACGCGGCGGGCTTGCCGAAAATCCTCCCTCAGCTCATGTCCCGGCCTCGGGTGAACCATGCCAAACCCCGACTCTCCCCGACGGACAAGCTGGAGAAGGCCTGGCCTGGATATCCCGAATGGCTGGCGATGTTCGTCGAAGTCGCCTCGGACCGCACCATCGAGGCCAGGAGCGGATGGTATCGCAAGGGGGTATCGAAAAACCGATTCGACTGGCCGAAGACCCGCGATCGCCTGGATCGCGACGTCGACGGTCAGGTCTCCAGGGCCGAGGCTGGCGTCTCGTCCGCCGATTTCCGTCGGATCGATCGCAACCGCGACGGACGCTTGACCGAGCCTGATTTCGAGTTCTCGGCCTTCGCCCGGACCGGGAGGAGTGAGGACGAGAATTACCCCCTGAACGCCTTCGCCAGCGCCGATCGGGACCACGATTCTCGGCTCAGCAAGGCCGAGTGGGAGCAGATGCTCACGGCCTCGTTCGCCGACCCGATCATCCGAATTATTTTGGCGAACATCCAGGAGGAAGTCGATCAGAGGTTCCAGGAAGCCACACGAGACGGGATCACCTTTTTGACCCTGTCCGACTTCCAGGAGGCCTTCTCGCTGACTCCCAGGCCGGGGCTCCTGGAGCGGATGGTAGGTCCGGTCCAGGCTCCGCCCTCCCGGGCGTCTCAGCAGTCAATGGTCCGCGCCTTCTTCCGTGGTGAGTTGGGATCGATGAGGGCCGGACCCGCCCTGGACGAGCCCGCGCCCGATTTCACGCTGCCGACTGCGGACGGCAGGTCGGAGGTCACGCTATCGAAGCTCTATCCCAGCAAACCGGTGGTCCTGATCTTCGGCAATTTCACCTGTGGTCCGTTCCGGAATCATTCCGGAAGCCTCGAACTCCTGCTCCGTCGCTACCGAGATCGGGCCCATTTCCTGGTGGTCTACACTCGGGAAGCTCACCCGTCCGACGGTTGGCAGATGGAGGAGAACCTCAAATCCAACGTGGTTTTCAATCAGCCTCGAAGTTTCAACGAGCGGGTCGAGATGGCCCAGACTTGCCGGAAGAGTCTCGACTTGGATTTGCCGATGCTGATCGATACGATGGATGATCGGGTCGAAACGCTCTATAGCGCCCTCCCGAGCCGAATGTATATCATCGATCGCGAGGGCCGGATCGCCTACAAAGGAGGTCGAGGGCCGTTCGGATTCAGGCCGGCGGAACTTGAGCAATCGCTCCTCTTGCTGCTCGGGTCCGAGCGGACCACCGACGGCCGATAAGCACCCGGATCAAGATGCTTCGATGGCTCGGCTTGTTCGGTCCGGATCTGGAGTTGCGACGTCGATGAATTTCAAGCCGAGGACCTCAAGGCGAGTCGTCTGGTTCGCCGGGATCGCTGGCCTGGTCGGCCTGACGCTCGTCGTTGTCGTCTTGTCGGGTTGGATCGATATTCAGGGTGGGTCGGCGGCCGAGCGAGGCAGGATTGCTTACGAGCAAGGAGATTGGGGCAAGGCGGTCGAACTGGCCGATCGACACCTATCGAAAGCTCCCGACGACCGAGCAAGTCTGCGACTCAAGGCGCGCGGTCTCGCGCGGATCGGTCAGGCCCGCGAGTCTCGGGCCATCGACGCCCGGGTCGGTGGCGATGGTCTTGAGGCGGAAGATCTCTACCTGATCGGTCGAGGTCTGATCGATGAGGGACGCTTCGACCTGGGAATGGCCGCGCTGGATGCGGCCTCGAAGCTCGACCGGAAACATCCAGAGACGATCCAGGCATTGGCCGATCCTGGAGCAAGGCCGAAAGGCTCGAAGGCTACGGGGCTCCTCGTGCCTCGCCTCGCCTCGATCCCCGCCCCTTCCGCCCTGGCCGAACTGGTGGTGGGCCTCGCGGCGATCGCCGACCAGGGCGGGATCTCCGGTGGTGCCGACCCCATCCTCGACCGCTTCCTACGCCGGCATCGTCCCGAACTCCTCAGGCTCGAAGATCCTACCCTGGCCCGAAAGCTCCTGGCTCGACTTTCGCTCGAAGGTGGGAGGACGGCCCAGGCGCGCGAGTGGCTCGGCCGGGTCGCGGGGCCCGAGAACGATCCGGAGGCGAACTGGCTCCTCAGCAGAGCACTCCTCGTCGACGGCGAGCTGAAAGAGGCGAGCCGGGCTCTCGGCCGGGCCGGCGATTTCGGTAAGGAGACTCCTCTGATCCCGGAACCCGCTCGCTACGTTGGTGCCTCTCGGTGTGCCGGGTGCCATCGCTCGATCTATGAAAACCAGCAAAACAGCAGGCACGCCCAGACTTTGGCCTGGGGAGAAGGTCTGAAAACGACGCGCGTGCCCGATGGCCCGATCGTCGACCCGAAGGAGCCCAAGGTTGTCCATCGCTTCGAGCGGTCGTCGGATCGTTTGACGATCAACACGGAGATCGATGGCCGGACCTCACGTGCCCTGGTGGAGTACGTTCTGGGTTCGGGTCGCCACGGGAGTACGATGGTCGCCCACGACGATTCGGGCGGCCATCGCTCGCTCCGCGTTTCCTACTATCATGGCGGCGAGACCTGGGGCATGACATCTGGGGTGAACCCGAACCCGAACCTCCCCGCGGAGTATCTCGGGGATCTCCTGAACGAGGACAACTTCCGGGATTGCTTGAATTGCCACGCCACGCGATTCGACTCGGAGACGGATCGCGGAGGGCCGGCGGTCGCCGATCGGGGTATCGGCTGCGAGCGCTGTCACGGACCCGGAGATCATCATATTCGCGCGATTGAGGCCAAATTCCCCGATCCCGCTATCGCCCGACCGAGCCTGGCCAGCCATTCGGAACGCATGGCGCTCTGTGGCCAATGTCACGCGGCCGGCGGAGAAATACCCCCTTCCGACCCTCGATTCGTCCGATTTCAGGGCACCACGTTCCCGTTCAGCCGATGCGTGACCGAGAGCGGCGGCCGGATCGATTGCGTGACCTGCCACGACCCTCACAAGGACGTCGAGACCGACCCCGCCTATTATGAGGCCCGATGCCTGGCCTGCCACGAGTCGGGCGAGCCGAAATCCGCGACGTCCGATCGGGTAGACGCTTCGTCATGCCCGGTCAATCCCGCGAAGGGATGTCTCGATTGCCATATGCCTAAATCCGAGGAAGTCATCCCTTATACGCGATTTACGGATCACCACATCCGCATTCACAAGTCCCAGGATCGGCGGGCGGCTCGCTGATGGGCGATGCTGGGCCGGCCATCGGCCGGGATCGATCGACGGATCAACCAGGCCTCGATCCCGAGGCCACCGGGGCATCATTCATGGGCCAGTCTCAGGTCAGTCCGGGTCGGAAAACGGGTTGGGGATGGGGCCGGCAGGCCGCCCTGGGGATCGTCGGACTCCTCGCGATCGCCGCCCTGATGTCGTGGCTAATGAGCGATCCCTCCGCGTCGATCCGGAAATCGGTCCGCGAGTCGCTGGCGGCTCGCCAGTACGACCTGGCCCGCGAACGGATCGCTCGATGGGCCGAGGAACGGCCCCGAGACGGCGAACCATCCTATTATCGAGCCCGGCTCGAGGTCCTGCTCGACAAGCCCGTCGAGGCGCTCGCGGCGATCCAGGAATCGCTCGATCGGGGCTACCCTCCCCAACAGTTGATGGTCCTCCGGGCCATCCTGCTGGCCCGAGCCGGCCAGCTGGAGCAGGCCGAGTTGCCCCTCCGTGCGGCGATCGAGGATCCCGACGGCCTGACACCTGAGATCGCCGAGGCCCTGACCAGGGTCTACATGGGCAACTTCCGGGTGGCCGAGGCGGCGAAGGTGATCGATCGATGGATGGAAGCGGCCCCCGACGACCCTCGGCCTTATCTCCGCCGGATCCAGGTCGATGAGCGGATGGAGCCCGAACCGGCCCAATCCATGAACAATTACCGGGAGGCCCTGCGACGGGATCCCAAGCTCGCCTCGGCCCGGCTGGGACTGGCCGAGCTCCTCCTCTCGGAATACCGGAACGACGAGGCCGAGGTCGAGTTCGAGAAATATCTCGAGCTTGAACCGAAGGGCGTGCCAGGTCACATCGGAGCCGGCAAGGTTGCCTTCCTGAAGGGCGACATCCAGGGGGCGACCGAGCATTTCAAGGAAGCCCTGGCGATCAACCCGCGTTCCATGGAAGCTCTCCGTGAATTCGCCTTGATCGAACTCAGGATCGGCCGGGTCGAGTCGGCGATCGACCACTTCAAGCAGGCGATCGAGATCGCACCGTTCGACTTCGAGCTTCACTACAACTATTCGAGGGCGTTGAAGTCGGCGGGCCAGGATGACCTCTCGCTCGAAGAAGCCGCGATCTCCGAGAAGCTTCGAAAAGAGTCGGATCGCGTCCTGGAACTCAGGAATCAGCTCGTCGCTCGCCCGAGCGATACGGAACTCCGGTGCGAGGTGGCCAAATGGCTGATCGAGAACGGGCACGAGGCGGAGGGTCTGGAATGGACCAACCTGATTCTTCGCCAGAAACCCGGCCATCAGGCCACTTGTCGGCTCCTGGCCGACTACTACGCGAAGAAGGGGAACCACGGCCTCGCGAATTACTACCAGATGGCCGGATCGCTCCAATCGCCCCATTGATTCTGTTCGATCTCATCTCCCATGTAAGAAACGAGATCCGCTCGAACTTCGGTTACTCCGATCGCCCGCAAACCGGTCGTCCGGTGTTGTGAACCCTTGCAATCACTCGCTACCCCTTCCATAATAGACGCGGACTCTGGGCCGGTCGCTCGGCCCGAATCACATCCTTTGTCGCCTATCGATATCGTCGAGGGGTCGAATTGAATCTCTGAGTTTCGACCGCTCGATCATCCGAATCAGCCTCATCCGCCGTGTCTCATCCCCCCCGAGACCGTCCGGTCGAACCGGACCTGATGAGATGTTGCGCCCTGGGATGTTCCTACTCTGTTCAGGAGGAGCCGCGGATCATGGCGGAAAAATCGTCCGACTCGCCCGTCCGGATCATCGGGAGTCGCGAGTTGCACCAGAATCTTCCGACCATCCTCCGGGAACTCGAACGTAGCGACGTCCGATATGTTCTCACCGTTCACGGGAAGCCCCGTGCCGTCCTGGTCGGGGCGGAGCCCTACATGAACCTGGTCCTCGACCGGAAGAGTCCCAGCGAGGCATTGGTGGGGCTTCAGCTGAGCGCCTTGCTCGGCGAGACCTTGAACACATCGTCGCTCGACGACCTCGAGAAGGCGCTCGAACCCGAAGTCGACTGAAAGGCTCGTCGGGAGCGTTTCGGAACACCGCCTCAACGCGATCGTCGCACGAAACTGCGACTCAAGGTTCGTGCTTGCGCCCGGGGAATGTTCCGGTTAGGGGACGATCGCGTCGGACTGGCGATCCTTGCCTGACCTCATCCTGATCTTGACGCCGATTGGCGAAGCCGCCACGGATGACGACGGTTCTTACAACCGGTGGGGTTGGAAGGGACCTCGGAAGGGGGCTCGATCGACTTGAGGAGAATCGGAAAAATCTCCTCGTTTTTTTCGCCTTCGGCATTCTGGCGTGTAGAGTTGAGTCGAACCGGAAAGAGATTGGTTCGGATGAGCGAATCAATTTAAAGAAGTCCGGCATCCTGGTTGCACTACCGAGGTTCCTCGTCGCACCCTTGAGCCTCCCCCTCGAATCCCCGTAATTCCCGTCCCAGGAGAGTCCCATGGTCCATCGGAAAATGGTCCCGTTCTCGGTGCGCGCGTCGCGACTCGGCCGCCTTGGTGTGCCCGCCCTGATCCTGATGGTTGTGGTCGGCTGCAGCCATCGTCGGGCTTCCATGCGTCCTGTATTCACCACTCCCATCCAGGCCGGGACCGCTCCGGCAATCGTCGTCCCTGCGGAACCACAGGGGACCGTGACGACCGAACCCGACCTCGAGCCGATTCTCGCCCCGAATGCCCTGGCCCCGGCCCCCATCAATTCGGAGCCCGTGATCCGCACCCGGAATTCCCCCCCGGTTCCCAACGAGGCCGATGAACCGCCGCTCAATCAGCCTTCGCAGGATGGACTGACGCCTTCCTCCTCCTCCTCCGGGGGTGTGGAACTGACCAAGCCCAGCGCGTATCGGAGCACCGGTCGGAAGGCCAGTGCTCCCCGTCGGACTCCTCGGGTGTCATCTCGCGAGGAGGTCCGTCCTTTCCTGAACGATCCGTTCGACCTCTTTCAACCCCCCAAGGCCGACCGGCCCTGGAAATACGTCGTGCTCCACCACAGTGCCAATGCCAAGGGGGGGTACGATCAGATCGATCGCGATCATCGGAAGGTCCTGGGCTTCGAAGGCTGCGGCTATCATTTCGTGATCGGCAATGGGACCGATAGCCCCGATGGCCAGATCGAAGTCGCCGATCGATGGTTGAACCAGAAGAACGGCGTCCACTGCCGGAATGGCCGGACCCCTGAGGTGAACGAGTACGGCATCGGGATCTGCCTGGTCGGGAACCTCGATCAGGCCCCGCCCACCCCTCGACAGATCGCGGCGGCTCGTGCGCTGGTTGCCTATTTGACCGAGCGATACCAGATCACGGCCGACCACGCCGGTAGCCATGATCAATTCGCCGACAGCCCGACCGCCTGCCCTGGTCAGTACTTCCCATCGGAAGCCATCTTTGGTTCAAAACATCTGGCGGCCCGTTAAGTTGCCCTCTTGGTTTCAGCACTTCTCCGTTCAGAATACAGTTCGATAACTCCGACGAATATAAATCCGAGCCCCCTTGACTCCTCATGGTCAAGCGGGCTCGCCTGGTTGGCTGGATCTCCGACTTCAAGACGACCGAAGTTGCCGGAATCGAGAAGGTGTCCTGCCCCGAGGATCAGTTAACCTTCTCGACGATGGCGTCCGTGGTGGTGGCGATGATGCCGATCAACTCATCGATTTCCTTTTGCGGTACCCGGTAGACCTTGAGGACGGCGACGAGGTCCCCGGCGATGGCGTCGAACTGGGCCTCGGTGATGGCCATCCCGGCGTGGGCCGGCTTCATTTCGCGCCCGGTGTACTTCAAGGGCCCGCCGGAGACCGAGCTGATCTGCTCGACGAGGAGTTGCTCGATGTGCTTGACGCCGTCGGCGTCGAGGGGATACTTGCCGCCCCGGGTGAAATCGACCTTGGGGTCGTCGGCGGCTTTCGCCACGAAGTCGTGGACCACCGCCCGGATCGCGGGCTCACCACCCAGCCGTGCCCAGAGCGAGTTGGGGTCGATCGGGACATCGGGTACGGCTGGCACGGGAACCGGAGGCGGGGGGGGAGTGTCGCGAACCTTCTCGACGATGGCGTCCTTGGTGGTGGCGATGATTCCGACCAACTCATCAATCTCGCGTTGAGCAACCTTGAACGAGTTGAGGACGGCGACGAGGTCCCCGGCGATGGCGTCGAACTGGGCCTCGGTGATGGCCATCCCGGCGTGGGCCGGCTTCATCTCGCGTCCGGTGTACCTCAAGGGCCCGCCGGAGACCGAGCTGATCTGCTCGACGAGGAGTTGCTCGATGTGCTTGACGCCGTCGGCGTCGAGGGGATACTTGCCGCCCCGGGTGAAATCGACCTTGGGGTCGGTCGCGGCCCGGATGACGAAGTCGTGGACGACGGCACGGACCGCCGGCTCTCCGCCGAGACGAGACCAGAGCGAGGACGGTGCGACCCTCGGAGCCATCCCCGCCCGGACCCCATCCAACGTGGAACGCAGGGCGACGGCCCTCTGTTCGTAGGTCCGCATCGTATCGGATGCTGCCAAGCCCTTCTGGATGGCTGCCTGGAGATCCGGGCGATATCCCAGCATTGGCCCCAGTGAAATCAGCGAACCTTGATAGACCCGGTAGCAGCCCGCGGCGTCCCCTCCGTTGTAGAGCGGGACGCCGACATTGATCGTCTGAACGATGGATTTCTCGATCTGCGCGTCGAGTTCCCGAGACGCGATCGTGCTTTCCTGGGCGACACCCGTCGATGCCAAGAATGTGACGACGAACGGAATCGACCAAACTTTCGAGCGGATCATGGTGAATCTCCCGGCTCTGAGCAAGCACAAGCCGCAGCGCCGCCTTCTGGAGGAGGCGAGGATGGGGCGAGGGTTCATCGAGGAGGAATGTAGCTCGGCTCTCGTCGCCAGGCAAGCGGCTGATTTGATGAACCATCCCCTGATCGAGAGATTCAGGAAGCCTTCTCGATCGCCCGAGCCCGCCGGACCGCCTCGTGGAGCAGGGCGATCAAGCTCATCGAGTCGGTGATCCGTCCATCCTGGATCATGGACCAGGCCTCGCCCCAGGTGAATCGGCGAACCTGGAGCCGCTCGGTTTCCTCGGGCTCGCTCTCGCCCTGGGTCAGGCCGGTCGCCCGGTAGAGATAAGCGATCTCATCACTGACCGAGTTCGAGAGATGCGAGCAGCCGAGGAACTCCAGGCTCTCGGCGATCAGTCCCGTCTCCTCGCGAAGTTCGCGACGGGCGGTCGCCTCGGGTTCCTCCCCCTCGGGTCCTCCCCCTTCGGGAATTTCCCAGGAGTAGAGGCCCAGCGGATATCGGTACTGGCCGACCAGCCAGACATTGCCGTCATCGTCGACGGGCAGGACCCCGATGGCCTTGTTCTTGTAGTGGACCACCCCGTAAATTCCGGGCTGACCATCGGGGCGGACGACCTGATCCTCGCGGACGCTGATCCACGGGTTCTCGTAAATCCGTCGAGAACTCGTGGTGGTCCAGGGATTGGCCAGTGGGTCGTGGTCCTGGCTCATGCTTTGAGGGCAGCCTGGAGCGAGATGCCCATGTCGGCGGGGCTCTTGGCCACCAGGATGCCCGCTCCTTCGAGGGCGGCGATCTTGTCGGAGGCCTTGCCCGATCCCCCCGAGATGATCGCTCCGGCGTGGCCCATCCGCTTGCCGGGCGGGGCGGTCTGGCCGGCGATGAAGGCGGCCAGCGGCTTGGTGAACTTGCCCGACGCCTTCAACGCGGCAGCCTGTTCCTCGGCATTCCCGCCGATCTCTCCCATCATCAGGACGGCGTCGGTGTCTGGGTCGGCCTCGAACATCATCAGGGTATCGACGAAGCTCGTGCCGTTCACCGGGTCGCCGCCGATCCCGACGCAGGTGCTCTGCCCGATCCCGAGGTTGGTGAGCTGCCAGACCGCCTCGTAGGTCAGGGTGCCCGAACGGCTGACGACGCCCACGCGTCCCGGCTTGTGGATATAGCCGGGCATGATCCCGATCTTGCAAGCCCCCGGCGTGATCACGCCGGGGCAATTCGGGCCGATCAGGCGGACGCCCTGGTGATGTGCCTTCAGGTAGGCCACCGCCCGGGCCATGTCGAGAACGGGGATCCCTTCGGTGATCGCGACGATCAGGGCGATCCCTGCGTCGGCGGCTTCCAGGATCGAGTCGGCCGCGAAGGGCGGGGGGACGAAGATCATGGTCGCGTTGGCGCCGGTGGCCTTGACGGCCTCCTCGCAGGTGTCGAAGACCGGGACGCCCAGGGTGGTCGTCCCGCCCTTGCCGGGGGTCACTCCGCCAACGAGATTGGTCCCGTAATCGCGGCACTGCTCGCTGTGGAACGCGCCCGCCTTGCCGGTGATCCCCTGACAGATCAGCCGCGTGTTCTTGTCGACCAGGATGCTCATGCGTAGGTTTCCGAGTGAGGAGGCTTCGCGGGTTGTTCTGTGGGGCTGAAATCCGAGGAGCGATCAAAATAGCTCGTACATATGCTCACCGCCGTGGGCGGGATTGCCGATCAGCGTGTGATCGCGAAGGTTGACGACGAAGTCGAGGTGTTCGAGCGGGAGTTGACCGATCAGGACCGGGACACCGTCGGGAACTTCCATCACGTCCATCGTGCAACTGCGTCCCTGGATCGTCAGTCGGACTGCGTCATAGATCCCGACCTCGGCGATACCGATGCTGCTCTTCACGCGTTTCGTGGTAAATTGCGACAGTCCTAGCTCATGGATCATGCTTCTGGGAATCGAGAGCAAGGTCGCTCCCGTATCGATCAGCGCGTCCGAAACCACAAGCTTTCTCGCGTTCTCAGGAGGAGTCGATCCTCGCTCGACGTCCCAGACATCTCGAAGATTCTCAATCGTGGCCTCGACGGTCACCCGACCCATCGACTCGGTCTCCATCGGCTTCGATCTCCCATTAGTATCGGGACTTCGCCGATCCAAGAAACGTAATCTACCGGAAAAGCTCATCGACGATCAGACGCCAGTCCGGGACCGCCGGTTCCGCATTGGTGGTCTGGCCGATCCCGAAGACGGCGACCGGGCGGGCCGGGTCGCCTCGATAGGGCGAGATCGTCTTCGCGATCGGATCGACATCCCAGACGACCAGGGTGCCCGACTCGAAATAGTCGGCCCGTTTGGCCTCCAACTCCGACTCTGCCGCAGGGCCGTGGTCGTTCTCGCTCCGGACCTCGACGGCCAGGGTCGAAGTCCCTTCGATGAACAGCATTCGATTGGCCGGTCGTGGGCCGACATAATAAGAAGCGTCTGGCTGGAACGATTGCCGGCCGTTTGCGAGCGGCGGGTCGACGGCATAACCGACGCCGTCGGGAAAGGCCACGCCGACGCCGTTCCGCCGGGCATAGTCGCGGAGGCTCACGGCGACTTCAAACGCAATTTCCGAGGGAGCATCACCGCTGGCCATGAAGTGAACGATCCTCCCGCCGATCAGTTCTGCCTTGCCCTCGACCCTGGCGAGGTCTTCGAGCGTGGCGGGCGTTCGTGTCGAGGTCGCCATGGCTAGCGTCTCCCATCATTTCTGCGGGATCGATTCGGGAACCCTCCGATGACTCGAATCAGGCCGCACCCTTGGCCGCCGCGACCACCTTCTTGGCGGCGTCGGTCAGGCCGTCGGCGGTGATGATCTTCCGGCCGGACTCATCGAGCAGCTTCTTGCCGAGTTCGACGTTCGTCCCTTCGAGTCGGACGACCAGGGGCACCTTGAAGTCGATCTCGTCGTAGGCGGCCAGGAGGGCAGAGGCGATCGTGTCGCACTTCATGATCCCGCCGAAGATGTTGACCAGGACCGCCTTGACGTTGGGGTCGGCCAGCAGGATCCGGAAAGCTTCGAGGACCTGATCCTTCTGGGCTCCGCCGCCGACGTCGAGGAAGTTGGCCGGCTCCCCTCCGTGGTACTTGATCAGGTCCATGGTGCTCATGGCCAGGCCGGCCCCGTTGACCAGGCAGGCGATGTCGCCTTCGAGGCTGACGTAGCTGAGGCCGCTCTTGCCGGCCCGGAGTTCGTTGGGGTCTTCCTCGTCCACGTCGATCAGGGCGGCGATCTCCTTGTGGCGGAACATCGCGTTGTCATCGAAGTTCAGCTTGGCGTCGAGTGCCAGGACTTCGCCCTTGTCGGTGACGATCAGGGGGTTGATCTCGGCGAGCGAGGCGTCGGATTCGAGGAAGAATTGGACGAACGCCTTGAGGAACTTGCCGCCGTTCTTGGCGCTCTCGCCGCTCAGGCCGAGGGCCTTGCAGACCTTCCGGGCCTGGAAGTCGAGCAGCCCGGTGTTCACGTCGATCGGCTCTCGGTGGATCTTCTCGGGCGTCTCGTGGGCGACGATCTCGATGTCGACCCCGCCTTCGGTGGTGGCCATCAGGACCGGGCATTGCAGCTCCCGGTCGACCGCCAGCCCGAGGTAGAGTTCCTTGGCGATGTCGTGGCCGACGGTCACGAGGACCTTCTTGATCGCCTGCCCATCAGCCCCGGTCTGGTAGGTGACCAGGGTCTTGCCCAGGAGTTCGGACGCGGCTCGCGTGGCGTCCTCCCTGCAGCGGACCAGCTGGACCCCCTTGGCCATCCCTTCCTTGCGAGGCTTGATCCCGCTGGCGATCTCCAGGGCCTCGCCCCGGTCGTCGTCGGGGCCGATGGCGATCCCTTTACCCCGGCCGCCCGCGTGGACCTGTGCCTTGACGACGATCAAGCCGCCGCCGAGCTTCTCGAAGGCGTCGGCCGCCTCGTCGGGAGTCGAGACGACGATGCCGTCGGGCACGGCGACACCGGCGGCCTTGAGCAGATCCTTGGCCTGGTATTCATGGACTTTCATGGGGCTTCGGGCCTTGGCTGGACGTTCGGTGGGAGACCTGGCAATTGGGGAGGGCCTTGTATTCCGGGGACGGTTCTACCATACCCCGCGTGAGGGTTCCACCCTCCAGGCCGGCCCGGCGGGAGGTCGCCGCGATCTCATCGACCGAGGAACTCGTCCTCGACCTCGCGGGCGATCCGGGCCAGCTCTTCGTCGGTCGGGAAGGCCGGGTCGCCTTTGAAGGCTTCGCGGACCTCCTCCGACTCCACCAGGTCTCGGAATTCCTCGAGCCAGAATTCCGCCTCTTCGGCCGAGGGGATCTCGGCCCGGATCGGCTTCTCGGGCTTGGTCGCGAGTCGCCGGGTCCCCTTGAGCTGGTCGAGCCGGACCCAGTAGTCGTCGGCCGACAGGACCTTGGCCCGTTTCCGCGAGGCCGCCTTCTGGATCCGGTGGTCGGAGGAGACGACGGTGAGCGACTTCGGGCTGTTATGCTGGGAGATCAATTCCTCGATCCGCTCGTCCGCGCTCTCATTCTCGATCGCATAAAGGACGGCGAGTCCCTTGTGGCGGGTGGCCTGCGGGAGGTTGAGTGGGGCCTCCACGGCGTCGAACACCACGGTCGTCAGGTGGGCCTCGACCGGGTCGAGCCAGGAGGCCAGGTCGTTGAGGAACCGGTTCCGGACCTTGCGGAACCGATCGGGACCCAACCGAGGGCCCAGGAGGCCGCCGGCATACATCAGGTTGTATCCATCGATCAACGTGCGCATCGGTGTCGGGCCGGGGTCGTGGTGGATCTCGTTCCCCGATCTAACTATACGCGATCGAACGATTTTCGGCAAATCTCCCCGCCCTCTCAGGGGGCGATCGGCATCCCCGGTTCGTTGATGATCCCTCCGAGGGTGTGCTTGACCTCCCCGCCGACGATCACCGTATGGGCCCGCCCCCGGACGTTCCAGCCGCCGTAAGGGGTATTCCGGCTCTTGGAGTAGAACTTGGCCGGATCGATCGTCCAGGGTGTCGTCGGGTCGATGATGGTCACGTCGGCGTCGGCCCCCGGTCGGAGCGTCCCCTTGGGGATTCCCAGGAGCTTGGCCGGCTCGACGGTCAACTTGCGGATCGCCTCGTACCAGGTCAGGTGGCCGGGTTCGATCAGCCCGAGGACGGTGATCGGGATCAAGGTCTCCAGTCCGACGATCCCGAACGGGGCTTGATCCAGCTCGCGCAGCTTCTTCTCGGGAGCGTGCGGGGCGTGGTCGGTCGCCAGCAGGTCGATAGTCCCGTCGCGGAGCCCGCCGATCACCGCGTCGACATCAGCTTGCGTTCGTAAGGGCGGATTCATCTTGTAGTTGGAGTCGAACGTGCGGAGTCGTTCGTCGGTCAGGGTGAAGTGGTGGGGGCAAGCCTCGGCGGTGACGTTGACCCCCCGACGCTTCCCTTCGCGGACCAGCTCGACGGCCCGCTCGGTCGAGATGTGCTGGATGTGGAGCCGGCCTCCGGTGATTTCCGCCAGGCGGATATCGCGGGCGACCATGATGTCCTCGGCGGCGGCGGGCATCCCCCCCAGGCCGAGCTTCATCGACTCGAATCCCTCGTTCATCACCCCGCCCGTCGTCAGCTCCATCACCTGACAATGTTGCATGATGCAGCGATCGAACATCTTCGAATACTGCAAGGCCCGACGCATCAGGGACGCCGACGAGACCGGAGCCCCGTCGTCGGTGAAGGCTACCGCGCCGCCCGCGACCAGTTGCCCCAGCTCGGCCAGTTCCTCTCCCTCGCGACCCTTGCTGACCGCCCCGACCGGGTAGACGTTGGCGAACCCGGCCCGCTGACCCTGGAGGACGACGAACTCGGCCGCCCCCTGGCTGTCGAGCGCAGGGCGGGTGTTGGGCATGCATGCCACCGAGGTGCAACCCCCGGCCAGGGCTGCCCTTGCGCCGGTGGCGATGGTCTCGTCTTCCTCGTTGCCGGGCTCGCGAAGGTGGACGTGTACGTCGATCAGTCCCGGACAGACGATCATGCCCCGGGCGTCGATGACGAGGTCGGCCTCCTCGAATCCCTCGCCGATGGCCAGGACCCGCCCCCGACCCAGGCAGACGTCGGTCACGCGGTCGAGGTCCTGGCTCGGGTCGATCACCCGGCCGCCGTTGATCTGGATCGTACGCACCTGAGGCCTCGCTTTCCGGTCGTGATCCCCCGGCCCATCCGTCCCGATCAGCGGGCAGGGCAGGGGGGCTTCATCATAGGGCGACCCGGGCCTCGCTTCCATCGGGCAAGCGGGGAGATACGCCGCGATCCTGGATTGAAGACGCTAACGGAGATGGCGTGGAAATGGTGATAAGTGGTTTTTTAGTCAAGGTTTGAGGCTCGCGAGATCCCGTGGAAAAAACGAACCCAATCACTCGTCAGCCCCCTGGGAAATACGAACCCAAGCTCCTCGACTCACCATCTCCGTCCTGCATAGGCCTGGAAAAACGAACCCAATGGTCCGATTCGCCATCCCTTCCTTAAGGGAACTCTTCTCGATAAGTTCACCTAGACTCGCTCGATCTAAACTTACGTTTCCTGGCAAAGGAAATAGTTTGACTAATCGATCCGCAGTGGGGACTTCGGGTTTGGCCAACCGCAAGTTGCAACCTCGCCCTCAGGGAGCCAGCCGGGGATAGTCGGTATAGCCGCGATCGTCGCCGCCGTAGAATGTGTGGGGATTCCCGGGGTTCAGCGGGGCATCGAGCCGGAATCGCTCGACGAGGTCGGGATTCGAGATGAAGGGCCTTCCGTACACGATCAGGTCGGCCCGACCTGCAGCGAGCGCAGACTCTCCGGATGCCTTCGTGAATCCGCCCACCGCGAGTAGCGTCCCGTCATAGATCGGTCGGAGGAGGTCGGTGGGGTTGAAGGGCGGGGTGGTCCCTCGCGAGTAGCCGCTATCGTACCCGACGTGGAGATAGGCCAGTCCGAGCGGGTTGAGCCGCCGGGCGAGTTCGGTGTACGTCCCGGCGGGGTCGTCGTCGAACGTGTCGTTGACGGTGAATCCGGGGCAAATCTTGATCCCGACCCGATCCGCGCCGCGGACCTGGCAGAGGGCGTCCAGCACTTCCAGGGTGAACCGAGTTCGCCCCTCCAGCGAGCCTCCGTAGGCATCGGTCCGCCGATTCGAGCCGGTGACCTGAAATTGGTTGGGGAGGTAGCCGGTCGCCGCGTGGAGTTCCACCCCGTCGAATCCGGCCTCGATCGACAACTCGGCCGCTCGTCGATAGTCCTCGACGACCCCGTGGATCTCCTCGGTCTCCAGTGCGCGGGGCGTCTCGAAGGGGACCTTGCCGTCGAAGGTGTGGATCTCGCCGGAGATCGCGATGCTCGACGGGGCCACGGGCAGGGCGTGGCCCGGAAGGAGCGAGGAGTGCGAGACTCGCCCGGCGTGCATCAGTTGCACGAAGATCCTTCCACCGGCCTGGTGGACGGCGTCGGTGACCTTCCGCCATCCCGAAGCCTGTTCTTCGTTGTGAAGGCCGGGGGGGTAGGTGTAACCTCGCCCCATCGGGCTGGGGTGGGTCCCTTCGGTGATGATGAGGCCCGCGGTCGCCCTCTGGGCATAGTAGCGGACCATCCGCTCCGACGGGATGCACCCCTCATCGGCCCGGATCCGAGTCATGGGCGACATCACGATCCGGTTCGGTAATTCCAACGCACCGAGTTTCACCGGGGTGAAAAGGGTTGGCCTCGTGCTCATTCTTCGACTCCTCGAATCGTCGACGCCTCGCGACCCGTTCGCCCGGCCGGGTGAAAATTGTTGCCGATCTCGCGTCGCGATGCGACCCTTCCTGTCTGGTGTCCGACCGTGCGAGACCTGGTTCCAGCCGTGGCGAGGTGCCGATTTCGAAGGACTCCGTCCCCGGGAGCCTCCCGTTTCCCAGACCTGTAGGAGGTCCGAGCATGTCCAGGATCACTCTCCTTGCGACGCTTCTGATCGGCTTATTAAGCTCGTCCTCGGCATTGTCGGCCGAGCCCCTGGTGGTCGAACTCTGGCCGGGGAAGGTCCCGGGGGATGTCGGGCTCGATCGACCGGAGACCAGCCGGATTCATCAATCTCCCATCGTGGGACCGACGAAGCTGATCACCAACGTGACGAAGCCCACCCTCACCGTCTATCGTCCCGACCCGTCGAAGAACACCGGGACGGCGATGGTGATCTGCCCGGGGGGCGGTTATTGGGACCTGTACTGGGAACTCGAAGGGGAGGAGGTGGCCGCCTGGCTGACCTCGCAGGGGATGACCGGGATCATCCTGAAGTATCGATGCCCGAGACGCCCCGGGGATGTGAAGGGAGAGCCTCCCCTCGGCCCGCAGCTCGATGCCCAGCGCGCGGTCAGCCTGGTCCGGAGCCGGGCGAAGGAGTGGGGGATCGACCCGGATCGGATCGGGATGGTCGGATTCTCGGCGGGGGGCCACCTCGCGCTGGCGACCGCGACGGGGTTCCCGAAACGGCTCTACGAGCGGATCGACGCCGTGGACGACGTGAGCTGTCGGCCCGATTTCGCGATCCTCTGCTACTCGGGCTACTTCAAGGCCAAAGACCGGGATGAGATCCGGCCCGGTTTCTCCTTCCCGGAGGGGACCCCGCCGATCTTCCTGGCCCATGCCTCCGACGACGGCGAGCATCACGGAGGGTCCGACTCGGTGAACAGCGTGGTGATGTATCTGGCCCTGAAAGAGGCGGGGGTCCCGACCGAACTGCACATTTACGCGACGGGGGACCACGACTTCGGCGTCCGGCAGGATGACAAGCTCCCGTCGAGCTGGACGGGGCTCTGCGTCAACTGGCTCCGGAGTCGAGGCCTGCTCGCGCCCGGACCCGTCCGCTAGGGTGTAGCCGCGATTTCTGGTGGTGCCTTGATTCCTGGCCCCCCTCTCCCTATTCCTCCCCCACCAGGGGGGAGGGGAACAGACTCCCAGGAGTCGAGGATCAAGGCATCGGCGAAAATCGACCCCCGCTCCCCTCGTGGGAGAGGGGGCGAACGACTCCAACCGCCGTAAGCCCCAAGAATCCGCGGGGACACCCCGTCCGGTAGGGGATCGTTGCGGTCGAGGGGAGTCCCCGGCATACTCGGGGGATGGTCCGGGGGTCCCGAGGGTCGTCGGGCCGGGCTATCTCCGCTCCCCAACTTCCATCGAGGACCGCATCCATGATCCGTCGACCTTCTCGTCGCGACATTCTCCGCCAGGCGGCCGTGGCCGGGCTGGCCGGCCCGATCCTGGGGGGCGGCTCGATGTCGTTCGCCCGGCCCGCCCCGAATGATCGAGTCCGGTTCGCCTGCATCGGCGTGGGCGGCAAGGGGAACAGCGACACCAACGACGCCGGCCGGTTCGGCGAGATCGTCGCCCTCTGCGACATCGACGAGAACACGCTCGACAAGATGGCCGAGAAGTACCCGGACGCCAAGAAGTACACCGACTACCGGAAGATGCTGGAGGAGCTGGGCGACAAGATCGACGCCGTGACCGTCAGCACGCCCGACCACACCCACGCCCCGGCGGGCGCGATGGCGATGCGGATGGGCAAGCACGCCTTCATCCAGAAGCCCCTCACCTGGTCGGTCGAGGAAGCTCGCGTCCTCCGCCAGATCGCCGCCGAGAAGAAGCTGGCCACCCAGATGGGGAACCAGGGGACCGCCGCCGACGGGTTCCGCCGAGGGGTCGAGGTGATCCGCTCGGGCGTCCTCGGCGCGGTCAAGGAGATCCACGTCTGGACCGACCGGCCAATCTGGCCGCAAGGGATCGCCCGTCCGACCGATACCCCGCCGGTCCCCTCGCACGTCCACTGGGACGAGTTCCTCGGCTCGGCCCCCGAGCGTCCTTACAACCCGGCCTATCACCCCTTCGCCTGGCGGGGCTGGCTCGACTTCGGGACCGGCGCCCTCGGCGACATGGCCTGCCACACGATCAACGTGGCCGCCATGGCCCTCCACCTGTTCGACCCCAAGACCGTCGAGGTCGTCGATACCTCGGGGATCGTGGACAACCAGACCTATCCCGTCTGGTCGGTGATCAAGACCCACTTCGGCCCGCGTGAGGGGCGAGGCCCGGTCGACCTTTTCTGGTACGACGGAGGCGAGAAGCTCCCCGAGAACAAGCGGGCCTACAAGGAGAAGCTCAGCGGGGTCGACGTCACCCAGAGCGGCCTGGTCCTGGTCGGCGAGAAGGGCTCGTTCTTCTCCAAGAACGACTACGGCTCCGAGTATTTCCTGCTGACCCCCGAAGGCGGGAAGCTGGAGGAGCCCAAGGTTCCCGAGAGCCTCCCCCGATCCCCCGGCCACTTCCAGGAGTGGGTCGAGGCGATCACCGCCAACGATCCCAGCAAGGCCCTCTCGAACTTCGACTACGCCGGACGACTGACCGAGACCGTCCTCCTCGGGGTCGTCGCCATGAAGGTCGGCGAGCGGATCGAGTGGGACTCGCACGGGATGAAAGTCAAGAACAACAGCGACGCCGACCAGTTCATCCGTCGCGAGTACCGGAAGGGGTTCTCGATCCACGAGAACGCCTGATCCTGCCCTTCGATTCGCATCCTTCCCCCTCCCTCTCCCCCTGGGAGAGGGCCGGGGTGAGGGGCATTCTGAATGGCGAGGGAAGCCGCTCCGAGGAACGAGGCGATCGTCGGTGGAAATTCGGCAGGACGGGTGCGACCTCGGATTGATGTGTTGCAACTCGCCCGGATTGCGAGGGCGATTTACGCTTGGGCTGTGAAGCGCCGTTAAAAATTCACCCGATGCGCGCGAACGAGGTTGTTCGCGCCCTGCCTGCTCCTCCTCGCCTTCACGGCGCGATATTACGCTCGTACCTCTCGATCCGATCGCCACTCACGAGGTGGGTCACGCCGTCGCGATGCTTATCCAGCCATTGCTGCGGGAATTTCGCGATCAAGATGGACTTCTCCCAAACGCGATAGGTCCCAGTCTCCTCGGCCGGCACTCCCGCAGGGCGGGGCTCGGGCGTCCTACGGATGTAGACGCGTCGGGGCAGCTGCATGACGCGAGTCGCGGTCCAACTCATGGGGCCGTTCTTCTCCCCGGCCGTTCGGCCCTCCGGGCGCCACGCCCCCCCCTGGACTTCGAAGACGGTCCCCTCCTTGCCACAGAGGAACCAGGTCGGCCCCATCGTGCCGATCAGGTGTTCGGGGACGAGGGTGTTCGCCGGCGGGCCGGGACCGCCTCGTTCATCGAACTTCACCGAGACCAGTCGCCAGCGACCATTTAGATCCGACTCGGGCTCGAGCCTGACCACCGGCGGAGCGATCCGCCTCCAGACCTCCACGTCCCGGTCCTCGACGGTCGCGAAGTCGGCGGGCATCCGGATGCCCCCTACGGGGAAAGCCAGCCAGAGCAGGTCGCCCCGCAGGTGGTAGATGGCCTTTGACCTCTGTAACCGCGGGGACGGCCCGCGACTAAGCTCGATGATGGGCCACGGGCTGGCCTGCGTCCGGGTCGGTGCCCAGTTCACGTAGGGCGGGAAACCATTGATCTGGCCCCTGAAAGGCCCCGGCTGGTGCCATCCCCAGACGCTCGCCCCCTCATCGGGCCCCCACCAGATGAACTCCTCCTCGACGACGAGCCGGTCGCCGACCTTGGTCCCTCCCCGGTCGCCCGACTTCGCGACGAGCTGCCAGGTCCCGGCGAACGCGGCGTCGGTCTCCAGGTCGGGGGCCTCCAGGAGGGCCGGCTCGACGACCGGGACTTTCGAGGGGTCGGGTGGCCTCGGATCGTCTCCGGCGGAGACCAGGCCCGGAAGGGCTAGGGTCACCGCGAGCATCACCGTGACCGATGCGAAGGACTTTCGACTTGCTCCGTTCGGCTTGATCGGATGCATGGCGATATTTCCCCTGGTCTGGAGGGGCACTCGATATTATTTGATCTCAAACCCGCCCGAGGCGCCGGTGTCGGCGCCGTTCATCGTCCAGTCATACCAACATTATTTGAGTAAATGACCTTCGCTTTTGGACTGCACCACTAACCGAAAGTCACCGCTTCCGCCCGACGACGCAGACCGATCGCCTCCTGATGTCCCTTCAAGGGTGAAAGTCATCGAATGGTCCGTCCTCGCCCTCAGGAGCGACTCTTCGCTGAACGACAGTAGCCATTTAGCAAGCCGTGGAAGGGCCTCGTTGACGACCAACTCTTCGACCAGCTTGCGAATCTCCGAGGGGACGGCGTAGATCGAAAGGCTGAGGGTGTGGCGAGAGGACTTTCTCCGGGGCCCATAGTAGCGGGCGGTGAGGACAATGTTATCTCCGGAGTTGCCGCAGAAGCTGACCCCAGTAACTTTTGTGATTCCCTCGCGGCGGAGGAAATTGTCCAGGACCGAACGCTTCATGGGAAAGCTGAAGCCTTTGGGCAATTTCGCTTTGCCGTGGAACTCGTAACGAATATCAACATGCATTACATGGTTGTGGTTCATCAGAATTTCTCTATTGATTGTCACCTCTCACCTATAATTGAACGCCCCGGCCCGCACTTGGTGCTCTGCGGCTGTGGCCTTCTTGGCCCCAATGACTTCCTAACTCGGGCCGGCACCGATCGACCCTCTGTGTTGGCCTTCCCAGAAGGCTTCGCGCTCCAGCGACGATGCCGAGGCCTCGTACCTGTCCGACCACCGCTGGCAGAAGGCGAGCCGGTTTTGCATCGAATCAGACGCTACCACGCCCACCGCGAGGACCGCCACTGTGACCATCAGGAGACGCAGGGTGATCTGGGGCCGTCGCATGGATGGGTCCTGTAAGACCTCGCCGCTACACCATCCGTGCCAGTTTAATCTCGATGTAAATCCTTTGACGAAGGGCGAAATCCTAAAAAATTCGGCGTGATATTCACCCGTTACACTTTCGGCAACCGTCCCATGGACCAACTTACACCGTCTCAGACCACGTCTCAACGAGATGGGTGTCTCATCCGAAGGCCAAATCGATTCGAGGTCACACCCGGCAGGACCATCACTCCGACCCTGGTTCGGAGGGAGAGTGTTGCATGGAATCCTCCGGAGCCTCCTCGGGTTCGTTCTCCGACTCGTCGCTGGAATCGATCCCGGCCGCGACCGTGACTCGCTTGACGACCAGGGTGGCGTAGGCTCCCTTCGGGAGATCGAAGCCGAGTGCGATCTTGAACCGACCGGGATACAGTTCGTCGGGGGATGTCTCCTGGGTCAGTCCCTCCGGGAAGAAGAGGGCGGGGCGGACCCCTTTCGAGAAGAAGATGTCCTTGAGGTGCTTCACGCGGAGGTCTTCCCAGGCCAGGCCGAAGCCGGCGACGACTTCGAGGGCGGCCTCGCGAATCGGGCCTTCGGGGGGCAGGGGGGTCCGGGTGGCGGGCAAGGGAAGCCTCGCCGCCGACAGTTCGGCGGCCTGGTCGGGTTCGAGCCCTCGATGAATCGGCAGGGTGGCCACCTTGAACTCGACCGGGATTCGCTGGTTTTCTCGGGTTGTTCGCTCGATCAGTCGGCCGAGCGTCAGGTTCCAGAGGTGGCTCTGGAAGGCCGAGAAGTAGATCGACCTCAACTCGCGACGGAGCCGGGCGAAGACCCCCCGGAAGTCGGTCGGGTGGTCGACCAGGTACGTGACCAGGCTCCTCGAGTGCGAGCGGGGGAGTCGGGCCTTGGCCTCGGCCCAGTTCCCCCAGGTTTCGCGGAGGATCGACTTCTCGTGCTTGGCCTCGGCCCGGTCCGAGGCGGTCGGCTCGGCGATCGCCAGGCGGAGTGCTTTCTCGTGGTCGCCGGCGAGCCAGGCCCTCGCGATGAAGTCGCCGTCGAAGCCGACCGAGCCGAACCGCTGGTCGTCGAAGTAGTTGGGCAGGCCGTCGTTCGGGAGTTCTGCGAGCGCGATCCGGGCGGCTCCGGCCTTCTCGCGTGTGAGGTCGCGGAGGACCACCGTGAACCGGTTCCCTCGGAAGGCGTTGGGGCCGTAGGGATGACTCAGACGCCCGAGCGGTTCGAGATCGATGGCCCCTTCGCGGAGCCCCTGGTCGGGCCCGCCCAGGATCGTCAGGTACTGAATCGTGACCGCGTGCCGGTCCTTCAAGCCTCCGTAACTGAGCTGCTGGCCCGAGAGATTCCAGCGCCTCCGGATCGCCTCGATGGCCTCCATCGTGCCGATCCCGCGCTTGGTCAATCGGTAGAAGCCGAACCGGCCCCGATCCCCCCCCTCGACCAGGGGTAATTCCTCGACTCGAAAATCCTCGGGCTGTCGTTTGAGCTTCATGCCAAGATCTTAACGAGTTGGCCCCCTCGGCCGCGAGGGGTGGGGGTGACCCGGCCCCCGGCCTTCGGGTAAGCTCAGGGTTCGCCCGTCGACGTCGGAACAGGGAGCGCAGGAGATGCCCGACTTTCCCGAACTGCCGATCATCCCCCCGTCCAAGAATCCGTTCCCCGAACTCCCGGTGATCACGCCCGACCCTCCCCGGAAGTCGCTCCGCGAGAAGTACGGAGGCTTGTACTATCTGGGGATCGCCGGACTGGTGGTCTCGCTGTTCCTGGTGACGAGCTTCGCCTATGGAGTCTGGGCGCTCCGGGATATCTGGACGGCCGTCTATACACTGCACCATGATGGTAGAAGCGAGCCCGATCGGATCCGGTCGGCCTGGGCGATCGCGCGGCACCCGTCGGTGAACGATCGTCAGCGATCCGACATGGCGCTCCGCAAGACCCTCCCCAAGCTGGCCCGCTACGTCCTGGCCGAAAGCCTGACCTCGGAGTCGATCCAGGCCGACCCGAAAGGCTATGCCTTGATGGTCGCCAGGAGCGAGGGATGGCCCGACTGGTTTCGCCTGCTGATGGCCCGGCCGATGGCCTACGGGGTCGGCGAAGGGTACCAGATCTCCTGGGAGCCCCTGGACCAGCTCCGCCAGCACAAAGATCCCGCGATCGCCCTCTGGGCCACGTATACCAGGGCCGCGATGGCTCCCGGTAATCCTCAGGCGCTGAAGGCGTTGCAGGAGGCCGCCGCCCGAGGCGATCGGTATTCGCCGCTTGCCGCTCTCCTTGAGGCTGCCGCCCTGACGGAGGGTGCCGATCGAGTCGAAAAGCTCGACGAGGCCACCCGATGGCTCCGGGATCACCACCCCGAAGCCATCGAGATCTGGAAGGGTTGGGCGGAGAAGGATGGAAAGCTCGTCCAGGTCCCGGGGGAAGAGTGAGAGATCGAGCCGATTCGCTCGTCAGTTACGCCGGGGGTCGACCTCCGCGAGGATCGCGCTGACGGCCTGCTGGTTGAACCCCATGAAGCCTTCGCGCCGCTGCAAGTCTTCCAGGTGGCTGCCGATCGCCCCCTCGGCCAGGAATCGGGCGTGCTGTTCCTGGTCGATCAGGCCCGCGGCGAGCGCCCGATCGAGGCGATGAGGGTGGACCGCCCAGCGCTCGCCGACGGTGAAGGCCTGGCGGAGGAACGGGAAGTCGGAGAACGGCTTCATCATCTCAACGCCAGCCTCGGCTTTGAGGTCATCGCGGAGGGCCTCGAAGTCGAACTGGGCTTCGAGGTGGTGCATCCCCGATTCCAGAATCGACTCGCCGTGCAAGGCGACCCAGAGCCCGACCGTATTGGGCCGGGGGAGTTCGGGGAGGACGACGTGGGAGAAATCGGCCGAGGCCTCGTGAGGCGCGAGGTCGAGGTCGGCGAAGATGACAATCCCGGTGGTCGGATGCTCCAGGACCTGCGCGCCCCATCCGGCCTGTTCGCCGGCGTGGAACCGTTCTCGGATGTGGAATCCGAGGGTCTCGAAGATCCGGATCAAGCGCGGGAAGAATTTCCGGGACGATCGAAACGTGTGGTGATCGTGGTTGGCCCAGCCCAGGCCGAGCCGGTCCTGCCGGGCCTTCTGGACCCTCGCCGCCCGGTTTCGGGACTGCCAGTATTCCCGCTCCACCTCGAAGATCAGGTGGCAAGCCAGGTCCGGCCCACCGGCCAGCTCGATCACCCGGGCCAGGGTGGCCTCGGTCGCCCCGAAGCCTTCCTCGTCGTCATCGAACCTCCGGCGGCGGGCCTCCCAGAGGTCGCGGGCGGCCAGGGCGTCGCGGGTCGATTGCGGGGTCATCCGGCCGGCTCGCGCCATCTCGCTCGCGAACGGGTCGAACCCGGCGAAGCCTCGACGCTCGACCACGGCCAGGCTCGTCCCCGGGCCGTCAACCCGCCCGAACCGGTAAGGCCCCATCGGATAACCCTGGATCGCCAGGCCCAGATCATGAGCCCGAGAGAACGCCGGGAGTGACTCCACCTTGATCGCGATCTCACGGACATCCGCCCCCGAACCGGCCGCCGCGACCAGGATCGAGGGGAACATCCCTCCTTCATGCTTGAGGACCGGCCAGCCCAGAGGGTGGGGGGTCTCCTGTCGCGAGTAGCCGAGCCCTCGAACGGTCTTCGCCAGGCCGGGGGCGTCGCCCAGGACCAGATGATCAACCCAGTCCTTGAAGCGGGTGCTGGTCTCGCGGGCCATCCGATCGGCCAGATTCGCCGCGAACGGATTTCCCGCGAGTCCCGACGCGATTTTCTCATCGACGAATGCTTCGGTCTCGGGCCAGCGCTTCCAGGCGAAGGGCTCGGAGGCGGGTGGGGTCGCGGTGGCCATGATGATCTCTCCGAGGGGCCGATAACCTGCAAGGGCTTCCCTATCATTGTAGGGTCAAGCTCGCTTACTTTCTGGACCTCTCCGATCTGCGCTCAGTCCATATACCACACGACCAGGTCGCCCAGTTGGCTCAGGAAGGCATATCCGGCGATCCAGAGGGCGGGATGGAGCAAGGCCTTCCCGATCCGGATCGCCGGTTTGGAGTCTCGATCGAGGCTTCCCAGAGCTCGAAAGATCGCCAGGGACAGGCAGACCAGGGCTGAAGGCAGGGACGCCACGATGAATACAAGTGTGGTCGAAAACGGGATATCGACCCAGACGCTGATGAATTTCGGGTCGTCCAGCATCAGCCGGGGTTGATGTCCCAGGAAGGCCCAGGCGGTCCACCAGGTCGCGAGGAGGCTCAACCCGAGGAGCGTGGGGAGGGCCGCAGCGACCCAGGAGAAGGCCTCCCAGCGACGATCGGGCCTGGCCAGTGCCGGTGGTCCCAGGAGGATCATCAGGGCGATTCCGATGCCGATCCCTTCCGCCACCCCGAAGACGCCGAAGAGGACGCCCAGGATCGCCACCAGGATCATGATCCGCTTGATGTTCCAGCGAAAGTGCCCGATCGTCCGGGCCGGAGCCTCGATCATGGTTGCTTGGCCTTCTCCGCGACGTACCTGGAAACCAGGTTGATAATCTGCCGGGCAGCCCCTCGCGAGACGTCGTTTCCGGCGGACTTCTCGGCGAGCTTCGCCTCGGCCAGGGCTTCCTCCGCATGGCCGTCGTCCTGCTCCAGGACGGCCAGGCCGTAGTGGGCTTCGAACGATGAGGGGTCGGCCGTCAGGGCTTCCCGGTATGACTTCCCGGCCGACGCGTAATCTCCCTCGATGAGGTAGGTGGCGGCGACGCGCGCTGCCCGTATCGCGGTCGGGGCGTCGGGGGCCTTGATCCAGGCGTCCCGGGCCAGGTCGGGCTGCCCGAGGTGGATCCGGAGGACGGCCAACCGGTCGGCCCACTCCCAGGGGCGGGCCTCGGGTCGGAAGGCGTTCGCGATGACCTCGGCGGCGGTGGCGGCCCGGCCTTGATTCAACAGGCCGCCCACCAGGCCTTCCAACTCGCTCAGGTTGGCCCACTTCGTCGAGGGCGGAGACCCGAGTCGGGTGCGGAGCTGACTGGCCTTCTCGGCGGCCCTCGCCTTCTCCATCTGCTGCCCGAGATTCTTGTTGGGCTGTTCGGCGAACCTTTCGAAGAGCGGGAGCGAGGCCTCGTCCATCCCCCGCATCTCGAAGAGATTGGCGAGATAGTAGAGGCAAGTCCCCTCGCTCGGGTCGAGTGCCAATGCCTTGGATAGTTGATAGCTGGACCGGGCGAGGGTGAGGTCGAACGCGGGATCGAACGGGAGCCGGAAACGAGGGATGGCCTGCTCGACCATCAAGGGATCGCGGAGGTATTCGAGGAGCCCGGCCTGTTTCCAGCCGTCGAGGTCCCGGCGATCGGTCTCGCGGAGCTTCCGGGCATAATCAAGGCCCAGAAGCATCATGGGCCGGCTCCGTCCGTCGCCCCCGGGCCTGGCCTTGAGCTGCGCCGCGATGAAGCGGAGGGAACGGGCCGTGGCCGCCAGTGTAGCCGGGCCGTCCTGGAAAGAATCGGCCTCGCGAACGAAGTGGCGCGCCCCGAAATCGACCTCATATTCCTCGACGATCTGCCGGTTCGAGTCGTGGACGAAGAGGCAGACGATCGGGTCGAACCAGACACATCGATAGCGCGGGGAGTTGAACAGGGTGGCCGCGAGGCCCGCGTTGCCGGGGTCGAGGTTGTCGACCATCACGGCGGGCCGCCCCATTCGATCCAGCTCCTCGGACCAGCCAGGCTTGTTGGTGCCGATCCGCGACTGGAGATCCATGTACTGCTGATAAAGATCCGACCCCATCAATTCGAGCCGGGCGTCGGTGTAGACCTTCTTCTCGGGAGCCCAGTAATACTCGTAGAGGGCCGGGTGCCCGTTGTGGAAGCCGACCAGTCGGTCCGGCATCCCCGGCTTCCCGGCGAACTTCACGGCCTCGCGGGGGAACCAGAGCGGCTCCTCGCCGAGGCCGATCGTCCGACCTTCCCCGGTCCACTGGTAGAATCGTCCCGAGGCGACGCTCGCGAAGACCAGCGCGATCGCGCCGAACGTCGCGAGTCGGGGCCAGCTCCTCGCGACCTTCGCGTCCGGATCTCGGCGGAGTTTCCTGGCCCGGATGGCCCCGGCCCACTCGCCGAAGTTCCAGGCGGTCACGGTCCCGACCACGGCCGCGAACTGGTGGCTGTTCCGGGTCGCCGCCAGGCTCAACGTGCTGAACGCCCCAAACAGGAGGATCCGGAAGATCGAGAGCCGCCAGGCGGCGGGATTCTCGACGGGCCTGGCATCGGCCTTCTTCTTCCCCTTGGCGGCCTTTCGATTCCCCTTGGGCTCGGGACGCTGGGCGGCGGCCGCGACTTCGTCGCGATCGGCCACCCTCACCCAGCCGCTCCAGAGCAAGGGGAGGAGAAAACTCAAGGCCCCGAGAGCCATCGTGGCCAGGTGGAGCTGGAGCGGCAGGTTGTCGATCCCGACTTCTTCGATGAAGGTCGGGAGCGGCTTCAACTCCCCGATCGTGTTCTTGAAGATCGGGTTGCTCATCGTCCCGGCGAGCTGGATCGGATACAGGGTCCCGACCAGGCCGTATGGATTGAAGAGGCAGGCCAGGGCGGTCAACCCGGTGGCCGAGAGGACCTTCCCCCACCAGGCCTTGCGCCCCTGATCGAAGGCTCCTCTACGGGTCGCGGCGTCGATCAGGGCGAACCCGATCAGGATCGGTTCCAGGAGGAATAGGCCCTGCGTGTTGACCCAGCCGAGTTGGACGATCGGCAGGCCGAACGCGAGCCAGGGGCGACGCTCCCAGCGGAACAGGATCGCCAGGACGATCGAAAGATAAAGGAGCGAGATCGTCTCCGGCCGGATATACATCCGACCGCCGAGGACCAGGATCGCCGGGAGCCAGGCCAGGAGCATCGGCCAGACCGGCCACTCTCGACGGCGGGACGTGATCAGCAGGAGGACCGCCAGGCAAGTGATCAGGCACTTGGCCAGATTCAGCCCCAACACCCCGCCGAGATGCTGGTATCCCCAGCTCAAGGCGACCTGGAACCCCCAGTGGAGGTCGACCCAGGGATGCCCCTCGGCCCCGAAGGTGAAGGTGTCGACGGTCGGAACCTGTCCGGTCTGGCGAATCAGGTCGCCCGCCTTCAGGTGCCACCAGAAGTCCGTATCCTTGAGCGGGAAGATTCCGAGCAGGAATGTCAGTGCCAGGAATCCGGCGATGAGCCCCAGGTCGGCCACGAGCAAGGCGAACGGGACCTCGGCGGGATCCCCCGGCCGGGTCCGGGCGGCCGTCGAGGCTTGACTCATGGGGACGACTCCGGGCGAAGGCGGCGGGACGGGAATCTTGAGGATCGAATCCATCGACGATCCGTCCAGTCTAACCCGCCGAACTCGGCTCGGTCGAGGCGTCTCACTCCCCTTCGTGGGCTCGGTCGACGCTTCAAGAACGAGGAATCACCGGAGGTGAAGTGTTGCCGAGCGGATCGAGGCCCGCCATCCCCTCGGGAATATGGCATGCCTCGTTCCGCTCGGCAACTTCCGACGCGATCCTGGATCGAGCGGATTACTCATCGATGGGCGTGGCTTTGTTCTTCTCGTAGGTGGCCAGCCAGGCCCGGGCTCGGGGCAGGTCCTCGGCCCGGACCCAAATCCGGGGGTTTCCTTCCACCATCGAACCCAGCGTAGCGTGGAGATCGTGCGTGTCGTGCGCCGCGGGGATGTCCGCCTCGTTGAGCTGGTCGGCCAGGAATCCGGCCTCCATCAAGTCCAGGGCTCGGTAGGCCTCGACAAGCTCGCCTCCTTGGAGAGCCTCGGGAAGCTCGTGGATCACCGGGCCGCTATGCTCGACGTCCAGCTCGGGGATGATCGGGTCCGACTCGATCGGTCCGGCATCATCCGCCCTGACGAATGAGGGGTCCACCACCCCGTCGGGCGAAGTTCCGCAGTTCCAGCAGACTTCGAACGAAGGGTCCACCTTCGAGGCACACTTCGGGCAGGTCCACATGCGCTTCTCCAGTCATTTGCGAACGTCAGGGAGAGGTCGATCCCGATCGGATCGCGTGCCTCGCCCCGAGTGAGAGTTGGGCCGAAGACCTGGCCAGGGTCGTCTCGCCACGCCGAGGGCCTTGCAACTTAGCCGACGCGGATGGTGTCGAGCAACTCGGCCGGGGGCAAGATGTATCCGAAATAGAAGTCGCCGAAGAGGGCGTACTTCGCCGAACTCTCGTCGAACCGCATCGAATACACGATGTCCTTGAGGTAGGACGGGTTACGCCCCCAGAGGGTGACGCCCCACTCCCAGTCGTCCAGGCCGGTCGAGGCGGTGATCACCTGGCTGACCTTCCCGGCGAACTTCATGCCGCTCCGGCCATGCTGGCTCATCATCTCGGTCCGCTCCTCGAAGGGCAGGAGGTACCAGTTCTGGTGCCCTTGCCGCATCTTGCTCATCGGATAGAAGCAAAGGCAGGGCCAATCGGGGAACTCGGGGAAGAGTCGCTGCTTGTTCATCGGGACGAGCCGGTCGGCATAGGCGGCGACCTTCGTCTTGTAGACGCTGCTCTCGGGATCGACCCCCTCGCGCTCGCGGAGGATCTTGCCGTAGGCCTCGACATCCGGGACGTACTCGGAGATCTCGGTAATCGAGTAGAATGAGTAGGTCGGGATCAGGGCCGGCCCCAGCGCCGAGGCCTGGATCGCGAGCTGGATCCCGTGGATCGCCTTGAGGTCGATCCCGGCCAGCATGATCCCGAAGTCGGCCTTGTGGCCGGGGACCGCGAAGACATGCTGCTGCTCGGGGGTCCCCGGGCGAGTGGGATCGAGGGCTTCCAGGATCTGCCGACGCCCCTCGCGTCGGGTGACCTCGGGTAGATGTGCGAGGGCCGCCCGGTCGACCCGGTAGAAGACGTGGAGGAAGTGCCAACCCGCCTCGGGGACCAGGGTGGCCGGGACTCGCTCGGCCGAGGAGGGCCGATGGCCATGCGGCATCGGCTGCGAGGCCGGACGAGGGGTCGGATCGGTCGAGGCTTCCGCGCCTTGCGACATCGGGGGACGCTCCGTTATGGCTGATGCTTCAAGGGTGGATCAGTCGCCGATTGTAAGCCGCTCGCGGCCGGAGGAACAAGCGAGGCGTCTTCAGTGCTCATTCGCCGAGGGACCGAAATTGATTGATCACCACCGGAGGCTTGCCGGGAAAACGAGCGACGATCTCCAACTCGCCTCCCATCGCCTGGATGTAATCGCGGAGAGTGCTGAGGTACATATCGGTACGCCGCTCCATCTTCGAAACGGCGGCCTGATTGACTCCCAGTCGCTCCGCGAGCACGGCCTGAGACTGATGCTGGGCGGACCGAAGCTCGCTCAGCGTCGCCTCCGCCGCCAGCAATTCCCCCGTCCGGACCTCGATGGCCTTCCGGGTTTGCTCGGGTAAACGTGCGACGACTTCATCCCATGGTTTCGCGGGCATTCGCAGTTCATCCTTATCAATCGTCCAGGTTTGCCAGGTGCCGTCGATATCGATCGTCGGCAATCGGGATATGGGTCTTGTACCAGCGTTTGTCGCCGCCCTTGTTCCCGCCCAGCAGCAAGACACCGATACGTTGAGGGTCGAACGCGAACAGAATTCTCCAGGGTTCCCCGGCGATCTGAATCCTGAGTTCTTTCATGTTCGGAAATGCCGAGCCCTTGATCCCGTCGACGCGGGGCCGACCCAGTCGAGGGCCAATCTCACGGAGCACGCCGACATTGGCCGCAATTTCAATTTGCTCGGATTCCTGCAAAGTTTCAAAGCATTCCGCGAACTCATCAATCGCCAGGATTTCCCAGGGCATCGCGAGATTTCCGGTGACGGACGATAGAAGAAACCCGCCGGTCTAACCGGAACATCGTCAGGAAGAACAGTCGAGAAGTCATCGAAGAAGGGTATTCCCTCGAAGGAATACTGTCAAGCGGGAGGATCGAATAAATCGAGAGTGTCGCCCAGAATCTCAACGCCCATCTCAACCTGTCGCGAGGTCAAGCAGAGCGGCGGGCAGAATCGGACCGTGCTCGGCCCGCAGGGCAAGAGCAGGAGCCCTCGGTGGAAGGCCTGGTCGATGATCCGATCGCGGAGGGTTGGATTGGGCTGGCCGTCGGTCTGAATCTCCATCCCGATCATCAGGCCGAGCCCCCGGACCTCCTTGATCATCGGGTGGCGTTCGGCCAGCGTTCGGAGGCCGGACATCAATTGCTCGCCCTGATGATGGGCGTTGGCCCGATAGCGATCCTCGACCAGCTTGAGCGTCGCCAGGGCCGAGGCGCATGCGACGGGATTTCCCCCGAAGGTCGAGGCGTGACTGCCGGGGGGCCAGTCCATCACGTCGGCCCGGGCGATGATCGCCCCCAGGGGTAGGCCGTTGGCGATCCCCTTGGCGAGGCAGACGATGTCTCCGGCCACGTTCCAGTGCTCGGATGCGAACATTCGACCCGTCCGCCCGATCCCGGTCTGAACTTCGTCGAGGACCAGCAACGCCCCGGTCTCGTCGGCAATCTTCCTCAGTTCGGGCAGGAAGTCGTCGGGCGGGACGATGTATCCTCCCTCGCCCTGGATCGGCTCGACGAAGATGGCGGCCAGTTCCTGGGGCGGGCAGGTGGTCTTCAGCAACGACCTGACACAGCCAGCGTTCCCGTATCGGGCGTGGTGGATTTCCGGGACGAGCGGGCTGAAACCTTGCCTCTGGATGGGTTTGGAGGCACTCAGGCTCATCGCCCCGTAGGTCCGACCGTGGAAGGAGCGATGAAATGCGATCACCCGGGGCCGCCCGGTGTGTCGGCGAGCGAGCTTGAGCGCGGCCTCGATCGACTCGGCCCCGCTGTTGGTGAAGAAGACCCGCTTGGGGCCGTCGCCGGGTGCGAGCCGGGCCAGCTGCTCGGCGAGCTTGATCTGGGGCCGGTAATAGAAGTCGGTGCCCGACATGTGGATCAGGCGACCCGCCTGCTTTCGGATCGCGGCGACCACTTTCGGATGACTGTGCCCGGCGGCCGTGACCGCAATCCCCGCGGTGAAGTCGAGGAAGCGGTTACCGTCGAGGTCCTCGATCATCGCCATCTTCGCCCGGCGGACGACGAGGGGGTAAGTCCGAGTGTAGGACGGGGACATCACCGACTTGTCGCGGGCCAGCCAGGCCGAGGCCCTGGGGCCGGGCAGGGGGCCGACGATCCGAGGCTCGTCGCGATGCAGGGCGATCATGGCGACTCCTTCCGGGGCGTAACGGATGAGGGAACCCCCGAGACATCCCCTGCTCGATTCTAGGGCCGGAAATCCCCCGATCAAATCGATGATGCCGGGGAGCGACCCCCTGGGACCTTGCCCCAAGGCTGTCCCGGCTCGACAATCGACCGGCCGCCGAGGCGTCCCGGTAAGGGCCGGTCGCGCTCACGGAAGGGCAGCCTGGACCGACGGGGAACCGACCGACCATGCGAACGACCACCCGCCTCGCCGGGGCCTTGAGCTTCGCCTTGATGGGATTCGTCCCGAGCCTCGGGGCCGAGGTCCCGTCCCCGGAGTCCCACCTGGGATTCCAGCCCGGGGCCGACTTCCGGCTGGCCAACTGGCCCTCGGTCGTCGAGTACTTCCGGAGGGTGGATTCGGCCTCCGATCGCGTCGAGGTCCGCGAGTTGGGGAAGACCACCGAGGGGCGTCCCTACCTCGTGGCGATCGTCTCGAATCCCGAGACGATTCGCGACATCGGCCGTTTTCAAGGCTTGCAGAAGCGGCTGGCCCGCCCGACCGAGGAAGATGCCCAATCGGTGGTCGAGGCGAAGCCGGTCGTCCTGATCACCTGCTCGATCCATTCGAGCGAGACGGCCTCGACCCACATGGCGATGGAACTCCTCCACGAGCTGGCCTCGGGGGACGATCCCGGGACTCGCGAGATCCTGGACAACGCCATACTCCTCCTGGTCCCCTCGGCCAACCCCGACGGGGTCGACAAGGTGGCCGCCTGGTACGAGCGGACGAAGGGGCATCCCTGGGAAGGCGAGGGCATGCCCGAGCTTTACCACAAGTACGCAGGGCACGACACCAATCGCGACTGGTTCATGCTGAACCTCCAGGAGACCAGGCTCCTGACCCGGTTCCTCTACCAGGAGTTCCCCCCGACCCTGGCCTATGACGTCCACCAGATGGGGCCGAGGGGGGCGCGGATGTTCGTCCCGCCGTTCTTCGACCCGGTCAATCCCAACCTCGACGCCCGGCTCAACCAGGGGATCTTCCTGATCGGGGCCCACATGGCCGCCGACCTGGCCGCCGCCGGGAAGACCGGAGTGTTGACTCATGCGATGTACGACAACTGGTGGAACGGGGGGATGCGGACCACGCCCCAGCGCCACAACGTGGTGGCCGTCCTGACCGAGGCGGCGAGCGTGAAGATGGCCTCGCCCATCTTCCTCGATCGAGCCCAGCTCTCGGGGGCCACCCGAGGGTTCGCCAATCATGACCCGGCCGTCAACTTCGTCGAGCCCTGGCCCGGCGGCTGGTGGCGGCTCCGCGATATCGTGGAATACCAGCAGATCTGCGCCCGGTCGATCCTGACTCTCGCGAGCCGTTATCGAAGGGCGTTCCAGGAGAATTACCGACGGATGGGGCTCGAAGCGATCCGGAAAGGTCGCGAGGAACCTCCGTTCGGCTGGGTCGTGCCGGCGGACCAGCGCGATCCGGGGTCGGCTTCGAAGATGCTTTCGATCCTCCACGACTCGGGAATTCAGATCGCCCGGGCCAGCCGCCCTTTCTTCGCGGACGGCGTGACCTATCCGGCCGGGAGCTGGCTGCTGCCCGCCGACCAGCCGTATCGAGCCCACCTGAAAGACATGATGGAACGCCAGGAATACCCGAATCGACTCGGACCCAATGGCGCGGCCGAACCGCCTTATGACGTGGCTGGCTGGACCCTCCCGCTCCAGATGGGGGTGAGGGTCGTGGCCCTGGGGACGCCGGTCTCGGGCGAGTTCGATCTGCTCGACCGGATCGAGCCGCCCCGAGGCACGGTGGTCGGCCTCGAGAATCCGAAATCCCTGGTGATCTCGAATCGGAGCAACGACGACTTTCGCGTCCTGAACGCACTCCTGGAGGCCGGGGTCGAGGTCCGGAGACAGTTCGGGCCAGGTCGTCCGCCCGAGAATGGGGCGGGAACCGTGACCTGCTCTCTGGCGTTCTCTCCGAGCCCCGAAGCGCGAGTGGTCCTCGACCGGGTCCTGCCGAACGTCTCGACCCAGGTCGAGGGGAGGGAAGGCAAGCCGACCGGATCCGTGATCGAGAAGCCTTCGGTCGCCCTCTATCAACCCTGGGTCCCGAGCATGGACGAAGGCTGGACCCGGCTGGTCCTGGAGCAGTTCGACTTCCCCTACCGCACGGTCCATGATGCCGACATCCGTTCGGGGAATCTGGCCCAGCGATTCCGAACCATCCTGATCCCGTCGATCCCCGATCGAGTCCTGCTCGACGGATACAGGCCGGGTAGTTCCGAACCGGCTTACGTCGGGGGACTCGGCCCCGAAGGGATCGGTGCGATCCGAGAGTTCGTCCGCGACGGCGGAACTCTCGTGTGCCTGGAAGACTCGTGCCGGTTCGCGATCGAAGAGCTGGGCTTGCCGGTCGTGGAAGTCACGAAGAATCTCCGATCTTCCGAATTCTACGCCCCGGGCTCGATCCTCCGGGCCGAGGTCCGTCCTCCATCCGGGCCGGCGGAGTCATCCCTGACGGTGGGGGTGCCCGAGGAACTGTCGATCTACTTCGATCGGTCCATGGCCTTCGAGGCGAGCCCGAGCATCGTCGGGCAGCCAACCTGGGTCTGGGCGACCTACGCGAAGGGGAACCCGCTGGAGAGCGGCTGGTTGCTCGGTCCCGAGAAGATTCAGGGTAAGGCCGCCCTGGTCGAAGTCGGGTTCGGCAAGGGGAGAGTGGTCCTTTTCGGATTTCCGCCCCAGCATCGAGGGCAGCCTCACGGGACGTTTCGACTTCTCTTCAACTCGCTGCGCCGTTAGTGATCGATCCGGCGCGCCCTTTGCGTTTCTGGTTGAGTAACTCCGCCCATACCAGAACGCAATCCGGGGATCGCACCATGTCCATGACCTCCTCCTACTCGGTAGCCCCCCATCAGCAGGGCGAAGGTGAAGTGACCAAGGCCATCGAATACTACACCAGTCAGGTTCCCTCGGGGACTTACCTGAGCCTGGCCGTCGGATCGATCGGCCTCTCGCTGGCGTTGCGCATGATGGGGCAGAAGCAGGCGGCGACTTTCGTGGGCCAGTGGGTCCCCACGATCCTGATCCTCGGCCTTTACAATAAGGTCGTGAAGGTCCAGGGCTCCGAGTGAGTCGCAGGATCTGCATCGAACCCCGACTCCCCGCACCTGGCCCACCCGGCCGGGTTGGCGGGGCGTCTTCGCATGAGGGGACCGCTGGACACCAGACTGGACTGGTTAAGGGATCCGTCGACGACAACGGCCGCTTGACGAGGCCCCTCCGGAATGCATACCATCCCGTCCTGGAAGAAGTTCGGGGTTGGGTGAAATCTGTCTTTTGGAATAGATGCGAGCGTGGTCCCGGTCGGGCCGATATTAAGGTCGTGAGGAGAGCGGTTATGCTCGGCCCATCCTGAGGCCGATCATCTCTCGCATCGGACCTTCCCGAGTCAGGGGGCGCTCGCCGATGGATCGGATGGGTTCGGGGCTTGCCCCCATGGGCAAGGGACGGGATCAAGCCCACCTGGTGGGCCTGGACGGGAGCAGCATGTCGGGCCTGGCCCAGATGCTAGTGCAGGGGGGATACCTGGTGACCGGATCGATTCCGACCGCCGGTCCGGCCGCCGAACGGCTCCGGGATCTGGGGGTCCGAGTCCACGCGGGTCACGCTCCCCGGGTTCTCCCGAGATCGGCCCGACTCCTGGTGTACGGCTCGGAAGTCGCTCGCGAACATCCGGACCGACTGACGGCGACCCGAACTGGTGTGGTCCAGGCGTCCTGGCCCGAGATCCTGGGGGGGCTCATCCGTCGAGGGATAGGTGTTGCTGCAACTGGGGGGCGTAGGGCCGGAGTGACGGCGGCGATGGTCGGCTGGGCCTTGACTCATGCCGGCCTGGACCCCACGGTTGTCCTGGGCGCGGGATCTCCCCAGCTTGGTGGGTCGGGGCGTTTCGGCCGCGGTAAGCATGTCGTCATCGACGCGGGAAGCGACGTTATCGAGGCGGGTCTCACCGGTCCCGACGTGGCTCTCCTGGTCGGTGACGACGGCCCTTCGGCCCGCCTGTCCGAGATCCATCGATGGATCGACGCCGCGCCACCCGGTGGCTACGTCCTGGGCCTGGCCGGAGCAGGAGACGCGACCGAAGTTGTCGAGTCGGAAGGGGTTCTGGTCGAACGGTTTTCGCTGGAACCCGGCCATGCCTGGTGGGGTGCCGATCTCCGCGAGGAACGGGGTCGATATCGATTTCGGGCCTTTTACCGGGGACGGTTCGCGGTGGAGGTCCGCCTCCAGGTCCCGGGCCGTCACCACGTCCTGGGGGCCCTGGCCGCGGTCGCCGCCTGCGGCCGGGTCGACCTGACCGCTCGGGCCATCAAGGAGGCTCTGGAGGAGTTTGATGGAGTCTCGCGCGGATTCGAGTCACGCGGGAGCTATCGGGGTGTTACTCTGGTGGACGACGAGGCGATCGGGACTCGGGCGGTGGCCGAGGCCCTCGAGGTCGCTCGGGAAGTTTTCGGACGGAGGCGGATTTGTGCCGTGTTCCGCCCGGATCCTCGGAGTACTCAGGTCGGGCCTGCCGCCGCGGAGTTTACCGAGGCCGACCTCGTCTTGATTATCGACGAAGAGGGCCTCTCCGGGGGACGGCAGGCGGAGGACCTCGCCCTGGCGGTGGCCACGGGGGGTAAGGGATCGTTGAGGGCGGCTGACCTCGATGGGGCGATCCGAGAGCTGGACCGGTATCTCGAACCCGGCGACGTGCTGGTGACGCTCGGGGCCGGCGACGTGGGGACGATAGCCGATGCATTCCTTCGAAGACTTTCGCGCGATCGTCACGACTGACGAACCGCTGGCGCCCCACACCTGGTTCCGACTTGGGGGGCCTGCGGCCTTTATGGCCCGGCCTCGGGATGTGTCGGAGGTGGTGGGGCTGATTCGACGGGCCCGCGAGGTCGGGATCCCGTTTCGGGTCCTCGGCGGCGGCTCGAATGTCCTGGTCCATGACGAGGGATTTCCCGGCCTGGTGATCCACCTGGAGAGCCCGGCCTTCTCGGACGTCGTGATCGAGGGCGGCCGGGTCGAGGCCGGGGCCGCGGTCCCCTTGACCGCCCTGATCTCGCAGACCGCCCGCGCCGGTCTGGCCGGGCTGGAGGTCCTCACCGGCATTCCGGGGACCGTGGGTGGATCGCTCCGAAATAATTCGGGTGGGCGGCAGGGGGCCATCGGGACGTTCGTCAGTCATGTGACGGTGGTCGACGATTTCGGCGAGGTCCTGGTCCGCGATCGCGAGGACTTGAGCTTCGAATATAGATCGTCCGACCTCGACGAGCCGATCATCCTCTCGGCCGGATTTCAGCTCGAATCCGAAGATCCCGAGACCCTGGTCCGGCGGATGCGGCGGATCTGGATCATCAAGAAAGAGAATCAGCCCTATGGCCACCAGTCCTCGGGCTGCATCTTCAAGAATCCAAGTCCCGAGATCTCGGCCGGGGCACTGGTCGAGAAGGCCGGGATGAAAGGACAGAAAGTCGGCGGGGCCGAGGTCTCGGACCGGCACGCCAATTTCATCGTCGCCCATCCGGGAGCGAAGTCGGCCGACGTCCTCCAGCTGATCGACCTGGCCCGTCAGAAGGTCCGCCAGCAGTTCGGCTACGAGCTGGAATTGCAGATCGTGATCTGGTGAGGCCGGATGATCGGTGCCCCTTCGACCCCTGCAGGGAACGTGGAGCGTTTCCCGGGGTCGATCGGGCTCGCGGAAGTCGGTCCTCCGGAGGTCGCGATCACGCCGGGCGAGCGGGCTTTGTCGCCTCAGTATCAGGGAGGGCCTCCGGTGACCGAGCCCCGCGAATCCGTCCAGGCCGAGCCGGAAGACGACGGCGAGGGCCGTCAGGCCCCGTCGCGCCGGTTCGCTCGGCTGGTCGAGTCGCCGGCCGCTCGTCGACTGGCCCTTCCCCGGCTGGCGGTGGCTGCCCTGGCCGGAATCCTATTGCTCGGCCTGAGTTGGGTCGCCGGATCACGCCTCGTTCAGTGGGTGATCGAGTGGGTCGACGCCCAGCCCGAGCAGCAGATGGCCTTTTCCGAAATCACCCTCGACCCCGCCCCTCCCCCCTATATCAGGACGGGTGCCGAGGGAATTCTGAAAACGGTCCAGCTCAACTCAAGACGCGCCGAGCATTTCTCGGTCCCGTCGGTCGATCTGTCGGCCCTGGCCAAAGATTTCCGGATCCATTCCCCCTGGGTGGCCGAAGTCGGGCAGATCCGGCGAAGCTACGGGCGTCTGGAAGTGCCTTTGGTGTATCGAAAGCCTGTCGCTCTCGGACCTTATGAAAAAGAACGATTCCTGGTCGTCGACAAGGACGCTGTCATCCTTCCCTCCGACGACATTGAATGGTCCGAGAAGGCGGATGGGGTCGACTGGGTCGAGAAGGGGAAGCGTTATCGAGTCCGAGGGATCGACGAGCCCCTGCTGATGATCCTGGATGTGGACCCGCCGGCCTCGATGCAGGCCGGGCTGGCCTGGAAGAAGGCGGGGGCTCCCGACCCCTTGGTGGGTGCCGATCCCAAGGTCAAGGGTGCCGCCCGACTTGCGGAATTCCTCCAGGGGCGCGCCAAGGTAACACCGGGCGGCAAGCCGGCGCCATCCATCGTGGCCATCCTCCCCGAAGGGGAGACCCTTCGCTACTTCCTACGGGACGACCGAGAGAACCTGATCTTCTGGGAGGAAGCCCCGGGGGCCGAGCCGATTGGGGAGCCTTCGGCCGAAGGCAAGTGGAAGATGCTCCTGGAGTGGGTCGATGCGAAGGGCCCGCTCGCGGCCAGGTGGCCAAACTACCTCTGGCTCAAACGCTCCGGGGCGGAAATCAGCAAGGGCCGGACCTCGAAGATCCAGCGAGATCGAAAGCCCTGAACCGACGATTCGGGAAGTTCGGAAGGATGTGTGTCCTGTTGGGGGTGGGCCGAGGTCGCGCGCGCCGGGCGATCGGATCGATGGCCGGCTCATCGACAGGAACGCGGAACAGGGAGATCGGGGTCATGGCTAGCCAACTCGGCCCAAAGTGGTTGAATCGGGTATCTCAGATTGCCGCACCGACGCATACCGGGCGGCTCGGGCTCTACGCCCTCCTGGCCGATCAGATCAATGCCCTCGAGCCGACCCTGGAAGCGGAGTCCGACGAGAAGCTCAAGGCTCGAAGCACCGCCCTGAAGCTCCGGGCTCGGCAAGGGGATTCCCTGAATAGCCTGCTGGTCGAGGCCTTCGCGCTCGTCCGCGAGGCGGCCAAGCGGACGGTCAAACAACGGCATTACGACGTCCAGCTCGTCGGCGGGGCGGCCATCCACTATCGATGTCTGGCCGAGATGGAAACCGGCGAAGGGAAGACCCTGGTCGCAACCCTGCCTGTTTACCTCAATGCCCTGGCCGGCAAAGGGGTCCACGTCGTCACCGTGAACGACTATCTGGCCACCCGAGACGCCGATTGGAACACGCCGGTTTATCAGATGTTAGGCATGTCCGTCGGCACGATCCAGACCGGACAGCCCGACCAGTCCCGACGAGCCGCGTATGCCTGCGACATCACCTATGGGACGAGCAAGGAGTTCGGTTTCGACTTCCTCCGCGACGAATTGAAGCGACTCCAGATCGGGGCCAATGAGCGCAAGTCGTTCGAGGAAGCCTTCCTCGGGCGAAATACCGTCGGCGGAGATCCTCCCGTCCAACGCGGACACTTCTTCGCGGTGGTCGACGAGGCCGACAGTATCCTGATCGACGAGGCGAGGACCCCGCTGATTATCGGGGCCAACAATCAGCCGACCCAGGAAGAGGCCGCCGCGTATTCGGGGGCCGACGCCCTGGCTGCCACGTTGGTCCGGATCAAGGATTTCAAGTACGACCCGGTCGAGCGCAAGGCCGAGCTCAACGCCTCGGGCCGTCGGAAAGTCCAGGTCTCGGCGGGACATTCGTCGTTCTCGACATTGACCGTCGACGGCCTCTACGAGTACGTCGAGCGGGCCCTCCGCGCCCAGATCGCCTACCTGAGGGACCGCGACTACGTCGTCTTCAATGACGAGATCGTGATCGTCGATGAGTTTACCGGACGCATGATGCCCGGTCGTCAGTGGCAGGACGGCCTCCACCAGGCCATCCAGGCCAAGGAGCGGCTGGAGATTACCCTGGAAACCATCACCGCGGCGCGGGTGACAGTCCAGGACTTCTTCCTCCGCTACAAGAAGCTCGCCGGGATGACCGGGACCGCGTCCACCGACGCCGCCGAGCTGAAGCGGGTCTACAAGGTCAACGTCTTCAAGGTCCCGACCAACCGGCCGGGCCGCCGGCGATGGGAATCCGACCGGGTCTTCTCGACCGAGAACGAGAAGTTCCAGGCCGTCGCCCAGCAGATCGTCGACTGGCATCATAAGGGCGTCCCGGTCCTGATCGGCACCCGGTCGATCGAGAAGTCCGAGAAGCTCAGCGCCCTGTTGAACGCGGCGAACATCGAACACCAGATCCTCAACGCCAAAAACCACGAAATCGAGGCCCAGATCGTCGCGGGTGCCGGCGCGCCGGGCAAGGTGACGGTGGCCACCAACATGGCCGGCCGAGGGACCGACATCAAGCTCAGCCCCGAGGTCGCCCAGCAAGGCGGGCTGCACGTGATCGGGACCGAGCGGCACGAGTCGCGCCGGATCGATCGTCAGCTGGCCGGCCGGTGCGCCCGACAGGGGGACCCCGGCCATTGCCAGTTCTTCGTCTCGCTCGAGGACGAGATCCTCGAAGCTTACGGCGAGAAGCCCGCGATCCGGATCCGCAAGCGGCACGCCGGCCGCGGGGAATTGACCAGCGGCCCGATGCGTCGGCTGGTCCTCGGGGCCCAGGCCCGCAAGGAACGTCAGCATTACCGCGATCGCAAACTCCTGATGAATTACGAAAAGCAGCGGGCTGACATGCGTAAGAATATGGGACTGAATCCCGTACTCGGTTGATGCCTGGCGTCCGATCGCCGATCATGCTCCAATCTTCCTCGGGGTTTGGTCGAAGGCGTGAGGATCCGAATTCATGGACATTATCTACCGATACGATCCGTTCCAGCCGGTTCACTTCCAGGGGTGCAGTACCTCCGACGATGCCGAGAAGGCCCTGCGCGAGGGGAACCTGCGCTATCAGGAGATCGTGGCCAAGGTCCAGGCCGAGGTCCTGGGCCATGGCGCGAGCCAGCCGGTCGTGATCCCTTCCAGCCCGCTCTCGCTGGGATTCTCGCTCGTCCCGGGGGAGGCGCCGGTCCAGAACCCTTTCGCCGTGGTCCTGGGTTGCTCCGACGCCCGGGCTCCAACCGAGTTGATCTTCGACCAGTCCAGCAATGAGCTGTTCATCGTCCGGGTCGCGGGCAATATCCTGGGGACCGAGTGCCTTGGGAGCGTCGAGTACGCGGTCCGGAATCTCTCCAGCGACCTCCGGCTGGTCGTGGTGATGGGCCACAGCGGGTGCGGGGCGGTTGGGGCGGCGGTCTCGCTCTATCTGTCGCCCGATGCCTACGGGGCCATCGCCGCGACCCATTCCTTGCGGTCCATCGTCGACCGGATTCTCGTGGTCGTCCGCCTGGCGGACAAGGCCCTGGAACGTCGGTGCGGGCCGACCGTCTCGTCCGAGCCCGGTTATCGCACGGCCCTCTGGGAGATGGCCGTCTTCCTCAACTCGGCCCTGACGGCCCACGACCTCGCCCGGGAACTCAATCTCCTCGCCGGCGACGGTCAGGTTCGGGTGGTCTACGGCGTTTACGACATCGCGACCCACAAGGTCGAATCTTCACCGAGGGGAGAGGCGACCTTCGCCCCGGCCCCGAAGAATGTCGAGGAATTCGCGGCCATCACCGACCTGCTTGCCGAGGCGGTCCTATCCTGTGGCCTCCTCCGACCGGCCGAGATGTGAGTTTGGCTATCGCCCGGTTCGGATCTCACGATCCAGCCGGGCCAGATCGCCCAGGTGGGCTCTCGCGATCTCCAGACGCTTCGCCGGGTCACGGTTCTCGCGGAGGGCCTGGAGGTAATTCCGAAATCTCGTGAGCTTTGACGAGTCTTTCATCATCCGGTAGACGAACATCCAGCTTTCGGCGTAAGCAACTTGCTGGGTCGAAGGATCGGGAGAGTCGAAGATCGAGTCATTGGCCAGGAAGGTTTCCAGAGGGAACCACCGAGGCCCCGCTCCTCGGGCCAGCTCCAGCCCTTTGCGTCGACGGAAATTGACCTGGCCAATTTCCCCCCGTCGATGGGGACGCCAGGTCTCGGCATAGGTTCCCAGCCCCTCGCTGACGCAAAGCGGGACGTCCGAGGCGAGGTCGAGGACACCCGTGTTGTACGTGAGCTGGTGGGTCGCCTCGTGGACCAGCGTCAAGGTGTTGTCAACCTCGGCGGCCGCCGCCCGAGGGTTCGCTCCCGGACCTCGGAAGTCGAAGATCACCAGGCGATTGGCCCTCAGGTCGTAGTGACCCCCCACCGCATCACCCAGGTCTTCGCCTTCAAATGCGGAGTAAGACTTCGGACCTTTCAGGATTACGACGGTCAACTTGTCAACCGGACTGGTCAGGTTGAACTTCTTGAGGGTGAAGTGCTTCCGGTAATCCTCGGCGACTTCCTCGCAGATCGCGAGGGCTTCTTCTCGATAGGACCGGGAGGCGTCGCCGATCCCTCGGTAATTCGTCGACTCCGAGACCTCGAAGGGTTCCAATCCTGCCGCCTTCGCCTTCGCCTGAATTGCGTCGAGAGCCTGATCTCCCCTCGCGAGTTTCGGCCCCAGGGCCAATCCCCCGAGCGTCCCGAGGAGCCAGATCCGCCGCGAGAGGGTCGATGGTTCGCGAGTCATGGGAGTTGGTCCTTCGTCGAAGCGTCGGGATCCAGGCCGAACGCGGAGGGCAGCTTCTCCCGAAGCTCGGCCTGGCTGCGCGACCAGTCGCGCTCGACTAGCAGGAAGAGGGCTTCCTCCACCAAGGCGGAGACCGACGGATACTCGCCGCTCTCGACCTTCTGACGGACGACCTGCTCGATCTCGGGGTCCAGGGGGACTTCCATGGTTCGGCCCGCCAATGATCTTCGAGGATCGACGAATGAATTCCACCCGCCATTCATTCTATGAGGAGGGTTGAAGGCGGGCGACCCGAGAAGCATCGCTTGAGGATGAATGGGGATCGCGCCGAGAGCCCGAGATGGTACTCTATCGTAAGATCTGTCGACGGAACACCGCCCGAGAACCGACCCCCGCCGAGTCGTTCGAGGCCCGCCCGACTCCTTCCCACTGGGACCCCCATGGCCTTCGATCCCAAGTTCATCCGCAATTTTTCGATTGTGGCCCATATCGACCACGGCAAGAGCACGCTGGCCGATCAGCTCCTGCTCCAGTCCGGGGCGATCACCCAGCGCGAGTTTCGCGAGCAACTCCTCGACGACATGGACCTGGAGCGCGAACGAGGGATCACGATCAAGGCCCGGGCCGTGGCGATCAACTACGTCTACGAAGGGCAGAATTACGAGCTGAACCTGATCGACACGCCGGGGCACGTCGACTTCCATTACGAAGTCTCGCGGAGCCTGGCGGCCTGCGAGGGGGCGATCCTCCTGGTCGACGCCACCCAGGGGGTCCAGGCGCAGACGGTGGCCAACGCCTACGCGGCCATCAATGCCAACCTGACGATCGTCGCGGCGATGAACAAGATCGACATGCAGGCCGCCCGCCCCGACGAGATCCGCGAGGAGATCGAGTCGACCCTCGGGATCGACGCGACCGAGATTCTCTCCGTCAGCGGCAAGACCGGCCTGGGCGTCCCCGAGATCTTCAAGGCGATCATCGAGCAGGTCCCGCACCCCCCGGGGGACGTGAACGCCCCACTCAGGGCCCTGATCTTCGACTCGAAGTTCGACGACTACGCCGGAGTGGTCATCTACGTCCGAGTCATCGACGGATTGCTCAAGGTCGGCCAGAAGATCCGGCTGATGGCCGGCGGGACCGACCACGAGGTCATCAGCCTGGGCCGATTCCGGCCGCGCGAGACCCCCTGCGACGATCTGGGCGTCGGCCAGGTGGGCTACGTCTCGGCCAACATCAAGCAACTGGCCGACGTCCGGATCGGTGACACGATCACCGATGCCCGACGCCCCGCCGAGGAAGCCTTGCCCGGCTACCAAGAACCGGCGCAAGTGGTCTACTGCGGACTCTTTCCGGCCACGCATAACCAGTTCGAGGACCTCCGGACCGCCCTCCAGAAGCTCTCGCTCAACGACGCCAGCTTTACCTTCGAGCCCGAGTCGTCCGACGCCCTGGGCTTCGGCTTTCGCTGCGGGTTCCTGGGGATGCTCCACATGGAGATCGTCCAGCAACGTCTGGAACGCGAGAGCAACCTGGCGCTGGTCCAGACCGCCCCGAACGTGACCTACGAGATCATCACCAAGAAGGGCGAGACCCTCCATATCTCCAACCCGACCCGAATTCCCGACCCCGGCGACATCGAAGAATTTCGCGAGCCGGTCGCCCGGGTCAACTTCATCATCCCCTCGGACTGCATCGGGGCGATGATGCAGCTTTGCGAGGATCGACGCGGGATCTATCTCAAGACGGAGTACATGACGCCCACCCGCGCCATCCTCTCCTACGAATTGCCGCTGGCCGAGATGATCTACGACCTCTACGATAAACTCAAGAGTTCGACCCGCGGCTACGGGACGATGGACTTCGAGATCCTTGGGTTCAAGGATAACGACCTCTGCCGGCTCGACGTCCTGGTCAACGGGGCCAAGGTCGACGCCCTCTCGATCGTCGTTCACCGGGGGTTCGCCGAGCGTCGGGGGCGTAAATTGGTCAAGAAGCTCAAGAGCGAGATCGACCGCCATCAGTTCGAGGTGGCCATCCAGGCCGCGATCGGAAGTCGTGTGGTCGCCCGGGAATCGATCTCGGCACTTCGCAAGAACGTGACCGCCAAATGCTATGGCGGCGACATCTCGCGAAAACGCAAACTATTGGAGAAGCAGAAGGAAGGCAAGAAGCGTATGAAGCAGGTCGGGAACGTCGAGATCTCGCAGGAAGCGTTCCTCTCGGTGCTCGACGACGGCGACGAATGATCCGATCGACGGCAAGGCCACCAGAGTGGGGGCGGGCGTGACAGGATCCGAGGACCAGGCACCCATCGACGTACCCGATCTCGCCGAACCGCCGGCTCGGGTGTCTTCCTCGGCCGAGCCGGCCCAGGAAAACATCCGTCGACAGACGGCCGAGTTCCTGGTCTTGCTGGGGATCGGCATCCTGATCCTCCGGACCTTCGCCGCGGAGGCCTACGTGGTCCCGACCGGTTCGATGGCCCCAACACTCCTGGGGTTCCACAAGAAGCTGAACTGCCCCAACTGCAAATTTCCGATCGACATCGGGATGGACGAAGAAGGTCGGACCGGCCGGCCGGTCTGCCCGAACTGCGGTCAGGATGGCCTGGAAAAAGTCGAGACGGTCGAGTGCAACGGAGATCGTCTCCTCGTCCAGAAACTCCTGTTCGACTTCCGTCGTCCTCGACGATGGGAGGTGGCGGTCTTCCATAGTCCCACCGAGCCCGAACAGGCCTACGTCAAGCGGGTGGTCGGGCTTCCCGGCGAGTCGATCCAGGTCGTGGATGGCGATATTCATGTCGACGGTAGGATCGTCCGGAAGTCGCTCGCCGAACAGCGAGCCACCCGGATCTTGCTCTACGACAATGACTTCGTGCCCGGAGACTCGGATCGCTATCCCAGGTGGTCCTTCCGGGGGGATCGGTTCCGGAGGGCCACCCCGAGCGGTTGGAAGGCCGAAGGAACCCGGCTGGTCCACCAACCGTCGCCCACGTCGTCCGACCGTGAGGACTGGATCGAGTATCGCCACTTCGACCCCGAGCAGGGCCGGTTCGGACCGGTCCGCGACTTCTGCCCCTACAATGGCGGGGATCTCCGGAGCGACAATGTCGTCCGCGACCTGATGATCGAGGCCGACGTTACGGTCCGGCCCGACGTCCGGTCGATCACCGTCCGGCTCGATCACGGCGGAGACCATTTCCTGGTCGTTCTCCCGGTCGACGGCCGGGCGTTGCCCGAGGTCCGGCGTAATGGCCTCGTCCTGGAGATTGCCAACCCGGTCGGCGGTCTGGTGTCATCCCCGGCGGACGCCCCTCGGTTCGCCAGGCTGGAGGCTTCCACGATCGACCGGCGGATCACGGTGGCCCTGGACGGGGTTCCCCTCTTCGACCCGATCGACGTCGATGTCGAGGGGATGCGAAGCATGGTGCCGGGTCCGGCTTCGAGCCCGCTGGCCCTCGGGGTCCTGGGGGGCGCCATGGAGGCACGTCGGGTCCGTGTCTATCGCGATATCTTCTATACCGGGGGACGGGCCCCGGGCGGTCGAGAGCCGTTCGGCGTGGACCACCCCTACTCGCTGAAGACCGACGAGTTCTTCGTCCTCGGGGATAACAGCCCGGTCTCCAATGACTCGAGGTTCTGGGAGTCGAGCCCGGTCGTCCAGGGCGACCGCTTCCTGGGCAAGCCGTTCATGGTGCATCTCCCGGGCCGAGTCTTCTCGCTCCAGGTCTTCGGCCGACCGCTGGGCTGGATTCCCGACCCCCGCGAAATACGTTACATTCGATGACCGCAACCGACCGGTGCACCACGACCGCCTGGGGCCACGCACGATGAGCCGGACCTCCACCAAAGAAGCGAAGATCTTCCTGAAGTCGGTGGTCCCGCCGTCGACCCAGAAGCCCAAGGAGTCGACGCGCGACTTCATCGAGCAGATCGTGGTCGCAATCATCCTCGCCGTCCTGATCCGCGGATTCGACGCCGAGGCGTTCGTGATCCCGACCGGATCGATGGCCCCGACCCTGATGGGGCGGCACAAGGAAGTCGTCTGCCCGTCGTGCGGCTATACCTACGCGATCAATGCCTCGGACGATACCGAGGAGTTCGTCACGTCCCAGAAGGATGCCGGGAAGAATCTCCGGGAGACCGGGATTTGTGTCAATTGCCGGTTCCGGACCGAGGTCGATGGGGCGCCGAGCTTCAAGGGCGACCGGATCCTTGTGATGAAGTTCCCCTATGAACTTCCCTTCTTGCCCGGCTCCGCCGGCCCTAAACGGTGGGATGTGGTGGTCTTCCACTATCCCGAGAAGCCCGAGACCAACTACATCAAGCGACTCGTGGGGGAACCTGGCGAGGAACTCCGGATCGACAAAGGCGACATCCAGACTCGCCCCGCCGGCTCGACCGATCCGTTCCAGATCCAGCGGAAGTCGCTGATCCATCAGCAGGCCATGCAAATGCTCGTCAACGACGATCGTTACCGGCCCTCGACGCTGGCCGACAAGCCCGAATGGCGAAGATGGAACCCCGTCGGGCCCTGGAAAGAGGCCGAGCGGGGAAAATACGACGTGGTCGCCACCGGCCCCGAATGGTCGGAACTCCGTTATCGCCACCTCATACCCGATCCCGAGCAATGGGCGGCGCTGGAGGAGCACCAGCCGCTCCCGAGGGCGCCTCGGGCTTCCTTGATCACCGACTTCTACTCGTACAATACCAACGTCTCCACCGCCTTCTACGACCGGTGGCTCCAGGTTTTCGACGGCTGGTTGCAACTCAACTGGGTGGGCGACCTGACCGTCTCGTGCCGGGTGGATCTGGCCTCGGTCGACCCGGGCGGCAAGCTTCGGCTGGAGCTTGTCGAGGCGGGCGTTTCCAACCGATGCGAGGTCGACCTGATCACGGGCCTGGCCACGATCTATCACGGTGAGACCAAGCTGGGCGAGGCCGGGACCGGGCTGCACGGGATCGGGGCCCACGACGTCAAGTTCGCCAACGTCGACGATCGGCTGACCCTCTGGATCGACGGCGAGACTCCCTTCAGCACCGGCCTGATCTACGACGACGGGCCCGAAGCCCCGCGTGGCCCGACCGCCAAGGATCTCGATCCCGTCGGCATGGCCATCCAGGGCGCCAAGGCGTCGGTGAGCGATCTTGTCCTGAAACGCGATATTTACTATACCCAGGACCCGAGAGACCCGGACTATCGGATTCCCGGGGTCTACGGGTCGCTCGGCGACTCGGACCGGAACCCGTTCGCCCGAATCGTCAAGATGTTCGACTTCCTGTCCGATCCCGAACAGTTTGCCGCGCTGGGCGACCTTCCGACCGGGAAGTCCTACTCGATCCGCCCCGACCATTACATGATGATGGGGGATAACAGCCCCCGGAGCAGCGATGGGCGAGCCTGGGAGACCCGCGATTACGCCTGGAGGGACGTGGATCGGTCGAGCTGGGAAGTCCCTCGATCCATGCTCATCGGCAAGGCGTTCTTCGTCTACTGGCCGCATGGCAAGCCGTTCGGTCCCGATATCCGGATCACACGCGACTTCCGGATCCCCTTCCGGCCCTACTTCGAACGGATGAAGTGGATCCGCTGAGCCGAATCCGGGGCCTTCGCCCCCGAGGACGACCGGATCGATCAAGGAGGATCGACGCATGCCCTTGCTGGATGTCCGAGGCCTCGAGAAGTATTACGGCCGCCGGAAGGTCGTCGACGGCGTCACCTTCGACGTGAACCAGGGGGAGATCGTCGGGCTCCTCGGCCCCAACGGGGCCGGCAAGACGACCAGCTTCCGGATGACGATCGGCCTGATCGACTCCGACGGCGGGCAGGTCCTCTTCGATGGTCGTGATGTCAGCAAGCTCCCGATGTTCAAGCGAGCCCAGGCCGGGATGGGATACCTGGCCCAGGACTCCAGCGTCTTCAAGCAGCTCACCGTCGAAGACAACCTCATGGCGATCCTCGAAACCCGCCCCGGGATGAATCGGAAGGCCCGGAAGTATCGCCAGGACGAGTTGCTCACCCAGTTCGGCCTGACCCACATCCGCAAGACCAGGGCCAATCGGGTCTCCGGCGGCGAGCGGAGGCGACTCGAAATCGCCCGATCGCTCATCACCGAACCGAAGCTGATCCTCCTGGACGAACCGTTCGCGGGGATCGATCCCAAGACCGTCGGCGAGATCCAGGACCAGATCCGCAACCTGGCCGAGGAACATGACCTGGGAATCCTCCTGACCGACCACCAGTTTCGCGAGACGATCGAGGTCACCAACCGGACCTACGTGATCCGCGAAGGGCGAGTCTTCGCTTACGGGGACCGCGAGGCGATCATCAGCAATGCCGACGTCCGCCGCTACTACATCGGCGAGCGCTTCGACGTGGGGCACCTGCTCGACAAGCGACACCGCCACGAATTGCAGGACCACGATCATTCGACCTCGACGGGCACGAGCGATGTCGTGATCGAGCACTTCGATGATGGCCTGCCGATCGACCACGACCAGGACCATCGCGACCGGCCGAGTTCCGACTGAATCCCCCCGGGGCACCGACCCGATGCTCTCGATCCTCCTGGAGGACAACCACTGCCTGGCGATCGACAAGCCGGCGGGCCTACTCTCGCAGGGGGACGCCACCGGCGATCGCTCCGCCGTGGAGGAAGTACGGGCCTATCTCAAGGCGACCTATGAGAAGCCGGGGAATGTCTATGTCGGCCTGGTCCACCGGCTGGACCGGCCGACTTCGGGAGTCCTCCTGTTCGCGAAGACTAGCAAGGGGGCGGCTCGGCTCTCGGAGGAGTTTCGGTCGGGGCGCGTGACCAAGACCTATCTGGCCGTCGTCGAAGGGGATTGGCCCGAGGAATCGGGCGAGTGGGAGGACTGGCTCGTCAAGGACGAGCGGACCAATGTCGTGTCCACCGTCCCTGCGAGCAGCCCAGGGGCTCAGCGGGCGAACCTGGCTTATCGGGTCATCCGGAGGCGGGCCGGGCGTCTCGATCTCGAATTGAAGCCCACCACCGGTCGAGGTCATCAACTCCGGGTTCAACTGGCCTCGCGAGGCCTCCCGATCGTCGGCGATCGGAAATACGGCGCCCGATCGTCGTTAACCGCCCTCGATGGCCTCTCCCGGATCGCTCTACACGCCCAGGAGTTGCGATTCAAGCATCCGACCCGGCCGGACCACTTAACGATCGTCGCGCCGATCCCGGGAGACTGGCCAGCTTCCGGCGGTTCAGGTGGAGTCCGCTGAGTGCCGTCTTGCTCCAGTAAGCGAGCGGGACGCCGACCCCGGCCAGGACCAGGGCCGCGACCGGCCGCCATGCCATCGGCTCGCGAAAGCGGTCGAGATCGGGCTTGTTCGAGGCCTGAGGGCGATGTTCGCCCGGGAGCATCGGAGGAGTCGGCCGATCCGCCGAGACCGGCGGGCTTGCCGGAGCCGGGGCCGGGGCCGGACCGGCCGGGGTCGAAGGCAGGGCCGAGGGTGCGACCGAATCTACCACGGCGTTTTCTACAACCTTGGGCGTCGTGCCGGTGGCGGGAATGGGGTCGGTATTCGAACGGGATTTTTGACCGGCAAGATAAGCCTCGGCGATACCGGCCTGGGTGGGGGTCAGTCCCACGTCCTCGGACCGCTGTGTGGCGGAAAGCGGATCGACCCCATCGACTGTCCTGAGGTGGAGATACCAGACCAGGCCGGCGCGGGTGCCGTCGGTGTCGCAAAAATAGACGGGGTGATTCTCGGATCGGGAAATGAGATCGTCAAAGCGAGCCAGTCGGGTGGAATCCAAACGGTCGGCCACGATGGGAAGAGAAAGATAAGCCATGCCGTGATCATTCACAGATTCGACGAAATTCGGATCGACTTCGGAGATCGAACGGAGGTCAACCAACGTCTTGTAACCCTTCTCCTTGAGCCAGGCGAGGCCGTCCGAAGACGGGACGCTTCCTCCGGCCACCGATGGAGCCACCGAGGAGGAGCGGAGGATGCCCGGAGCCTGGCGGATCGACACGATGGACTCCGGCCCCTCCTCCGCCGAGGCCGTCTCGGCGGGAGTCGGGGTCGCGGGCTGGACCGTTTCGGCGGCCGGGGCGACCGGGGGCGTCACGGGTGCCGCCGGGGGAGTGACGGGTGCGATCGTGGGGGAGGAGGGAGTCGGGACCAACGAAGGGGCCTCGGCCGGGACCGGGGCGGCCTCGTGTGCGGGAGCGGCTTCCGGAAGGCTCACCGCCTTCCGGGTCACCTCGATCGGGACGTCGACCGGCGGGATGTTATCGAGGAGGTCATCCGAATCGTAGGAGGATTCCGAGGCCTGGCGGGCCGGCTCGGGAGCCGAGAGGACCGCCCGAGCCACGTCATTCGGCCGCCCCCGGGCCACCTTACCCCGGGGTGCGGACGCCTCGTAAGCCGAACCCTTGACGCCCGGCGTGTTCCGGCCCGCCGAGCCCGTGCCCCCGGTCGGGTTCGCGGGCCTGGCCCCGGTCGCGTTGCTCTCGATCGGCTCGAGTTGAGTCGGGGCCGATTCGAGGGAAGGGGCCGGGACGGGGACGACGGCCGGGGCCGGCACGATCATGCCGCCGGGGGCCATCGGGATGCCCTGGTCGATAATCATCCCTTCCTCATAACCACCACCGTCGCCGCAGGTGCTGCATCCGCCCCCCTTGTGGTTGAAGATCCGGGCACCCGTGTTCGCGACCCGGGTCCCAAGCGCCTGCACGCCGTTGCCGATCCGCGATCCCAGGCCTCCCAGGCCGCACCCATTGCAACCGGTGGATTGACACCCTGCCTGAACCAGGCCGATCAAGGCCAGGGCCAGCATCGCCAGCCCTGGAGGCCTGGCCCAGCTTCGGGGCTCGGAGGCCTTCCGAGCGGGACCTCCGGCCGATCTTCGATTCATCGTCATCGCGGATGGACTCCCGTCTTCTGGCAACTCGCGTCGCGCCTCACGCCCAACTCGCCCTTCCTCGCGAAACACCCCACCAGCCGCGGCGCAGCCGATCGCTCGCGGCGACCGGTCCAAAGCCGGGTTCGTCGAGAGGTCGACCATCGACGATCCAGGCGGGACGCAGCCCCGACCGGACGACGGATGGCGATTTGGCGAATTCGTTCGCATGGGAACGCCCAATGGATGTCGAATCAACGTTGCGGAACCGATCCCGGAGCCGGCCCAAGGCCGTCGAAGTCCGGGGGGAATGCTCCGGACCTGTCCCGTCCCGGTCGGGCCATCGAGCCCTCGCGAGTCGGTTGGGGGCCAGGGACAACTCAACTTCTTACGCTGTCGAGCAAACTTAGCCGATGAACATCGCGTTGCCAAAAAAGCGCGACGATTTCTAGAATGTTGGTGAGACTGGGGCGACCTTGCGGCCAGGCCCCTCGGAAACCAGGGCTCAATCGTTGTATAACCCGCAACCTTTGCCGAGCTTACGCCGTGAGCCTCGACCCAAAAAGTGGGCCGGGCCGGTCGCCGTGGTCCTGCTGGCATTGACCGTCATCGGGTGGGATCTGGCCTCAGAACCGCACTTCGTGGATGAGTCTGCCTATGTGTCCCAGGCCTTCTTTGCAGACCTCTGGTTGAACGGTCAGCGGGATGATCCGGCCTGGTTGACTTATGCGGGTTATGACCTCCCTCCGCTTCCGAAATATCTGATCGGCTTCTCGATGCGTGCCGGGGGATTCCGTCGTCCCAACTCCACGGCGATGTGGGAGTGGTATGCCAACACCAGCCGGCGCTTCGTCTCGGCAGAAGCGCTGACGGTCGCCCGGATTCCTTCGGTGATCCTGGGTGCTCTCGGATGCCTGGCGATCTACGGGCTGGGTGCGACCGCTCACGGGCGACCATCGGGTCTGATCGCGGCCCTCCTCCTGATGGCGAACCCGCTCTACCGGATGCATGCCCGTCGAGCGATGTCGGACGTTCCCGCCGAGGCGCTGATCCTTGCCTCCCTGGCGATCGGACTCTGGGCCTGGAAGCGGCTCCTCTCCGGGAGAGGGACTCTCGGGCCGGGGCTGGGACTGATCTCCGGATCGGGAGTCCTGTGCGGCCTGGCCACCCTGGCCAAGTTGAACGGATCGCTGAGCGGGATCATCCTGGCGACCTGGGCGGTGATGGCTTGCGGGCTCCGGTCGTTCTCCGGGAGGGGGCGACTCGTCTTCGTCCTCTCAACCTTGTTGGCGGGGGGGGTGGCGTTTGCGACATTCTGCTCGCTCAATCCTTTCCTGTACGCGCACCCCCAGGGGGTAATCGACCCGAAACTGGAGCCGATCGCGCGGATGACTTTCTCCGATCGTGTCCGAATGATTTACGATCACCGGGCGGGTGTCTCGACTGAGGCGAAGTCCATCTTTCCCAGGGACGCCCTGAGGACCCCGCTGGAGAAGATCGAGGCCGTCGCGGTCCAGGGCTTCGGGCGTTTCGGGCCGTTCGGCCCGAGGGCCGGGACCGACTCGACCGTTCGGCGGAGTCGGGCTCAGGATTGGGGTGCCTGCGTCTGGCTTCCCTGGGTCGCCCTGGGAATGGTGGCGGCCTCGGTCCGTGGGTTGGCCCAAGTCCGAGGGGGAGAGCCTCCGGTGGCCTGGGCGGTGCTTGTACAGGCCGGGGTCGCGCTGATTGTGGTGACGGCCTTCATACCGCTCGCCTGGGATCGCTATTATCTCTCGATCCAGCCGGGCTCGGCGCTCCTGGGGGCGTTCGCGGTCGTCGAAGGGATGGATTGGGTCGTTCGCCTCGCCGTCAAAGATCGATCGGAGCCGAGCCCTTGACGTTCCTCCGCCGGCCCGAGCCCTGGGTCTTCGTGATCCTCCTGGCGAGCTATTCCTACGTCTGGCACGGTCGCGACTGGAATGTCGCCAGCCGCCTGATGCTGACCTATGCGCTGGTGGATCGCGGGACACTCTCGATCGACGGGCTCGACGACCAGACTCGCGATATCGCCCGGTATCGAGGCCACTACTTTTCCGACAAGACGCCCGGCTTCTCGCTCCTGGCAACCGCCCCGTATTACCTGGCCAAGCGATCCTTGAAGTTGCCCGATCATCCCCTGAATCGACCCGGGTTTGCCCATTGGCCGGCCGATTACTGGGCGACTCTGGGAACTTCCGGGCTGTTGACGGCCCTCTCGGGCCTGATCCTGGTGATCCTGGCCCGAGATCTCGGATGTACCCCCGGGAGGTCGGCGATCGTGGGGCTGGCGTACGGCCTGGCCACTCCCGCGCAGGTTTATGCGACCCTGGGCTACGGCCACCAGGCGTCGAGCTTCTGCCTTCTGGCCTCGTTCGCGCTCCTCTGGCGAGGCGGAGGTCGGCCGATCCTCCGAGCGTGCCTGGCGGGGTTCCTGGCGAGCTATGCGTCGGTGATCGAGATCCAGGTCGGTCCGGTCTCGGCGATCCTGGGATTCTACGCGCTCGCCCTGGCGATTGGAGGTCGACAACCCTGGCCCTCGGTCCTGGCATTCGGACTGGGGGCGGCCATCCCGGCGGGCATCTTGCTGGGCTACAACACCCTGGCCTTCGGCTCCCCCTGGCGGATGGGCTATTTCTACGAGGTCCTCGACCAGTTCAGCAAGGTCCACAATGAAAGCAACCCGCTCGGGCTGGGACGGCCCGACTGGTCGAAGCTGGGCGAGTTGCTCTGGGGGGAGCGCCGAGGGCTGATCCGATTCGCGCCGATCGTGGTGCTGACGCTGCCGGGGTTGCTCGTAGCGGCTTATCGGCGAACCTGGGGGCTGTTCGTTGTGAGTGCATCGGCGATCGGCGCCGTGCTCCTGATGAACCTGAGTTATCCCGAGTGGACCGGGGGCTGGTCGACCGGACCTCGCCTGCTCCTGCCTCTCTTGCCGTTCGCGATGCTTCCCGTTGCTAGCCTCCTGGCCGTCGGAGGGAGCCCGACCGCCGCGATCGCCGTGATCCTGGGACTGGTCGGCGGGGTCGAAATGGTGATGTTCCAGGCGATCGGGGCGAGGGTCCCTCAGGATATCGCTCGACCGCTCGGGGACGGCGTCTGGCCTCTGATACGGGGCGACCGACGCTTGCCCGGGTGGGTCTTCGGCAACCGATACGCCCGGAACCTGATGAGCCTGGCACGCCCGACGATGGCCAAGGAATTACCGAACTGGGCGGGATGGGTCCAGTTCCTCCCGCTCCTGGTCTTCCAGGGGGCGATGATCGGGCTGATGGCGCGAGTCATCGCCCCTAACGTCCTGAAAACGTCGGGGGCCGTTCCTGAACCCAGGACCGGACTCGTCTCGAATAGGTCGGAGGCGGACCCTCAGAGAGTCGAGGATTCTTGAGCGGGCCGCCGAGTCGCCACACTCTTTGCCTCGGCCAGGGCGGTCCGAATCATCAGATACTCGCCGATGTTCTCCAGGGTGAGCAGGCCGACCGGCCTCCCCTGATCCACCACCTCCAGGCAGGGTTCTCCCCCTTCCCGGAGCCGGATCACCGCCGGACCCAGTGGTTCGGCGACCTCGACCCGACCGAGCTCTATCAGGGGGGCCTCGCCGACCAGCCCTTCTCGACCATTCGTGGAAAGGCCGCTGAAGAGCGAGGAGCGGGTCAAGACCCCGTCCGGTCGGCCGTCGCCGATCACGGGGAAATCCTGCTGGGTGCCGGCCAGCAGGAGATCGGCCGCGTGGCCCAGGGTGTCGCCCGGTTTGAGGATCGCGTAATCCGTGAGCATGGCCGCTCGGACCGAGACCCCGCGAAGCTCCACGCGTTCCTGGACGGCTCGCGCCTCCCCCTCGGCCCCGATCCAGACGAACATGGCGATCAGGAGGAGCATCGGGTTGCCCATCAGCCCGAGGAACCCGAATAGGATCGCCATGAACTGGCCGACCGAAGCCGCCAATCTCGTGGCCCGGGAGTACTCCATCCGCATCGCCAGCAAGGCGCGGAGGACCCGGCCTCCATCCATCGGGAAGGCGGGCAAGAGGTTGAAGAGGACGAGGAAGGTGTTGACCACCAGGAGCTTCGGCAGGAAGTGTTGCTTCACGAGGAATTCCGAGTCACCCGACGACTCGGGATACCGGACTCCGATCATGAGCAAGAGCCCGACGATCGCCACGTTGACCAGCGGCCCCGCGATGGCCACGACCAATTCCTCGGCGGGATGTTCGGGGATCCGCTGGAGTCGGGCGACTCCGCCGATCGGCAGGAGCGTGATGTCGGCCGTCGGAACTCCATAGCGACGGGCCGCCATCGCATGCCCCAGCTCGTGGAGTACCACGCAGCCGAAGATCGAGAGGACGAATCCCACACCCTCGGCCGTGGTCGCCAGGTCGTGCCCGGACGACCAATGGCCGTAGATCAGATAGGCGATCAGGATCAAGAAAGTCCAGTGGACGTATATCGGGATTCCGGAGATCCGGCCGATTTTCCAGGACCATGACATCAATCCGACCCCCTCTGCCTCGAAACACTGATGAAACACCGCCTCGATGGGTGATTCTATCAGTTCGGAGGATCGAAGGGTGTTTCGGCCCGAAGTGAGAGTTTCCGCATCGGCCCGGTCGTCCTTTACCTAGGCGACGGGGCCGAAGAGGGCGAACTCCCAGGGGCCGAGGGTCATTGGGTTCGTTTTTTCCAGGCGCAGTGGGCCACCGTAGGTCTCGGACTCGGACCGTAATGCGGGTGCATCCTCGACCAACCCTCCCGGGAGGTCGAAGGGTTCCGGTCCCAGGTTCAGGTAAATTTTCACTGGATCCCCGGATTTCGGCCGCCGGATCACCTCCATGACCTTCGGACTTCCCTCCTCCTCGAGGAGTCGAACGTCGGGATGTCGGAAGTCGCGAAGGGCCGGACACTCCCGGCGGAGACGGAGGAGGTCCCGGTAGAGGTTGCGGAGGCCGTCGCGCGGGGAGTCGGACCAGGACCAGGACAGGACGGCCGAGTCTCTCGTCGAGAGAGCGAAGGGGTCGGTCGGTTCGTCCTTCCAGCCAAAATAGGCGAATTCTTTCTTCCGCCCTTCGCGGACGGCCTCGATCAGGGCTGGGTCCTGGAAGTCGCAAAAGAAAGGGAATGGATTCGTCTCGCCGTATTCCTGACCCATGAAGATGAGTGGGAGCCGAGGGGCGAGCAGGAGGATTCCCGCGGCCAACCGGACCGCCTCGGGCGGCAGGCTGGCCGCGTAGCGGTCGGATTTGATCCGGTTGCCGACCTGATCGTGGTTTTGGGTGAAGGCGACGAACCGATCGCCCAGGAACTCGGTCGCATCGGTCCCGTGCCTCCGCTCGCGGAACGGGCTGTAACGACCATCGTTCACGAAGATCCGGGAATAGGCCCGAGCGAGCGAGGCGGGGCCATCGGCAAAGTCCTGGTAGTACCCGTTGATCTCACCGGTCAGCGTGGTATGGGCGGCGTGGTGGAAGTCGTCGGTCCAGTGGCCATCGAGGCCGTATCCGCCTCGATCGGTCGGCTTGAGGTAGCGGGGGGCATCGTTCTGGTCGGTCTCGGCGAAGACGTGGGCTTTCCGGCCGAGCCGGGCGGCCTCGCGATGAGCGACCTCGGCGATATCGGCCAGGATGTGGCGAGGGCCTCGGTCGAAGATCTGATCGGCCGCATCGAGACGAAGTCCGTCGAATCGATATTCTCCGATCCACATCCGGACGTTGTCCAGGACCATGGCGCGGACCGGGTCGCATCGGCGATCATCGAAGTTGATCGCATCGCCCCAGTCGGTCTTGTACCGGGACGTGAGGTAATCGCCGAACCTGGGGAGGACGTTCCCCTCGGGACCGAAGTGGTTGAAGATCGCGTCCAGGATCACGGCCAGCCCAACCTTGTGACAGGCCTCGACGAGTCCCTTCAGGCCCTCGGGCCCGCCGTAGGAATTCTGGACCGCGAAGGGGAAGACCCCGTCATATCCCCAGCTCCGGGAGCCCGGGAACTGGCCGACGGGCATCAATTCGATCGCCGTGATCCCGAGATCGCGAAGCTCGGCCAGTCGGGGGATGACCGCCTCGAAGGTCCCTTCACGCGTGAAGGTTCCGACATGCAACTCGTAGATGACGAGGTCGTGCCGCTCGATCCCCGACCAGTTTCCTTCGTCCCAGGTCATCCTCCCCGGGAAGAAGACGGCCGAGGGGAGATTGATGCCCTCGGGCTGCCATCGCGAGGCCGGGTCGGGCTGGGGCTCGACGCCGTCGAGGGAGTAGCCGTAGCGAGTCGCGACGTCCGGCATCGGTCGGTCGATGGCGAAGAAGCCCCGGGGCTCGTGGGTCATCGGGGATCGTTCGGATCCGAGGATCAACTCAACTTTTTCGGCCCTCGGAGCCCAGACCCGGAAAAGGGCGGTTTCCGCGTCGAGCTCGATCACGCCGGCGGGGGGAATCTCGGGATCGTCGATCACGTGAGGCAAGCCCTCGGAATTTCGGGGTATCCGCCCGGCAGACCTCGAATTGGATCTGCCGTGCGGACCTTACCGAGGATTCCGGCAAGAGCAAGAACCGTGCCGGTAATCGAGCCCTTCGATCAAGAAGACGGCGAACGAAGGACGAGCAGGCCAAGCGGGGGGAGGGTCAGATTGAGCGATTGGTCCTGCCCGTGGGCACGGACCGGGTTGGTCCAGGCCCCGCCGATATTACCCTGGCCGCTCCCCCCGTAGATCGGGGCATCGCTGTTGAGGATCTCGGCCCATCGCCCGGCGATCGGCACTCCCACCCGGTAGTTGTGGCGAGGGATCGGGGTGAAGTTGGCGACGATCAGAAGTTGATCATCCGTCGAGTGTCCCTCGCGGATCATGCTCAGGACCGACTGCTCTGCGTCGTCGGCGTGGACCCATCGGAAGCCCGCCGGGTCCCCCTCCAACTCGTGGAGCGCCGGTTCGCCCCGATAGAGGGTGTTCAGATCGCGGACCCATCGTTTGAGGCCGGCATGGGCCGGGTCTCCCAGCGCGGCCCAATCCAGCTGGGAATCGTGGTTCCACTCGGCCCATTGGCCGATCTCGTCCCCCATGAAGAGCATCTTCTTGCCGGGCACGGCGAACTGATATCCCAGGAGGAGCCGGAGGTTCGCGAACTGCTGCCAGCGGTCGCCGGGCATCTTCCGGAGGAGTGACCCCTTGCCGTAGACCACCTCGTCATGCGAGAGCGGCAAAACGAAGTTCTCGGTATACGCATAGAGCCCGCGGAACGTGAGCTGATTGTGGTGATGCTTCCGATAGATCGGCTCCTTGGCGAAGTAGCCGAGCGTGTCGTGCATCCAGCCCATGTCCCATTTGAGGTCGAACCCGAGTCCACCCTCGCCGACCGGGCGGGTCACCAGGGGCCAGGCCGTCGACTCTTCGGCGATCGTCAAGACTCCGGGGAACAGGGAGTGGACTCGCTCGTTCATCCGCTTGAGGAGCGCGATCGCCTCCAGATTTTCCCGACCACCAAACTGGTTGGGGACCCACTCGCCGGGATTCCTCGAGTAGTCCCGATAGAGCATCGAGGCCACCGCGTCGACTCTCAAGCCGTCGATGTGGTACTTTTCGATCCAGAAGAGGGCGTTGGCCACCAGGAAGTTCGCCACCTCGGGACGGCCGAAATTGAAGATGAACGTGTCCCAGTCTGGATGGAACCCCTGCCTCGGGTCGGGGTGCTCGTAGAGATGCGTCCCGTCGAAATATCCCAGCGCATGGCCATCGGTCGGGAAGTGGGCGGGAACCCAGTCGACGATGACGCCGATCCCTTTCTGGTGGAGGTGATCGACCATCGCCATGAAGTCGCTCGGCGAGCCGAACCGGCTGGTCGGCGCGAAGTACCCGGTGACCTGGTAGCCCCACGAGCCATCGAATGGATGCTCGGCGATCGGCATCAGCTCGATGTGGGTGAATCCCATCTCATGAACATAGTCGGCCAGCCTGGGTGCCAGTTCCTGGTAGGTGAGCCACGACCCGTCGGGGTGCCTCATCCAGGAGCCCAGGTGGACCTCATAGATGGAGATCGGCGCGCCCAGCGAATTCGCCCCCGCCCGGTTCGCCAGCCACTCGTCGTCCTTCCACTGATGTTCCGCGAGGTCGGCGACGATCGATGCGGTTTTCGGCCGGGGCTCGCTGGCGAAGGCGTACGGGTCGGCCTTGTCGACCCGATAATTGCCGAACTTCGAGGCGATGGCATACTTGTAAGCTTGCCCCACGGCGGCACCCGGGACGAACCCCTCCCAGTATCCCGAGGCCCCTCGCCGGGCCAGGGGATGCGAGGTCGAGTCCCAGCCGTTGAACTCGCCGATCATCGAGACTTCGCGGGCGTTTGGTGCCCAGACGGCGAACCGGACCCCCGCCACGCCCGCCTGAACCTCGGGAAACGCCCCGAGCTTGTCATAGGCCTGATCGTGAGTCCCCTCGGAAAGCAGGTGAATGTCCAGATCGCCGAGACCCTTGGGGACCTCGCCCGAAGTGCCAGGCTCGATCAATCCGGCAATCCCCTGGAGTGGGATTCGGACCCAATCCGGTCGGTTGTTCAGCTCGTAGAGCAGCTCGTAAAGGGCTTTGTCCAGCATCAAGGCATCGAGCATCCTGCCGAAGTCGGCCCGATCACGAGGCAGGAACGACGCGTCCTGGGCCGTCGCCAGATACTCGCGGAGGAACGCCACCGAGGCCCAGGTTCGCCAGGATTTGGCCCGGGAAATGAGCCGGTCGAAAACTTCGGCTCGATCGCCCGCGAAGGCGAATAGGGCGGCGAAGGCGGCGTAGTCGAACGAGCGGATCATGCCCACCACGTCCTTCAACGGGGACACCTTGGCGACTCGCTCCTTCAAGGGCTTGGCCGGCTCGCCTTCGAAGTCCAGGATCACGAAGTCGTAGCCGGTCCGGAGGACCTGACCCAGGTGGTAATCGCCGTGGACCCGGATCCGGGAGCATCGAGGGTTGAGCTTGGCGATCGCATCGACCGCTCCCACGAGCTTCGGAGCACCTTCGAGGACGAGTCGGGCTTGAACGGCGACCGGGCCGCCCAGTTGATCCACGCGAGTCGAGAGGACCTTCAGGGCGTTTTCGACCTGCCGATGGATCGCGGCCGCCATCCCCTTGAGGTCGTCGGTCGTCATCGCCTCGGGTCGGAAGGCGGGTTGATCGGGATCGATGGCCAGGGCCAGGTGCATCTCGGCTGTCCGACGGCCGAGGGTGGCCGCGGCTTCGAGGTAACCGCCGATCGAGCGGCGGGCCGCCTCGGGGATCGCCCTCCCGGCCAGCTCGATCAGGGGGCGTCCCTCGGCTTGGGTGAGCGATCCCTCGACACCTCGGTCGACCTGTTCGTAATACCCGGCCAGCTCGCGGAGGGCATGTTCCCACCCGGTTCCCTGATTGGCCACGAGACCCTGGAGGATCCCGAGCATCAAGGGTTCGGCCCCCTTTCGCTCGTAGATCAGGGCTCCGGCCGTCTTCGGGATTCGGTCGAAGCTGGTTTTCTCGGCGAAGAACCGGCCGATCTCGAAGTCGGGGTTGATCCCCGGTTCGAGTCGTCGAAAGACCTTGAAGATCAGGCGATCTCCGAAGATCAGTGCCGAATTGCTCTGCTCGAACGAGCCTGCTGTCACCGGCAGCGGTTTAGCGATGGCTCCGCGTGCTGCCTCGAAGGCCGAGGTTCGAGTCGCACGGATCGTCCCCGAGTTCGTCGAGGTGGAACGGTCTCCGGCGATGGCATCGAGAAGATTCGAGCCGAGTGAAGGCTCGGCAAGGGCATCGAAGGCCAGTCCGAAGCCTTCGAGGCGCCCGATGACCCGCCCTGGAGCTTCACGTTCGAGACGGTCGGCCGAAGGGCCTGAGGCCAGTCCGACCGGAAGGAAGTAGGTCTCGGAAGGACCCGACCCATATGCGACCTCGATGAGCGTCAATCGGATCGAATCGGGCATTTCACCCGTCGCGGTCGAGTCGATCAACCGGACCGAAGCAATTGGCCGAGCCTTGCCGGCGAACCATCGTTGACGAACGAGGAATCGCGGCAGGGCCGCTTCGAGTAGGGAATCGACCCCTCGTTTGGTCTTTGCGATCGCCATCGTCCTGGACTCCTTGGACGGGTCAATTCGGAGAATGAACCGTCAAGGCTCCACGATCGCTGGGTTCGGAGTGGGGAAGTCGAAGGCGGGATCCAGGGCCATCAATCGCATCGACCCGAGGATTCTTCGCGATTGATCTCTCCTCGACCACCGGCTCTCCCCAACTCCTGCCCGGCTCCGGTCTCGTGGCTGGCCCGACGGCTCATCAATTCAATCGATCCGATTTTGTAATGGGATTTGTAGGAGGCTTTCGAGGTCACTCGAAGTAGTCGAAATCGTGCTCGGTCTTGATCTTTCGCCGGATTCGAAAGACGTGAGCCGGGCAGGCGTTGGGATCCAGCTGGACGAAGTTCGCCTCGCCTTGCCAAAGATAGCGGGCATCGCTGATCAGGTCGTGGACCTGATAGACCTGCCCCGGATCCCCGATCCCGAGCTCCCAGAAGGGCACGCGTACCCATCCCGATTGGGTGTGGTACGGATCGAGGTTGACGACGACGAGGGTCATGTTCGAGAGGTCGGGCGTCGTCTTCAGGTAGGCGATGAGTCGGTCATTGTCGGTCGGGATGAAACGCAGGTAGCGATTGGAATGGAGCGCCGGGTTCTCTCGTCGGATCTGGTTGATCCGGGTGATCAGGGCCACGTGACTGCCGGGAGCGTCGAGGTTCCAGTGCCGGACCTGGTACTTCTCGGAGTCGAGGTATTCCTCCGAGCCGGGCTTCCAGGGTGTGCCGACCGATTGCTCGAACGGCGGCCCGTAGATCCCGTAGGAGGATCCCAGGGTCGCGGCCAGGACCAGGCGGATCTGGAACGCCGGGGGGCCGCCATGCTGGAGGAATTCGTGGAGGATGTCGGGGGTGTTGGCGAAGAGATTCGGCCGCATGTACTCGACGAGTTCGGTCTGAGTCAGCGTCGTGAAATACTCCTGGATCGACGCCTTGTCGTTTCTCCAGGTGAAATAGCTGTAAGACTGGGGGAAGCCGCCCTTGGCCAGCCGAGCCATGAGCTTCGGCCGAGTGAAAGCCTCGGCCAGGAAGATCGTATCGGGGTGATTGTCCCAAACCTCGCGGATCACCCAATCCCAGAACCGAAACGGCTTGGTGTGCGGATTATCGACCCGGAAGATCGTGACGCCGTGGTCGACCCAGAACAAGAAGACGTCGCGAAGCTCTTCGTAGAGAGATCGCCAGTCCTCGCACTCGAAGTCGATCGGGTAAATATCCTGATATTTCTTGGGAGGATTCTCCGCATACTTGATCGTGCCATCCGGGCGGTGCCGGAACCACTGCGGGTGATCCTTGACGTAGGGGTGGTCCGGTGAGCACTGGAAGGCGATATCCAGGGCGATTTCCAGGCCGAGCCCCTTCGCGGTGGCGACGAGGTGATCGAAGTCCTCGAGCGTGCCGAGTTCGGGAAGGACCGCCTTGTGGCCGCCCTCGGGGCTGCCGATCGCCCAGGGGCTCCCGGGGTCGTCGGGGCCCGGGGTCAGGGTGTTATTGGGCCCCTTCCGGAAGGCCCGGCCGACCGGGTGGATCGGCGGGAAGTAGACCACGTCGAAACCCATCGAGGCGACATAAGGCAGTCTCGCCTCGGTCGTCTTGAAGGTCCCGTGCCGACCAGGCTCGGGGGCGGTCGATCTCGGGAAGAGCTCGTACCAGGCCCCGGTCCGGGCCAGGACTCGTTCGACCGTCACCCCGAGGTTTCGTTCGTAGGTGAATCCTCGCGAGCGGTCGGGATGTCGGGCCATGATGGCCGAGAGCTTGGGGTCGAGAGCCGCGTGAACCCGCTCGGCCTGATCGCTCGCCCGGCCAAGGACCTCGCCCCGGGCCTTGAGCCAGTCGACGTCGGGTCCAACCGCCCGCTTCGCCCCTTCCCGGACCAGTTCGGCGCCTTCGAGGAGCTCGCTCTGGACGTCCTGTCCGGCCTCGGCCTTCTTGCCCAGTTCGTAAGCCCAGGACGCAAAGCGATCCACCCATCCCTCGACGGTGTATTCGAATCGACCCTGCGTTTCTATGGTGAATGAGCCGGTCCATCGATCATTCGGGAGGGGAGTCATGGGGATCTCGGACCATTCGGTCGAGCCGACGGGCCGATACTTGAGGAGGGCCCGAAGGTGGTCGTGCCCCTCGGCGAAGATATCCGCCTCGACGATCACTCCCTCGCCGACAACCCGCTTGATCGGGAAGGCTCCCCCATCGATCTCGGGAGTAATCCCCTCGATGATGATTCGCGACGGGGCACTTTCCGCCGGTCCCCGCTCCCTGGTCCGCTCCTTGAGACTCGGTCGACTCGCCGACGCCATAGTTCACCCTCTGGGACCATCGCCTGACTGGACGTCGAGCCTCGACGGTCGAAGTGACAGTCGGAGCCCAATTCCAAGGCAACTCGCATGCCGCCGACTCCATCTCTGGAACCGACATTTCCAGGATACCATGAAGGGGGCCAGAACGCTCAGGCCTTCGGCGAATCGGCCACCTTCGAGAGGGGATCGGCCACCGATTCCAAAGAAGCTCCCTCGGCCTTCACGCCGAAGAGGATGGTCGCGATGACCGCGATCGCTAGCAAGGCGGAAGCCAGGAGATAGCCGTAAAACAGGTTGAAACGATCATTGGTTCCGATCAGGTAGCCGAACAGGGCCGGGGCCGCGGACCCGCCGATGGTCGTCCCCACGGCAAAGAACAAGGCGATGGCCAGCCCCCTCATTTCCAGGGGGAAGACCTCGCTGACGGTTAAATAAGCGGAACTCGAGGCCGCCGAGGCGAAGAAGAAGATCACGGACCAGAGCAAGGTCTGGGTGGTGGCGGTCAGGAGATCCTGAGTGAACAGCCAGCCCGTGGCGGCCAGGAGGATGGCCGAGATCGTATAAGTCCCGGCAATCATCGGCTTCCGCCCGACCGTGTCGAAAAAGTGACCGAGAAGGACCGGTCCCAGGAAGTTGCCGAGGGCGAAGGGAAGCAGATAGAGGCCGGTTTCGGCGGAAGGAACGTCGTAGAAACGGACCAGCACCAGGGCATAGGTGAAGAAAACAGCGTTGTAGAGGAACGCTTGCGAGATCATCAGGCTCAGACCCAGCAGGGTCCTTCCGGGATACGTATGGACCATGGTTCGGGCGATCAGCCCGAATCCCACGTCGTGGCGAGCATGCAGGGTGATCGACTCGTGGACCGGTTCGAGTTTCACCCCATCCTCGGTGAAATGGCGTTCGATCTCCTCGACGACGCGGTTAGCCTCATCGCCCCGGCCGTGAGTCGCGAGCCATCGGGGACTCTCGGGGACGTGGTTCCGGTAGAAGATGATGATCAGGCCCAGCAAGGCCCCGATACCGAAACCGAGCCGCCAGCCCAGGTTGACCGGGAAGATGTCGGTATCGAGCAGGAGGAGCGAAGCCAGCGAGCCCGCCGCCGCGCCGATCCAGTAACTTCCGTTGATCCGGAGGTCGACCCGCCCCCGGACTCGCGCCGGGATCAGTTCATCGATCGCGGAGTTTATCGCCGAATACTCGCCGCCGATACCCGCGCCGGTCAGGAACCGGAAGACGGCGAAGCTCCAGAAGTCCCACGAAAAGGCGGTACAAAACGCGGCGCCCAGGTAAAGCCCCAGAGTGACCGTGAACAGTGGTTTGCGGCCGAGCCTATCCGTGAGGTAGCCGAAAACCAGGGAGCCCAGGACCGCGCCGATCAGGTAGGACGTGCCCAGAAGCCCGATCTGCCCCTCCGAGAGGTGGAGGGTCTCCTTCTGGCCGAGGACTCCGCCGATGGCCCCGACCAGCGTGACCTCCAGGCCGTCGATGATCCAGGTGATACCCAGGGCGATCACGACCCGCCAGTGCCAGCGTCCCCAGGGGAGGCGGTCGATCCGGGCGGGGACGTCGGTCGTGATGGTTTCCGAGGAGGAGGGGAGGACCGTGCTCATGTCAGGCCTTCGTGCCGAGGCGGGGGGTTCGCTCTGTTCCCCCAACCTGTGCAGACTGCGTGCCGAAGTCTCCTCGACTTGATCTTTCGAGGCTCCGGGGATAGCATCCCGCCACGATCCGGCAACGAAGGGTCGAACGTCGTCGGAGCATTGGCCGTGAAGCGACGCCCCAATCGACTCGTGAATTATCTGGTCTACCTCCTGGTTCGGTTCATCGTCGGCGTGGCCCAGGCGTTGAGCGTCGAGCAGTCGTATGCCTTTGCCCGGTGGCTCTCGGCGATCCTCTACCGGCTCGACAAGAGGCACCGCAAGATCGGGATGGAGAATCTTCGCCTGGCCTTCGGCGACCAGTATTCCGAGGCCGAGCGCGATCGGATCGTTCGGGGGGTCTATCTCCATTTCTGCATGATGCTGATGGAGATCCTCCACATCCCTCGCAAGCTCCACCTGACCACCTGGCGAGAGAGGATCACGCTGGTCGGGCAAGAGAAGGTGATCGACCGTCTCCTCTCGGGCGGGCCGGTCATCATGCTGACCGGTCACTTCGGCAACTGGGAGATGGCGGGCTATCTGTTCGGCGTCTTCGGGTTCCCGCCCAACTCGGTCGCGCGAACGCTCGACAACCCCTACCTGGATCGATTCCTCCGGTCGTTCCGCGAGCGGACCGGGCAGAAGATGATCGCCAAGAAGGGGGGATACGACGAGATGCTCGAAGTCCTCCGGACCGGCGGCATCCTGTCGTTCCTGGCCGATCAGGACGCGGGCGAGCGCGGGATGTTCGTCGAGTTCTTCGGACGCCCGGCCTCGACCCACAAGGCCATCGCCCTGATGGCCATCGAGCATCAGGCCCCGGTGATGGTCGGCTATGCCCGGAGGATCGGCCCTGGCTTCCGGTACGAGGTCGGATGCACGGAGCTGATCGAGCCCTCCGAGTTCGCCGGCACCGCCGACGATGCCCGGCTACTGACCCAGCGCTACACCTCGGCGCTCGAGACCATCATCCGACGCGACCCCGAGCAATATCTCTGGCTCCACCGGCGGTGGAAACACCAACCGAAGGAGCGGAAGAAACGCCCGAGATCGGCCGAAGCTATCACTTCGACTTGAAGGAACGCCTGGCCCCGTCCTCGCCGATCTGCACGGTATAGCTCGACCCGTCGGGCTCGATCGAGACCCGGATGAACTGGCCGCCCGCCTTATCGGCGTTGGCGATCAGGGCGGGATCGGTATTCTCCTCGGGCGACGTCGCGGCGTTCTTGTGGAGCTGGTAAAACGCCTCGATCGAGGGGATCGAGCGGAGGAGCTTGACCGTCGCGGGCGAGCCCCCCTTGCGAGGGCCGTTGTTCATGATCGCGACGGTCGGGGCGATGGTCCGGACCAAGGTCGGGTGATTCGAGATGTCCATCCCGTGATGGGTCACCTGGTAGAGGTCGATCGGCCCGATCCGGTCGATCGGGCAGACCAAGGCCTTCTCGACGTTCCAGGTCAGGTCGCCGCAGTCGAGGAAATCGAACTTGCCGAGTCGGAACCGGATCGTCACGCTTTTGGCATTGTCCGAGCGATCGACGGGCTGGTCGGGAGGAGCCTCGGCGCAGTGCGGGTTCATCGGACCGGATGGCCCATCGATCACTTTTCCGCCCGAGGCGAGGACCAGGGCCTGGACACCCTTCAAGGGGAGAGTCGCTCCAGCCGAGAGCGCCTGCCGTTTCCCCTCGGAGGCCTTCCGGTAGTTGATCCCGAGCGCATCGCCCGCGAAGGGACCGTCGGGATAGTTGGCCCGATCGCCATCGGAAGCGTTCGGATCAGGAAGGCCCCGGTCCCAGAAATGGTCGATCCGGAGACGGCGAGAAAGTCCATCGACCCCGCCGAAGTGGTCGACATGCCAGTGGGTCGTCACCAGATGGTCGAGGTGATCGAGCTTCGCCACGTCCTTCAGGACATGCTCGATTCGCTGCGGATCGCGATCGTCGAGCCCCGGCCAGCCGGAGTCCATCAAGACCGACTCCCCTTCGGGCGTGACGATCAGGGTCGCCGCACCTCCCATCACGTCGATGAAGTAGATCTCCATCGGTCGAGGGGCTTGATCCGCCCCGAGGAGGACTGCCGCCAGGGTCAGGGTCGCGATCATGAGTCGGCTCCCGAGGAGAGATTCGGAGAGGTCGATCGAGTGGGATTCAGCTCAGCTCATGCCCGATGGCGAAGACCATCTCGGCGTCGAGGACCTTGTCGTTGGATTCGAACAGGGCACGGATCGCCGCCTTGTGGATCTTCATCTTGGTGCCGCCGACGCCGAGGGCCCCCCAACATCGGACACCCTCTCGTTCCTCGTCGCGGTCGGCCGGCTTCACCTTCTCGATCCCGGCGGGGGGGACGGCATTCAGGTCGATCGCGACTTTCAGGCTCGGCAAGTCCTTGCGGATCGATTCCGGGAGGAGTGAGACCCCCGCGGCACCGGCCGCGATGACAATAGACGCCCCACCGAGCCCCCCGATCAGCTCGGATGAGCCCGAGGTCGAGAATGCGGAGAGGGGACTATCAACCACCTTGCCGATGGTTTCGGCCGTGGCCCGGGCCCGTTCGAGGGATCGAGACCCGATGGCGACCTCGGCGCCGAGCCCCGCCAGGAGCCGCGCGACCCGCTGGCCGACCGGGCCGGTCCCGGCCAGGACCGCGGCCTTGACCCCCTCGACCGACCCGCCCGACCCTTCGATCGCGGCCAGGACCGCCGCGGCGGCCGTGGTGTTCGAGCCGTTGGCGTCGAACAGGACCGAGACCCGGAATGGGCCGAAGAAGATCTCCTGGACCGCCTTCATCACTTCCTCGGCGGCGGCCACGTCGGACCCGCCCACGAAGATGGCCGAACGCTTGAGGTCGGACCCGCCTCGTGTGAATAAGGCCCCATAGACGAGGTCGCGGACCGTCTCGGGCTTCACGCCCCCGTGGCGGAAGAGATGGTCAACCCCGGCATCGACCGCCACAACGCCATCGAAGACGCTAGGCTGCGGGTCGACGTCCAGTTGGATCAAGATCGAGGGGCGATCGCTAGACATCGGTCAATCCCGGAGAGGAACGGCCATCCCCGCAGGTCAGGACGCGCCCAACCTGAGGGGATCGATCGACGGAATCCGTCTTATTGCCCCGAGAATGGGTGCTTGGCGGTGTCCTTCTTCGCCACGACGTCGGCGGGGGTCGGCAGCTTCTTCATGGCGTTCTGGATGGCCAGCTTGGTGGCCTCGTGGTTGAACTTGAGGATCTTGGCGTTGTCCTCGGCGGCGGGGTGGATGAAGACCCCGCAGACGATCACGAGGTCGTCGGCGGCGGCGATCGGGATGGTCCCCTCGGCCAGGCAGTCCGCGACCGCCTTTGCGACGGCATACTGGGCGGGGCCGAACATCTGGACCGCCTGCTTCATCCCCTTGATGGTCACCTTGGTGATCATCACGGTGGCCGGCTTGGTCAGGAGGTTCGGCTCCAGCACGGCCAGGAGGTTGGAATGGCCGTTCGACTGATTGGCCAGGGCGTTCGCGAACGCAACGCCAACCGGGCCGTCCTTCGAGCCGATCAGCAGGTCGATGTGGGCGATCTCGTTACCTTCGCCCACCAGGGCCTCGCCGACATACATGGTGTGCTCGCTGGCCATCGGAATGCGTCTCCAGTGCGTGTGCGTGTACGGTGGTCGGAGGGGAGTTTCGTCCGGCAGCCCGGGGGCATGGGGGACCTCGGTACGGCTCGACGAGACCGAATGATAACAGCCAGGCGGTCGACCGCAACCCCCGGGTCCCCTCCCGAATGTTCAACAAGGTAAAAAATTTGATTGTGAGACGCCGAGACTCCTGCTTCAATATCGACTCCGAAGGTACGGGACCGTGCCGGAGTTCCGGCATTCGCCCCGAGTTATCCGTGCCTTCCCTTCTCCGTTTCCAGGGAGCATTGCAATGCGGAAGCTCTTCACGCTGCTGGCCGTCACCGTCTTCTGCTCGGGCGTTGCCCTCGCCATCGAGGTCAAGACCATCACCGGCGAAGGCAAGTGCGCCAAGTGCGCGCTCAAGGAATCCGACAAGTGCCAGAACGTCATCGAAGTGGAAGAGGGCGGCAAGACCGTCAAGTACTACCTGGCCAAGAACAAGGTTTCGAACGACTATCATAAGTCGAGCGGGATCTGCACCGGCGAAGTCAAGACCACGGTGACCGGCGACGTCGAAGAGAAGGATGGCAAGCAGGTCATCACCGCCACCAAGGTCGAGAAGGCCGAATAAAATATCGGCGAAAGCCGATTTGACGGACCCGACGGGCGAAGCATCGCCCGTCGATTTTTTCGTCTACCTCGGAGTTCCCCCGGTGGATCTCATGATCCTCGGGGCAAGTGCCCGATCGGCGGCCTATTCCGCCATTCGAATCGGACTTCAACCCACTTGCGCCGATCTCTTCGCCGACCTCGACCTCGGCTCCGCCTGCCCCGTCCATCAGATCGAGCCCGAGCAGTATCCGGACGGGATCTCTCGCTTCGCCGATACGGTCGAGCCGACTCCCTGGCTGTACACCGGTGCCGTCGAAAATCGTCCGGATCTGGTCGACCGGATCTCGGCCCGGCATCCACTCCTGGGCAACCCCGGCGCGATCCTTCGAACCGTGCGCGATCCGGTCGCCCTGAGCCTGGCGATCCGCCGTGCGGGGCTCGACTCACCCGAGATCCGGCTCGAACCGAACGGTCTCCCGACCGATGGATCGTGGCTGGTCAAGCCGATTGCCTCGGGCGGCGGTCGCGGGATTCGCCCCTGGTTGGGTGGTGCATTTTCCCGGGGACGGGTCTATTTTCAGGAGCGAATGCAGGGCGTACCCCTGGCCGCGCTGTACGTCGGCGAGGGTGGGCACTCGCGATTTCTGGGCCTCACCCGACAGTTCGTCGGGCGGCCAGGGAATCTGTTCGCGTATCGAGGAAGTCTCGGCCCCTGGACGGTCGGCCCGGAGGCTGAGAGTCGGATCGAGGACCTGGGTCGCGTGGTGGCCTCGACCTTCGGACTGGTCGGCCTATTCGGGATCGACCTGAATTGGGAAGGCAACCGGGCCTGGGCGATCGAGTTGAATCCTCGATATACCGCGTCCGTGGAAGTCCTGGAATGGGCGATGGGGACCTCACTGCTCGCCGAACATCTTCGGGCCTTCCGACAGCGCATCGGAGACGTGTGCCCGATTCGGCCTCGAGGATACGTCGGCAAGTTGATCGTCCACGCCGATCGGCCGATCCTCCGGACACCATCCATGGAGGCGTCGATTCCGGAACCGGACGAATTCCCGGAGCTCGCCGATATTCCCCGGCCTGCGTCAATGTTCCGCCCGGGCGATCCCGTTCTCACGGTTTTCGCTCGGGGTGATACGCCGGAACTCTGCCGGAGGGAGCTCGGGGCGATGGTCCGTGCCTGGCGCCGACGCCTCAGACCTGGGTGTTGATCAGCAAGAGTACGATCGTCGTCACCAGGAGTATGCCGAAGATCGCGCCGCAGAGTCGAAGCGATTGCCACCAGATCCGAGGCCATGATTCGTGGCGTGAGGCGGAGTAGACCAGGCTGATCGCGGCGACCAGCGGCAGGATGAATGCGTAATAGATCACGCCCGGGCCTCCACATCGATGACGATCGGCTTGACGCGGACGGCCTGGGGTTCGGTGGTCGGCTCGAGCTCATCGAGCTGGGCTGGGCCTTCGTAGGCGTCGTAGATGGCGAGGACGTTCAGGAGCCCGGCCACGGTCGTGTACAAGGTCCCGATCTCGACGAACTTGCCGAGCCGGTAAAGCCCGTTGATCTCGTTCTGGGTCGGCTCGGCCATGTATCCCCAGAGGATCGGGTCGAACCCGTACCATCTCAGGGTGGCCTGAATCAGGGCGGGAAGGGCGAGGATCCCCGCCCAGAACTGGCCCAGGTAGTTGAAGCAAAATTGTTCGGAATTGTGCAGAGGGTTGATCCACCGCCAGTAGATGATCCGCCAATCGCCCAGGGCCAGACCCACGAGGAAGAGGCTGACGATGCAGACTGCATAAAGGATACCTTTGCCGGTCCGGCCCTGATAGAAATGGCCCAGGCCCGGGACGAGCCAGGCCAGGAGGGCGGCAAGATATCGGTTCTTGAGGTGGACCGTCGGCTCGGGCATGGGGCGGTTCTCGTCGATCACAACTCGCGAGGCTCGGTCGGGCGTGTGACCCGACTGGATCGATTCGGGGCGGTCCGGGCAATATTAAGAACTTTGCCAACGGAATGCCGGTCGATCCTCGATTTTATCGAACCCTCGGCCCGCCCGCCAGCCCGCCGGATTCAGGCCATCCCGGTGAAGATCGCGTCGCCCAGGCATTCCGAGGCGGTGGAGTCCACCACCTCGGGCGAGATGATCTCCAGTCCCCGATCGGCCCCCGCGATCAGGGCGAAGCCTGCGAGTCGGTCGAGCCCTCGGGGAATACCGCCCGAATGGGCGTGCAGTCGCGTCATCGCCCTGGGGGTGAAGACGGGCTCGACCCGGCCGGCTTTCTCGAGTTTCGCGGCGAGATAACCGGCAGCCTCGGAGCGGGTCAAGGCCTCGAGACGGATCGCGAGATCCCAGGAGGTCGGGCCAGGTTCCAGGCCGTCCGGTCGGCCGATTCGAAGGATGGTGAGACGTGCGGAGGGATCGAGGTCCAGGTGATCGAGCCGTTCGAGGTCGAGTCGCTCGCCTGGCTGGTCCAGGGCCTGGCAGTCATCGACAACGATGACAAGGTGGAGGCCCTGCCAACGGCAGAGCCGGGCCGCCTCGCCAAGGGCTTTCCAGGCCTGGCCTCGCGGGGCATCGGTGGCGACTCGGCCTCCGAGCCGCTCGACCAGGCTCGCGATCCAGGCCTGGCCATCGGCCAGGCCGCTGACTCTCGCAAAGCGTCGCGCCGGGCTTCGAGTCGCCTCGATGGCTCGACCGAGGACAATCGACTTGCCGAGCCCCGGCCCGGCGATCAGGCGAGCAGATCGGCTTGCCGATTCGATCGTATGGATCAGGCGGGCCCTCGCCTCGGCGTGAGACGGGGCCGGCACGAACGTTGGTCGACGCTCGTCGAACGGATTGAAGGTCAAGCTCCAGTGTCGATGCCACATGGTCGGGGGAATCTCCGGGCCGGCCACTCCGTTCGCAATCCTCCCTTACGATCGGTAAGATCGTCCCAACTCTTTCGCGATTGCTCGGGAGGATGGCGTTGTCAGACCGATTCTATTGCCCGGTTTCCCCAGTCGATGATCGGGCGGTCCTGGAGGGGGACGAGGCCCGCCATTTGGCACGGGTCCGGCGTGTCGCCCCGGGTGCGATCGTCGAGATTTTCGATGGCCGGGGCTCGGTCTTCCGGGCGGAGGTCTCGTCACTGGGTCGCGATCGGGTCGAGTTGAGGATCCTGGGTCGTGAAGTCTCGGGACGACTCCCGGCCTGCCGACTCACCCTGGCCTCGGCGGTCCCCAAGGGTGATCGGTTCGACTGGTTGGTCGAGAAGGCCACCGAGCTGGGGGTGGCCCGGCTAATTCCCCTGGTCACCGACCGATCGGTGGTCGACCCCCGATCGGCCAAGCTCGATCGTCTCCGGCGGCTGGTCATCGAGGCGGCGAAGCAGTGCAACCGCGATCGCCTGATGGACCTGGAGACGCAGATGAACTGGAGCGATCTGCTCGGTTCGGTCCAGGACGAGATCAAGCTCGTGGCGCACCCGGGCGGGAGCCCCCTGGCGGGAGTCGAAGGGATTCGGGGATCCTCCATAACTTTGGCGATCGGACCGGAAGGTGGCCTGACTGACGCGGAAGTGTCCCGGGCCGTCGAGAAGGGGTGGAGGGTCGTCGACCTCGGCCCGACGCTCCTTCGGGTCGAGACCGCAGGCCTGGCGGGCTGCTCGACGATTTTGGCAATGGCCGAGGTGGATCGAACGAAACGGGAGGTCGGATGAGCTGGGGTGCGCTCGCGGCGATGATGGGGCTGGGACTCGGGGCCGGGGTCGTGGGGGGAATGTTCGGGATCGGGGGCGGTCTCATCATCGTGCCGGCCCTGATCTTGATCTTCGGGCTGGATCCCAAGACGGCGACCGGGACCTCGCTGATGGCCCAGTTGCTCCCGGTCGCGGGATTGGCCGTCCTGGAGTTCTGGCGGAGGGGTGAAGTCGACATTCCGAGGGGACTCGGCATCGCGGCCGGACTTGTGGTGGGGACGCTCGGCGGGGCTTTGTTGGCGGGCTTACTCTCGCCCGCCACGATGAAGAGATCCTATGGCGTGTTCCTGGTGGTCGTGGGCCTTTATTTCCTGATCGGAACCCGGACGACCACCACGCCGGTCCCCCCCGTCATCCCTGCCGTCGAGAAGTGAGCGGACCCCCTCGGATCGATCGATAGGATCAGGTCCACTGGCCGCCCGAGTTGTCCTGATAGATCGACCAGACGTAGCCGTTCGGGTCCTTCAGGGCGAATTCGCGCCATCCCCAGGCCTGATCGACAGGCTCTCCGGAAACGGAGAGCATCGCCCCTTCGTCGAGGCAGTGGGAATAGAAGGCGTCGACATCGTCCACCCTGATCTGGATGTGGATGCCCAGCCCGGCCTTGTTGCTGGCGAATTCCTCGGAATGTTCGTCCTGGGGATGGAGCATCATCGAGAAGCCGCCGATTCGGAGGATGGCCAGGGTGAGCGGGCCGCCTTCCTCCTCGGCGTGCAACTGGGCGATCTCGGCACCCATGATTTCGTTATAGAATTCGATCGACTTCTGCATGTCGTCGACATAGAGGAAGACGCTGGTGACTTGGGCCGACATCCAAACCTCCCTGTCGATTCGGTCCTGGATCTCACTCGCGGGAGGATACCCCGAACCGTCGGTTGACCGCAACGTGAGCCTACCGACGGTCGGCGGGGCGATCCGATGGAGAGGGATCGCCCAGCGGCCCGAAATCGTCCTCCGACATCTCTCGGGCCGTCGCGCTCAGGAAGCGGGCAGGTCGCAGATTCCATCCTCGGGGATGCTGGCGATCTGGAGGATGGTCTCGGGCCCTCGGGCCAGGCCGAGGCCCTCCAGGACGATCACCCCAAAGCGGGCGTCGGGGAGCCGGCGAGTCTCGGGGTCGCTATCGGCTCGCATGAGGCGACCCTGATAGGTGATCCCGTTGTAGGCGATCCGGACCGCCGGGCAGCGTGTGCCCTGGCTCCGGCGGATCTGCATCAAGTTCGCGTGGCACTGCTCGAACGTCATCGGTATGCCTCCTGATCACCGAACGTCGGGACGACGGGGATCGCCATCGAGGGCCATCCTGGCCCCTGCGATCGCCGACCCTCTGCCGCATCGACGATCGCGCCCGGACTATCGCGATTCCAGCCCGACCGGTCAACCTCGACCCGGCCCGACTTGGGTTTCTCGTCACTTATTCTACGAGACTAGCTCGTTGCCAGTGACGGCCCAAAATTTTGCAATCTTGTTCCGAAAGCTCGTAGACGTAGATCGAGTGGCCGACCCTCGCGACAGGAGTTAATTCTCGGAAATATCCGAAGGCGTCCGTCCCGACGTTCCATGCGGCGGTCCAGGCAAGCTGGGGGGCATCGAGACTGATGCTGTCGTAGAATCGCCAGGGGAGACCCTGGACAATCGAAGCGCTGACCGCATAGAGGCCGGGCCTGAGTTCGCGGGCCGGGCCGATCAGCTTCGACAGGTCACGCCCCGGTAATGGCTGAGCGGTACCGGGGAGGGCCGGGGGGAGGAACCAGCGGAATCCGCCCCCCCGGAGGGACATCAGGCTCGGGTTGATCTGCCCGAAGTAGGCCAGGCCCACGTCGCGACCGGGCCGGTTCGCCTTGAGCCATCGGTCGAGCTTGACCAGGTCCTGCCCCCAATCCAGGTTGCTGTCGATCAGGTGCTCCCCCCCTCGGTCCGGACCCCCCGATGCCCAGTTGAAGTAGGCGAGGTAATCGGGGTGGATCAGGGCGACCGAGATCGCATTGCCCGCGAGCGATCCCGCCAGGACCGCCGAGGCCACCCAACGGGGAAATCGCCGAAGTCCCGCAACCCAAGGGACTACCTTCCCCGTCGCGATGAAGACATAGGGGAAGACCGGAAGGATGTATCGGAGACCGAGGCAGATGTCGGTCAGGAAGCTCATTGCACCCAGGACGCCCACCGGGAGGGCCAGGACGGAAATCTCATCGACCCAGGGGGCCCTCGATCGCTTCGAGGCGACCAGGATCGCGGCCGAGAGGATCACCAGGACCCAGGTTCCCTCCGGAACCTTGTAGACGAGCGTGGCCAGATAGTAGTACCACCAACCACCCCTCCGCAGTTCGCCGTCGAGATAGACGGAGTAGCCCGTCTGCTTCGCGTCGTCGTGAGGAAGGCCCGGGTTGAAGAAATACTCGGGGACACCCTCGGTCTCGACCTTCTGCTCGTCGAACCCCAGGAGATAGTGCTTGGGGAGAGGGACCGGCAAGTCCGCCAGGATCGTTCCTCGAAATCGGTTTACCCGGTATTTCCAGGCCGAGTCGAGGAGCGGGTTGAAGCTGGAAGGCCGCGCCATCCCCGGCGGGACCGGACGAGTCAGCGACCCGCTGGCGAACTCGTACTTTCCGAGCGGAGTGCCGACCCCTTCGAAAGCATAACCGGCATCGATGACCGCCACGCTGATCGCCACCATCGCCGCGAACTGGGCGAGTCCCATGGCAAGCCTCCGGGGCCATTCCTCCCCCCGCCGATCCAGGAGGAACCGGAGCAGGGCCAGGGCGGGCCAGAACCCGTACAGCAAGATCAAGCTGAACTTGGTGAGCTGCGCCAGCCCCAGGACCAGCCCGGCGATGACCGCTCGGGTCCAGGTTGGATTCTTTTGATAGCGCCAGAAGAGATATGTAGCCCCCGCGCCGATCGAGGCGGCCGCGACATCGGTGGTGACCAGCCGCCCGTGGGCCAGGACGTTCGGGCAGAACGACCAGAGCGCCAGACTGAGCAGACCCCCGCCCGGCCCGTAGAGGCGGCTCGACCAGGCGAAGACGACCAGCCCGCCGACGATCGAAAAGATCGGCATGGTGAGCCGGGCCAGGCTGAACAGTTCCAGGTAATTCTTGAAGTTTAAGAAGGCGAAGAGCTCTCCGAAGGTCGTCTGCGACTCCTGCGCCCAGCACGACATCTCATAGAGCGGGGCGGTCGTAGGATTCGCCAGGACGACCGGGAGCGCCGCGATCAGCTTCACCACCGGCGGGTTGTGGTGGTAGAGCTTGAAGGTCCCCGTCTGCCAGTAGGTCACGCCGGCCGGCATGTGCGCGACCTCGTCGACCGTGGCGTTCTCCTGCAAGAGGCTGTCGACCGCCAGGGCCCCGTGAGTCGCCAGGATCAGGACGACGGCCAGCGCCACCCGGGATCGGCTCCAGAAGCCGCTCCGGGTTGGTGTGGGCTCGGCCGTCGCGGTCGGCGGCTTCTCGGGCGGGCGAGGCGGGGGGCTGGAAGCTCGTCGACGGGCCACGTGACGCTCCGATTTCGGATCAAAGGGATCAGCCCCGGACGAGCTGACCGATGGCCGCGAACGACTCGCGTAGATCCTGGTAAAGCTGCCGATAGATCGCGTAAGCCCGATTGTGGAAGTCCCGGACGCTCGGTTCGGACTGGGTACGCTCGACCAGTCGGATCGTGGCGTCGCACGCCTCGGGGACGCTCGAGAATGCCCCGGCCCCGACCATCGCCAGGAGTGCGACACCGAAGGCTGGGCCTTCGGCGGCGTTGACCGTGTGGACGTCGACGCCGTAGATGTCGGCCTGGATCTGTCGCCAGAACGAGCTTCGCGCCCCACCCCCGGAGACCCGGACCTGTTCGATCGTCACCCCCATCTCGCGGATCAACTCCAGGCTGTCGCGCATCGCGTAGGAGGAACCCTCCATGATGCTCCGGATCAGGTGGGCTCGGCCGTGCCGGACCGAAAGGCCGATCCAGGCACCTCGGGCGTCCGAGTCATAATAGGGGGCTCGCTCGCCGGTCAGGTAGGGGAGGAAGAACAGTCCCTCGGCTCCGGGGCCCGCCAGCGCGGCCTCGTCGCTCAGGAGGAAGTAGGTATCGATCCCCTGGGCCTTCGCAATCTCGACCTCGGCCTTGCTGAGCTGGTTCCGGTACCACTGGAGGCTCCCGCCGGCCGAGAGGACCACGCCCATCACGCACCAGGCCCCGGGGACGGCGTGGCATCCGCGCTGAAGGCGACCCTGCGGGTCGAAGCCGGGCTCGGGAGCATGGGCGAAGACCACGCCCGAGGTCCCCATCGTGGCGGAGACCACCCCGGCCCGGACGATCCCGTTGCCCACCGCCCCGGCCGGCTGGTCGCCCGCGCCTCCGACGATCCTGGTCCCTTCCGCCAGGCCGGTGGCCTCGGCCCCGGTTCGGCTCACGACCGACGAGACCTCGGGGCTCTCGAAGCACTCGGGCATCAGGGCCGGGTCGAGCTCCAGGAGCCCGAGCAACTCCTGGCTCCATCGGCGGTTGGCCACGTCCAGGAGCAAGGTCCCGGCGGCGTCGCTGACCTCGGTGGCGTAGGTCCCCGAGAGCTTGAACCGGATGTAATCCTTGGGCAGGAGGACCTGGCGGACCCGGTCCCAGTTGGCCGGCTCGTGGTTCCGGACCCAGAGGAGCTTTGGTGCGGTGAAGCCGACCAAAGCCCGGTTCGCCACGAGCCGGACCAGGCCCTCGCGGCCCCCGGCCTTGGCCTCGATCTCGGCGGCCTCGGCCACGGTCCGCTGGTCGTTCCAGAGCAAGGCTGGACGGACGACCTCTCCTTTGGCGTCGAGGAATACCGAGCCGTGCATCTGCCCGCTCAGGCCGATGGCGGCGATATCGCTCGGCTTGAGGTTGCCCTTGGCCAGGACTTCTCGGACGGTCGAGGCGGTCGCTCGCCACCAGGATTCGGGGTCCTGTTCCGACCATCCCGGGTGCGGATGGTCGCACGGATACTCGGCCGAGGCCGAGGCGAGGATCGTCCCCGACTCGTCGATCGCGATGGTCTTCGTGCCCGAGGTCCCGATATCGATGCCTAGCGTGACGCTCACGGACGATTCTCCCCAGGGCGGACGCCCAGCAACTTGTCGACCGAATCCACCGCAATCGGGTGATAGAACGGACGGGCCTTGGCGTAGATCGCCGCGGCCCGGGTTTTCCCCTCGGGGGTCTGGATCAGCTCTCGATAGAGCGGCATCAGGAACTTCCGGCGCCCGATCGAGGTCAGGAACGCTTCGAGGCGGGCATCGGCGGGTTGATATCCGTTCTTCACGGCAATCTGGAGCCACTGCGCGGCAATCTCGGCGTTGCCTCGATCCGTCAAGCCGAAGGCGGCATCGAGTTCCGCCATCCTTTCCGCCGGGATCGACTCGGGCAAGCCTCGGAGGAAGTGGAGCCACTCCTGGGTCGACCAGTCCTTGGTGGCGAGCTTCGAGGCGGGAGTCGTTCCGACTTTCCATTCGGCCAGCGATCGGTCCACCGCTTCGAGCCGCCCGGCAGTCGGCTCGGTGAAGGGAGCCTTCAATCCCGGCGATTCGACCCAGGCTTTCAGGTCGATTTTCGAGGCAGCCTCTTGGTCGAGCGTGAAGAGCCGACCCTTCAGATCGTCGAGGAAATCACCGGTCGTGATCGACTGGAAGGCGTGGCGATTGAAGTAGTCGAGCAGGAACGCGTCGAACCGCTCGCGGCCGAAGGCGTGCTCCAGCTCGGTCAGGAAGAGCGCCCCCTTCTCGTAGGCCACCTGGGTCATCCCGTCGTCGGGATCCCGGCCGGCGAGGTCGAGGTGTAATATTTGGTCGGCCTCCGGGAGTCGGGTCAGTTCGTCCCGAAGTTCCTGGAGCCCGAGGACGGCCTCCACCTGGGCCCGCTCGACCCCGTAGACGGCCTCGATGATCCGGCGTTCGAGGTAGACGGTGAACCCTTCATTGAGCCAGAAGTCGCGCCAGGTGGCGTTCGTGACGAGGTTGCCCGACCAGGAATGGGCCAGCTCGTGCGCCACCAGCGAGACCAGGGAGCGGTCGCCCGCCAGGATTGTCGGGGTGGCGAAGGTGAGCTTGGGGTTCTCCATCCCGCCGAAGGGGAAGCTCGGCGGGAGGACCAGCAGGTCATATCGCCCCCACCGATAAGGGCCGAAGAACGCTTCGGTCGCGCGGATCATCTGCTCGGTGTCGGCGAACTCGAAGGCTGCTTTCTCGACGACCGACCGCTCGGCCCAGACGCCAGTCCTGGTCCCGAGGGGCCGAAAGGTCAGGTCGCCCACCGCCAGGGCGATCAGATAAGAGGGAATGGGCTGTCCCATCGTGAACTGAAAGACGGAAGGGTCTGAATTCTGATCTCGCGACAGTGTGTCGGCGGCCATGACGGCGGTCAGACCCTTCGGGACGCGAATCGTCGCCTTGTAGGTGATCCGGACTCCCGGCGAGTCCTGGAGCGGGATCCAGGTCCGGGCCTGGATCGCCTCCGATTGGGTGAACAGGAAGGGTTGCTTGCCGCCCGCCGTTCGTGCGGGGTCGAGCCATTGCAAGGCCCCGGCGTTGGGGGAGGTCTTGTAGCGGATCCGGATCCGGCCCGAATCCGTCTTGATCGGGATCGTCAACGACTCGCCCAGGATCGGGTCACCCTTGCCGATCAGCGGTTCCACCTTCGTCGTGCCTTCGCCGTCCGGCCGCTCGATGTCCAGGATCTCCAGACCCTTGGTGTCGACCACCAGAGGCGCATCGGCGGGCGATCCCGGCTGCCGCTCATAAGAGAGGAGTACGGACCCGGCGAGTTGTTTCCTTTCGAAGTCGATGGACAGATCGAGATCGATGTGCCGGACCCGGACCTGCTCGGGATGGCCGAAGGAATGGAGGTCGCGTCGATCATCCCCGATCCGATTACCCTGGTCGGCACTCACCGAGTCAAACCCCCCGGCCATCGTCAGGACGGTCAGGCACGCGCCAAGTCGAAGCCAGCCAACAGGACGCATGATCCTTCCCCTCCCGGAAATCAGATCCGATTACTCGGAGTCGACTTTATCCCAGCCCGCCCCCATTCGCCAGACGGGGGAGTCGCGAGCTCGACGCTCCGACGGACGGAGCTTTCCAGGGGGACGATGCCGTCTGTCCCGGATTTCTTCCGATTCCGTAGGGTGACGGAATGTTGCATCCAGTCACGATTGAGCGAATTCGAAAGGGGGCGCGAATTAATTTCCAACGCCTTGCTCACCTTGCCCGTAATCTGAGCTAAGGCTTTTTCGTTTGTTGAATAATTGGTATACCCTCGGCCCTTTCTCGTGCCGAGCGAACCGCCCTCGAAGTCGAGACCCACCGCTCCTCCCGCTAGTCGTCCGCCGGCCCGCGATTGCTCGACCCTTCCCCATCCTCCTTCCGGACGTAGACGGGACGGGTCACGCTTGGAACCCCGAGCTGAATTCGCCGGGTCGTCATTCGTCGATCGGGACGCAGGCCCGGAATCGTGGCGACACCCTCTTTTCGCGTTGGGAGATGATCGATGAACGGACGACTCTTCAGCCGCCGTGGATTCCTGACCGTGGGGGCCGCCGGCTTCGGCCTGAGCCTGGGCGACTTCTTCCGGCTCAAGGCTCGAGCCGACCTGAAGACCTACGCGGCGATCGCCGCCAAGGCCGACTCGATCATTCACATCTTCCTCCCGGGCGGTATCGCCCACCAGGAGACGTTCGACCCCAAGCCTTTTGCTCCGGTCGAATATCGGGGCGAGTTGACCCACATCCCCACCAAGATTGATGGGGAGTTCTTCAGCGAGACCTTGCCGCAGACGGCACAGATCGCCGACAAGATCTCCGTCCTCCGATCGTTCACCCACGGAGAGGCCGCCCACGAGCGTGGGACCCACAACATGTTCACGGGCTACCGCCCGAGCCCGGCGCTGCTTTACCCGAGCATGGGGAGCGTGGTCTCGCACGAGTTCGGCCCCAAGAATGATCTCCCGCCTTATGTCTGCGTGCCGTCGATGCCCAACACTTATGCAGGGACCGGCTATCTGAGCTCGTCGTTCTCCCCGTTCTCGCTGGGGAGCGACCCGGCCAACAACGGCTTCAAGGTCCAGGATCTGAACCTGCCGGGCGGGATCGATGATTCTCGGTTCGCGACCCGTCGGCATGTCCTGGAGGCGGTCAACGACCACTTCGCCCGGAAAGAGAAGGCCGATGGCCTGGCGGCGATGGATACGTTCTACGAGCGGGCCTACAGCCTGATCTCCTCGCCCAAGGCGCGCGAGGCATTCAACATCGACGCCGAGCCCGCCGCGATCCGCGACGAGTACGGCCGGAACACCGCCGGTCAGCGGATGTTGATGGCTCGCCGACTGGTGGCCGCGGGAGTCCGGTTCGTCGCGCTCCAGTATGGGGGCTGGGACCTCCACGCCAACATCGCCGGCGGTATGAAGAGCCAGATGCCCGCCTTCGACCAGGGCTACGCCGCCCTGATTCGCGACCTCGACCGGACTGGCCTCCTGGAGCGCACCATCGTGATGGTCTCCAGCGAGTTCGGCCGGACCCCGAAGATCAACAAGGACGCCGGTCGCGACCACTGGCCCAAGGTCTTCAGCGTCGTCCTGGCCGGCGGCGGGATCAAGAAAGGTTACATCCATGGGGCCTCGAACGCCACGGCCACTGAGCCCGAACGCGACCCGATCGGCCCCGAAGACCTGGCCACCACCCTCTATCACCAGCTCGGGATCGTCGCCGACAAGGAGCTGATGGCCCCCGGCGGTCGGCCCATCGAGATCGTTGATGGAGGTAAGGTCCGGACCGAGTTGCTCGCCTGAGCCTTCGGGACGTACGATCGGGGATGGGCTCGAATTGACTCGGGCCATTCTTCGATGACGATACGCGGGAGGACTTGGCGATGGGGATGATCATCTTAAGTCCCGAGGAGCAGCGGGCACTGATCCGAGATCGGCGAGAGCGGCGCATCGACCGTTTCGATGAAGTTTGGGACGGGACCTACATTGTGTCGCCAATCGCCGATAACGAGCATCAATTCGTCGCCGGTTGCTTTCACTTCACGCTCGTGGAGGCCTTGTCGCCAATCGCGGGGGTCAAGGTCTATCCACCCATTAACGTCACCGATCGACCGGTTAAGTGGAAGAAGAATTACCGATGCCCGGATGTCTCCGTCTTCCTCCCGGAAAATTCCGCAGAGGATCGGAAGAGCCACTGGTACGGTGGTCCCGACTTCGTGATCGAGATTGTCAGCCCCTACGATCGATCCCGAAAGAAGCTCGATTTCTATGCTTCGGTCGGCGTGAAGGAACTCCTCCTGGTGGACCGCAAGCCCTGGTCTCTCGAACTTTATCGACTGATCGAAGGCCAGTTGAAATTGGCCGGCAAGATCACTCCCGCAGATCCCCAGAACTTGACCAGTGAAATCCTTCCGATCTCCTTCCGCCTACTGCCGGGTGAACCCCGCCCGACGATCGAGATCATCCAGTCGGTCGACGCCCGTTCCTGGCTGATCTGACTCCCGACCTACTCCGGACACTCCCTCGATGAACACGACGAGACTCGCACGGACGATCTTCGGGACGCTCCTGACCCTTGCGTTCGCCTCGGCGACTCAGGGGGCCTCGCCCAGTTTGACGGGGGTCCGGCCGCTCGGTGGCCAGCGAGGGACCGAGGTCGTCGTCGACCTGACCGGTGCCCGGCTCGCCGATGCTCAGGAGGTGTTCTTCTATCAGCCGGGGATCTCGACGACCAAGCTCGAGGTCGTGGCCGACAACCATGTGAAGGTGACGTTCAAGATCGACGGGGATGCCTCGCTCGGTCTTCACGACATCCGGCTTCGGACCGCCACGGGTGTCAGCGAACTTCGGACCTTCAGCGTCGGGGCCTTGAAGGAGGTTGCCGAGGTCGAGCCGAATGACGAGTTCCTCAAGCCGCAGAAGATCGAATTCGGTTCGGTGGTCAACGGGGTCGCCCGATCCGAGGACGTGGATTATTTCGCCTTCGAGGCCAAGAAGGGGGATCGGATCACCGCCGAGGTCGAAGGGGCCCGGCTCGGGATCGCCCTGTTCGACCCCTATGTGGCGATCATGGATTCGAAGCGGTTCGAACTGGCCTCCAGCGACGATGCGGCCCTGATCTGGCAGGATGCCTTCGCCTCGGTCGTCGCCCCCGAAGACGGGACCTATCTGATCCAGGTCCGCGAGAGTGCCTATGCGGGGACAGATGCCTGCCTCTATCGGGTCCACATCGGCAACTATCCCCGGCCGACCGCGACGGTCCCGGCCGGCGGCAAGTTCGGCGAGACGATTGATGTCCGCCTGATCGGCGACGTCCTGGGCGAGAAGACGACGAAGGTCACTCTCCCTGTCGAGCAGAGCCGGGAATTCGGGATCGTGGCGACCGACGACCAGGGGACGGCCCCCTATCCCAACGCCTTCCGGCTCTCGCCGTTCGGCAACGTGATCGAGGCCGAGCCCAACAACGACCAGGCCACGGCCACCCGCTTCGAAGGCTCGATGGCCTTGAACGGGGTCATCGACAAGCCCGAGGACGTCGATCACTTCGTGTTCCCGGCCAAGAAGGGAGAGAACTACAACATCCGGGTCTACGCCCGGCGTCTCCGGTCGCCGCTCGACTCCGTGCTCTACATCGCCAAGAAGGGTGGTGGGGCCCTGGCCGGGGACGACGATGGCGGGGGGTCGCCCGATAGTTCGCTCAAATTCACCGCCCCCGAAGATGGCGAGTATGTCATATCGATCGTCGATCACTTGAAGAAGGGCGGGCCCGATTACTTCTACCGGATCGAGGTCGCCAACGAGGTCCCCCTGATCTCGATGAGCGTGGTGACGGAATCGCTCCAGCGCGGGGCCGGGGCGTCGAACCTCGCGGTCCCTCGCGGCAACCGTCAGGCGATCCTGGTCAACGCCCGTCGCCAGGCCATCGGCGGGGCCCTCAATATCGGCTTCGAAGGGCTCCCGGCCGGGGCCGAGCTGAAGGCCGACGAGATGGCCGCCAACCAACCCACGATGCCGGTCATCGTCGAGGCCAAACTGGACGCCCCGATCGCCGGATCGCTGGTCCGGGTTGACGGGAAGCTGGCCGACCCCAAGCAAGAGGTACCTTCCGAGTTTCGCCAGATCTCGGAGCTGGTCCTCGGGCAGAATCAGGTCCCTTACTGGACCAGGAGCGTCGACCGCCTGGCAGTGGCCGTGACCGAGGAGGCTCCCTATTCGATCGAGGTGGTCGAGCCCAAGGTCCCGCTCGTCCGCGGCGGATCGATGAACTTGAAGGTGGTGGCGAAGCGGAAGCCCGGCTTCACCGCCGCCATCGCAATTTCGCTCCCCTGGAATCCGCCGGGCGTCGGCTCTTCGGGAGGGGTGGCCATCCCCGAGAAGGCCGACGAGGCTACCATCCCGATGAACGCCGACGGTGGCGCGGAGATCCGGACCTGGAAGATCGTGGTCAACGGCACGGCGTCGACCGACAAGGGGCCGATCATGGTCTCCTCGCAACTGGCGAACCTGACCGTGGCCGCACCATTCCTGAGCCTGGCCTATTCCCCCGCCAGCGTCGAACAGGGGAAGGAGACCGACCTGGTGGTCGCCGTCAACAAGGCGGTCGACTTCCCGGGTGAAGCGACCGTCACCCTGATCGGTCTGCCCAACAAGGTGACGACCGACATCAAGACGATCACCAAGGACACCAAGGAAGTCGTCTTCCGGATCAAGACCGACGCGGTATCCCCCGCCGGGAATCATCAGAACCTGTTCTGCCAGGTCGCGGTCGTCCAGGAAGGCGAGCCGATCCTGCACAACCTCGGCTCGGGCTCGCTCCGGATCGACGTACCGCTCCCACCCAAACCAGCCCCCGCCGCCCCGGTCGCGGCGGCCGCCCCGGCCGCTGCACCCGTCGAGGCCGCCCCGGCCCCCGAGAAGCGACTGACGCGCCTGGAGAAGCTCCGGCTCGAAGCCCGCGAACGAGCCAAGGCCCAACCTTGAACGAACCGAGTAGACCGACCGACCAAAATCTACCGACCATCGACCGGCTCGATCAACGGGTCGATCGCATCGAGAGGATATCCCCAATGATCGCGGCTCGTGCATTGCTCGCCTGCCTTTCGCTCGGCCTGGCCCAACCGCTCCTGGCGGGCGAGTCGGTCGTCTCCAAGGTCGAGGTCTTTCCCAACGAGGTGAATCTAACTACCTCTCGGGATCGCCAGTCGCTGGTCGTCCAGGCCACCTTCGCCGATGGCCTGACTCGCGACGTGACGGGCGAGGCCACGATGACGCCGGCTAACCCCGCGCTGCTCAGGATCGAAGGGGCCGTCCTGCATCCGGCGGCCGATGGCGAGAGCACCCTGTCGGTCGCTTTCGGCGGCCAGAAGATCCCGGTCCCGGTGAAGGTGTCCCGGGCCGCCGAGACGCCGCCGCTGAGCTTCCGGCTCGACGTGATGCCCGCCTTCATGAAGGCCGGTTGCAACACAGGGAGCTGCCACGGGGCCGCCCGAGGCAAGGACGGCTTCCGCCTCTCCCTCTTCGGCTTCGACCCCGAAGGGGACCACTACCGTCTGACCCGAGAGCAGGTCGGCCGACGCGTCAACCTGGCCGTCCCCGAGGACAGCACCCTCCTCGAAAAAGCAATTGGCGCGGTCCAGCACACCGGCGGGAAGCGGGTCGAGAAGGGTGACGAACTTTACACGACCATGAAGTCCTGGATCGAGGCGGGCGTCCCCAACGACGATGTCTCCAAATTGCCCAAGGTCGTCTCGGTCGAGTTGTATCCCCGCCTCGCTGTCCTCGACGGCGAGAAGGCTAGTCAGCAGATGACCGTCCGGGCCAAATACTCGGACGGGACCGACCGCGACGTGACCTCGCTGGCGGTCTTCCTCACCAACAACGAGACTTCCGCCGCGATCTCCCCAACCGGCCTCGTCACGGCCGGTTCCCGGGGCGAAGCGTTCGTGATGGCCCGGTTCGATACGCATACCGTCGGATCACAGGTCCTGGTCCTGCCCAAGGGGTTGCAATTCGAATACCCGGCCGAGCCCGAGGTCAACTATGTCGACACTTTGGTCGCCGCCAAGCTCAAGAAGCTCCGGATCGCCCCTTCCTCGCTTTGCACCGACGAAGTCTTCGTCCGCCGAGCCTACCTCGACGTCATCGGCCTGCCCCCCACCGTCGAGGAATACGGACGGTTCATGACGGCGACCGAGCCCGACAAGCGCTCCCGGCTGATCGACGAATTGCTCGAGCGCAAGGAGTTCTCCGAACTCTGGGTGAACAAGTGGGCCGAGATCCTCCAGGTCAAGTCGTCGATCACCGTCAGCTACAAGGCGATGTTCCTCTACTACAACTGGCTGGTCGAGAAGCTCTCGCGGAACACGCCGATGGACGAGATGGTCCGCGAGTTGCTCGGGGCCAACGGCGGGACCTTCAAGAATCCTTCGACCAACTTCTACCAGTCGACCAGCGTGACCCTGGAACTGACCGAGAACGTCGCCCAGGTCTTCATGGGCATGCGAATCCAGTGCGCCCAGTGCCACAACCACCCGTTCGACCGCTGGACCCAGGACGACTATTACGGCTTCGCGGCCTTCTTCTCGCAGATCGGCCGGAAGCAAGGGGAAGACCAGCGCGAGACGATCATCTTCAACTCGGGCGGCGGCGAGGTGAATCACCCCGTCGGCGGCCGTCAGATGGCTCCCAAGTTCCTGGCGGGCGAAACTCCCGATGTGGCCGGAAAGGATCGACGGGTTGTCCTGGCCAGGTGGCTGGCCTCGCCCGACAACCCCTGGTTCGCGACCTCGTTCGCCAACCGGGTCTGGTCGCACTTCTTCGGGCCGGGAATCGTCGAGCCGGTGGATGACTTCCGCGTCTCCAACCCCGCCACCAATCCCGAGCTACTGGCCGAGTTGGGCAAGCGTTTTACCGACTCCAAGTACGACCTCAAGGTCCTCGTCCGCGACATCTGCAATTCGAGGACCTACCAGCGATCCACCCAGCGAAACGAGAGCAATGAGTCCGACGAGCTGAACTTCGCCCACGCCAACCTCCGGCGGATCAAGGCGGAGAACCTCCTGGACGCCATCAGCGTGGCCACTGACACCAAGGACAAGTTCCAGGGTCTCCCGCTCGGGGCCAGGGCGACGCAGATCGCCGACGGGACGACCAGCACGTACTTCCTGACCACCTTCGGCCGCGCCACTCGCGAGACCGTCTGCTCGTGCGAGGTGAAAATGGAGCCCACCCTCTCCCAGGCGCTCCACCTCCTGAACGGCGACACGACCAATCAGAAGATCCAGCAAGGGGGAGTGGTCAAGAAGCTGATGGAGTCGAGGAAGTTCCCCGAGGAACGGATCATCGAGCTGTACCTCCGGACCCTGGCGAGGATGCCGACCCAGGCGGAGCTCGAGAAGCTCCTCCCCCAATTCGCCGAAGGGACGAATCAGGAACAAGCCCTCGGAGACCTCTTCTGGGCGCTCCTGAACAGCCGCGAGTTCCTGTTCAATCATTGACGGCCGACCAGTTCGGGTGGTGTCCGGCGTAATGGCACCACCCGGCGAGTTTTCCATCCTTCCCTCGTACAATGCCCTCCGAGGCCCGCGACCATGCCCTCCAATCCCTCCCTCTCGATCGCGATCATCCTCGCCGGCCTGATGCCTCCCGCCGTCCTGGCGGCCGACGAGGCCGCGGCCAAGCCGAAAGTCAACTTCGTCGATAACGTGGCCCCCATCTTCCAGGCCCGATGCAATAGCTGCCATAACGCCGACAAGGCCAAGGGGGGCCTGACCCTGGAGACCTTCGCGAGCACCATGCAGGGGGGCGGATCGGGAGAGATCGTCGAGGCGGGCAACCCCGACGGGAGCCACCTCTTCGGCGTCCTGAACCACACCGAAGAGCCGAAGATGCCTCCCAAATCGCCGAAGATCCCTGACGCGGAGCTGGCGATCATCCGGCAGTGGATCGAGGCCGGGGCGCCGGAGACCTCGGGCAGCGTGGTCGCGATGAAGGCGAAGCCGAAATTCGAGTTCAAGCTCGACCCCTCCGCGATGGGGAAGCCGTCCGGCCCGCCCGCCATGCCCGAGGGCGTGATCACCGAGCCATTCGTCGTGAGCCCCAAGGCCAACGCCATCGTCGCGCTGGCCTCCAGCCCGTGGGCTCCACTGGTGGCCGTGGCCGGGCACAAGCAGGTCTTGCTCTACCAGTCGAACAAAGCCCGTCTCGTCGGTGTTTTCCCATTCCCCGAAGGGACGATCCACGTCCTCAAGTTCAGCCGGAATGGTGCCCTCCTGCTGGCGGGGGGGGGGCGTGGAGGACAGGCGGGCCTGGCGGTCGTCTTCGATGTGAAGACCGGCAAACGCGTCTTCGAGATCGGCAAGGAGTATGACGCCGTACTGGCGGCCGACATCAGCCCCGACCACAGCCAGGTTGCTCTGGGAGGCCCGAGCAAGGTCGTCCGGGTCTACGGAACAGCCGACGGCGCGCTCCAGTTCGAGATGAAGAAGCATACGGACTGGATCACCGCCCTCGAATTCAGCCCGGATGGCGTCCTGCTGGCGACCGGAGACCGGAACAACGGCCTGGTCGTCTGGGAGGGCCAGACCGGCCGCGAATACTTCGACCTCCGAGGCCACGCCGGCCCGATTACCGATGTCACCTGGCGGCTCGATTCCAACGTCGTTGCCTCGGCGTCCGAGGACGGCTCGGTCCGGATCTGGGAGATGGAGAACGGCAATCAGATCAAGACCTGGGGAGCCCATGGCGGCGGGACGGCCTCGGCACAGTTCGCCAAGGATGGTCGGATCGTCACGACCGGTCGAGACCGTCTGGCCCGGGTCTGGGACCAGAACGGGGCCAAGCAGCAGGAATTCGAGCCCTTCGGCGATCTCGCCCTTCGCGCCGTGTTCGTCGAGGAAGACGCCAAGGTCGTCGCGGGAGACTGGTCCGGCGAGGTCCGGGTCTTCGACGGCAAGGATGGTAAACGGCTGGCCAATCTCGCCGCCAACCCCGACCCGATCGCGACCCGCCTCGAACGAGCCCGGGCCGTCGCCCTGGCGGCCCAGGCCGAGGCTGACAACGCCTCGAAGGAGCTGCCGCCGCTCCAGGCCGTGCTCGATGAAAAGTCGGCCCTGGCCGCCAAGGCCCAGCAGATCCTGACCGCGGCCCAGCAGGACGCCCAGCAAAAGCTGGAACAGGTCGCATCAATCGAGAAGCTAGAGCAGGAGAAAGCCGCGCTCCTCTCGGCTTCGGAAGCGATGCTCAAGGCGACCCGGCTCGCATTAGAACAGGCCCAGGCCGAGAAAACTGCGGCCGAGAAGGCGATCGGCGAGACCGTCGCTGCGGAAAAGTCCAGCATCGAAGCTCTGGCCTCCACCAAGGCGGCGGTCGAGAAGGCACTCAATGAGAAGGTGGCCCAGGATCAGGCGCTCGCTTCGGCCGTCGAGGCTCTGAAGTCGGCCAGCACTCAGGACGCTGCCGACCAGGCCGCCGCGACGCTCGGCGAGATCGTCGCACGATCGGCCCACCTCACGACCGGGATCGCCCTCGCCGGGAAGGATCAGGTCGAGGCACTACGAGCTTTGGATCGGGCCATCGCCGCCCGGACTGCCGCCCCCGGGTTGCTCGTCGCCGCGATCGACCGGGCCCGGACCGCTGAGGAGGCGATCAAGCCCATCCAATTGGAGGTCGAATCGATCATCAACGCCCGAGCCGAGCAGGCCAAGGCGCTCGCCGATGTCCGGGGCCTGGCCCAGGCCGCCTCAGCGGTGTTGGAGACCCGGAAGGCCGAGTCCGAAGCGTCCATGGCGGCGAAGGCGGTCGCCGAGAAGGCGGTCGCCGACCGCAAGCCCGCGATCGACGCCCTGATCGCCCGATCGGTTGAGGCCCGGGGAGAAGTTGAGTCGCTCGTCGCCGAACAGAAACTCGCCGAGGCGGCCAAGACTGCCACGGCGAGCAATGCTCCCTGACCGGGCGTCAACAAGACAAGGAATGGGTTCCCGGTCCCACCGGGGATCACCCTCAAACCGACTGCCGGATCGTCCAATCCTGAGGGCCTGAGGTTAATCCGACCTCAGGCCCTCGTCCGATCGGGAAGGGGGTTCCGGAGGATCAGACCCGACCCGACCACCGCCTTGACGTGCTTACACCCTTCCGGGTCGATCCCATCTCTCCGAAAGATATAGTCGGGACAATCACACTCCGGCCCGTACGCCGTCTGGGCCACGTCGTAGGCCGTCCCATCTGCTTTGGTCAGTCGAAAGGCCCGCCCTCCGGCATCTGGAGCGTTCGGGAGAGACTCGACGTCGTAGACCGTCTCTCCGATCTTCAACTCGAGTCGGTAGGAAATCGCCGGGCGTTTCTCCTGGACCCGACTCTTCGGAGTTGCGGGGATCATCCGTCGGATTCTCCCGAGGAGATGACACGAAACGTCAGTATGCCTCTTCGTCTATGATACAAAAGGCCACTATTTCGTTCAAGGGGGGGTGTCCGACCAGGCGGCCACTATCGGCCTGGACGCGGGTCGGATAAACTCACCGACCGGGTGGACCAAGGGCCTGGAGGACGAGCTTGATGAGATGCGCATCGGCCCTTTCGACCTCGAAGGATTGCGATTCGGCCGTCGAGGAAGTGGTGGAGCAACTGGTCGGATCGTTCGAGGGGAATCCGGCGGATCTGGCCATGGTTTTCGCGTCGATCCATCACGCGGAGGCGCTCGCTGCCGTCGGGACCGAACTGATGGGTCGCGGGTTGGTTCGTCATGTCCTGGGATGTACCGGCGAGACGATCATCGGAGGCGGACGCGAGATCGAAGCCGAGCCGGCCCTGAGCGCCTGGGCGATCCGGCTCCCCGAGACGGATCTCCGGACGATACGAGTCGATGGTCCTGATGAAGATCTTGGATCCTTGGCAGGACTTTCCCAGGATCCGGCAGACTTGCTGATCCTGGGCGATCCATTCTCATTCGCGGCCGACCCCTGGCTCAAGAAGACGAACGAGCGGTACCCCGGGCTCCGAATCTTGGGGGGAATGGCCAGCGCCAGCCAGACGCCGGGGGGGAATCGCCTGCTGCTCGACGGGGAGGCCCATCGGGATGGGGCGGTTGCGCTTCTCCTGAAAGGCGAAGTCAAACCGAGGACCCTCGTCAGCCAGGGGTGCCGTCCGATCGGTCGACCGATGATCGTCACGAAGGCGGAACGAAACATCATTCGCGAGTTGGGTCGTCGACCCGCGCTGGAGGTCCTTCGCGAACTGTTCGAGGACCTATCGAGCGAGGATCAGGCACGCCTCCAGTCGGGGCTGCATATCGGACGGGTCATCAACGAATATCAGGGCGAGTTCCGACGGGGTGACTTCCTCGTCCGAAACGTGATGGGAGCCGACGATGCCGGCGGGATCGCCATCACCGACCTTGTCCGGGTCGGACAAACCATCCAGTTCCAGGTTCGCGATGCGGAGACGGCCGACGAGGATCTCCGGACCTTGATCCGGGCGGAGCGACTGGATCGCCCGAGGGCCGAATACGCCGGGGCTCTCGTCTTCTCATGTAATGGGCGAGGGACTCGCCTCTTCGATCAACCCGACCATGATGTCGGCGTCCTTCGAGAACTCTTCGGGCCGATCCCCGTGGCCGGCTTCTTCGCGATGGGTGAGATTGGCCCGGTCGGCGGGCAGAATTTCGTCCACGGGTACACCGCGAGCGTGGTCCTGTTCGAGGAGCCGCATTGAGCCTTCCTCTTGAATCTTCGCGTGTCACCCGAATGATCCGATAAGGGGCAGGTCCCGGATCCGATCTTTTCGGGGAAGTGGTGCCTTCCGGATCGATCGAGGCCCGTCACCGTTGGGTTCGTTTTTCCCGAGGTCGTCTTGAAGACCAAGTCCGAGATCGTCCGAGACTGGCTCCCGCGATATACGGGTCGACCGCTTGAAGGGTTCGGTTCGTATGTGCTCCTGAGCAATTTCGGGCTTTATGTCGAGATGTTCGCCCAGGAATTCGGCGTGGAGGTGATGGGTCGCGATAAGCCGATGCTCTCGGCGACGGCCGACGATCTGACCATCGTCAACTTCGGGATGGGAAGCGCGATGGCGGCCACCGTCATGGACCTTCTCTCGGCGGTCGAACCCAAGGCCGTGCTCTTCCTGGGGAAGTGCGGCGGCTTCAAGAAAACCAAGGTCGGCGACTATATCCTCCCGATTGCCGCAATCCGGGGGGAAGGGACCAGCAACGATTACCTCCCCCCGGAGATCCCGGCGCTCCCCTCGTTCCGACTCCAGCGGGCCGTCTCCGCCTCGATCGTCAAGCATAAGCTCGACTACTGGACCGGCACCATCTACACCACCAACCGTCGGGTCTGGGAGCACGACCAGTCGTTCAAGGACTATCTCAACAAGGTCCGAGTCCTCGGGATCGACATGGAAACGGCGACGATTTTCATCGTCGGGTTCGCGAACCACATCCCGAAGGGGGCGTTGCTGCTGGTCTCGGATAATCCGATGAACCCGGAAGGCGTGAAGACCTCTCGGAGCGACCGGACCGTCAACGAGAAGTACGTCCGGTCGCATCTCAAGGTCGGCATCGACGCCCTGGTCGAACTTCGCGATTCCGGCGAGTCGGTTAAGCACCTCCGATTCGAGTGACAGGCCCTCGATGATCGCCCGAAGTCTCGGAGGGACGGCCCAGGGACGATCGCGGTAAGTTTTTTATCTTTTATCGTCGTGTGATTTGTTATTGTCTCTCTGCCTTGGAGTCGAAAATCGATGGCCACGAAGCCCACTCGCGAGCAGGACAAGGCCTGCGACCGGCTGGCCCAGATCCTGCTGCTCTACTGTGAGGCGGCCCGACTCGATGGCCGGGTCGCGATCGACGGGGCGGGCCTGGCAAGCTTCGCCCAGCTCGTGGCGAAGGCTTCTTCGGCCTTCGACCTCGACGCGATCTTGGCGAGGGCCCTCGACGAACGAGGTCGGGGCCTCGGGCTCCGGCAAGGTACCGCCGAATTACTGACCCTGGTTGACGGGGGTGTCGAACCGTTGTCGACTCTCCTGCTGAGTGACGATGACTTCCGAGCCGAGGTCGACCGGGCCGAGGCGGAGCTGGGCGAGGTCTGACCCCTGAGGGCGAGCGGATGAAGGCGACCGTGGAAATTTGCGTCGAGGGAATTCGTTCCGCGATCGCAGCCGGGGAAGGGGGGGCCGATCGGATCGAGCTTTGCGAGAACCTGGCCATCGGTGGGGTCACCCCATCATCGGGGACGATCTGGGCGGCCAAGCGAACCACCCTGCCGATCCAGGTACTGATCCGGCCCCGGGGCGGCGACTTCCGCTATCACGACTCCGAGTTCGAGGTGATGCAGCGCGATGTCGAGGCGGCCCGGATGCTGGGTGCCTCCGGGGTCGTGCTCGGTCTCCTGGATTCTCGGCGGAGGGTCGATCGCAGGAGGACCGAACTCCTGCTGAAGGTCGCCCGGCCGATGAAGGTCACGTTTCACAAGGCTTTCGATGCCACCGTCGAGCCTCTTCAGGCCCTCGATGACCTCATCGAGCTGGGCGTCGATCGGATCCTGACCTCGGGACAGGCCCCGACGGCGAGGGAGGGTCTGCCCCTCCTGGCCGAACTGAACCGGGCGGCAAAGGGTCGGATCTCGGTCATGGCAGGAGGCTCGATCGGCCTTGGGGATATCCGACCGCTCCTCCTGTCGGGTATCAGCGAGATCCATGTTGGCTCGGCGGCCTGCCGGGATGGCTCGACCGATCTCGGCCTGGTCCGGAAGATCGTGGAGGCGGCATCGATCTCCGAGATCTTCCACATCACTTCTCGGACCGATTGGGAACGAGCCGTCTCCGAGGGCGTCTATCGGGCCGACTCGCTGGCATCCGACGGCTTCATCCACGGGTCGACTTCGGAGCAACTGGCGGGGTCGGCCAATCGATTCTTCCAGGGTCGTTTCGACCTCGTGGTCCTCAGGATCGTCCCGGGCCGGCTCCGGTCGCCGATCCAATGGGTTGCTTCAGCGGATTCGGATTATCCATTTCCGCACATCCATGGTCCGGTCGACCTCGACGCGGTCACCGACGTCTTCCCGATGGAGACCGACCTCCAGGGAACCTTCCGATGGCCGATTCAGCCGGGCGGGGAAAGCGGGACCTCGTGGTAATCGAGGGCCCATTCCTTCATGTAACGGACCTGATCGGGGCTGATTCGGTAGACGACCAGTTCGGGATTATCGATCGATCCCAGGTAGTTCCTGAGCAGGGGATTAGAGCCCCAGATTTCCTCCAGTATGGCTCGTTCCGTGACGATCTCGGCCGTTCCACTGATCCGAACCTGGTCGTGGTGGTCGTCCAGATAGCAAAGTTCGACCCGCGGGTTGGCGGCGATCTCGGTGGTTTTGTGGTAGCTACGAAGGTTGGCGACGTAGACCGTGAACCCATCGGTACGGACCGGCGAGACGGGGCGGACCCGGGGCTGTTCACCGTCGATTGAGGCTAGATGAGGGAACCGATCGGAGCGGACGACGGCCGAGGCGAGTTCGATAAGCCGGCCGGGATCGATCGGTTCGGGGATTGGCTTGCTCATGCGAAAACCCCTCACTCCATGATCGGGCAAAGTCGCGGCCGGGTTCCCGGCATCGAGCATTCTACCGCGAACAGACGGATGGGAGGAGTGGCGAGCCCTCCGAGGGGAGAATCACTCGGGAGGATAGGGGAACGTCTCGGGTCGCCAGACCAAGGCGCGAAGGAGGAGCTTGGCGAGCCGTAGGCGGACTTCGTCGTCTTCCGGTTCGGCCTCGATCATCTCGATCAGGGACCGGGACCTTCGCGATCGTTCCAGAACTGCGGGAGAGGCCTCGAGGAGTCGTCGGCGACTCGGTCGGGGGAAGTCGAGCGTCTGAGTCAATCGGTCCGCTGCGAACTGGTATCGATCCCTGATGCGCCCCGGAAGGGACTCTTCGGCGAGTTGTTCCAGGGCATCTCGGGCAATCGCGGTGGCGAGCAGGAGCTCGGTCGATGCTCGTTCGAGCGTAATCAACGAAGGCTCGAGGACGGGCGTCATGCCTGTCGTCTCCATCATCATCATCATCGTCGTTCGAGTTCCGTCCAGCGACATCGCGGGAAACGGCTTCGGGAAAGATATCAGGATCGAACGGAGATGAACAGAGTGTGTCGAAGCGATTTGTTCTTTGCAGGCCTGCGAGCCTCGGTCCGGACGGGGGAGGGGCTTGAGATCTCCGGTAAACACCGTTGTAATCGTTGCCTTGTCCAACTCGGCCGAATCCGATCACGGCCGATTTCGTCGACGAGCGGGAGCCGTCCCATGATTCGACACAGCTTGATCTTGACCTTGCTCTTGCCGTTTGCCGCTCCTTCGATGGCTGCCGAGCCGAAGAAGGCCGAGGTCGTCGTCTACGGGGCCTCGGCCGGGGGTGTGATTGCTGCCGTTTCGGCCGGTCGAGAAGGAAAATCGACGATCCTCATCGAGCCTGGTCGGCACATCGGAGGGATGGTCTCCGGCGGCCTGGGCGCGACCGATCATGGGAATCGAGCGGCCATCGGGGGGATCTCCCGGGAATTCTTCCGCCGCGTTCTCGATCATTATCGGGAGACCTACGCCGCAGATTCCATCCAGGTGAAGGAATGTTCGGACGGCTTCCGATTCGAACCGCACGTGGCGACCCTCGTCTTTCGAGCCATGCTGGAAGAGGCCAAGGTCCAGGTTGTCTTCGAATCGGGCCTGGAACGGGTCGAAAAAGAGGGGACGCGAATCACCTCGATTCGAACGACTCGGGGGTATGATTTCGCCGCGAAGGTCTTCATCGACGCCAGCTATGAAGGGGATCTCATGGCTCGGGCCGGCGTCAAGTACGCCATCGGTCGCGAGGGCCGAGAGCAGTACGGCGAGTCGATCGCCGGGGTTCAGGCCAGGAGCCCCGCCCACCAGTGGCCGATCGCCGTCCCCGGACTCGGACCCGACGGCAAGCCGCTTCCGACCATCCAGCCCGGACTTCCCGGCCCGGCGGGATCCGGCGACGCCAAGACCCAGGCCTATAACTACCGCCTTTGCATGACGGATCGTCCGGAGAACCGGTTCCCGTTCCCGAAGCCACCCGGCTACGATCCCGCCCGATTTGATCTCCTGGCCCGGTACCTGGCCCTGAAGCCCGACCTGAAGGTCGGCCAACTGATGCATCCGTCGCGGATGCCTAACGGGAAGACCGACACCAACAACAACGGACCTTTCTCGACCGATCACATCGGCGGCAACTGGGATTATCCCGAGGCCGACGCCGCTAAGCGTCGGAAGATCGTCGATGATCATATCGACTACGTTCAGGGATTCTTCTACTTCCTCTCCAACGATCCGCGGGTCCCGAAGGCCCTCCACGACGAGATGGCGGGCTGGGGCCTCGCCGAGGATGAATTCGTGGACACGGGCCACTGGCCCCACCAGCTTTACGTCCGCGAATGCCGGAGGATGCTCGGCTCCTACGTCATGACACAGGTCGACATCCTGGAAGAACTGACCAAGGACGATTCGGTCGGGCTCGGCTCGTATAACACCGACTCGCACCACGTCCAGCGGTTCATCCAGCCCGATGGATCGGTCCTGAACGAGGGAGATTTCCAGGTCCGGGTCACCCCCTATGCGATCCCGTATCGGAGCCTGATCCCGAAGGCTGAGGAGTGCTCGAACCTCCTGGTCCCGGTCTGCATGTCGGCCTCGCACGTGGCCTATGGGACGGTCCGGATGGAGCCGGTTTACATGATCCTGGGTCACGCCTCCGGGCTGGCTGCCGCCCTGGCCATCGACTCGAAGTCGTCGGTCCAAACGATCGAGTCGGATCGACTGGTCTCGAAACTTCGGGAGCAAGGCTCCGTGCTCTCGCCGGTCGGCCTGCCCTCGGCGAGCGGGCCCGGGTTCCGCGGGATCGACCCGTCGAAGCTGGTCGGGATCGTGGTCGATGATGCCCAGGCGAGCATCGAGGGGGAATGGGCGGTCTCGACCTCGACTTCTCCATTTGTCGGCGAAGGTTACCACCACGATGGAGCCAGGGCCGACGGCTCGTCGAGACTGCGATTCATCCCGAAGTTTCCCGAGGCCGGACGTTACGAGGTCCGGCTCCACTTCCCCCCGGCCTCGAACCGGGCCACCAACACCCCGGTGGTCATCCATTCCAAGGAGGGAGAGCGGACGATCCGAGTCAACCAGCGTCGATCCCTGAAGGACGGCCAGCCGCTCTCACTGGGCGTCTTCGGCTTCGAACCCGGCGGAGCGGGTTGGGTGGAGATCGGCGCCGAGGGGGCCGACGGCCACGTGATTGCCGATGCGGTCCAGTTCGTCCCGGTCCCGTGACTCAGGCCCGCGACCGCCTCGCCCGACTCATGAGTCTCGGTCATTCGCCCGAACTCGTCGCCGAGAAATCGAGCCGGATTTACCGAACGATGCTCGATCGATCGCCCACGATCCGGACGGGCAATTTCGAATCGATCGCGGTCGGCGATCTTCGGCTCCTTTTCGGACTCTACGATGCCGAGTTCTTCGGAGGCTTGCTCACGGCGATGCTCGGCGAACAAAGTGCCGGTGAAGTCCAGCTCCGGCTTTCCGACCGGATGACTCGCGCCGCGGGCAAGACCTTCTGGCGTCGGGTCCGAACCAAGGTCGGCTGGCGGGTCGAAGAGCGTTCGGAGTACGAGATCGCGGTCTCGACATTCCTCCTCTTTCAGAACTTCCGAGTGAGCGGCCGGGTTGTCACCGTGGCCGGATTGGTCTGCTCGGATCGCCTGGTATCGCTCCAGCGAATCTTCGAACATGAGCTCCTCCACCTCGCCGAATTCCTGGCGATCGGCCGGTCGAGTTGCTCGGCCGAGCTTTTCAGGAGCCTTTCTCGCTCGATTTTCGGTCACTCGGCCTCGGTCCACGAGTTGGTCACGCCGCGAGAGGTCGCGGCCAGTGCCCATTCGATTCGAATCGGGGATCGAGTGGCCTTCGACCACGAGGGTGTCACTCAGGTTGGTCGGGTGAACCGGATTACCAAACGAGCCACGGTGCTGGTCGAGGATCCCGCCGGTCGGCCCTTCTCGGACGGGAAACGGTACTCCACGTACTATGTGCCGCTGGACCGACTCCGCAAGGCCACTTGATTCTCAGTCGGACCGGCCCTTGACCTGACGAGCCAGGTGGGCGAGGCGTTGGACTCGGTCCTGAAACGGGGGCGACTCCGGCGGGGCGGCGAGCCGGTTGATCTCGCAGGAAGGGGCGTCGATCCCGCCGAGCGCCTGGACGATTTCGTGCTCGCTGGCCAGCCCGAGCCATCGAGAGATCCGCCCTCGCTGTTTCGAGAGGAGGGCGAACCCCTGGCGAGCCAGGGGGATCAATGCCGGGCTGGAAAGGCGTTCGGCCCACTCTCGATGCTCCTCCAGTGCATAGAGGCACATGATCCAGGCGTTCCCTCCCCGATAGACGCCCCCTTCGTCGCTGACCACGAGCAGCTCCTCGGGACAGTCCGAGGTCGCAAGAGTCGGGAACATCCGATCGGCGATCTCCGAGCCGGCCGGGATGAATTCGAGGTCGACCAGCTTCTCCTGGCGGTCGAGCCACTGTCGGGCCCACCGGCAGAGGCCGCATCGGGCGTCGTAGAGGACGTAAAGCCGTCGCATGTTCGGATCTCCCTGGAGGTTGCGATGGATCAATGGGCCATCGCTCCGACGGCCGCGATCATATCGTCGGGCAGGACAGGAGGCTTGCGGCTCCGGAGCATCGCCCGCTTGCGCATCCGGGAGAACACATAAAGGTTCGAGAAGTGCATCACGCCCAGGACCAGCAGGACGAAACCCATCTTGGTGCTGAGGATCTCGATGGAAGTCGGTAGGTCGGCCGGCTTCTCCCCGTATTTCAGGGCCAAGGACACGAATCCGACATTGATCAGGTAGAAGCCGACCACCAGCAAATGATTGACGGAATCGGCCAACTCGCGATTGCCCAGAAAGGCGTCGACCAGGAAGACCCGCCCGGCTCGGGAGAGCGTCCGAGCGACCCAGATGGTGAGGCCGATGCTCAGGATCAGGTAGGCCAGGTAGGAATAAACGACGATCATCGGAAACTCCTCTTCGGGTGGTCCTCGGCCCGCCTCGGGGCGGGCGACGACAGGAGAACCGCGAGGAGGAGCCGATCCTTAACAAGGAACTCACCGGATTCGTCGAAGAGATTTCGATCGTCCGCTCCGATATGATGAAAGGGTCCTTTTCCGGAGCCGAGCCCGGAGTGATCTTTCGACGATGTGGCCCGATCCTACCGAAACCGAAGACCTCCTGGGACTGGTGGCCCGGGCCGATCGAACGGCCGAAGGGCAGCTCTGGGAGCGTTATCGCGAGCCCCTCCGACGAATGATCGGGATGAGACTCGATCGCGCGGTTGGCCGCAGGGTCGATGCCAGTGACGTGGTCCAGGAGGTCCTGCTCAAGGCGAGCGGGCGGTTGTCCGAGTATCTCAAGCGACCCTTAATCCCCTTCCATCTCTGGCTCCGCCAGATCGCCCGAGACCATCTGATCGACGCCCATCGGAGGCACCGAGGGGCGGCCTCTCGGAGTGTGGACCGCGAGCGTCGGGTCGCCGAAGCCTTCGCGGACCAATCCTCGCTCGACCTGATCGCTCAACTCCGCGATCCCGGCCTGACGCCCGCGGCGGCGGCGCTCCGAGGGGAGCTCGAGCGTCGGTTCCGCGAGGCCATCGATCGGCTCGACGAGGATGACCGGGAGATTATCCTGATCCGCCACTTCGAGCAGCTCACCAATGGCGAGGCCGCACGATCTCTCCGGTTAAGCGAGCCGGCCGCGGGGATGCGTCACCTCCGGGCCTTGAGGAAACTCCGATCGATCCTGGGCGAGACACCTTCGACTCGGGGCACCGCATGATCCCGAACGACGACCGAGACCGGAGACTCGCCGAAGTCTTGGCGGAGATCACCGACGATCGGGCGAGCGACCGAGGATCGAATTTCGAGTCGATCGTCGGGCGTCATCCCGATCTCGCGGAGGAACTTCGAGAGCTCTGGGCGGCCGCCTCGATCGCCGAGGAGTTTGCCGGCTCGAGCTTATCGACCGAGACCGACGTCTGGCCCTCGATCCCGACCGACCCGCCCGGATCGCACGATCGGGGAAGTCTCGGGGGCTACGAATTGATCGACGAGGTGGGCCGGGGAGGGATGGGGGTCGTCCATCGGGCCAGGCAATCGCTCCTGGGCCGGACCGTCGCCATCAAGCGGCTGCTCCACGGCGCTTCGTCCCGGCCCGAGGATGTGGCGAGATTCCAGGCCGAGGCCGAGTCGGCCGGCCGGCTCTCGCATCCTCATATCGTCACCGTGCACGATGTCGGGACCGATCGAGGCCAGCCCTACCTGGTCATGCAATTCGTCGAGGGGACCACGCTGGCCCGACGGCTGGCCGATGGTCCTCTCCGATCGGGCGAGGCCGCGTCGATCCTTGCCCCGGTCTGTCGGGCCATCCAGCACGCCCACGAGCGTGGGGTCCTCCACCGCGACCTCAAGCCCTCGAACATCCTGATCGATCCGGAAGGGCGTCCGCTCGTCGTGGACTTCGGGCTGGCCAAGCGGATCGACCTGGGGCCCAGCGCCGGGCTGACCGAGAGCGGAGCGATCCTGGGCACTCCCAGTTACATGGCTCCTGAACAGGCTTCGACCAGTCGAGGGCCGGTCGGGCCTCCCGCCGACGTCTATGGCCTGGGGGCCATCCTTTACCAGATGTTGACCGGCCGTCCCCCGTTCCAATCGGCCTCGCCCCTCGACACGATCTTGCTGGTACTGGAGCAAGACCCGGTCCCGCCGCGAGTTTTGAACCCCCGCGCGGATACCGACCTGGAGATGATCACTCTCAAGTGTCTCCAGAAGGACCCAAGACTGAGATATCCCACAGCCTCGGACCTGGCCGACGACCTCGACGCCTACCTGGCCGGTCGACCGGTCTCGGCCCGGTCGACTTCATTCCGGGCCCTGGCCGGTCGTTACCTGAGCGAGACACCACACTCCGCGCTCCTGGAGAACTGGGGCGTCCTCTGGATGTATCATAGCGTCGCGCTTCTGGTCCTTTATGGCTTGACCTGGGGCCTCATGCTCCGGGGCGTGATGGCCCGCTGGCCCTACTTCGCGATCTTCACCTTGGGCCTGGGATCCTGGGCCGCCCTGTTCTGGCGGCTCCGGCGACGTCGAGGGCCGGTGACGTTCGTTGAGCGTCAACTGGCCCACGTCTGGGGGGCCGGGGTGATCGGACTGAATCTGATCCTGGATGCCGAATGGCTGATGGGCCTCCCGGTGATGAGCCTGGCCCCGATCCTTTGCATCACCAACGGGATGCTCTTCCTGATCAAGGGAGGACTGCTCTCGGGCGAGTTCTACATCCATGGGGCCTTACTTTTCGCGACTCTCATCCCCGCGACGCTCGTTCCTGAGCTGGCGGTCCCCGCCTTCGCGCTGGTCTCGGCCGTTTGCTTCTTCGTGACGGGCCTGAAGTACCACCGACGCTATCTCAGATCGCAGAGACCAGAGCGGGCCTCGATGCCCCGGACTTGATCTCGGACGGGACCTCAGCTTCCGAGGATTCAGTCCCGAACTCCGAGGGCTCGGCGGGTCTCGAGGTAGACGGCCTCCAGGCCCTGATTGCCGTCGACCTGTCGATAGAGATCGGGGAATTTCTCCTGATAATGGCGGAGGATCGGGATGGCATGCTCGTCGTAGACTCGCTGGCGGAAGCCAACGACTTCGGCCGTGTCGTCGGGCCGACGTTCGAGAGGGGTCCCGTCAAGGTCGCAGACCTCGGCGACCCTGGGTGGTCGGGCGATCAGATGATAGGTGGCCCCGCATTTCGGGCAGACTCGCCGTCCGGTCATCCGCGCGACGGCCTCCTCGCGGGTGACGGCGATCTCCAGGTAGCATTCGATCTCGAATCCGAGTCGCTTCTCGAACTGTTCGAGGAGCGGTACCTGGCCCATTGTCCGGGGGAATCCATCGAAGAGCAGTCGGTCGGAACCGGGCGACTTGAGGTTCAGCTCCAGGAGTTCGAAGATCAGGGCGTCCGGCACGAGATCGCCCATGGCGAGGTGGGCCTCGACGCGCTTGCCGAGGAAGTCCTGCCTCCGGATCGCGGCCCGGAGCATCTCCCCGGTCCGGATCAGCTTGTAGCCGAAATCCGCCCCAAGGCTCTCGGCCAGGCTGCTCTTGCCGCTCCCGGGCCGGCCGAAGATCACGAGGTGGTCGGGTGGGACGGAAGGGGCCAAGAGATGTCTCCTTGGGAGAGGGGCGGCCGGAGGCCTGGGGGGGATGAGGACGACCCGCCATTATTCCCGATGGTATGCCTCCTGCCAACCCGTCGGGGAGCTACCTTGGCAATAACCGACCGTCTCCGTATTGTGTAGGAGCCCATCCGAATTCCACCAGGCCGAGGCTGCATTCGATGTTTCTGGGGCCGGTTTTCCAAGCGGAATTGCTCACCACTGCCAGGCGGGCCCGGTATTACGTGGTCCGCACGATCTACGGGTTGATCATCCTGTTCCAGGTCTACCTGTCGTACGAATCCAATCGATGGGTCGTCGGAGGGGGGCAGGGTAATCTTCAGATCAACCAGATGGCAGAGTTCGGCGAATCGATCTTCAAGAGTTTCGCCATCCTCCAGGCGGTCGTCGTCATCTTCCTGACCCCGGCCCTGGTCGGCGGCACGATCGCCGACGAACGCCAGAGGAAGACGCTCCACTATTTGCTCACCAGCCATCTGAGCGGGTTCGAGATCGTCGTGGGCAAGCTGGCGGCCAGACTGCTTCATGTCGGAGTCCTGGTCGCGCTGGGGCTCCCGGTGGTCAGCTTGATCGGCCTCTTTGGAGGGGTGGATTTCCCGCTCTTGCTCCTGAGCTACGCCGGCACGGCGACGATGATCTACTTCCTGGCGGGACTCTCGATCCTGGTGTCGGTGCATGCCCGTCGGCCACGCGAGGCGATCTCGGCCCTCTATGGCTACGTGCTGATCTGGCTGATCGTGCCGCCGCTCCTCATTTCCACGATGACTCTCTGGAGCGAACCCTGGAGGACGATCGGCGAGTGGATCCGTCCGGCGCTCGAGTATCTGGCGGTGACCAGCCCACTCTTCCTCGGGATGGGTCCTTCCTCTGTCACGGCATGGGGAGGTAGTCCCGAGGCGTCCGCCGCCTGGGGGATGGGCTTGCAGCTCCTCTATGGGACGATCTTCATCTCGATTGCGGCCGCCAGACTTCGGTCGGTCTCCCGCGATGATGGGGCCAGGCGAGGACTCTCCGGCCGGATCGCCTCATTTGCCCGGAAGCAGAGCTGGATGCCTCGGCCCGATTGCGGCGACGACGCGATGCTCTGGAAGGAGAGATACATCGCCCGGACCGGGGGCATGACCAAGACCGTCCTCTCGATTGTCGGACTGGCCTTGTTGGGATTGCTCGCCTACTGGGTGGTCGAGTTCGCCAGGCCCGCGTGGACCGAACTAATGTCCCAGGGTTACTCGACGTTAGGCTCGGCCCGTCGCGACTTCAACATATTCCTCCGGTTTGTCAGCACGGCGATCTTCGTCGTCTGGTCGCTGGCCATCGCCGCTTCTTCGGCCAGCGGCCTGACCTCGGAACGCGAGGAGGACACCTGGATCAGCCTGATCGCGACCCCGCTGTCCGGCCTGGAGATCCTCCGAGCCAAGATGATCGGTCCGATCTGGGCCTTGCGCGGGCTGGTGTACCTGCTCCTCGGGCTCTGGGCGGTCGGGCTGCTGGTGGGATCGATTCATCCCCTGGGCATCCTGGCCTGTCTGGCCGAGCTGATCCTGTTCACCTGGTTCCTGACGGCGTTAGGGACCGCATCCTCGCTCCAATCGAAGAACAGCACGCGATCGATGGGACTGACGATGTTCATCCTCGTCTTCCTGAATGGCGGCTACCTTTTCTGTTGCATCCCACTTCGGGCCGATTCCGGGGTAGTCATCGCGGGCTCGACGCCCGCCATTTTCTGGTCCTCGCTGATCAGCTCGGAAGATCTCCAGTATTTCAGCTCGTCCGATTATCGAGGACTTCTGGCCGGATCGATCCTGGGATCGATCTTCTATGCGGTCACGGCCGCCGCCCTGACGGCGTGGGCCTTCGAACGATTTGATTCGGTCGTCGATCGTCCTGATCGATTTCGGCGAGAACTTAGCCTGGGGCAACGCGAGGAGATGCTCAAGGGCCGATCCAAGGAGCCTGACCCTCGGGACTTGCTGATTTGAAGGCTTCGCCTCATCGCGAATGTTCGAGCCGGACTACCCGGCGTCCCTCGGGGATCGAACCGGCCGAGAGCTCGATCGAAGACTCTCCCGGTCGATCGACCGGCCATCCCGGGAGGGCTTCGAGGAACCGCTCGACCGGCTGGATCTTGAGATTGATCCCGTCGGTCTTGAAGTGCATCGGGATGACCAGTCTGGGTCCAATCGCGTCCAGGAGCGGGGCGATCAGCGGGAAGTCGATCGTCGGCGGGCCGCCCGCCGGGACGAGGACGACCTCGGCCCCGCGAATCGGGGCAAGCTCGGATTCGTCGAGCCCGTGCCCGAGATCGCCCAGGAACACCACGTGGATTCCCTCGGATTGGAAATGCACGATCGCGACCTCGTCACCTTCGAGCTTCTCGGGGGTCTCGAAGACGCGGATCGCCTCGAACCGGATCCCCGAGACGCGTGATCCTCCTTCGGGAAGCTCCATCACGCGGACGACCTCGAACGGCGGTCGGATCTGGCCGAGATGGCTGTGATAGCGGTCGTTTTCATGGCTGACGACCACGACATCAGCCTGCTCATCGATCGGCCGATAGCCCCCGGAGTCCGGGGATCGATAAGGGTCGAGGATGATCCGGGTCCCGCCCGTCTCGATCAGGAACGCGGCGTGGCCATACCAATGAATCCGCATGAATCGGCCTCGAACGGGCGGGGGACGGTCCGATCGGAAACGCCCCCGCCTCGGGTTCAGAACGTCGGGATGACCAATTTCTCGCCGTCCTTCAGGGCCGACTCGTGGGCGCAGATCCCCACCATGGTCCAGTTGGCCGAGGTCTCGGCATCGGGCAAGGCCGGGCGATCCCCCTTGATGGCGCTCAGCCAGGCGTGGACGAGATGTGGGTGCGAGCCTCCGTGGCCGCCCCCCTGGGTGAACGAGAGGTGAGTCTCATCATCGGCGTCGTACACGCCCTTGGTGGTGAACCGCTGGATGGGTTCGGGCAAGAGATGGGCGAAGTCGGGGACCGGGACTCGTTTGGGGATCTCGGGCTCGGGGAGTCCGATGGTGTGAATCACCGGTTCCTCGCCCTCGACCTGCTGCCATTCGAAGGACTTCTTCGATCCGTAGGCGTCGAAGCTCTCGCGGTATTGCCGCGCGGTGTTGAACAGGCTCCGGGTCACCTCGGCGCAGACGTCGGTCCCCTTGATCTTGAACGTCGCCGTCTCGATCGCGAACGGGCTGTTGTATTTGGGGATCAGATTCTCATCGATCCGGCCCGATCCGTGGCAGACGACGTGCTCGGCGTGGTGGCCCAGCAATGCCAGGCAGGGGCTCACGCAGTGAGTCGCGTAATACATGGGAGGAAGCCCCTCCCAGTATCCCGGCCAGCCGGCCATATCCTGCTGGTGCGAGCCCCGGAGGAATTGGACCTTGCCCAGCTCGCCCTTGTCGTACAGGTCCTTGACGAAGAGATACTCGCGGCTATACACCACGGTCTCCATCATCATATAAACTTTGCCCGACTTCCGCTGGGCGGCGACGATCTTCCCGCAATCCTCGATGGTGGTGGCCATCGGGACGGTGCAAGCGACATGCTTGCCGGCCTCGAGCGCGGCGATCGACTGCCGGGCGTGATCCTGGATCGGCGAGTTGATGTGGACCGCATCGATCTCCGGGTCTTTCAGGACGTCGGCGAAGTCGGTGAATCGCTTGGAGATCTTCCAGCGCTCGCCGCATTCGTCCAGGTCCTTCTGCGATCGCCGGCAGATGGCGGAGACCTCGGCGCCGGGGTAATTCTGATAAATCGGGATGAACTCGGCCCCGAAACCGAGGCCGATGATGGCCACGCGGATCGGCTTGTCGGTTGCCATGGCGGTCGATGCCCTTCGGTGGTCCGGTGATCGGTTGCGGAACAGCCTGCAGGATATTAATCTCGGAGGCCCAAGGCAAGCGGGCGGGAACCAGTCAATCGGGATGGACGATGAATACTGGATCGAGCGGTAAGGTCCGGGTCGCCATCATTGGCGCCGGGGCGGTCAGCGACTATCACCACGTGCCGGCCATCAAGCTCGACCCTCGTGCCGAACTGGCCGGGGCCTGCGACGCCGACCCGGTCCTCCTGGAGCGGCGGAAGTCGGAGTGGGGGGTCGAGAAGGTCACGACCGATCCCGAGGCTCTCTGCGCCGACCCGGGGGTCGATGCCGTCATCATCGCCACGCCCAACTTCACGCACCTGCCGATCGCCCTGGCTGCGGCGAAGCACGGCAAGCATGTCATGTGCGAGAAGCCCCTGGGAGTGAACAAGGGCGAGGTCCGGACGATGTACGAGGCGGCCCGCGACGCGGGCATCGTCCACATGACGGCCTTCACCTATCGGTTCGCCCCGTCGATGCGATACCTCCGACATCTCCTCAAGTCGGGCTCGCTGGGCACGCCCCGACACTTCCGCTCGCAGCGCTTCCTCGACTGGCCCGAGACCAGTTGGGGCTGGAGGCAGTACAAGGACAAGGCCGGGGCGGGCGACCTCTACGACATGACGATCCACCGGATCGACTTCGCCCTGGACCTGCTCGGGCCTCTGCAGAGCGTCTGCGGGGCCGTGGCCCGGTTCGCCCCTCGCGACCTCACGCCCGACGGCAAGCCTTGCCCGCCGTCCGAGGTGGACGACTGGTCGAGCATGATCGGCGAGTTCCAGTCGGGTGCCACCGGGGTCTGGGAGGGGACGACGCTGGCCAAGGGGTATCATCGCGACGGCTTCGGCCACGAGTGGGCCGAGATCAATGGCTCGGAAGGCTCGGCCGTCTATCGGCTTCACGAGCCCAACACGATCCTCCTGGGCAAGACGGGCAGCGACCTCGCCCCGGTTCCCGTGCCCCCGGAATTCCTGAAGCCCGAGGGGAGCCCCCGCGACCCGAGCCAGGGGAAGCCGGCGACCGTCTTTCGATATGACCTGATGTGGGAATTCGTCTCGGCGATCGTCGAGGGGCGACCCGCCGTCCCCAGCTTCTACGACGGTCTCAACGCTCAGATCATCGCCGATGCCGTCCTCGAATCGCACGCTCGGAGGGCCTGGGTCGATACCCCCCTGGCGGAAGTCTGAGCGAAAGGGCCCTCCACCCGCAGATCGGCGAGTGGAGGGCTGGTCGGATTACTTGGCGTCTTTCTCGGGCGACTTCTTGTCGTCTTCGGACTCATCGTCCATCGGCTCGGCCATGATCTTGATATCCTTGGCGGCCCCGAAATAGATCCGATGCCGGCCATGCTTCCGATTGTCCCGCGACGAGGCGTTCTTCGCCTCGGACTTGCTTATGTCCGACTCGTAACGGACCTCGACGGTATCGCCGATTTCCAGCTTGTCGAACCCGCACTCCTTCTCCTGCGCGGCGGCTCCTGCTTTTTCGGTCGCCATGCATTCGCACACCTTGGTCTTCGGTGCGATGGCGAGTACGTAGACGTTCATCCGTTTCCTCGACTGATCCGACTTTCCGGAAGCCGAGGTCTTGCTTGACTTGGCTACTTTATCGCCCTCGCCTTTGGATTCTTCCATCTCGGAAGGGCGGCCCAGGACGGTCAGGTAGGTCATGGTGGCCGAGACGGCCCGACCGGTCGAGTAATCGATGTCGGTCTCGCCGAGGACCGTCACTTCGGAGACGACTCCCTGGACCGTCTTCTCCTGGGACTTCTTATCCGAGGCGTTCTTGTCGTCATTCCCGGCCCGTGCGGTCGGGATCAGGGCCAGGCCAAGTGTCATGGGAAGGAATAGGTTTCGAAGCGTCATCATGGTGTTCTCCCGTTTGTTCCGCGGAAAGTTCGGAGGAACGGGAGGGCTGCTCGATCGTTCGAGCCCCTCTCGCGTGGGCCCTGGGCCACGCAGGATCTATGCGGGCAAATACAATGCCTTCCTGATGGATTGTTCCGGTCGATCTCGGAGATTTGCCCGCTTTTCCCGGCGATTTTGGCTCAAACGGTCCATTCGTCGATCAGACTGGCGATCAACGCGGTCCATCCGGTCTGGTGCGAGGCACCCAGGCCGGCTCCGCTATCCCCATTGAAATACTCATAGAAGAGCAGATTGTTGCGCCAGTGCGGATCGTCCTGGAACCGCGAGGAGTCGGTGAAGACGGGCCGGCGACCCCGCTCATCCTGGCGGAAGGTAGAGATCATCCGCTGGGCGATCTCGCGGGCCATCGAGTTGAACGGGACCCCCGGATTGTCGGAGTCGCCCACATCGTTGCCGAAGGCCTTGCCGAGCTTTCGGAGCGATTCGATCAGCAGGAAGCTCGTCGGGAACCAGAGCGGTCCTCTCCAGTTGGAGTTCCCCCCCTTGATCCGCACGAGGGCTTCGGTCGGCTCGTATCCCACATACTGGCCGTCGAAGTAGAAGGGGTGTTCCTTGTGGGCCTTCGAGAGGCTCCGGACCCCGTAATCGGAGAGGAATTCGGTCGGGTCCATCACCCGATTGAGGATCCGTCGGATCTGATTCTTGTCCAGGATGGTCAGCGCGTGGGTGAGTCCCCCCTCGTGCTCAACGGTGTGGACCACGCCCTTGACCTGCTCGGGCCGATGTTTCAGGAACCAGTGGAAATTGCTGGAGAAGACGCTGAAGGGCTTCATCCATTCCTCTTCGAGACGCTCGACCGCGAAGAGGGGGATCAGGCCCACCAGCGAACGGACCCGGAGCTTGTGATAGCGGCCGTCGGGGTAGCGCAGGACGTCGTAGAAGAAGCCGTCTTCCTCGTCCCAGAGCGAATAATCCTTGTTACCCATGTGCTTCATGGCCGCAGCGACATAGGTGTAATGCTGGAAGAACTTGGTCGCCAGCGCCTCGTAGGTCGAGTTCTCCTTGGCCAGTTCCAGGGCGATCCTCATCAGGTTCAGGCAGAACATCCCCATCCAACCGGTGGCGTCGGACTGCTCGATCGTCGACCCATCTTCGCAACGCCTCGAACGATCGACCACGGTGATGTTGTCGAGCCCGAGGAACCCGCCTTCGAAGACGTTGTTCCCCTCGCGATCGACCTTGTTGATCCACCAGGCGAAGTTCATCAGGAGCTTGTGGAAGCAGCGTTCCAGCCAGTCCCGGTCCGCTTTCCCCGAGGCCAGGCGATCCATGTTGTAGACCCGCCAGACCGCCCAGGCGTGGACCGGCGGATTGAGGTCGGAGAACTCCCATTCATAAGCCGGGATCTGACCGTTGGGGTGCTGGAACTGCTCGAAGAGCAGGACCCAGAGCGAATGCTTGGCGAAGTCGGGGTCGACCAGCGCGAACGGGACGCACTGGAAGGCGAGATCCCAGGCCGCGAACCAGGGATATTCCCACTTGTCGCAGACCGTCATCACCCTCATCGAGTTGATGTGCTTCCAGTGGTCGTTGCGGATGTGTTGACGTTCGACCGGCGGCGGCCAGTCGGGGTTGTCCCCCTTGAGCCAGACGTCGACGTCGTAAAGGTAGGCTTGCTTGGTCCAGATGAGGCCCGCCAGCGCCTGACGCTGGATCAGCTTATCGTCGTCGCTCGCATCGGGGGGGTGGATCGTGTCGTAATATTCGTCCGCCTCGATCTTCCGTTGGGCGAGGATCGAGTCGACCTCAGCCAGGGGATCTCCGAGGATGCAGGTGTCGGTCAGCCGAAAGCGAAGGGTGACCGACTCGCCGGGGGGGATCCCGTCGAACCGATATTGAATGGCCGACTTCGACCCGTAGCTCTCGGATTTCAGGCACTTCTCGCCGTGGATGATGTGCCGGTGGAAGGCATCCTTGACGTGCGGGCCGTGATTGGGGACCCCGTAAAGCTGTTCCTGGTTGGTTTCATTCTCCGTGAACATGACTCGGCCGCCGCTCGGACCGTAGAGGTTCCGCGAGCCGATCTGGTAGCTCAGCGGGACATTGGATAGGGTCTCGATCATCGAGTCGTCGGTGACCAGGCTCACATAAGTCGGCTTCGACTCGCCCAGGTAAATCTTGGCCGACTTCCCGGGCTTCTCGCCCCAGCCCCAGGTATTCCGGAACCAGAGGTGGGGCAGGATGTGAAGCGGAGCCGGATCCGGCCCTCGGTTGGTGGCCGTGATCCTGATGACGATGTCATCGGTCATCACCTTGCCATATTCGATCTCGATGTCGAAGTAGCGATCCTCGTCGAAGATCCCCGTGTCGAGCAACTCGTACTCGGGTTGGTCGGTCCCTCTCCTGGCGTTCTCGTCGATCAGATCCTGATAGGGGAACTCTCGTTGGGGGTATTTGTACAGGAAACGCGAGTAGGAATGGGTCGGAGTCGCGTCCAGATAGAAGTAGTATTCCTTGACGTCTTCGCCGTGATTTCCTTCGGGGTTGGAGAGGCCAAACAGGCGTTCCTTCAAGATCCGATCGCGTTCGTTCCAGAAGGCGAAGGCGAAGACGATGAGCTGATAACGGTCGCAAAGCCCCGCGATTCCATCCTCGCCCCAGCGATAAGCCTTGCTCCGGGCTTGCTCGTGGGTGAAGTAGGCCCAGGCGTCACCGTCAACACTGTAATCTTCCCTTACCGTTCCCCAGGCTCGGTCGGCGACATAGGTTCCCCATCTCCGCCAGCCGGTATGGCCGTCCGAGATCTCGGAGAGTCTCTGAAGCTCCACGGAGTTCGCCATCGGCTTCTTCATGATCGTTCCTGGGCTGGTCCGGCTCATCGAGGCCGTCGGGTGGGCGAAGTACTGGAAAAAACGAACCCAATCTGGGATCTCAGGTCAGGGCGATGCTTTCGGAGACGTGCGACCTTGCCCGGGAAAAACGAACCCAACCGAACGACGTCGGGAAAACGATCCCAAAGGCTTCGGATTGGGCGAGGCGGGTTTTGGGAAAACTCAAGACCGCTCCATCACTATCAGCGAAACGAGGGCCTGGCTATCCTGCTTTTCTTGGACGGATCGTCGAGAACGGGTTCGGATAGCGCCAGGCCAGCTCAGTGCTGAAGTGCATAATACCCCGCGCCGATCAGCGGGGCCCTGGGGTTGAGGGCGACACTTACGTGAAGATTCTTCATCAGCGATCCGAATCGTCCCTTGGCGAAGAACCCCTTGAGGAAGGCATCGTTCCTCGTCAGGGCGGGGAGTAGCTTGGGGGCGATCCCTCCGGCGACGAAGACCCCGCCGACGGCCAAGGCCTTGAGGGCGAGATTGCCTGCCTCGGCCCCGTAGATCGTGGAGAAGAGGTCGAGGGTTGCCACGCAATTCTGGTCGGTGCCCGCCAGGCCGGCCTTGGCGACCGCCGCGCTGGGGTCGCCTCCCCGGATCTCGTCGGCGAGCCAATCGGGCTCGGGGGCGTGTCCGGTGTCTCGAAAAAAGGAGTAGACATTGAAGAAGCCGGGTCCGGAGAGGACTCGTTCGTAGCTGACGTGTCCGCCGAACTTCTGGCGGAGGTATTTGTGCAGGTCGATCTCGAGGTCGGACTGAGGGGCGAAGTCCGAGTGGCCCCCTTCGGAGGCGATCGGCTGATACTTCTGGCCATCAAAGAAGAGGATGGCCTCTCCCAGGCCGGTCCCGGCGGCGATCACGGCGATGTTTCCCCGCTTCCTCCGGGAGGTCCCGGGGTTCAGGACGTGCTTCTCTTCGAGGCTGAGGTGAAGGGTGCCGTAGGCCGCCGCCTCCAGGTCGTTCAGGAGAGTGGCCTTCCCGACCTTGAGGCTTTCGGCCAGGGCTTCCTCGTCGAGCGTCCAGGGGAGATTGGTCGTCGAGACGTGCCCATCCATGACGGCACCGGCGACCCCGAAGCAGGCCGCTTCGACCTTCGGACCTGGCCCCGAGCTGGCGAACTCGCCCAGGATTTCCTCGAAGGTCGCATGCTCACGGCTCGGATAGGTTGCCTCGCGGACCACCCGGAGTTCTTCCCCATCGGGCTCGAATAACGCGAGGACCGTCTTCGTACCGCCGATGTCGCCGGCCAGGATCATCGAAATCTCTCCTTCGAGAAAGGGACCAATCGCCTCGACGCGATAGCCGCCCTTATCATGCCTGCGTCGTCCGAATCACGTTCGACCCTCGCTCAACCCGCGACGCGACGGGCGAGTTGCTGGGCCACTTGCATACTTTCACGGAACACCTTGTCGGGTTCTCGGTCGGTCAGCTGCCGGGCGATCAATGCCGCAATCCCCGGGGTCGAGGACGAGACCGTCCTCGGGATCTCCGCACCACCGATCGTCACGACCGAGAGGCGGCCGTCGGGCTCGGTGACGAAATCGAGGATCGTCGGACGATCGCTCGGGCCGCTGGTGACCCGGATCCGGGCGATCTCCGGCGTCCCCTCGGGGAGCCGATCAATCCGAAGTTTGACCGGACCATGTGGGGCCTCGAATCGGAAGGCAATCTCGACGTCCTCGTGGATCTTCCCGGCCTGGAAGGTCCAGTTCAGCCGCGATGCCAGCCAGCCGGCCAGCCCCCAGGCCTGGGTGACGGCGTGTGGCCCGTGCTCGATGAGGATGTCGGTGATGTTGGAGAGCACGTCGGGGGCGGTGGCGGGGTCGAGCCCTTGAGAGAGGAGCCTTCGCCAGGATTTGAGCCTTCGCCAGGCCAGGTCCGACGCGATCCGCCACCGTCCGGTTTCCGGGCCTCGTTCGAATCGGTCGAGCCACGACGAGGTCTGGGCGACGCCGCGAGTCGGCTCGGACCAGCCCAGGCTGTCGAAGATCAATTGCTCGGCCGATTCGGCCAGCCCTTCAAGGATTGGCCCGGCCACGGGTGGCGGGGTCGGGCAGGCCCACCAGAGGTTCGTCGGCAAGTCGCCGATCAGGAGACTTCGGACGGCGAAGGGCAGGGCGTCGATGTCCGAAACTCCGGCCTTCAGGGTCACCTGTTCGGAGACCAGTCGGGGGTCATTGTCGACCTGACGGACCTGGACCGACGCGGTCACATCTCCCCGGGGTGCCGTGCTGTCCACGACCAGAAGGAGCACGCGAGCCGGATGGATCGCGATGATTTCGGGGATCAGGCCCTCGATCTGGCAGCCCTGATCGGGATGACTGCAATAGATGATCAGGTTTGACATCCGGACCCGACGGAGCGGGATCGTGGATCGGGACTGGGCGATTTCGAGCCGACGATCGAGCTCGGCATCGACTCGGCCGAGAGGCAGGTGCTGGTCGTCGGCCTCCGACGGGACGATCTGGGTGGTGCCCATGTCGGTCATCAGAGGGTCCTCCATTCCCGCCCGTCGGCCTCGATCAGTCGGTCCGCCTCGGGCGGTCCCCAGGTCCCCGCCCGATATTGCGGGATGAACCGGATGTGACTCCGCTCCCAGTGATCGAGGATCGGCATGACGAACTCCCAGGCCGCCTCCACCGCGTCTCGTCGCATGAAGAGCGTGGCATCGCCCGCCATGACGTCGAGGATCAGTCGTTCGTAAGCCTCGGGCGTCGAGCCGCCGAAGCTCGTGCCGTAATTGAAATCCATCTTCACCGGATAGATCCGGAACTTCGGCCCGGGGAGCTTGGAGGAGATCCGGAGCGAGACCCCTTCTTCGGGCTGGATCCGCATCGAGAGGATGGTCGGTTCGATGGGGACGTCGGGGTGCTGGTTAAAGAGGATGTTCGGCACGTCCCGGAACTGGATGGCCACCTCGCTGGAACGCTTGGGCATTCGCTTCCCGGTTCGGAGATAGAAGGGAACTCCCGCCCATCGCCAGTTGTCGATGTAGACCCGCATGGCCACGAACGTCTCGGTCGTGATCGGATTCGGGATCGGCTGGTTCCGCTTCTGGTAGAAGTCGGTGACTTCTCGAGCGTAGTCGGGGACCTCGCGTCCCCCGATCTCGCCGCGGATGTACTGGCCCCGGACGACCGACGATTCCACGTCGGCATCGGTCATCGGCCGGAGGCACCGGAGCGCGACCGACTTGGCGTCGCGGACCACATTCGGGGCGAGCGACCAGGGAGGTTCCATCGCGGTCATGCAGAGGACCTGGAGCAAGTGGTTTTGCACCATGTCGCGAAGATTACCGATCCCCTCGAAATAACCGATCCGGCTCGCCTTCAACTCTCCGGTCTGATGATCGTAGTGGGAGAGTCCTTCCTCCTCGGCCACGGTGATCTGGACGTGATCGATATATTTCTGATTCCAGAGCGGCTCGAAGATGCTATTGGCGAACCGGAGGACCATCAGATTCTGCACGGTCTCCTTGCCGAGGTAGTGGTCGATCCGGTAGGTCTGCTCCTCTTCGAAGGCGTGCGCGACGGCCGCATTGACCTCCTTGGCACTCTCGAGATCGCGACCGATTGGCTTCTCGACGATCACGCGGGTGAAGGCGGTGGTCTCCTCGGCCGGCTGGACCATCCCGGCCGACTTGAGCCGATCGACGCTGACCTCGACCATCGTCGGGGGGATGGAGAGGTAGAAGATCCGGGCGCCTGGGATCCCGAATTTCTGGTCGATCTCATCGAGCTTCGCCTTGAGCAGGGCGTAGGCCTCGACGTCGTCGAATCGACCCTCGATATACGAAAGGGAGCGGGCAAGGTCGGCCCAGTGTCCCTCGTCGAGCGGTTGTCGAGAGAACGCCGCGATCCCGTCGCGGGCCCTCCGTCGAAACCACTCTTCGGGATCACCTTCGGAACCGATCCCGAAACCAACCACGGCGAAATGTGCCGGCAAGAGGCCGTCGACGTTCAGATTATAAACGGCCGGCATGAGCTTGCGCCAGGCGAGGTCGCCCGCGGCCCCGAAGATCACCAGCACGCAGGGACGCGGCAAGAGCGAATGGGATGTGCCGAGTGTCAGCGGGTTGATCGATTCTTCGGGTGGCATGGGAAGTGGTCTCCGGTCGATCCAGGGCGGACGAGCCGCGATCGCGGATTCGAGAATTCCGAACTCAAGGCGACGAGCCGTGAAGGTACACCGCACCTAGCATACCGGTTTGTCGCGTTCTGGCCGGAAAACTGCAATCCGAGATCGCGAGATCGTCCTCTTCTCCTGGACGGCCCGATCAGCCGCCCGAGGCTCGCTCCACGTGCCCGCCGAACTTGTGACGCATGGCCGAGAGGACCTTCTCGGCGAAGGTGTGCTCCTGCCGGGAGCGGAACCTCGTGTAGAGGGCCGAGGTCAGGACGTCCGCGGGGACGGCCTCCTCGATGGCGGCCTGGACCGTCCATCGACCCTCGCCCGAATCCTGGACGAATCCGGTGTATTCGGAGAGGGAAGGGTTCTCGATCAGGGCCATCGCGGTCAGGTCGAGGAGCCAGGAACCGACGACGCTCCCCCGGCGCCAGACCTCGGCGATCTCGGCGAGATCCAGCTCGTATCGATGGCCTTCGGGCAGTTCCTTGGAGCTGGCGTTCCGGAAGATGTCGAATCCTTCGGCATAGGCCTGCATCAAGCCGTATTCGATGCCGTTGTGGACCATCTTCACGAAGTGACCGGCACCCGACGGGCCGCAGTGGAGATAGCCATCCTCGGCGGTCCCCGGCTTGTTGCCGCGACCCGGGGTGACTTCGACATCCCCCTTGCCCGGGGCTAGCGTCTTGAAGATCGGATCGAGGTGCTTGATGGCCTCGGCCGGCCCGCCGATCATCATGCAGTAGCCGCGCTCGATCCCCCAGACGCCGCCGCTGGTCCCCACGTCGACATAATGGATCCCCTTGGGCTGGATCGAGGCCGCTCGACGGACGTCGTCCTTGTAGAATGAATTTCCACCATCAATGATGATGTCGCCGGGGCCGAACAGCTTGGCGAGTTCCTCGACGGTGGTTTCGGTAGGCCCACCGGCCGGGACCATCACCCAGGCGGCCTTGGGGCCGGTCAACTTGGCGGCGAAGTCGGACAGCGAAGTCGCCCCGATGGCCCCCTCTCCGGCCAGCGTCTTGACGGCCTCCTGGCTGTGGTCGAACACCACGCATTCGTGCCCGGCTTTCATCAAACGCCGGACCATGTTCCCGCCCATCCGACCCAGGCCGATCATCCCGAGTTGCACCGTTCTAGCTCCTTGGTCGCAGCGATATCGATCCAGGTCGGGGAACGTTCCCTGACCCCACTCCGATGAGATTTGATCCGAATCAGTCGACCGCGATCGCGGTACCGGGCTGCGAAAGTCCGGACACATCGACCGATCCGACTCTCCGCAGTCGAGGGATCTGGCGGTCCCTAGGGGGCTTCGACGGGTCGACCACCCAGGGGACTGTCGAAGCCGCGAGGAAACCCTAGCTTCTCCAGATTCGCCCGGACGATGGTCTCGGCCATTTTTAAGATCGACGGGTCCACACCCTGGGCCAGACCGGCACGGGCGATCGCGGAGATCGCCAGGGTCTTCTGGGCTAACTGATCCCACGATTCTGGGGAAGTCGCCTTGTTTTCGGTCCAGTCCTTCAACAGGCCCGCCAGTTCCTCTGAGGTCAGTGATTTCGTTTCGGGAGACTCGATCCAGCCATCCATCACCCCGATTGCCTTGCGGGCGAGCTCGGCCACCTTCGAGGCATCGGGCTCCCCGCGTGTCATCTCCTGCTTCAACTCGGACCAGGGGGCGGTCGCCAGGTCCACTTTCCATCCCGGCTTGACCTTCGATAGCTCCGGGAGCATCGCGAAAGTCCAGGTCGCCCAGGGGAGTCGCCCCGGGGGGGAGACTGACAGGCTACCCCGATCGGGGAGCCAGCTTTCACGGGTCAGGCTGTGATGGCACGAGAAGCATTCGGTCTCTGTAAACTCTGGCCACGGCGCGACCCCCGCCACTCCCTCCGCTCTGCCACTGGCGGCCGACTCGGCCCTCTCGGCCAGGAGTTGCAAGCCCGCCCTGGTCATGACGGCCTGGCCGACTGCCCAGTCGCTCGCCAATTTCTGGTCGGTGCCCGCCTTCTCTCGCCAATGTTTCGGATAGTTTTCGAGGTAAGCGGAGTACTCGAAGTTGAGTCGAGGGTGACCGGCGGCGATCAGATCATGGTTGACGTCGAGACCCTCAGACCTCTCGCCGACATGGCAGCCCGTGCAGGTCCTGGCCCGATCCTTCGCCCCGGCGAGGTCGGTCATCCCGGCCTCGGCCCGAGCCTTCAAATCGGCCCTCCAGGAGGGGGAAAGGTGGGCCTCCTGCCAGTCGCCGGCCGGACCGTGGCAGGCCTCGCAGGAGACCCCGTCGGCGAGGTCGAACTGCCGGAAATCCTCGACGATCGGGTCGACCGTCGCGTGACAGACCAGGCATCGCTTCGACTCGTGAGGTTTCGCTCCCCCCAGTGTGTCCTTGAGCGCACGGGCCATCGCCAGCGATCGCTCCGACTTGAGGACGTCATAGGCCTTCGCATGCGGGTCGAAATAACGCCAGGTGGTCGAAGATCCGTTCTTGATAAACACGTCGCCGTGAGCTGGATCGGTCGGCCCGACCGCGCCGTGGCACCCCCGTGCGGCACACGAGAAGTTGCCCACCAACTTCCAGGGGATCGACCGAGCGGTTTTCTCCTCGGGTCGCGCAGAACCCGGAGTCGCCATCGCGGCCAGGATGGTCCCGGCCCCGGCGAGGGTTGCAATCAGGGCAACTCCGAACTTCGGAGAACTCACCGATCGAGATGCTCGGATCATAACTCGACTCGCCTCTGGGCCTTCATCGCCTCTGGCTCGTCGAGGTTGCCAGACCCGTCCAAGCTAAGCAAGGCCTAATCGGAAGCAGAATTTGGAACCCGAATCGAGCGACCTCGACAACGCGACCGACCAGTTCCTTGGAAAGAGTCTACGACATCGCGGAATTATCAAACCCGAGAATGCGTCTCCCGAAACCAAGAATTTTCCGGCACAGGCGAGCTCGGGCAAACCCGCCATCCTGGCCCATGTGGGATTGTGACCTCCGACTATTCGCGGACGGTTCAGCCTCGATTCGCTCAGATGCTTTTGAGAGGGTTGTTCTCGGCCTGTAGCTCACAATTGCGAGGAGTTTACGAAAGCCGGGCCCGCGAGGGTGCTGCCCTATTGTGGTCGCGGTCGGTCATGCGTTAGGCTCTCGCCTTGTCCAACGGCCGGGAGGGCTCGACCCCCATTGGTATGAGCCGTTCGATGGTCGGGTCGGGCATTTCGGGGCGGGCATCGGATTTGCTTTCCGCATCGCTTGTGCCCGACACATCGACGAGGCATGACCTTTCGAGGTCGCCCGGATACCTCCGCCCGACTACGTTCATGTCAGACTCGAATCGAGCCGAGAGGGGCGGGGATGTTCCCGCCGTCGGTCGCGGGTAGGAAGGATAAGGACCCTGATGGCCCAGGTCTTCCATCGGAGCATTAACACGATTTCGCGGCTCTCGATCGTCTTGGCCGTGATGGTGGGAGGGGCCGTCCCGGCCCTGGCCTACCTCGTGAACAAGTCGCCCAACGAGACCCTGGTGAAAGTCGTCCGAGAGCAGCCGGTCAAGTTCAGCCACGAGCATCATTCTCGGGGCCTGGGCATCGACTGCCGTTACTGTCATACTTCGGTCGAGGTCTCGGCCAGCGCCGGGATGCCCCCGACGTATACCTGCATGAGCTGCCACTCTCAGATCTGGAAGAACGCCCCGATGCTCGAGCCGGTTCGGGCCAGCCTTCGGGAACAAGTGCCAATCCAGTGGAACAAGGTGCATCAGCTCCCGGACTTCGTCTACTTCAACCATGGGATCCATGTCCAGAAGGGGATGGGTTGCACCGAGTGCCACGGGCGGGTCGATCAGATGCCGCTGGCCTGGAAGGAGAAGCCGCTGACCATGGAGTGGTGCCTGGACTGCCACCGCAACCCCGCCGCGAACATTCGGCCCAAGGAGTCGGTGTTCCTGATGGATTGGGTGGCCAGCAAGGAGGTCCTCGACGAGCATCACGTCAAGGACCGGGCGGAACTGGGTTCGAAACTCGTCAAAGACTATGGAATTGAGGTCGGGCGGCTCGATAACTGCTCGATTTGCCACCGATGAGAACGCCAAGAGAAAATCCCGGCGACGACTTGGTGGAAATCCGCGCCGAGCTCGCCAAGGCGAAGTCCGGCGCGGAGTACTGGCGGAGCCTCGAGGAACTGGCCGGGACCGAACGGTTCCAGCATTTCCTCCACCGCGAGTTCCCCGAGAACGCCACCGAACTGGCCAATCCCGAGAGTCGCCGGACCTTCCTGAAGGTGATGGGTGCCTCGCTGGCCCTGGCCGGGGTCTCGGGTTGCGCGATCCGGACTCCCGAGAAGATCGTCTCCTGGGCCAAGTCGCCCGAGCAGGTCGTCCCGGGCCGCCCGCAGTTTTTCGCCACCTCGATGACCTCGAGTGGCCTGGGCACCGGGCTCGTCGTCGAGAGTCATTCGGGGCGCCCGACCAAGATCGAGGGGAATCCCGACCATCCCGCCAGCCTGGGGTCGACGGATCTCTTCGCCCAGGCCGAGACACTGAATCTCTACGATCCCGACCGATCCAAGGTTGTCCTCCACGAGGGGCAGGTCGGCACCTGGGATGACTTCCTGGGCGCGATCGGCCGCGAGACGACCCGGCTCAAGGGTACCAAAGGGGCGGGCTTGCGGATCCTGACCGAAGCCGTCGGCTCGCCGAGCCTGGCCGGTCAGATCAAGCAGGTCCTCGCCGCCTTCCCCGAGGCGAAATGGCATCGGTACGAGTCGGTCAACGCCGACAATGCCCATGCGGGGTCGAAGCTGGCCTTCGGCGAGGTCGCCGATCCGGTCTATCACTTCGACCGAGCCGACGTGATCCTCTCGCTGGACGCCGACTTCCTGGCCTGCGGCGCCCCCGGTCGGACCTCGGACGAGCGGGCCTTTGCGGCCAAGCGCGAGCCCAAGCAAGGCTCCATGAATCGGCTCTACGTCGCCGAAGGGGCCTTCACCAACACCGGTGCCTCGGCCGATCATCGCTTGCCGATCCGACCCGGATTGATCGTCGAGCTGGCCCTGGCGATCGCCAAGGCGGCCGGGGTGGAAGGTGCCCCCGAGGGGAATGGCCTGACCGAGGCGCAGGCCAAGTTCGCCGCGGCGGTGGGGCGTGATCTCAAGGCCCACTCCGGGAAAGCCCTGGTCCTCGTCGGCGAGTCGCAACCAGCGTATGTTCACGCATTGGGCCTGGCGATCAACCAGGCGGTCGGTGCGATCGGGTCCGAAGGGACCGTCCACTTCATCGATCCGATCGAGGTCGACCCGGTCAGCCATGCCGACTCGCTCCGCGAGCTCGTCGCGGACATGAATGCCGGCAAGGTCGAGACCCTCCTGATTCTCGGCGGGAATCCGGCTTACTCCTCCCCCGCCGATCTCGATTTCGCCGGGGCCCTGAAGAAGGTCGCATTCTCGGGCCATCTCGGCCTCTATGACGATGAGACCTCTCAACGTTGCGATTGGCATATTCCCGCGGCCCACTTCCTCGAATCATGGGGCGATGCTCGGTCTTTCGATGGGACCGCTTCGATCGTCCAGCCCCTGATCGCGCCGCTCTACGATGGAAAGACGGCCCATGAGGTCCTCGCGGTCCTGATTAACGAATACGACAAATCACCCCTCCGGGTGGTGATGGAGTACTGGCGGGGTCGGGCGAAGCCCGACTCGAACTTCGACGTTGATTGGCGGACCGCCCTGAATCGTGGAGTGGTCGAAGGAACCGCCGCCGCCGCGAAAACGCTCAAGGTCCAGGAGATCGGGGCGTTCGGGACCAGGCCGAGTTCGGAGGAATCGGAACTCGAAGTCCTCTTCCGCCCCGATCCGAACGTACGGGATGGCCGCTATGCCAACAATGGCTGGCTCCAGGAACTACCCCGGCCGATCACCAAGCTGACCTGGGACAATGCGGCCCTGGTCGGGACGGGAACCGCCGCGAAGCTCCTCGGACTCGCCGCCGACGCCCCGGCGGAGAAGCTGGTCGGCAGCAACGGGCGGATGGCTCGGATCAAGTACAAGGGGCGGACTCTCGAAATCCCGATCTGGATCGTCCCCGGCCAGGCCGAGGGCACGGTCGTGGTCCACCTGGGCTACGGCCGGACACGCGCCGGTCGGGTGGGGACCGGGCCTGGTTTCAACGCCAACGTCATTCGGACCTCGGATGCCCCATCGGGCGGGCCGGGGGCCTCGGTCACGCTGACCTCCGCCTCCTACAAACTGGTCAGCACCCAGATGACCCGATCGCTCGAAGGGCGCGATCACGTCCGGGTGGCGAACCTTTCCGACTTCCTCGCGAATCCCGGCTTCGTGAATGAGGAGCGGGAGCATTCCGAGGAATCCCTCGCCGGCAACTACGAACCGGAGTACGACGATCACTATCGCTGGGGGATGGCGATCGACCTGAACTCGTGCACCGGCTGCAACGCCTGCGTCGTCGCCTGCCAGGCCGAGAACAATATCGCGGTGATCGGCAAGGAGGAGGTGGCGATCGGCCGGAGCATGCAGTGGATGGAGATCGACAACTACTTTGCCGGTGCTCCCGAATCTCCCGACGCCTATTTCCAGCCGCGGACCTGCATGCACTGCGAGAACGCCCCGTGCGAGTTGGTCTGTCCCGTCGCGGCGACCGTGCACGATGCCGAAGGGCTCAACGTGATGGTCTACAACCGTTGCGTCGGGACCCGGTACTGCGGCAATAACTGCCCTTACAAGGTTAGGCACTTCAACTTCCTCGAGTATTCCGACCTCGTCACCCCCAGCCTGAAGCTCCTGAACAATCCCGACGTGACCATCCGGTCACGCGGCGTGATGGAGAAGTGCACCTACTGCATCCAGCGGATCAGCGGGGCGCGGATCAATGCCAAGGAAGAGGGCCGGAAGATCAAGGATGGCGAGGTGGTCACGGCCTGCCAGTCGGCCTGCCCGGCGCGGGCGATCCACTTCGGCGACTTGAACGACAAGACCTCCAAGGTTTCTCAGATCAAGTCCAGCGAGCGGGACTACGCGATGCTCGGCGAGTTGAACACGCGGCCCCGGACGACGTACCTCGGCAAGGTACGCAACCCCAACCCCGAACTCCTCGAGGCTTGACCCGATGCCGCCGAAGGACATGAATCAGGTGTCGGTCGAGGATCGCGAGTTCCCGGTCCTCGGTCCGGGCCAGACCATCACCACGGTCAATGACACGATTTCCGACGCCGTCCTGAAACGTCCCTACACCAAGGGATGGATGGTCGGCGCGGCGATCGGATTCTCTCTCGTCAACGTCTTGTTCATCGCCGTGGCCTACCTGCTGTTCTACGGGACGGGAGTCTGGGGGATCACGAGGCCCATCATGTGGGGCTTCGCGATCATCAACTTCGTTTGGTGGATCGGCATCGGCCACGCCGGCACCCTGATCTCGGCCATTCTACTGCTCATGAAGCAGGACTGGCGGACCTCGATCAATCGGTTCGCCGAGGCGATGACACTGTTTGCGGTGGCCTGCGCCGGGATGTTCCCGCTGCTTCACATGGGGCGTCCCTGGTGCTTCTACTGGATGGGGCCTTACCCGAACACGATGGCCCTCTGGCCCCAGTTCCGGAGCCCGCTGGTCTGGGATGTGTTCGCGGTCTCGACTTACGCGGCCGTCTCGGCTCTCTTCTGGTTCGTGGGCCTGATCCCCGACCTGGCTACCTTCCGCGACCGGGCCAAGAACAAGCTGGCGCGGATGATCTACGGGGCAGGGGCGATGGGCTGGACCGGCTCGGCCTGGCACTGGAAGCGCTACCAGACGGCTTATCTCATTCTGGCGGGCCTCTCGACTCCGCTGGTGGTCTCGGTGCACACCATCGTGAGCTTCGACTTCACCATCGGGATCATCCCCGGATGGCACTCGACGATCTTCCCGCCGTACTTCGTGGCGGGGGCGATCTACGCCGGCTTCGCGATGGTGCTGACCTTGATGATCCCGCTCCGGAAGTTCTACGGCTTCCAGGACTTGATCACGATGCGTCACATCGACAACATGGCCAAGGTCATGCTCGCGACCGGGATGCTGGTCACCTACGGATATTTCATGGAATTCTTCATGGCCTTCTATAGTGGAAGCAACTATGAAGGATTCTTGATGCTCAACCGGCTGGCCGGGCCTTACGCGGTCTTCTACTTCGCTCTGCTGATCTGCAATTGTGCGGTCCCGCTGACGCTCTGGGTCCGCCCCTTCCGGCTGAACCTGATCTGGCTCTGGATCGTCGCCATGTTCGTGAACGTGGGGATGTGGCTGGAGCGGTTCGTCATCGTCGTGATGAGCCTCCACCGCGACTTCGTCCCCGGTGCCTGGGGGATGTATTACCCAACGGTCTGGGACTGGGCGACCTATCTCGGGACGATCGGCCTGTTCTTTACGCTGATCTTCCTCTTCGTCCGGGTCCTCCCGGCGATCGCCGTCTCGGAGATGAAGGAACTGGCCCACGTCAAGGGCGGTCACCCCGGCCAGGAAGAACACGCACCCGTCCTCGAGGGCCATCCAGCATGACCACTCACGCTCATGAAGAGATAGAAGTCGGGATTTACGGCCTGCTCGTGGAATTCCTGACTCCGGAAGCCCTGCTCGAGGCGGCCAGGAAGGTCTCGGAGGCGGGCTACAAGAAGGTCGACGCCTACTCTCCATTCCCGGTCCACGGCGTCGCCGAGGCCATCGGCGCGAAGACGATCCTCCCCTGGCTGATCTTCGGGGGGGGCGTCTTCGGGGCGATCAACGGGTTTGGCATGCAGATGTTCGGGTCGACCATCCACTACCCGATCAACATCGCCGGCAAGCCGAACACGATCGATACCTGGCCGTCATTCATGCCGGTCACGTTCGAACTGACCGTCCTCTTCGCGGCGGCCACGGCGGTCTTCGGGATGCTCTTCTTGAACGGCCTGCCCCGCCCGTACAACCCGCTATTCAACGTCCCCGAATTCGCCAAGGCATCGCAGGATCGCTTTTTCCTCTGCATCCAGGCAGACGATCCGAAGTTCGATCACGACCAAACCTCGCGGTTCCTGGAAGGCCTGGAGCCGACGTCCATCTCCGAAGTCCCGTTCTGAAAGGTTCCGGATGCGGATCGGGAATGACACCAAGTCTGACGCCCCTCGCCTGACGACCTCTCGTCGGCTCGCGGGCTGGCTCGCGGCCTGCTGCCTGATCCTTCAGGCGGGGTGCCGCAAGGATATGTACGATCAACCCAAATATGAGGCGAACGATCCTACGACGTTCTTCTCCGATGGGACTTCCCAGCGGCCTGCCGTTGCGGGGACCGTGGCTCGCGATGAACTCCATCTCGACTCGGTTTATTACCTCGGCAAGACCGCCGAGGGGAAAGATACCGAAGTCTTCCCGATGGCGGTCGACCGAGACCTGATCGAACTGGGCCGCGAGCGTTACCAGGTATATTGCACCCCTTGCCATGGGGGACTCGGCGACGGTCGCGGGATGGTAGTCCGTCGGGGCTTCTCCCCGCCTCCCTCGTTCCACGCGGAATATCTCCGGAAGATCCCGGTCGGCCACTTCTTCGACGTGATCACCAATGGCTACGGTGCGATGTACTCGTACGGGTCGCGCGTCCCGGTGAAGCATCGATGGGCCATCGCCGCCTATATCCGGACGCTCCAGTACAGTCAGGATGCCAGTCCCGAAGACCTCACCCCGGCCCAGCAGAAAGCCCTGGCCGAGGCCGACAGGTCAACTAACCCCGACGAGAGCCGGCGACTGGCCGAGGTCACGAAATGAACCCCAACGGATCTCTCCTGCCACTGGTCGATCGACTTCGATCTCGAGCCCTCGTGGTCGGCGTCGTTGGCGTCGCCCTGACCTTGCTCGGCGCGTTCTTCAATCGCGAGCAATTCGACCGGGCTTATCTCTACTCCTTCGTCTTCTGGATGGGGATCTCGCTCGGATCCCTGGCCCTGCTGATGCTCCATCGGCAACTCGGAGGGGCCTGGGGCTTCCTGCTCCGTCGCCCTCTGGAAGCCGGGGCCATGACTCTTCCCCTGATGCTCCTCCTCTTCGTCCCCGTCCTGGTCGACCTGGATAAGATCTATCCCTGGGTGAACCATCCGGAGGCTGGGGAAGCCGCTCCCGAACACCTCGAGAGCGCCCCCGTGAAGGTCTTCAAGGCCGCTCCCGCCGGGGCATCCGGGACGCTGCGTGAGCCCGTCAAGTACGAGGCGTTCGATGCCTCCGGCTTCAAGAAATGGTGGCTTTCCCCGATCACCTTCACGGTTCGGACCGCGATTTATTTCGCGATCTGGATCGTCCTGGCCATGGTGCTGGTCATCGGGTCGCGTCGCCAGGATAAGTCCGGCTCGACTAACCTGGCTTACGGACTTCAGAGTTTCAGCGCTCCCGGCCTGGTCCTCTACTTCTTAACCACGACGTTCGCCTTCGTCGATTGGGGGATGTCACTCCAACCAGAGTGGTATTCTTCGATTTACGGGGTCCTGATCATGATCGGCCAGGTCGTCTCGACCATGGCGTTCATGATCTGCATCGCGGCTATCATCTCGGGTCGGGGAGAGGTCGAGGGGCTCGATAAGCCCGAGACCTTTAATGACCTGGGCAACCTTCTCCTCGCCTTCGTCATGCTCTGGGCCTACATTTCCTTCTCGCAGTTCCTGATCATCTGGGCCGGGAACTTGACCGAGGAAATCCCCTGGTATGTGCGACGGCTCCACGGCGGTTACGAGAATATCGGCCGGTTCCTGATGCTGTTCCATTTCCTCGTGCCGTTCCTGATCCTGCTGGCCCGGCCGCTCAAGCGGAATATCTCGGCGCTTTGGAAGATTGCCGCCCTGGTCTTGTTCGCCCACCTGATCGATGCCTACTGGTTGATCGTCCCCTCGTTCGGTGTGGAAATGACTCCGCTCCGTCCGAATTTGCTCGACCTGGCCGCCCCCATCGGGATCGGCGGGATCTGGCTGGCGACTTTCCTCTGGTTCCTCAAGGGTCAGCCCCTGATGGTTGCCCACGACCCCGAACTTCTGCCCGCCCTCAAGCAAGCGGGAGGCCACTGACATGGAATACGAACCTCCGCCCCGGGACCCCGAGAGCGATGCTCGCGGACACGAGCTTCGCGATGTGGCGATTCGCCCGGTGCTTTACTTCCTGATCGGATTGATGCTTTTTGGTGGCGTCCTCCAGATCGTCATGTCCCGGATCATGGTCGGATACGTGAAGCAGGACACCAAGACCGGCGTCCTGCCGATGGCCGTCTTGAGCGATCCGGGCTCCTCGGAACCGATCTCGCCGTTGCCCCCGCTCCAGCGAGATACCACGGCCGACATGCTCCGAATGTATAGCGAAGAGGATCGGATCCTGAAGGTGGCCCAGCCCACTCGCGACAAGCGGACTGGTAAGCTGCTCGTCTCCATCGACGAAGCGATCCAGATCGTCGCCAAGAAGGGCCTTCCTCATCGCGATGCCCCGCTCAAAATCGAGCCGGAGTATCACTATTCGGAGAAGGCGCGGGCCTATCGGTCGGCCTACTGAGACTGGAAGGATGACGAATTCCATGATGCCTTGCATCGATCACCGGCCCCTCCAATCCGATCGGCCCCGCCGTCGGCGGGGTTCGGCGTCGAAGGCGGGCCGAGCCTTCCTCGCGGCCGTTTGCGTCGTGGTCGGCTTCGGGACCCTCGCCCGGGCCCAGCCCGGGGGCGTCTTGAAGGACGTGGCCTTCGACCAGCATCTCGATACCCAGATTCCGTTGACATTGCCGTTCAAAGATGGCGAGGGTCGTGACGTTCAACTCTCCGACTACTTCGGCAAACGTCCCGTCTTCCTGGTGATGGGCTACAAGAATTGCCCATTGCTTTGCTCGCAGGTCCTCGGCGAACTGACCCGGAGCCTCCGCCCGCTCGATGCCTCGGTGGGCAAGGATTTCGACATCCTGAGCGTTAGCATCGACCCCAAAGAATCTCCCGAACAGGCCGATGCTCAACGTCGGATTTACCTGAAGCGATACAATCGGCCCGGTTCCGAGTCGGGCTGGAATGCCCTCGTCGGTAGTCAGGAATCGATCCAGCAACTGGCCCGGGCGATTGGGTTCAAGTACGAGTTCAGCCCGAGGACCGGCAAGTACGCTCACGCCGCCGGTTTCGTCCTGTTGACCCCCGCCGGTCGGATCTCACGCTACTTCTTCGGCGTCGAATATCCGGCCCGGGAGCTGAAGTATGCGATCGCGCAGGCGACCGAGAGCAAGATCGGTTCCCCGATTAACAAGCTGATCCTGTATTGCTACGAATACGACCCGACGACGGGCAAGTATACGTTTGCGATCATGAACACGATCCGTGTCTTCGGGGTTGCCACCGCCCTGGCCCTCGGCACCTTCTTTGTTGTGATGGTTCGGCGCGATCGACGGATGGCCCGGGCGACCAGGGCCGCGACCCCCGAACACCCTCCAGGACCGGCGACCCTTTAACCATGTGGGACTTACCTCTCTTCCCGGAGCGCGGCTCCACCCTCGCGGGGCGGGTCGATCTCGTTTTCTTCACCGTGCTGGCCATCGCGGTCGTCCTCACGGCCGTGATCGGTTTCCTGGTGATGTTCCTGGCGATCCGCTATCGCAAGGGGTCTCAGGCCGACCGCTCCCACGCATTCAGCAGCAACCTCAAGCTCGAATTGGCCTGGATCGGCATCCCGCTGGTGATCGTCCTGTTCATCTTCGCGATCGGTACTCAGGTCTTCTTCGAGATGTTCAATCCGCCCAAGGGTGCTTCCCCCATCTACGTGATCGGTAAGCAGTGGATGTGGAAGGTCCAGCATCCCCAGGGGCGTAGCGAGATCAACGAGATCCACCTCCCGCTGGGGCGGCCTGTCCGGCTGATCATGACCTCGCAGGACGTGATCCACAGCTTCTTCATCCCGGCCTTCCGGATCAAGCAGGATGTCCTCCCCGGACGATTGACCTCGGAGTGGTTCGAGCCATCCAAGGTCGGCCGGTATCACCTCTTCTGCGCCGAGTATTGCGGGACGGAGCATTCCCGGATGGGCGGCTGGGCCGTCGTGATGGAACCGGCGGCTTATGAGGAGTGGCTCAAGGGAGCCCCCGACGGGAGCGGTGGCAAGAGCAGCGATGCCGGCGTTTCGATGGCCTCCAGCGGGGCCCGGCTGTTCGAGAAGTATCATTGCACCGGCTGCCACGGGGAGAACTCCAAGTTCCGCGCCCCCAAGCTCGACGGAGTCTATGACGGACAGGTTCCGATCATGGCCGCCAATGGGAAAGACGTAGAGTTCGTCAAAGCCGACGATATGTATATGCGAGATTCCATACTTCTGCCCAAGTCGAAGGTCGTGGCCGGCTTCGATCCCGTGATGCCCTCTTATAAAGAGGTCCTCAAGGAGGAAGAGCTGCTCCAGATCCTGGAATATCTCAAGTCGATCGGGCGGAAGGAGGGCCTTCGATGAGCGTCCTGCAAGAGCCTCACGCCGGGGAGCAAGTCTCGACGACTTACCCCGAGAAGAACTATCTCACCGCCGAGCATTCGGTCAGGTCGTGGCTATTGACGACGGACCACAAGCGGATCGGGATCCTCTACATGATCTCGATCACCTTCTTCTTCTTCATCGGCGGGGCTGCGGCCACCCTGATGAGGCTGGAGTTGCTGACGCCCGAAGGCGACCTGATGAGGTCCGACCTTTATAATCGGATGTTCACCCTGCACGGGATCGTGATGGTCTTCTTCTTCATGGTCCCGTCGATCCCGGCGGTCCTGGGGAATTTCCTCCTGCCGATCATGATCGGGGCACGCGACCTCGCCTTCCCGAGGCTCAACCTCCTCAGCTGGTACGTCTACATCACGGGCGGCCTGTTCACGATCGCCGCGATCCTCTGGGGCGGGGTTGATACGGGTTGGACGTTTTACACGCCTTATAGCTCGATGTACTCGAACAGCAACGTCATCCTGACGGCCCTGGGCGTCTTCATCGTGGGCTTCTCGTCGATCCTGACGGGCCTCAACTTCATCGTGACCGTCCACAAGATGCGGGCGCCGGGGATGACCTGGTTCCGGATGCCACTGTTCGTCTGGGCCGAGTATGCGACCAGCATCATCATGGTGCTGGGCACGCCGGTCCTGGCGATCACGATCGTCCTGCTGGCCCTGGAGCGGGTGATGCGAGTCGGGATCTTCGACCCCGCTCTCGGCGGCGACCCGATCCTCTTCCAGCACCTGTTCTGGTTCTACTCGCACCCGGCCGTTTACATCATGATCATCCCCGGCTTCGGGGTGATCAACGAGATCGTGCCTTGCTTCTCGCGGCGGAAGATCTTCGGTTACCGCTTCATGGCGGTGGCGATGATGGCGATCGCCATCCTGGGTTTCCTCGTCTGGGGCCACCACATGTTCGTGAGTGGCCAGTCGATGTACGCCGGGATCGTGTTCTCGGTCATCAGCTTCTTGATCGCCATCCCGTCCGGGATCAAGGTCTTCAACTGGACCACGACCCTTTACAAGGGCTCGATCTCGGCCGATACGCCGATGCTTTACGCCTTGGGCTACATCGGACTGTTCGTAATCGGTGGATTGACGGGCTTGATGCTATCGACCCTGGCCATCGACGTCCACGTTCACGACACTTATTTCGTCGTGGCCCACTTCCATTACATCATGGTCGGTGGGACCGTGATGGCCTACCTGGGGGGTATCCACTTCTGGTGGCCCAAGATCACCGGGCGCATGTATCCCGAGATTTGGGGTAAGCTGTCGGCCCTCCTGGTCTTCGTCGGCTTCAACCTGACCTTCTTCCCGCAGTTTGTCCTGGGCTACCTGGGGATGCCCCGGCGATATCACGAGTACCCGGCCGAATTCCAGGTGTTCAACGTCCTGTCATCCGCAGGGGCGTCGATCCTGGCGGTCGGCTACTTCCTCCCCTTGTTCTATCTGCTCCTATCGCTGAAGTTCGGTCCGATCGCCGGTTCCAATCCCTGGAGAGCCACCGGGCTCGAGTGGACCCTCCCCTCGCCGCCGACGACTCACAACTTCGAATCAATCCCGATCGTCAACGAAGAGCCCTACGAGTACGAAATTCAGGAGGGTCCGAGTGTCTAACGCCGTGGCACACGTCGCCGAGCCCGTCCTGCTGTCGCACTTCGACGACCGGCAGCAGCAGGACGAATCCACCAAGCTCGGAATGTGGACCTTCCTCGCAACTGAGGTGATGTTCTTCGGCGGGATGTTCCTCGCGTACATCCTGTTCCGCTGGAAATACCACGGTCCGTTCGCGGAAGGCTCGAATTCATTAATCATGGAGGCGGGATTCCTCAACACCGGAGTCCTGCTCTGCTCCAGCCTCTCGATGGCCCTGGCGGTCGATCATGCCAAGCTGGGAAACCTGAGCGCGATGATCCGCAACCTGATCATCACAATGGTTCTCGGCTCGATCTTCCTCGGGGTCAAGGCCTTCGAGTACTACACCGACTTTAAAGAGCAATTGATCCCGGGCCTCAATTTCCATCCCCATCATTTAGCCGAGAAGCTCTCGGCAGGCGAACTGGGTCAGGTGGAGTTGTTCTTCGTCATTTACTTCGCCATGACCGGCTTGCACGCCCTGCACATGGTCATCGGGATCGTGGCCATCGGGATCCTCGCGTTGATGATCTACCGGAGTCGGATGGTCGACCCGACTACGGTCGAATCGCTGGGCCTCTATTGGCACTTCGTCGACCTGGTCTGGGTTTTCCTCTTCCCACTCCTTTACCTGATCGACCTTAACCACAAATGAGCACACATACCGGCTCCGCCCACCACACACACCGGCCGCTTTATATCAAGGTCTTCGTGGCTTTGATGGTCTTGCTGGTGCTCACCGTGGTCGCCGCCAAGATGAATCTTGGCGAATTGAACCTGATCGCCGCCCTGGGGATCGCCGTAGTCAAGGCGGCGCTGATCGTGCTGTTCTTCATGCACTTCCGCGAGAGCGAGAAGCTGACGTGGCTGATCGGTGCCGCGACCCTCGTCTGGTTCGGGATCCTGGTCGTCCTGACCTACAACGACTACTGGTCGCGGGACTGGCTTCACATGCCCGGTAAGTAAATCCGTTCGGTCACGACGAGCCGATTTAGTCGAGCCGGAAGCTCCCGATTGTCGGGCGCTTCCGGCTCTTTACATTTTGAATGGAAGCCGTGGCGGATCAGCCTCGGCGGGCCGAATCGACGCGGGCCGTGGATTCCGGGAGATGCCACGGGGCTCGATAGGTTCTCGAAAGCATGTCGGCCGCCTCGGTGTCGCCGACGATCGTCTCGGTCGTCGGGTCCCAGTTCAGCTTCCGTCCTAGCCTGGCGGCGATGTTGCCCAGGTGGCAGACCGTCGCCGACCGGTGACCGATCGCGACGTCGCAGATCGGCAACTCTCGGGACTTGATGCAGTCCAACCAGTTCTTGTGGTGGTCCTCGCTCGCGTAGAGATGGACATCTCCCGTTTTCAAAGGCTCTTTCAGGATCTCGGGAGGGTTCGACTCGATCTTGCCGCGAGAAACAGAGATCGATCCTTTTTCACCTTCGAACAGGACACTGGGGCCGGAGCCCATCCCCTGGTTGCAGTAGAGCTTGATGCCGTCATCGTAGGTGTAAACGATCTCGCTCTGCTCCGGCACCTCGAACCAACCATCCTTGTTGTAGCGGGCGGACCCTTCGATCGAGACCGGTCCGCTCTCGTCGCGACCCAGTCCCCACTGCGCGATATCGAGGTGGTGGGCACCGAAGTTGGTCATCTGGCCGCCCGAGTAGTCCCAGAAGAACCGGAACAAGTAGTGGACGTGCTTGACGTTATAAGGCCGCTCGGGAGCCGGCCCGAGCCAGGTCTGGTAGTCGAGTTCGGGCGGGGGGGTCGAATCGGCCACCGCCGGCCCGTCGAAGTTGACCTTTGGCAAGCTCGTCCGGACCGACTTGATCTTACCCAGTCGACCTGATCGGACCAGTTCGCAGGCCAGGCGGAACCGCGCATCGGAGCGTTGCTGGCTGCCCGTCTGCACGATTCGTTTCGCCTTCCTGGCCGCTTCGACCATCGCTTTACCCTCGGCGATGGTCAACCCCAGTGGCTTCTCGCAATAGACGTCCTTGCCTGCCGCGCAGGTGTCGATGGTCGTCAGAGCGTGCCAGTGGTCGGGCGTGCTGATCAGGACCGCATCAATCGACTGGTCGTCGAGGAGCTTTCGATAATCGGCGTGGCCCGTACAGGGGCGGCCACCGGATTCGGCGACCTTACGGGCTGCGGCCAGGTGGTTCTGATCGACGTCGGACGCTGCGACGACGTCGGCGGCTTTCTGCTTCTGGATCGCCTTGATGTTCGCGGTCCCTTGACGACCGACGCCGATGAATCCGACCCGGATTCGTTCGCTGGGAGGGACGACGTCCGGCCCACCCAACACTCGACGGTTGACGATCATCGGGAACGCATAACCGATTCCTCCAACTCCGACGGCCCGTGCCCCTCGGCGCAGGAATTCTCGGCGGTTCTCGTCCGACATGGATCTACCCTCCGGGATGGGATCGATTCGATTCAGCGGAATAATCACAAGCCGTTTCAGAGTGGGCCGGACAACCCGAGGGTTCGACTCTCAGCGAGACGCTTGTTTCCGGTAATAGGCGAGCCAATCCTTGCCATTGTTAACGGTCAGATCGCCGAAGGCGAGGTCGATCTCGGCCTTATCGGGAGTACCGGCCTTCTCTCGCTCGACGCCAAGTTTGACCAATCTCTCGCTCTCGCCCTGCCAGTTCCGCGTTGCCAGTCCGTTGGCCAGTGCCGAGAAATACCAGACTCGGGCGTCCTCGGGGTTGCTCGACTGGAGCTTTTCGAATTCTTCCTTCGCCTCGGCATACTTCGCCTGCTGGAAGAGTTCGATCGCTCGGACCAGGGATGAGGCCTCGGGATTGGCGTCCGGGGCTTGGGTCGTCTCGGCGGCCGGGGCTGGTCGAGCGGTCATCTCGGCCTTGAGCGAGTCGACGGCCTGGGTCAGTTCGTCCACTTTCTTGTCGATCTCGTCAACCTTGGGGGCGGGGGCGAATCCCTCGGCCTTGGCCGCCGCTTCGACCTTCTGGCTGAGGGCTTCCAACTGGGCGGGTGTCTCGGCGAGAGCCTTGCCGAGTTCGGCGACCTTGTCGTCGAGCGATTTAATCTGAGGCGTGGGATCGACCGGCGCGGGCATCTCGCCGAGTCGCTTGGTCAGACCGGCGATCTCCTCCTTGAGTCGATCGACCTCGGATGTCAGTGCCTTGGATTCATCCGATGGGGCGTTGGTCGCCACTTCTTGGGTTGGTTGTCCTTCCGGGCGGAGGATGACCCAACCGAGCATCAGGATCAGGACCAACAGCAGGAGAAAATTGACACCGACCATCGTCGAGAGCCGGCGATGAGGAGAGCCGTGCTCGGGGTCGTCGTGGGGGAGATCTGGAGGAACGGGGATCTTGAGACGCGGGCCCGATTTTTTTGCTTCGCCAGACGGCGTGGGTAGGGGCGAGTTGGGATCTGGGTTCTCGAATTCCTGGGACATGGTGCACCTTTGCTGGAGGATGGCGAAGTGATGATGGGCCAGGTCCACCAGTATAAGGGGGAGCCGGGCCGACATGAATGGCTTAGGAGCGATCGAGTCGGTCTTTGATACCGCCGGTACTCTCGGGGTAGAATTGCGGACACCCGGCCGGATCGACCCAAGGAAGGTCGATTCTCGACGAATGACCGAATGACAGGACGCGAGCCGGAGCCTCAGAATCACCTGGCCCTCGGAATGACAAGAACCCAACGCCTCTGGCTTGCACTGATTGGCCTGACCCTTTCGCTGGGGACGGCGGCCTGGCTGGTTACGTCGGTCGGCGATATGCACGACCGTCTGGCCCGGACGTCACCCCAGCTTGCGATCGGCTTCGTCGCGATCACCTGCCTGGCCGCGTCGGCCACGGCTATTGGCGCCGCCCGATTGCTCTGGAAGCTCGGTCGCGACGAACGTCCCCCCGCACAGGCTCCCGAGGACATCGTGGCCGCGGCCGATGTCCAGGCCCGCGAGGCTGAGGCGGTCGTCTCGCAGGTCAAGGACCCGACGGCTCAGGCCCGGCTCCGGTCCGAGATTGCCACGCTCCGCACCGATCGTGAAGTCCGGCGATTCCACGTCGTCATCTTCGGCACGGGCTCGGCGGGAAAGACCTCGCTAATCAATGCGCTGCTGGGGCGAGTCGTGGGGCGGACCGAGGCGACCATCGGCACGACCAAGGGGGGGGAGGCGTTTACGATCAAGGTGGAGGACGTCGACGGGACCGTCCTCCTGACCGACACACCGGGGCTTTCCGAGATCGGCGAGGCGGGTTCGGTCCGCGAGGCCGAGGCTCGCGATCTGGCGGCCCGCGCCGACTTGCTGCTCTTCGTCGTCGATCACGACCTGATCCGCTCGGAGTACGAGCCGATGGTTGCGCTGGCCCGGCAAGGGAAGCGGTCGATCGTGGTCCTGAACAAGAAGGATCGCCTGATCGACGAGGACCGCGACGCGATCCTGGCCAAGCTCCGGGAGCGGCTGAGCGGCCTGGTGGCACCGCTCGACGTGGTGGCGGTCTCGGCCTCCCCTCGACCGATGCCCGTACGGATTCAAGGCGACGACGGGGCCATCTCCACGGTCCTGGAGGCCGAGCCGCCCGATGTCGAACCGCTCCGAGAGCGGATCGCCGCCGTCCTTGATGGTGAAGGGGACACGCTCCGAGCGGGCAACCTTCTTCTCCGGGCGCATCTGATCAATGAAGAGGCACGCGGTCAACTTTCGAAGGAACGCGACCAACGGGCTCAGGCAGTCATCGACAAATTTCAGTGGCTGACGGCCGGGACGGTCTTCGCGAATCCGGTCCCCGCGCTCGACCTGATGGCCGCTGGGGCCGTGCAGTATCAGATGATCACCGAACTAGCCGCCGTCTACGGGGTCGAACTCACCACGGCGCACGTCAAGATGATCGGCTCGCAGATGATCCAGATGCTCCTGAAGACCGGGCTGGTGGAGGCATCGACCTCGCTGATCGCCGGGCTTTTCAAGTCGAGTCTGGTCGGGTACGCCGCCGGTGGTGCGGTCCAGGCGGTCTCGATGGCCTACCTCGCCCACGTCTCGGGGCATGCCTTCGCCGACTACTTCCGTCACGGTCAATCCTGGGGAGACGGCGGGATGGGAGCCGCCCTGATCCGCCAATTTAACCTGAACAGCCGGGCCGATTTCCTCCAGGAGTTCGCCAAGCAGGCACTCTCTCGGGTCTCGAAGCAAGTATTGAAGAAGGCCGAGGCCCCGGCGGGCGGGGGGCCGAAGTCATGAAAATATTCCCCAATCCTGGGCTGACCATCGAGGACGCAACCAACTTGATCGCGTCGGGCGCGATGTCCTACGTCGATCTCGTCGAAGGATGCCTCGCCCGGATTGACGAATGGGAACCGAAGGTTCACGCCTGGGTCGTCGTCGATCGGAAAGGAACCTTGAATCGCGCCCGGGAGCTGGACCAGGAGCGGAGCGATTGGGGGGACGTCGGGCCGCTGTACGGTATTCCGATCGGGATCAAGGATATCATCGATGTGAAGGGACTGCCGACTTCGGCAGGGGTGAAGCTCTGGGGAGGAGGTCGACCGGCCGAGGCCGACGCCGATCTCGTCGAGAAACTGAAATCTGCCGGTGCGATCATCCTCGGAAAGACCGTTACCACGCCCTATGCCTGGATCGATCCGCCTCCGACGCGCAATCCCTGGAACTTCGAAAGAACTCCGGGTGGGTCATCGAGCGGTTCGGCCGCGGCCGTCGCGACCGGGATGTGCCTGGGGGCATTCGGGACCCAGACCGGAGGATCGATCATCCGGCCCGCGGCGTTTTGTGGAGTGTCGGGCTTCAAGCCGTCGCGATGGAAGATCAGCACCCAGGGGATCGTGCCGTTCGCCAGGACTCTCGATACGCCCGGTCCGATCGCATCATCGGTCGAGGGGCTTCGACGGCTTTACGATGCAACGGCCTCGTATCGGGGTGAAACTCCTTCTGATCCAGGTAGATCCGCGGGGCGAGATGGACATGGGCTCCGATTCGGCCGGCTCAGGGGGCTTTTCGAGAGCCTTGCCGACCAGGAGATGACTCGGGCTCTTGAAGGTTTCTCGATGCACGTTGAAGCTGCGGGGGCCGTTGTCGTTGAGGTCGCTCTGCCGCCGGAATTCGACCATGTCCGGCGGTCTCACCGGGTCATCATGGCGGCGGAAGCAGCCGTCGGGCATCGGGAACGATTGGCCGAACTACCTCAGGACTATCCACCTCGGATCGCCGAATTGATCCGGGAAGGGATTCCGATCCTGGCCTCCGACTACATAAAGTCGCACGATTCGATCATGCCGAATGGCACGTATTTTTCCGGAATATCCGAAAACATCGACGCGTTCTTGATGCCCGCCGCGATCGGGGAGGCTCCCGATCGTTCGACGACAGGTGATCCGATCTTCAACTCTTGTTGGACCTACCTCGATTTTCCGGCCGTCACCCTCCCGATCGGACTTTCGAAGGCCGGTCTGCCACTGGCGATCCAACTCGTCCATCCGTGCTCCGACGCGGTTCTGCTCGATGTCGCCGTCTGGTGCGAGCAGGTCCTTCGCAATGAACCTCAACGAGCCCCCCGGGATTGACGACATGTCGTCCGCCGATCAAGAACCGAATCCGATCTCCGAACCCACCCTGGAGGGCGTCCTCGAACAGCTCGACGACTCCGACGGCCTGGTCCTACGCGCCCGCGAGAGCCTGGAAGAAACCCTGAATGCCCTCCAACTCACCCCCGAGGAGGAGCGGGCCCTGGGTCCCGAGATCGCTCAGCTTCGCGAGTTGACGAAGAAACTGGACGAGACCTCGGTCGAGATCGCGGCATTCGGGATGGTCAGCCGGGGCAAGTCCTCGGTCCTGAATGCCTTGATGGGTCAGGAGGTCTTCCAGGCCGGATCCACCCACGGGACGACCGTCGAGCGAGCCTCGCAGCGCTGGGAAATATCGAGGCCGATCGGGCCGGGCTGGGACGAGGCGAAACTGGTCCTGGTGGACACGCCGGGGATCGACGAGGTGGGCGGAGAAGCCCGCGAGGCCCTTGCTCGCGACGTGGCCCGGCATGCCGATCTGATCCTCTTCGTCATCTCTAGCGACATGCAGCGCCGGGAGTTCGAAGCCCTGGCCGAACTCCGGGAAGCCCAGAAGCCGATCCTCCTGGTCTTCAACCAGATCGACCGCTATCCCGACGCCGACCGTGACCTGATCTATTCCAAGATCAGCAACGAACGGGTCCGGCACCTGATCCGTCCCGAAGACGTGGTGATGACCGCGGCGCGGCCCGACCCCTTCAAGGTCAAGCTCCAGCGCCCCGATGGGACCTCGTCCATCGTCTGGGAACGACCGACTCCCGTCATCGAGCCTCTCAAGAAGCGGATCCTCGAAGTACTAGAGCACGAGGGTAAAGCCCTGGTGGCCTTGAACACTCTCCTCTTCGCGGGAGATGTTCACGAGGCGATCGTCGCGCACAAGGTCCGGATTCGCGAAGACGCGGCGAATCGGCTGATCTGGAACTTCGCGCTGGCCAAGGGGGCCGCCGTGGCCCTGAACCCGCTCCCGGTACTGGACATGGCGGGAGGTCTGACCGTGGATGTGGGGATGATCGTCGCGCTAAGCCGGGTCTACGGGATCCCCTTGACGCGTCGGACGGCCGTGAGTCTGATCAAGGATATGGTCAAGGCGATGGGTGCCCTGGGGGCGGTCGAGCTGGCCGGTCGGTTGATGATCGGCGGGGCTAAGGCACTCCTGGCCGGGACCACAATTGCTTCGGGTGGTATGGCTGCCCCGCTGGCTGCGGTGGGATACGGGGCGATCGGCTTGAGTACGGGTGCCACGGCGTCCTGGACCTCTTACGTCCTCGGAAGGGCGGCCAAGGTCTACCTCCAGCAGGGTTGCCAGTGGGGGACGCTGGGAATCAAGACCGTGATCCAGCAGATTCTCATGCAGGCCAAGACCGACTCGGTCGTCGAGCGGCTTCGCGATGACCTCCGGCGGAAGGTCGGCACGTGAGCGGGTTGACCCTCGATGTCGCCGTCTACGGGATCATCAACGCCGGGAAGTCGAGCCTCATCAACGCCCTGGCGGGTCGCGAGGAACGCCCGGCCGGGCCGATCGGCGGGACGACCGCGGAGGTCGCGGAGGTGGTCTGGCGAGTGGTCAGCGAGGGCCGGTCAGAGACTCAGGGCCTCGAATCACCAGAGGCTTTCGTCCCGAAGGTCGAGGGACGCGAATCAAATTCAACGCCAGCTTATACCGTCCGGCTGATTGATACCCCGGGTCTGGAGGAAGTGGGCGACGAGGGGAGAGGTCATCTCGCGACCGAAGCGGCCCGCCGAGCCGACCTCGTCCTGTTCGTCCTCGCCGAAGACCTGACGGCCACGGCCCGCAACGCTTTGCTCGGGCTCCGCGAGGCCGGCAAGCCGATGGTGGTGGCATTGAACAAGGTGGATCTGCTCGACGACGAGGAACGTGATGCCGTCCTGCGAGCCGTCCGCATCGGACTGGAAGGGCTGATCCCGGCCGAGGACATCATCCCGATCGCCGCGGCACCGATCCTCCGTCGAAGAGTCCCACTGACCAACGGCGCCTATCGGATCGAGACCGTTCGCGGGCTCCCCGAGGTGGGGGTCCTGGAAGCTCGACTCCTCGAAGGCCTTCACGATTCGGCGGGTGATCTCAAGGCGCTGGCGGGGGCGTCGGCCGGGGTGGACCAGCACCTCAGGGGTCGTGCGGTCGATCGGGCTCGGCTCCGGATTCGGGCCGAGCGGGTGGCCGACGAGACGAGCGTGGCGCTGGCCGTGGCCCTGGCCGTGAACCCGATTCCGCTGCTCGACTTCCTGACCGGGCCGGGAGGCCTGACGATCCTGGTCCGACGAGTCGCCGAGGTTTATGGAGAGCCGATGACGACCGAGGTCGCCCGGAAACTTGCCGGCGAGTTGATCCGGGGGGGGCGGGTGGTGCTCTGGGGCTCGCTGGCCGGGACGTTAGTCGGCGGAGCGTTCAAACTTGTGCCGGGCCTGGGTCATCTGGCCGGGGCCCTGACTCAAGGGGCGTCCGCCGGATACTTCGGCCATGTCGTCGGCCGGGCCCTGGTGGGCTACCTGGACCGGGGGCATGACTGGGGCGATGGGGGGCTCTTGGCCGAACTCGACCGGATTGCCGCCGCGACCGATCGACGGGCGCTGACCCGAGGTCTCGCCGAGCGGATCAAGGCCCGACTCCGTGGTGTCTCGTGAAATCACCTTCGCGAGCGGTCTGGTTGACAATAGTCCTGGTCCTGGTTGCCGCGTTGGCGGTTCCGACCAGTTGGGGCGTTCGCTCGCTGATGATGACCCGCCGGGCCGTCCTTGCGTATACCCAGATCCTCACCGCAGCGAATGGTCAGGACATCGAGAATCTCCGGTCCCTCTGCACCGATCGCTATCTCCGAGATCATCCTCCCGAGGTCTCTCCGGGGGGGGGGATCATCGGGCTCCCTCGGGGTATCCACAAGAATTTCCAGGCCTGGAGGGTGGGGGAGGAGGTCTGGCTTTGCCCGACGAATCGCGTCGGGCCGGTCTATCGATTCGTGTTTCACGACGATCGATGCGAGTTCGACGGTCTAGTCGGCCTGCTTCGCGCCGGGGGGAAGGTCGAGAAGTCGGACAGAAACTTTTAAGTCTTCCTCGGGAACATCCGGGCTTGCGTCATCCCTTTGTCTTGGGTACAAGGCCCCCACACATCGCGTACACCTATTGAGGCCTTTGCCCAAGGATGGGCCTGGACCTCCCCCCGGATCGAGAGCCTTGGCCGGATCGGCCGGGTTTTGCCGGGGCGTCCCGGGGATTATCGGTAACTCCTGACCTTCGGCGAATTGCCCCCGCCCAACGGCGGGGCACGCGTCGGGGGCCATCATCGGGACCGATCGAGCATGACACTCGGCGTATTTCAGAACCCGCCCACGCCAGGGATGGCCGCGGCGATCGAATCGACGAAGGCCCGGGCCGCGTGCCTGCGAGCTTCGCTCTTGATTGCGGGATTGATCCTCGCACTCGGGGGCTCGGTTCTCGCGGCGAAATCGAATCAACTGCCCGAAGGGACGATCTCCGAGATCAAGGTCGAGGGTAACACTTCGATCACGGTCGAGCAGGTCCGTGCCGAGATCAAGAGCCGAGTCGGGCGCCCTCTGGATCGGGCCACCGTCGAGCAGGATATGAAGACCCTGCTGGCACGGAAGTGGTTCTCCGAGGTCGCCCCGGTCTTCGATGATCAGACGGCCGCGGGGAAGGGGATCATATTGATCTTCCGCGTGACGGAAATGCCGATCCTGCGCGACGTCCAGTTCATCGGACTGAATGGCTCGATGGGCCACGTCAAGTTGAAGGACATCGAGGAGGCCACCGGGCTGAAGAAGGGTGGGCGGGCCGACTCGGTCCGAGCCCGCCTGGCGGTCCAGCAGATCCAGACGCTCTACGAGGAGAAGGGCTTCGAGAAGGCCGAGATCCGGCTCATCGAAGGGGGGAACGCCGGCGATACTCGCGTCATCATCGAGATTTACGAGGGGCCGAAATTCAAGATCGGCTCGATCGATTTCGTGGGGAACTCGTTCGTCGAGGATGCGGTTCTCGCCACCAAAATCGAGAGTCGCAAGGGCCTCTTCGGCCTCATGGCCAAACGCCACAAGGACGGCCTGGAAAGCGATCGACGGGCCTTGATCCGCTACTACACCGATAATGGGTTCTTCGACGTCCGGATCTCCGCGGTGGCTCGGCCGGGGGCTTCGCTCGGGGATGAGCAGATTACCTTCACGATCTCCGAAGGGCCGCAATATAAGGTCCGGAACATCGTCTTCGAGGGCAACAAGAAGATCCCCGAGGCGGAGCTTCGCGAAGGGCTGCTGCTCAAGGCCGGCCAGCCCTACAACGAAGGGATGCGGGATCTCGACTTCAAGACGATAAATACCCGCTACTGGAGCATCGGCTGCATCGATACTCACATCGAGAAAGACCAGCCCGTCACCGAGGAACCCGGATTCGTGGACCTGGTCTATCGGATCGAGGAGGGAGAGCCGTATTACGTCGGTCAGTTCATCGTTCGGGGTAGCGGTCGGACCAAGGAGAAGGTGGTTCGTCGCGAGGCCCTGATGGCCGGAGTCCTGCCCGGAGAAGTGCTCGACCTGAATCGGATCGACAAGTTCAAGATGAGGCTGGGCAACACCGGGTACTTCGTGAAAGACCCGGCCCAGGGCAAGCCCATCGACGTCCAGATCGTCAACAAACGGCCCGGCGACAAGCCGTTCGGGATGGACGTCTCGTTCGATCCCAACGGGGTGAATCTGACCCGGATGCAGAGCCCAGATCCGGACCTCCAGCTTCCCGGCGAGCCCCCGGCCATGCCTCCGCTGGACGTGCCCGCTCCCGAGATCCTGACACCGGATCCCGCTCCCTCCGCACCACGCTCGGCCCCGGCCGGCCCGGAGGGTCTGATGCCATTCGGTGGCCTCGGCCCATCATTCGCCCCGCCGGCCAACTCCGTCCCACCCGGACCGGCGCCGATCATCCCCGCCGGTCCTCCACAGGGAGTCCCGGGAAACCGGCCTGTCCCCAACACGCCCAGCGGCGAGGACCCCGGGTTCTTTCCCAGCCTCCCGAACAACAACATGAACGACGTCGGTCCCGACCGACAGGAGCCCAACCCGAACCGTGCTTATGCCGACATCGTCACCAATGTCGACGAGGCCCCGACCGGCCGCCTCCTCTTCGGCGTCGGCGGTAGCAGTCAGGGTGGCCTCAGCGGCAACCTGATCTTCCACGAGTCGAACTTCGACCTGTTCGCGATCCCCCGATCCTTCGCCGATCTCAGCAGCGGCCGAGCCTTCCGCGGGGCAGGCCAGGAATTCCGGGTCGAGCTCTCGCCCGGCACGCTCATTAATCGATACGTCGTCAGCTTCCGGGATCCCTACCTCTTCGATCTCCCGATCGGCCTGGGCGTGTCCGGCTACCAGTTCACCCGAAATTATCCCGACTTCAACGAGCGGCGGAGCGGCGGTCGCGTGTCGCTGGGGTATCAGTACGGCCCGCAGACCTACGCCGACATCGCGGCACGAATCGAGGATGTAAACATCTCCGGATTCTCGTACCCAGCCCCGGCGGAATTGCTCGCCGTATCCGGATCGACGACCCTGTTCACGCTCCGGCCCTCGATTCGATTCGACAACCGGAACAACCCGAACGCCCCGAGTCAGGGCTCGTACCTCGAAGCGGCGTTCGAGCAAGGGTTCGGAACCTTCTCGTTCCCGAAGTTCACGCTGGAAGGGCGTCAGCACTTCACCCTCGGGAGCCGCCCCGATGGCTCGGGAAAGCGGACGCTCGCCCTCCGGGGATTCTACGGAGTGACCGGACGTGATACGCCGATCTACGAGCGATTCTTCGCGGGCGACTTCCGGAGCATGCGAGGCTTTTACTATCGCGGTGTCGGTCCCCACGTCCTGGGTGTCAACACCGGTGGCGTGATGACGGCGATCGGCTCGATCGAGTATCAATTCCCCTGGACGGCCAGCGACAAGCTCCAGCAGGTCTTCTTCTGCGATTTCGGCACCGTCGAGGCCGATTATAGCTTCACCACCTTCCGGGCCGCGGTCGGGACCGGCCTCCGGGTGGTGATCCCGCAGATTACCGGCCAACTTCCCCTGGCCTTCGACCTGGCGTTCCCGGTCTCGAAGGCCGAAGGTGACCGAGTCCGTTACTTCAGCTTCTTCATCGGGGCATTCTGGTGATCGATGCCGGGAGCCGTCCTCGCCGGCATCGCCACGCACACTCATCGTGCTCTCCGCCACTTCCTGGCGAGTTGTCTGCGGACCGATCGAGAGCAGCAACTCGTCCTGGACCGGCCCGTCAACCTTCGGTGAGGTCGTAGAGATCACGCGGGGTGTCGTGCAGGATCTGGTGGAGCAGGGGGGGGATCTCGTCCTCCTCGAAGAACCGGGCCTCGACCAGCCGGGCCAGCGCGGCGGCCATCGCCTTGCGGACGACCTGGAGCTTGCCGTAGCTCCACTCGACGTAGTAGGCGTCGCAGAGGAATCCGCCGATCTTGGTCGCCGGGGCGACCTGGACGCGGAGCCCGAGGATCTTCTCGATCGTCATCGGGAAGAAGTTATGCCACCAATAGCCCGACGCATAGACGTTCGGGAACTGGCGGGCTAGTATCGCGACGTCGTGAGTCAGCACGTCGGAGGCCATCATCAGGTCGAAACGAGCCCCCGAGAAATGATGGAACCCGCGGGCCATCTCCGAGGTCCAGGTCTCCTGGAACCGGGGGATGCTCTTACCGCCGCAGATGAAGTATTCGGCACCGACGGCGATCTGGAACGCCTTGCGGTGTTCATGGTGCCACTTCAGGACCGACCAGGAGACCGCACCCGCCAGGATGTCGATCTCGGGATCCGAGAGCGGGCCTCCCTGGATGGCGCGATTCAGGACCGACTGGGTGGAAGAATGGTCAGGCTCCCGGAAACGATGTTCGATCGGTAGGAACGTGTTGGAGAACCGGACTCGTCCCGTCACGGTCTTGTCGAGCCACTCGAAGACGAGTCGTTCCAGTCGAGCCCCCGAAGCTGGGATCTCCCCGAAAATCGCGTTGAGGGCGGGTACGTATTCGCCTTTGGTGGTACGGCCGTTGAAGAAGGGCTCGAGGTCGGTGGCGACCCCCGGACAGAACAGATAATGGGCGTCCAGCATATAATAGAAGTTGTCCGGATTCCGACTGGGATCGGAGCTACGATTACCCAGGCTGGTGACGACCGTCCGGATATTCGACCGATCGCGGAGGACGCTCCCGGCCCATTGTGGATCCTGGCCGGTCGCGGCCACCTTGTCGAAGAGGTCTCGATAGTTCGACTCGGTCAGCTGCGAATCTCCGAAGTCGTAAAGATCTCGGAAGATCCGGAAGAGGCACCAGCCCATCGCCGTATTTCTCATTTTCTTGAGATGAGGGATCGAGCGTCGGACTCGTTGGTCGGCGGGGAGTGTCGGGTCGAGATCCTCGGGGGGCATTCCCACGGCCATCAGCTCGGTCTTGACCCAGTGATAGCTCATCAGGGAGGCGAGATCGGGGGCGTTGGGCTGATCGCACCGAATGTGGGTATGCGGGTCAACAATCGGCGTGTCGCCGATCATCCGCTCGATCCGCTGGGCCAGGCTGGGTTCGCTGGTGAACATCGGGGTCTCGGGGCGTGGAGAGGACTCAATTATCGTGCCTTGCAGGGTCGGAACGTCTGATGATCGGAATGGAGGACCTTCCTGTCAATGAGCCGGAACGATAGGTTGAGGCCACCAATCCACGACGACTCCTGCGAGCTCGGGATGAACTTGCTATAATTCTTTCAAGAAACGGTCAGGCCCGCTTAGAGGGTCCCGCGGGAGTGGATCATGCGCCGGGATATCGACGAGGCATTGCAAAGCTGGCCCTACGATTCGAACACGGGTGAAGTGGTCGCGCGTCAAATCAAGGCTCGCGACGGACGGACCGTCCTGCAGATCCGGATCGAACTGGGACTATTGCAACTGGAGGTCGAGGCCCGGCCCGACGGAATCCGGCCGCATAGTTTTGCCACGTATCTCGAATACCTGCGGCATCGGGCCAAGCTCCGGACCTCGGGATCGAGCCGTGGCACGGATCGATGGGTGATGTCGTCGGAACACTGTGCCGAGGCCGATCGCGAGTTTGCCCAGTTCTATCATCGTCGGGTCGCCTGGATGAGTCTCCAGCGCTATGATCGGGCTTTGCAAGATGCCGATCATTCACTGGCGCTGATGGATTTCGTCAACAAGCACGCCACGGACGCGGAATACATCGCTTCGCATGAGCGGTTCCGAGGTCTGGTCCTGTTCCATCGGACGCAGGCCGCTGCGGCACTCGCGCTCGAGCGAGAAAAACCGGACGAGGCCGTCGATGTCATCCGGCAAGGGATTGAGCGACTGATCGAGCACCACCAGACCTGGGCCTCGGACCCCGAGCACGAAGAAACCCCGAACGAGGCGCTGGTCGAGCAGCTCCGAGCTTTGGAACGCGAGATTCGCCGAACATTCTCGGTCGAAAAAACGCTCCAGGAACAGCTCGACGAGGCGGTTGCCGACGAGGATTACGAACGGGCGGCACGTCTTCGCGATCAGATCAATGATCGGGCCGGACGTTGAACGTCGCGGCCCAGGATCGGGGATCAGTGCGAGCCGGAGCTCTCCCAGGCGACGGAATGGCTGGGGAAGACCGGTCCTTCGACGCAGACCCTGCGGAGGTCGGTCGAGCCATCGGCCTGGAGTATCGGGGCCACGCAGCTGAAGCAAGCCCCGAAACCACAAGCCATGTGGTTTTCCATCGAAAGGTCGCACTCGATCCCGTACTGGGAGACCAGACGGGCGAGAGCCCTGAGCATGAGAGGCGGACCGCACCCGACGACCTTCGCGGGCCGCTCGCCACGTTTGATCCGTTCGATCAACAGTTCGGTGACGAAGCCGTGGTGACCGCTCGAGCCATCGTCGGTCGCAAGCTCGACGGGGATTCCGGCGGCCTCGAAGTCCTCGACCCCGGCTGCCATGACGAGGGAGCGAACCCCATATAGCAGCGTCGCCGAGCTGGCAGGGGGATTCGGTATGTTCTCGTTCTCTCCATAGCCGGCCTTCCCCAGCCACCAGCGCCCCAGCGCCAAAAATGGGGTCTGGCCGATCCCGCCGGCCACGAAGACGACCGGGCCGTCGGGAGGTGGGCCGAAGCCATTCCCGAGGGGGCCCCAGACCGATACCTCGTCGCCGGGCCTCAGCAGGGAAAGGGCCGCGGTGCCCCTTCCGATGACCAGGTAGACCACGTCGATCGCCGAGGGGAGCCCATCCTCCCCTCGGACCACGTCGTAGAGGGCAAACGGGCGACCCAGAAGCGGGTCGCTTCCCGAGGCCGGTCGGATCATCAAGAACTGACCGGGAAGGATGGCTCGAGCCATCGCGGGGTCGTCCAGCCGGAGACGATATGTGTCCCGCGCGATCGGCTCATTCAACAGGATTGAAACCGATCGGCGGGCGGCTGAGGCTGGGGCGACGGCGTCCAAGGGTCAGTTCCTCCACATACGATCTGATGAGAAGGATGGATCCTATTCCGATGGTCCTTCACCATCAACCCGACGTCTGGGCTTCGGCTTCGATCCGAAGGAGGGCCGAGGAGGCGGCTTCCGGGCGTTATTGACCGGTCGCTTCATTTGGGGCTTCGGCCGATCGTCCGAGACGGGGCCGGGCGCGGAATCCATGCCGATCACCTTCCGTCGAGGGAGATCCTGAGGAGGAGGCGAACTCGACCGCCGAGGTGTCGATGGTCCTTCGCCGACGGGTCCACGACCGCGAGGGCCGTTCGGCTTCCCTTCGGGGACCGGACCGAGTCTGGGCCTGGGTGGTCGAGGACCGGAATTCTGACCCACTCCCGGCCCGCCCCTCGAAGGCCGAGGGCCATGTTGCTGAGGGCGTCCCTGTCGTTCATTTCCCTCCTCGACGTACGGGCGAAGCCCGCTCGAGGGGCGAGGGCCACGATCGCCGGGACCTCGACGAGGACCGTCTCCGGGGGCGCCTTGAGGGCGAGGACCCGGCCCGCGACCTTCGGCGGAATGACGCTGGGGAGGTCGAGTACCGGGACGATCGCCTCTTCCTGGCCGATCTTGCGATCGAGGCCCGGGTCGATACCCTTCGTTCGGCCGATCCTGCGCTCGAGGCCCGGGGCGATACCCCTCGTTCGGTCGGTCCTGCGGCCGAGGGCCTGGCCCGCGACCCTGATTAGTGCGAGCGCTCGGCGGGAGGCCAGGATGTCGGACCTCGCCGGGGCGGACGGGCGGACGGTGACGAGGGCCATCGAAATTCCGGGGTGGGGGTGTCGGGGATTCTCCCGCTCGTCCTCGGAAGGCGGCCCGAGGGCCGTCGGAGTCTCTCGGGCCGGGTCGATGTTCGGGCGGAGCCGAGCCCTCCGGCCTCCGAGGACGCGGGGCTTCTCGACGAGGCCCTCGGTCGGTCATCCAGGGCATCGAGACCGGCTGACCGGCGGCGACTCTCCGGAGTAGGTCGACTTCGCGACCTGTCAGCGGGCGAAACTGGCCGGCCGACAGGCCCTTGACCGTGATCGGGCCGACGGCAACCCGAGTGAGCGTCATCACCTTGTGGCCGAGCTTGGCGAGCATCCGACGGACCTCGCGATTCTTCCCCTCGGCCAGGACGAGCTCAAGGATCGTGGAATCACCTCGCTTGCCGATCGCCCGGACCCGTTTGGCCCGGACTTTCCCCTCGGCCAACCAGATCCCCTCGGTGAGCTGAGTGAGGACCTCGCGGGGTGGCGACCCCGCGACGGTGACCCGGTAAAGCTTCTCGACCCCGAACTTGGGGTGCGCCAGCTTGTTCGCCAGGTCGCCGTCGTTGGTCAGCAGCATCAGGCCGACGCTCATCTCATCGAGACGGCCGACCGTGTATACCCGCTGGGGGATTTCGGGGAGGAGGTCGAGGACCCGTGGACGCCCCGAGGGATCATCGTTGGTCGAGACATAACCCTTGGGCTTGTAGACGGCGAAGTAGACCGGGCGTTCGATCTGGACCTTCTGGCCATCGACGGCCACCGGTTCGCGTGCGGGATCGACCTTGGTCCCCAGCTCCTTAACGACCTTACCCCCGATCGTCACGCGGCCCTGCAGGATCAATTCCTCGCAGGCCCGGCGCGATCCGACGCCCGCGTGAGCGAGGATTTTCTGGAGCCGCTCCGGCCCCGACGAATCGCCCGCTTGAATGGGCCTGGTTGTCGAGGGAGAGGAGGACGAAGGACGCCGAGGGACCGTTGGTCCGCCAGGACGCCGACCTTGTGAGGATGATCCGGGGCGAGGGCCCTGATTCGAGCCACCGGGTCGGCGAGGGGCAGACCCTTCGCGACGAGGCGGGCCGCCCGCGTGGGCCTTCGGCCCGCGGGGCGAGTTGTTCCCCCGTCGAGGGGGACGCTGAGGAGCCATGATCTATCCGATCTCAATAGCGCTATCCGACTTCCCGGACGGGAGCGGCAGGGGCCGATTCCCTCAATCGGGAACGTTCAATCCGATATCTTACACACTTTCCTATTATTCCGTCCAGTATCGAGCGTGGCATATTGAAACGCGTTCGAGTCGCCTCGCTGGCAAGCTCAAGGCCGAAGCGGTATCCTGATACGGAATCGATCGGCCGACGACCCCCCGAAACTTCGGTGGGGTTTTTTCGTCGAAGGGTGTGGGGTGGCGGAGGCCGAGACCGCCCCGAAGTTTCCGGAACGCTATCCCATGCCCTCGTATCATCCCCAGCGAATCGAGCCGAAGTGGCAAGCCTACTGGGAGCGGAACAAGACGTTCCGCGTCGGAGATCTCGTCGAGGGGCAGCCCAAGCTCTATATCCTCGACATGTTCCCCTATCCTAGCGGGGCAGGGCTCCACGTCGGCCACCCCGAAGGGTACACCGCCACCGACATCCTGTGCCGCTTCAAGCGGATGCGCGGATACAACGTGCTGCATCCGATGGGATGGGACGCCTTCGGACTGCCTGCCGAGCAATACGCGATCAAGAACAATGTCCATCCCCGCGAGACGACTCGCAAAAATATCGACAACTTTCGCCGACAGATCAAGTCGCTGGGATTCTCCTACGACTGGGACCGCGAGGTCGACACAACCGACCCGGCCTACTATCGATGGACCCAGTGGATCTTCCTGGAGCTGTTCGACACCTGGTATGACCCCGATCACGAGTGGACCGACTCGCAGGGGAGAGATCGGAAAGGCCGGGGACGGCCCATCGTCGAGCTAGCCATTCCCGAGGGGACGGCCGATCCCGACGCCTACCGCGATTCCCGACGACTCGCCTATCGGGCCGAGATCCCGGTCAACTGGTGCCCGCAACTCGGGACCGTGCTGGCCAATGAGGAAGTCATCGACGGAAAGAGCGAGGTCGGCGGCTTCCCGGTCGTCCGGATGCCCCTGAAGCAGTGGATGCTCCGGATCACCGCCTACGCCGATCGCTTGATCGACGACCTTGAACTCGTCGACTGGCCCAAGCCGATCCGGGACATGCAGCGCAACTGGATCGGCCGGAGCGAAGGGGCCGAGGTCGACTTCGCGATCGGATCGGATTTCGAGGGTTGGAAGGAGCGACGACTGGCTTCAGGTTTCCCGGACGCCCCCGAGCCCGACGTCATCCGGGTTTTCACCACCCGGCCCGATACGCTCTTCGGCGCGACCTACATGGTCCTCGCGCCCGAGCATCCCCTGGTCGATCGCCTGACGACGCCGGATCGACGCGAGGCCGTGGACTCATATCGGACCTCCGTCGAGTCCAAGAGCGACCTCGATCGGACCGACCTGGCCAAGTCCAAGACGGGGGTCTTCACCGGCGGATCCGCGATCAATCCCGTCAACGGCGAGGAGGTCCCGGTCTGGATCGCCGACTACGTCCTGATGGGCTATGGGACGGGTGCCATCATGGCCGTCCCCGGTCACGATGATCGTGACTTCGAGTTCGCCAAGACCTTCGGACTGCCAATCTTACGGGTCGTGGCGGGATCCTCCGAACAGGCCGACGAACCGCTGGCACGAGCCGAAACCGATCACGGGATCGCCGTCAATTCCAGCGGGCTGGGACTCTCCCTGGACGGGATGCCGACCGCCGAGTCCAAGTCGACCATGATCGCCTGGCTGGGGGAACGAGGTCTGGGGCGGAAGACCGTGACGACCCGGCTTCGCGACTGGCTTTTCAGCCGTCAACGTTATTGGGGAGAGCCCTTCCCGGTCCTGATCGACGAGGACGATCTCGTCCATGCCGTGCCAGCGGCGGAATTGCCCGTCGTTTTGCCCGAACTGGACGACTTCAGGCCCTCAGGCCGCCCCGAGCCGCCCCTTGGAAAGGCGACCGAGTGGGTTCGTTATTCCGAGAAGTACCGGCGAGAGACCAACACGATGCCCCAGTGGGCCGGCTCTTGCTGGTACTTCCTCCGCTACATCGATCCCAAGAATGAGACGCAGCCCTGGGACCCGGCGCTGGAAAAGTACTGGATGCCGGTCGACCTGTATGTCGGCGGGGCCGAGCACGCCGTGCTCCACCTGATGTATAGCCGGTTCTGGCACAAGGTCCTCTTCGACCGAGGGCACGTCAGCACCCCCGAACCGTTCCAGAGGTTGGTCAATCAGGGGATGATCCTGGGAGAGACCGAATACACGGGATTCCAGGACGAGTCCGGTCGATGGATCTCGGCCCCCGCTCCGGAGGATGCTTCGGCGATCAAGCTCGAAGAGCAGCAGGTCGTGAAGAAAGGGGATGGCTTCGTCCTGGCGGATCTTCCCGAGATCAGGATCGATGCTCGGGCTCACAAGATGTCCAAGAGCCGGGGGAACGTCATCACGCCCGACGTCGTGGTTGAGCAATATGGCGCCGACAGCCTTCGGCTTTATGAGATGTTCATGGGCCCGCTCGAAGCGGTCAAGCCCTGGAGTATGAAGGGCGTCGAGGGGGTCTATCGATTCCTGGGTCGGGCCTGGCGGTTGGTGGCGGATTTCGAGGCCGACGAGATCGGGCTCGATCCGAAGATCCAGGAAGTCGAACTCTCGAAGGAGCAGGCCAAGCTCGTCGCCCGGACGGTGGCCGCCGTCACCGACGACCTGGATGCGATGCGTTTCAACACGGCGATCAGCCGACTCATGGAATTCGTGAATTACTTCACCGGGCAGGAGGTCCGTCCGAAATCGGCGATGGAGACCTTCACCCTCCTGCTCTCGCCGATGGCCCCGCATCTGGCCGAAGAGCTCTGGGAACTGCTGGGGCATGGAACCACCCTGGCTTACGAGCCCTGGCCGACTTTCGATTTATCGCTCTTGAAGGATGACGCGATCGAGATTCCGGTCCAGATTAACGGCAAGCTCAAGACCCGGATCACCGTCCCGGCCGAGGCAAGCCCCGATGAGATCGAGGCCACCGCGCGGTCGGATGAGAGGATCATCGGACTCCTCGAAGGAAAGACGATCCGCAAGACGGTTGTCGTGCCGGGGAAGCTCGTCAATTTCGTGGTCTGATCCGTCGCGAGGCCTGCGCGAAATATAGGTCAGGCTACCCCTTTTCCCCGCTTGATCATGGTGATCCGATTGCCGCTGGAGTTATGAGAGACCTCATCCATGAAGGTTCGGATCAGGAGCATGCCTCGACCCCCAATCCTCATCAGGTCCTCGGGGTCAATCGGACGGTCGAGCGAGGAGGTGTCGAATCCGGGACCTTCGTCCTCGATGATATAAGTGGCCTCGCCTCGGTCCAATCTCGTTTCGATCTGGAGTCGCCGATCTCGAAATGGTTCGATTTCGCGTCTCTGGTTCGCGACGTTGTAAAAGAGGCGTTCATCCTCCTGTCGGAGATCGGAGCTAACCTCCAGGTTGCCGTGGTAGAGCGCATTGGCCAGCGCTTCCTGGAGGGCCACACCGACGCGCACTCGCCCCGTGGCATCACAGACATCCATGCCACCGAGGTCTTCCTGGATCAAATGAATCAGCGGAGTGATCAGGGTCGGGTCGTTTTCCAACCTGAATTTGGACTCCCGACGAATCAGTGCTCCGAGAACGCGCTGACGATGTCGGTCGACCGCCGAGAGTTCCAGGATCTGGCGGAGTGTTTCGCCTAGCTCCTTGGCGAGTGACTTCTTAGGTACATAGTTGGACGCCCCGGCACGAAGGGCCTGTATGGCCACATCTTCGCTCCCGTGAGCGGTCATCAAGATGACCGGGAGTCGAGGGTGTCGCTCTCGAATCTCCTGGACCAATGCCAATCCATCCATCCCGGGCATCTGAAGATCAGTCAGGACGGCCGATGGGGCTTCGAGTGCGATTTGGTCGAGCGCCTCGTTACCGTTGCACGCGTAACGGGCGCGAAGTCCCGCGAGCTTCTCGACGATACCGCCCGCAATCCGACGGTCCACCATGTAATCGTCGACAATCAGGATGCTATTTGAAGTGGAGGACACTCCCTGAGGAGACGTCTCGCAGATCGTGGGGCCTTGAGACAGATTCATGATAGTGTCTCGATCAGAAGAAAAAGAGCGAGGATTGGTTGCTGGAGATTCGAAATGGGTCTCGCTGGGAAGGTCAGGATTCTCTGGATCAGCGGCTACCAACGCACAAGTCATCGAGTGCGGGCCTGACGCTATCGATGGCCTGGCATAATATCATGTACGCCGGCCTTACCTCGGGCCAGTCCTCAGACTTTCCCATCGCTTCGAGGCTCCCGGCTGCCTCCACGACTTTCGGGATGGCGAAGTTACCGGAGACCCCCCGGATGGTGTGGGCGAGCCGCCGAAGGGCCGGGGCATCCGATTGATGACTCGCCACCTCGATCGCTCTGAGAAGCCTCGGGCAATCGACAAGGAACAGCGAAACCACCGCGCCAAGAAGCTCGGCTTCGCCGGCGAGGGCCGCCATGGACTTATAGCGATCGAATTTCCGGGTGAGAGATGTTTGCTCGAGAACGGAAAGTTCGAGACATGCCGGGGCAAGTATCAGCCGGTTGACCGAGGCGTCCGTTTCTGCTGCCCGGATCGGCTTGGTGAGATACGCGGCGATGCCCGGTTCCTTCGCCCGGGCTGCATCACCCGAGTCATTGCCGGAAGTGAGCATGATCAGGATGGGTGGTACGAGGGAAAGAAGTACCGATAACCGTCGCGAATGACTTCGATCGTCGGTAATTTCGGAGTCCAGTCGGTCCAAAGTCTCCTCGAGACGAGGTTTGGCCTGCGGGTCGGAATCGGGATATTGCGGATCGAGGGTCAGTCCATAACACTGGGCTACGCACTCGAAATCCTTCAGCAAGAAATTGGACCGCTCCGTGCCACTCAAGCCGATCCTGAAATGATCGACCCTATCGACCTCCCGAACGCTCGCCCTCACGTCCCGGAAGGTTACGACTCCGACCCCGATCGAGATCAGCAGGATCGAAAGGAATGCGGAGACGTTCTTCCGATTGAGAGAAAGTCTCACGTCGGCGATCTCTTCTCTGTGCATGAAGGTGAACCGCGAGCTTTTCCTCCGCGCCGACTCCCAAGAAAACATAGGACATGCAGGTCGTTGGCGTGAACTGGAACGAACCGAGGTGAGGGTTTTTCGACGCTCTTGATTTTAACGTGACCGTACTCATCCTCGACGCTACGATGAGCCTCGACGCCTGGCGACTTGCCGAAGCAATGGCTGGTCGCCGAGATCTTATCTCGGGAGAGTCGCTCATGTCCCTGAATCGTCGCCAGATCATGCTCGCCGCCGGGTCTGCCCTCCTCGGCCAATCCGCGCTGGGCGCCCTCAGGACGAGGAGAAATGCACCAGCCAAGAAGGTGCTTTTCTTCACCAAGAGTTCCGGTTTCCAGCATTCCGTCATCGCTCGCAACGGAAATAGCCCGGCACTGGCGGAACGGATCCTCACCGAAATCGGCAAGGAGCACGGTTTCGAGGTGGTCGCCTCCAAAGATGGTCGGATGTTCGACCCCGATCAGATTGGCCAGTGGGACGCCTTCGCGTTCGAGACCACAGGTGACCTGACCCAGCCCGGTACCGACAAGACTCCTCCAATCTCGGCGGATGGACTCAAGGCCTTTTTCGATGCCATCGAATCGGGCAAGGGCTTCGTCGGAATGCATTGCGCAACCGACACTTTCGGCGATCACCGGAAGCTTGGCGCCGATGATCCTTACACCAAGATGATCGGGGGACATTTTGCCGGCCACGGTGCCCAGCAACAGGCCGTCATCGGGATCTCGAACCCCGAGTTCCCTGGCGTGTCGGCTTTCGGCACCGAGTCGTTCCGACTGATCGACGAGTGGTATGGCCAGAAATACCTGGCCGACGACCTACACGTCATCCTCGTCCAGAGGACCGAAGGCATGATGGGGAGGGACTATCAACGCCCCAACTATCCCGCGACTTGGGCCCGCCTCCAGGGCAAGGGCCGCGTCTTCTACACCTCGATGGGTCATCGCGAAGACGTCTGGGAGAACCCCAAATATCAGGGGCTACTCCTCGGCGCGTTGGGTTGGGCCACCGGCCAAACCGACATCGACGTAACTCCCAATGTCTCCAAGGTGACTCCCGGATACAAGGAACTCCCCCAGAAGTAAGAAAGACCTCGGGTTGAAGGGTTCCGGCGAGGGCTCCGTACGGACGGCGGCCCTCCCCCTTCCTTCGGTCGAACTGCCCCCTCTAACGGATTCTCGGGACGACTCGGCGAGGAGATCTCCCCCGGCCTCCGGTTTCAGCGATGGCAGTTTCATGCCGCGATATCGTCGTCCTCGGCGTCTTCTTCCTCTCCTTCGAGGAGGAAACCCAGGTCATTCCGCTTCCGGCCGTCGAAGGTGGTCCAGTCGAGGCCAGGATCATCGATGATGGATGCCTCGGCCGCGGCATCGAAGGCCTCGTCACGGTCGTCGAAATCGTCCAGCCAGGTCTCATCGTCCTCAAATCGATCGTCGAATTCGTCGAAATACGCCGCGGTCATGATCGGCTCCAGAAATCACAAGATCGCTTCACTATCACTATTTTACGCGCCACTTCCAGTCTCGGTTCGGAATCAACGTCTCTCCAGGCTCGGTCGTGCGTTATGATGAACAAGGTTGTTTCGATTTGTCGAGTCTCGGGCGATCGAGAAAAACTCCCGGCATTCGTCGGACTCGATCCCTATCCGTAAACGAAAGAGCTTTATGACGGACGGTTTGGGTTCCGTCCTCATCGTGGACGACGATGCGAATAATCGCGATCTCCTTTCTCGCCGACTCCAGCGGCTGGGATATGAGGCAACCGTCGCCCAGGATGGGCAACACGCGCTCAGTTTCATCGGCGAGCGGCCGTTTGACGTCATACTTCTGGACGTCATGATGCCCGGACTCGATGGGTTTGAGGTCCTCAAGATCATTCGCGAGCACCATATCCCCACCGCACTACCGGTAATCATGGCGACGGCGAAGGACGACAGCGGCGACGTAATCCATGCTTTAGGTTTGGGTGCCAACGACTATGTGACCAAGCCGTTCGACTTTCCGGTCGTGGTGGCTCGAATTCAGACCCAGATCGCTCTGAAACGGGCAGTCGATCAGGTCCACCAACTGGAACGGCGTTTGAGTGAGCGGAACCGCGACCTTGAGTCGGCGAATTCCCGGATGTCCCGCGACCTGAGAGCCGCCGCACGAATCCAGGAGGCCTTGCTGCCTCGATCCTCTCCGGAGGTACCCGGCCTCGGCTTTTCCTGGGCCTTCCGACCTTGTGATGAACTTGCTGGCGATGGATTGAGCGCCATCAAGCTGGCCGACCATCTCGCGGCGATCTATGTCCTGGACGTTAGCGGTCACGGTGTTGCCTCGGCGTTGATGTCGGTCAGTCTGGGGCGGCTACTTTCGCCTCCCACCGACGCCTCATCGATCCTCATCCGCGGCGGAGAAGGGGAGGATCGTCTTGAACCGCTGGCCCCGGCGGAGGTGGCCGGGCGACTCAACCGACTCTTTCCCTTCGAACTCTCGACCGAGCAATATTCGACCCTGGCGTATGGGATCTTGAACTCGCAGACCGGAGAATTTCGATACACCCTGGCCGGTCATCCCGGTCCGATCCATCTCTCTGCCTCCGGGGCGAGGGTTTTGACGGGTCGGGGCTACCCGATCGGGCTCGGGGATGGGCCCAAGCCGTATAATGAGTGGTCCGTCATGCTTGAGGCGGGCGACCGGATCTATCTCTTCTCCGATGGGATTCCCGAGGCTGTCAACGATTCGGGCGATGCTCTCGGCAGCGACCGGTTGCTTCGGGCGGTCGAGGCGGGACGCTCCGAGCCACTTTGTTCGGTCGTCAACCAACTGGTGGCTGCGGTCGAGTCCTGGTCCGGGGTGACAGGAGTCCGGGACGATGTTTCAATCTTGGCGGTCGAATTCCGAGGATTATTTCCCTCGGATTGATCCACCCAGAGGGCCAAGATGAAGCGGATCGCCGAACGTAAGTTATTGTGGGGCTTCGGCCTGTCCTTGACAGTGCTGGCTGCCAACGCCTTGATTTCGTACAGCGATCTCGCCGATTTGTATGCCAGCACTCGTCACGTGATTCATTCTCGACAAATCCTCGAAGAGGTCGAAGATGTCACCTCGGCCCTGAAGGATGCCGAGTCCGCGCGTCGTGGGTATCTGGTCGATGGCGATCCTTCGGATCTGGAAGCATTCGAGATCGCGGCGAAGTTGGTCGGCGTGGAATGCACGGGACTTACGAAACTGGCCGATGATCTCCCCGGGCAGCGCGAACGATGCAATTCGCTCCGTCGAGCGGTACATGAAAGACTGGCCGAACTCCGGGCAACAATGGACCTGGCCCGAGATCATCAGATCGAGGCCGGTCGACGAAGGTTTCGTCTCGACCGCGACGGCGGGCAGACGACTCGCCTCCTCGCTTTGGCCGGAGAGATCGAGGAGGAGGAATCCCGATTCCTCTCCTCCAGAATGGCCGAACGCAAGGCGAGTATCTGGCGAGCTTTCGCCACATTCTCCGTGGCCTCCACGCTGGCCTTGATCCTGATCGGCTCGATTTATGCTTTGCTCCGTCGCTATCTCTCCGAGCGTGCCGTCTCTGAAGAGGTCATCCGTGAGAGCGAGGCGAGGGTGCGCCTCCTCCTCGACTCGGCCGGAGAGGGGGTCTATGGGGTCGATCTTGAAGGTCGTTGCACCTTCTGCAATCCGGCCGCGCTCGAACTCCTGGGCTTTGCCTCGGCCGACCTTGTTCTCGGCCGGAATATGCACGAACTGACTCACCATACCCGTCTCGATGGATCGCCGTTTCCTGCCGAGGAATGTCCCATCTTCCAGACGTTCCAGACCGGGCAGGGGACTCTCGGCGAGGAAGATGTGTTCTGGAAGGCCGACGGGACTTCCATCCCGGTCGAATACCGGGCCCACCCGATCCGTCGGGGTGGTGAGTCGCTGGGTGCGGTCGTCACCTTCGTTGATATCGCCCCGAGGCTCCGGGCCGAGACCGAGATGCGGCTTCGCGATCGGGGACTTCGGGCGATCGCGCAAGGCGTCTTCATCACCGACCCCGCGGATCAAGACGAACCAATCATTTATGTCAACTCGGCCTTCGAGCGACTGACCGGATATCCCCAGTCCGAAGCTTCGGGGCGAAGCATCGAGTTCTTGCAAGGTGAGGAGACCGATCCTTCTGCTATCGAAGAACTTCGGGCCGCATTCCGGGATCGAAGAGAAGTCTCGATCGAGATGCTCTCGTACCGGAAAGATGGGACGACTTTCTGGAACGCCCTGACCCTGGCCCCGGTCGAGGGACCCGATGGAGGGGTGAGCCACTTCGTTGGAGTGGTCACGGATGTGACTGGTCGAAAGCGGGACGAAGAACGAAGACGTGAGAGCGAGGGGCGACTTCGCTTGATGATCGAGAGCGTCCGTGATTACGCGATCTTTGCCATCGACCTCAAGGGCGGGGTTTCCAGCTGGAACGGTGGGGCGGAACGTCTCTTCGGGTATGCCGACTCGGAGATACTCGGTCACCCGGCCGAGTGCCTGTTCTCGCCGGAGGATCGAGCCTCCGATATCGCTCGGCGCGAGCTCGATCGGGCCGCCACCACCGGGCGGGCCGACGATGAGCGCTGGTATTTCCGGAAGGACGGCTCGAGATTCCTCGCGAGCGTGCTGGTTACGCCCGTGCTCGACGAATCGGGACATCTCCTGGGTTACACCAAGGTTGCTCGTGACATCACCGAGGCCAAGAAGGTCGAGTCCGACCTACGAGCCGCCAAGGAGGCCGCCGAGGTCGCCAATCGGGCCAAGAGCTCGTTCCTGGCCAATATGAGTCACGAGCTGCGGACTCCCCTGAACGCCGTGATCGGTTACAGCGAGATGCTGAGCGAGGAGGCGGTCGATCGACGGATGGATGACCTCCTCCCCGATCTCGATCGGATCCACTCGGCTGGGAAACAACTGCTCGGCCTGATCAACGACGTCCTCGATCTCTCCAAGATCGAGGCCGGTCGAATGGAACTCTACCTGGAGACCTTCGACCTCGCCGAGCTCCTCCGGTCCGTCGCCGCCACGATTCAACCCCTGGTCCTGGTCAATCAGAATTTCCTCAGGATCGATTCCACCGCTGGCCTGGGACTCATGCACGCCGACCAGACCAAAGTACGTCAGTCGCTCCTCAATCTCCTGAGTAACGCCGCGAAATTCACCGAGAAGGGGAAGATTACACTGATTGTTCGGCGTCATTACGATGCTGACAATCGCGAATGGGTCGTTTTCGAGGTTTCCGACGATGGGATCGGAATGACCTCCGCCGAGGTCGAGCGTGTCTTCTTGCCGTTCGTCCAGGCCGATGCCTCCACGACGAGAAAATACGGCGGGACTGGCCTTGGACTGGCGATTACCCGGCGCTATTGCGAGATGATGGGAGGAGAGATCAAGCTCAGGAGCGAACTGGGACGAGGTTCGACCTTCGAGATGCGATTGCCAGCCGAGGTGGAACAGCTCGGTCCCGAGGCGCATCGAATTCGGGTTCCGTCCATCAGACCTCCCTCCGAGGTCGAGCGGGTTCAATCGATTGCCCCCATTTCAAACCGTCCCTCCTAGGTTGGCCGGGAGAGACTTCATCCGATGCCTCGTATCTTGCTCGTCGAAGACAACGAGATGAACCGGGACATGCTCTCTCGACGCCTGGAGCGTCGGGGGTTCACCGTCGAGACTGCGGTCGATGGACCGGTCGGCCTCTCCCGAGCTCGTTCCGGCTCGTTCGACCTGATCCTGATGGATCTCAGCCTGCCCATGGTCGATGGTTGGGAGGCGATCCGGAGGCTCAAGTCCGATCCTGCCACCGCAGCCACTCCGGTGATCGCCCTCACCGCCCACGCCGTCTCCGGGGATCGCGAGAGGGCGTTCGCGGCCGGCTCCGACGACTACGATACGAAGCCGATCGACTTCCAGCGTCTCCTATTCAAGATCGAGACCGCCCTGCAGGACCGGTCTGCATCGGGAAATCGCCGATGAGCAAATCAACGAAGTCCGGGACGGATGGCAGGGAACCCAGATCGCAACTCAGACACGACCTGGTTGGCCCGATCAATCTCATCTTGGGCTACGCTGACCTCCTGATCGATGACCCCAGCGATTCGAACCGGGTACCGCATGAGCAGAAACTCAGAGCGATCCGGCAATTCGGTCGAGAGGCGCTTGAGGCGATCGACGAAACGCTAATTCGTCGCCCCAGTTCGGCACCTCTCTCGGTGCTCGAACTCGAATCGATGGCCGCGCAGGTGGCCCGATATTCCGGGTCGATCGTCCAGTCTTGTCTGGAGATCGAGCGGTTATCCGAAGACGTCTCGGAACGGTCGAGCTGCTCGGAGGAACTCGCCAAGGTCCGCGATGCCGCGATGGAACTCGCTGCGATTGCGCTTAGGGCTACGGTCCGATGAACGTCTTGATGATCGACAAGTCGTCGGACTCCGGATTCAGGGAGGTCCCGGCTGTACGTCGTCCTCCAACGGCAGGTGTACGGTGCTGCCAAGTCGAGCCGATCGGTAGACGGCTCGTATGATCTCGACGGCCTTCCGACCCTCCCTGCCATCAACCTGGGCGGGTGTCCCGGAGTCGATGGCCCGGAGGAAGTTGATGAGCTGGTCGCGGTGCCCCGCGTGGCTTATCGCCCGAGGGTCGCCGGCACCGCCGGTTGTGGTCCCTCGCGGGGTCATCATCCCGGCATCCTCGGGACGCTCTTCCTGGAACGTCCAGAGCGTTATGTCGTCCTGCTCGACCCGGGCCGAGCCGCGATCACCGTGAATCTCGGTCCGCTTCAGGAGACCCGGATAAGCCGCAGTGGTGGCCTCGATGACGCCCAGGGCTCCGCTCTGGAATCGGAGCAGGGCGACGGCGGTGTCCTCGACCTCGATCCGCTCGTGAGCCAGGGTCGCGGTCAGGGCCGTCACCGACTCCACATCGCCCATCAGCCATTGGAGGAGGTCGACGTTGTGGATCGCCTGGTTCATCAGGGCTCCACCACCGTCGAGTTCCCAGGTTCCCCGCCACTTGCCCGAGTCGTAGTAGTCCTGGCTTCTCCACCATTTGACGTACGTGTCGCCCAGGGTCAGTCGGCCGAATCTCCCCCCCTCGATCGCCGCCTTCAGGGCCACGTTCGCCGCCGAGAATCGCGAGGGGAAGATGGCACAGAGTCGGACGTCCGAGTCGTCGCAAGCCCGGATGATCTGGTCCACCCGGTCGACGGTGACCTCCAGAGGTTTTTCGACCACCACATGCTTGCCGGCCTTCGCCGAACGGACCGCCGGATCGAGGTGTGCGCCGCTCGGGGTGCAGACGCACACGACATCCAGCTCCGGGTGTGCCAGCATTTCATCGAGGTTGTCGAAGGCCAGGCATTCCCCGACCGCCAGCGCGGCAATCTTCGCGGCCTTGGGCGGGTTCCGATCCAGGACTGCAACGAGTCGAGCCCCCGGAATCTCGGCGATGGCCCGTGCGTGAAACTCGGCGATCATCCCGCAGCCTACGATTCCAAAACCGTGGGTGGCCATGTGCTTTCCCGTTGCCTGTTCAGATGTTATCCGGTAAAACCCGGCTCGAGGACACTGGATCAGTCCGATCAGTCCCGAAGGAGCGAGATGCCATGTCGGTCCGCCCGATCCCCCATGGGTTCCATTCCGTGACGCCCTACCTGAGAGCCAGGGACGCCGCCGCTGCCATCCTCTTCTACAAAGTTGCGTTCGGGGCCGAGGAAGCGTATCGACTCGCCGATCCTTCGGGCAAGGTGATGCATGCCGAGATCGTGATCGGTGATACTCATTTGATGCTTTCCGACGAGTTTCCCGAGTGGGGGATCGCCGGCCCGCAGACTCTCGGCGGCACCTCGGTCGGCCTGGCCGTGTACGTGGAGTATGTCGACGCCGCAGTCGAGCGGGCCGTCGCCGCCGGAGGGACCCTGGTGATGCCCGTTGCGGATCAATTCTACGGCGATCGCTCGGGGAAGGTGTTGGATCCCTTCGGTCACGAGTGGACTCTCGCCACTCATACCGAGGATGTGTCTCCCGAGGAGATCGGCCGTCGCTTTGAATCCTGGATGACGGCTCAGGCTTCGGCCTGATTTCGTAGTCGGACGGTTCATTGGAGTCGGACCCGGGCGATCTTCCGTTTGCCGACCCGGACGATCAGCCCATCGGTCACGTCGATCACCGCTTTCGGGTCGGTCGCCGCCTGCCGGTCCGGCCCGAGAGTCACGCCGCCTTGTTCGATGACGCGTCGAGCGTTCGAGGTACTGGATTCCATCTTTAGAGCGACCAGGAGACGGGGCAGGGGGGTCGGGCGGGTCGGCCCCGACCCTTCCAGTTCCAGGACCATTTCGGGGATCTCGTCTGGATCAAGGCGCAAGGCTCGCTTCCGGAAAGCATCGGCCGCCCCGTCCGCGGCAAGTTGGCCGTGATACTGGGCCACGACGGCCTTGCCGAGGACTTCCTTGGCGTCACGAGGATTGATCCCCGGCCCGAGGAGGCGATCGACCTCGGCCATGGGAAGATCCGTCAGCAGCGTGAAGTACTGCCGCATGGGCTCATCGGGAAGGCTCATCACTTTGCCGAACTGGGTGTCGGGCGGTTCGTTGACCCCGATGTAATTACTCAGGCTCTTGCCCATCTTCCGCTCGCCATCGGTGCCCACCAGGATCGGCATCGTGATGGCGACCTGTCCGGGCTGTCCTTGCGAATCCTGTAAGTTACGGGCGAGTAAGAGACTGAAAAGCTGTTCGGTGCCCCCCAGTTCGACGTCGGCCTTCACTTCGACGGAGTCCCAGCCCTGCATCAGGGGATAGAGACATTCGTGGAGGTAGACCGGCTTCTCGGCGGCGATGCGCTTGGAGAAGTCGTCCCGTGCCGAAATCTGGCCGAGCGTCATTCGTCGAGTCAGGTCGAGGACATCCAGGAACGTCCATTTCGAAAACCAGTCGCCATTATGATGAACCTCGGCCCGGCTCAAGTCGATGATCTTGCCGACCTGCGTCAGGTAGTCGCGGGCGTTGAGGGCAACCTGTTTCTCCGTGAGAGCAACTCGGGCCTCGTCGCGTCCCGAGGGGTCACCTACCATTGCCGTGTAGTTTCCGATGATGACGACGGCGGTATGGCCCAGATCCTGAAACTGTCGAAGTTTACGCAGCGGGACTGTGTGCCCGAGGTGGACGTCGATCCCGGTTGGGTCGATCCCGTACTTCACGCGGAGGGGAGTCCCGGTGGCGACCGATTTCTCGAGCTTCCTGGCAAATTCCGCTTCGGGGGTGATTGCCTCGACCCCACGCCGGAGGAGGTCTAGCTGTTCAACTGCGCTGACGGGCACCGGGGGCCTCCCTGGCATTGATGGACCGGATCGTGGTTGAGGGCTCATCCTAAGTCAATCTCGGAGGTCCGGGCAAGGTGGCCTCCGTCCCGTCCTCTCGATACGATGATCTGGTTCCATTGAACAGCCTGGCCCGCCCTCAAAGCCCCGGAACGAGATCGAGATGCCACAGGTCGTTCCCTCGGTGAGCCCCATCGTCATTCTCGTCACCCTGGGGATCTTCGCCTGGATCGTATCAACCTGGATCGGAGCTGCCCTTCGATTCGGGTTCGGACAACCTTTACTCCCGCCCAGTACTCCCAGGGTTGTCCCCTGGGGTGCGGGTTCGGTCCTTGCCGCGATCCTGGTCTGGTACTCGACGACGCTCGGGGTCTCGATGGCTTATGCCGTGGCGAATCCCGCCAAGGTGGCCGAGGCCAGGGCGAATGATGGCCAACTCCCGGCCGTAGACCAGATGATCCTCACCTCACTCTATAACGGGGCAACGATCCTCCTGGTGCCCCTGACCCTAGCCCTGACGGCCAGGGCGCGTCCCCGTGACTTCGGGATGGCCGGGCCAGGACTCGTAACTCAGGCGGTCTGGGGGATATTGAGTTACCCGATCATGGCTCCTCTCGTGTTCGGTGTGATGTACCTCGCTATATCGATCTGGAAACCCATCCATCATCCCCTCCAGAAGGCCATTCAGGATAACCAATCTCCCGGCATCGCAGCCCTCATGATCCTGGCCAGTGTCGTCCTGGCCCCGGCCGCCGAGGAACTCCTCTTTCGAGGCGTCCTGCTGGGATGGCTCTCTCGATTCGCGTTGCGAGACCATAGCAACGCCGAATTGCGATCGAACACATTCGATTCATCTCCAAATCCCTCAGTCCGTCTGGATGTTCCGGAGGAAGAGCTCGACTTCTCCGACCTTGCCCCCTTGCCGGACCATCGAGGTGGAGAGGATTTCAATCCTTGGGCAGCACCTGACGCTAGAGTTCTCAGATCGAGAGCCCGAATGCCATTCCTCGTCCTGGCTAATGTCGTTGTCTCTCTCGTCTTTGCAGCGCTTCACAGCCTCGTCTGGCCAACGCCAATCCCGATCTTTTTCCTCTCATTAGGGTTAGGTTTTCTCTATCAGAGGACAGGAGGATTGGTCGCGCCGATTGCACTCCACATGACTTTCAATGGGGTCAGCACCCTAGCCATGTTCGTCTCTGCGGGAGTCGCCGCCCCGGACAAACCGCTCAAACCGGTGCCACTACCCGTCCCAGCGGGTATTTCCTTGCTTCGTTCCGACGAAGTTAGCAGCATGTTGCGTCTCGGAGACGATCCGCCGATAAGCTTGATCGAGCCGGATCCGATCGTTAAGCTGATCCATTAAGTTCTCCTCGGTTCCTTAGAGGATTGAATCGCTGCCAGAACTTATCCAACCATCCTCTTCCCCACCTCCGAACTTGCCCTACCCTTGATCTGAACAATGATCAGCCTGGATCATGGCGAGGTCGATAACCTCGCTCAGACGGCCCGAATCATTTCACCGGGTCTTTTCTTCCGAACTTCCTGGATGCACATCGATGGCCCTGACGGACATGGACATTTCCACAGAGAAAGAGGCCGATCGATCTGGTCACTCGACCAAGGAACGATCGCCACGCCAGCATGAAATCTTGATCGAGGCGAGGTCAGGATGGCAGGCGGTTAACCTCCGTGAATTGACCGAACATCGTGATCTGCTTTACTATATGATCTGGAGGAACGTCAAGGCGCGCTATGCCCAATCGGCTCTGGGGCTGGGTTGGGTGATCGTTCAGCCTCTCATGACACTGATGATTTTCGCGGTCATCTTCGGTCGAGTGGTTCAAATCAAGGCGCCCGGTGGTTCGCCCTATCTCCTGTTTGCCTTCTGTGGGTTGGTGCCCTGGACGTTCTTCGCGGGTGCGCTGACTGCTGCGTCGAATAGCCTGGTCAATGAGGCCAATACACTCACGAAAGTCTATTTCCCTCGATTGTTCCTCCCCTTCACCCAGGTCGCCGGGCGACTCGTCGACCTGGCTGCCACGTTGCTGATTCTCCTGGTGATGATGATCGCCTACGGTGTCCTACCCCGCCTGGAATCCGTGTTCATCCTACCGGTTCTCATCCTGATTGCGTTGATGTGCGCCCTCGGATTCGGCCTCTGGCTGGCGAGTCTCGCCGTGCAATATCGGGATATCGCCATGATCATCGGATTCCTCGCCCAGGTCTGGATGTACGTCAGCCCGGTCATTTACCCGGCCTCGATGGTCCCTGATCGTTACCAGATGATCTACGGATTGAACCCCATGGTAGGCGTGATCTCCGGTTTTCGGTCGTGCCTGCTCGGTCATCCGGCCATGCCCTGGATTCAGATCCTTGAGAGCTTCCTCGTGAGCGTCACAGTGCTGGTCACGGGTGCTTTCTACTTCCGGCGCACCGAGAGGATCTTCACCGACGTGGTCTGAAATATTCGAACGTGCCCCCTGATCCGGCGGTGAAGGTGCACGAAATCACCTCGCGAATAATAAGACTGATGTAATTTTGCTGGCCACTTGACATGCCGGTCAAACCTTGATACGGTGCCTAACCCGATGGGTTTCCGGAATGCGTTCACTTGATTTGTTGCTTATCAAAGCCTCAGGTTGAAGCGGCGCAATCCAATAAGGCAAGGTATCGCTCGATTTTCGAGCTAGTGCAGCCGATATCCGTGGGACACGAATTCGCTTTCGAAGGTTCACGATTGCCGTGGTTCCTTCCGGAGGTGAGATCGACAACTGGTTTTGCGGCAATCGAATTACATTGAGCCGGCCCGATGCGATCGCTTTATCTGCGGGTCAAACTTGATTCGGTTCGCTTGCCGTGAGGATCTGGGTCTAGCCTGATGTCAGGTTAGAATTGGGATGGCTCGCATCCGGGCTGCCCATTGACCCTTTCGAGGAGTCTCCGTTCGATGAGTGCGTCGAATCCCAAGAAGACGGCACCGTTGCATTCGGGCTTCGAGTGGGCGGGCACCGTAGCCCGCATCCGTCGTGGTGGGAAGTCGTCACGGGCCGGTCGCCGATCCGCCCTGCTCGGCGTTTTGACCTCGGTCTATGCCAATTCGACCCGCGGCGGGCGAACCGGCGAGACGAGAAGTGGCTCCGACCGCGCCTGATCGAGATTCTTTATCCTAGTTTCTTGATAAGTTGACCGCTGTCCTTTCCCTCAAAGGGTTTAGGTCGGCGGTTTTAACTTTTGGATTGGTAGGCCATTCTCAGCAAACGGCCTTGAGCTCATTCGTTGTCGGCAGTCCAAGGCCGAGATGCACGCCAGACTCGATCGCGAACCGCTGCCCACTGGGGTTCGTCGGGCGGCGGCAGGATCAGGATCATGTCGAGTTTCTGAGTGTCGAGGCGATGGAGTCTCGCGTAGAGCTCCCTCGATGCGATTTTGGGGGTCGCGAATCGATGGATTCGAACCGTCGAATCCTCGTCTTCCGGAACAGGAATTCCTCCGGTCGAGTCACCCAGAACGATCAATTCAAATCTTCCCCGGATCGGAACGGAGCCCTCGCCCTGTCGAGGCAGTCGATAGGTTGGAGTTCGGGGGGAATAATGGACGTTCATTTGACCGGGGCTTCTGTGGGTCTCGAGATTCTGGATGGGTGGGAGTACGGGCACATCCAGAAGTCCGGCAATTTCCTCCCGGGTAATCGCCCCTGGTCGGAGCAGTCTTGGAGGATCTTCCGTTACGTCCAGGACAGTTGACTCGATCCCGATCGTTGTCGGTCCGCTGTCAAGGATCAGGTCGACTTTGCCGTCGAGATCCTTCATAACATGAGCGGCTGTCGTCGGGGAGATTCCCGTCGATCGATTTGCACTAGGAGCCGCAATCGGCCGCCCCGACTCGGCGATCAATAGCCGGGCCACGACGGTATTGGGGACGCGAATCCCGACCGTCTCCTGGCCCGCCGTCGCGATCGCGGGGATGATCGAGGATTTTGGAAGGACCATCGTCAGTGGCCCCGGCCAGTACCTCGCGGCGAGTGTCTCGGCGTAGATCGGCCAGTGAGAGACGCAGGCCAGGGCGTCGGAATTCTCGGCAACGTGGACGATCAAGGGATTCGTGGGAGGACGCCCCTTGGCTTCGAAGATACGCGCTACGGCTTCTGGGCGGGTCGCGTCGGCACCGAGTCCGTAGACGGTCTCGGTTGCGAACGCGACGAGTCCCCCCTCACGGATGATCCTCGCCGCCTCGGACAGGATGGCTGGGTCTGGCCCGTTGGCATCGATCTTGAGAACTTTCGTGGAAGGCATGGCCGGCTCGCCGGATCGAACCGGCTTCCTCGGGGGATGAGGGCGGTCATGCTCCTCCGGAAGCCTCGCCCTCTTCTCGGGCAATCCGATCGAGGTATGACTGTCGGAGTGCGTCGTAATTCGACTCTCGACGATCGTAGAGTCGTTTCAGCGGCCTGGGCGAGTGACGGGCCAGCACGTAGGCGGTCAGAAGCGGCAGCGCGATCGTGCTATCGGTGTAGCAAGTCACGGAGTCGGGCAACTTCTCGGGATCAACCTTGCCCCAGGTCATCGCCTCGGTGGCAGTGGCACCGGAGAGACCCCCCGTATCGGGTCGGGCATCCGTAATCTGGAGGAAGTAATCATGCCCCGCCTCCTCGAGCCCCAGGACTTCTTGAATTTGAGGTTCGGTCTGGAGGATGAAGTTCTTCGGGCTTCCTCCTCCGAGGATCAGGACGCCTGACTTTCCCCCCCCTCGCTTGGCCTGATAGACGATCGAGGCCGTCTCATTGACGTCCCGCAACGGGTCGATCTGGAGCTTCGAGTCGAGGAAGCTCAGGGCCGCCAGGTTCATCCCGATCGAACTGTCCCCGGGACTCGAAGTGTAAATGGGGACGCCGCATTCGTATGCAGCGGCGAGTAAGCTATTGGCAGGTTGCCCAAGCTTTTCGGATCGGGCATGCAGGTATCGACCGACCTCGTAATGGAATTCGGCCGTTCCCATCGATCGGGCGAACGGCTCGCTTCGGATCAATTCGCGATAGAAAGTATCGGTGTCGAGGAGCGTCGAGTAATCGAAGACGATGTCATATATCCGGATGATCGCATTTTCTCGGAGTGCGAAATCGTCGAGATTGGGGCGACTCTGGTGGAGCGGTAGATCGAGAGCATAATGTGTGTCGTGATAGAGATTCGCCCCCGTGGAGACGATCCAGTCGACAAACCCGGCGCGGATCAAAGGAATCAGGCAGCTCATCCCCATCCCGGCGGGTGTGAGCGCACCCGAGAGCGAGAGGCCGACGGTGCAGTCAGCCTCAAGGACTTTCGTGTTGAGGACCTGGCAGATTTCTCGGAGCCGACCCGCGTTGTAGCTCAGGAACGCCGAATCGATCAGGTCGGCCGCGAGATCGCCCCCCGTGACGGCAGGCGGGGCGATCCGGTGCTTGCTGACCTTGTGGAGGTATTTTTCGGGTTTGCTCATGGCAGGAGGATCGCGGCGGCGATCACGGTGGTCCAGAGCCCATCCTTGTGGCCGACTGCTGTTTGGGTCACTTCCTTGGTCTGATAGATCACGTCGGCAATCCGCCAGATCTCTCGCTTCTCGTCCCAAGAGCTATTCGGGTTGAATTCCACCCCGAGGACCGTCGCGAGCATCTCGGCGGCGAGATCCTCGGCGTAATCGGCCGCACTCTTGGCGGTCTGGCCGTATGCGTGGTGCTCGGAGAGGTAACCGAATGTGCTTCGGTCTCTGGGTTTGGCCACACCAACGCTGGCCGCGATGAGCCGGTTTGGCTCGGCCGTGGCGCATTCGCTCATCACGACGTGAACGATGGCTCCGGGGGGCATCATGGGGATGCCTTCCTCGATCGAGATTTCCTCGCAATTGGGCGGGAAGATGCTCGAAACGCGGACCAGATTGTAGCAAGCAATCCCGGCGTCGCGCAGGGCCATCTCGAAGCTGGATAGCTTCTCTCGGTGGGTCCCCACGCCCTTGGTGAAGAAGAGTTTCGTCGGTACGTACATCGGTTTGTCAGCCACCTCCCCGGCCGATCACCCCGCGCGGAGGGAGATCGGTGCCAGATCTTCAACACCTTGGCCCGCGAGCCCGACCCATCCAGGAACCCGCCACAGAAACACAGGCGGGATCACAAAATGAAATTACCCGACCCTGGCCAGGTCGGGCCGGATTTGCCTCATAAATCGCGCCGGTAGGAATCGAACCTACCCCTCCAGGGGATTAGCCTGACGAGCTAGCCGCTGCTCCACGACGCAATGAAATCATAGCCAGAGTTCGACTCGATGAAAAGGACCTTCCCCGCTCCTCTCCGATTCTTCATGCCCCAGCGTCGGGATCCGAGTTCTAGGGACGTCCGGCTTACCTTAATCGATCTCTAATTATGGTTCTTCAGGCAGCGGTGGAGGTCCGGTATTTCGATTACTCTTTCGGGCTAGTTTGGGAAGGTTGGCGGGGACGGTCCTGGCCTGTGTGTTGAGGGTCGGGCGTCAACTGATTTCCAACGTCTCTTATCTCTATCCATGATCAGGAGGGTATTCTAAGGTCGTTCCGCTTCTCAAAAGCCGGGCCGGTCATTAAACTAACTTCGTTCTATAACATTTGTTGGGACGGGAGCTTCGCATGGCGACGGCGGCCGAAGATCGGCGAGCGGTCCTGCTTCGAGTGGGCGACAACGTTGCCGTTGCCGCCCGACCGATCCCCAAAGGGTTCGTCCTCAATCTGGATGGTCGAGACGTGACGGTGCTCGAGCCGATCGCCCTTGGGCACAAGGTATCGCTCCTCGAAGTGGCGGAGGGTGAACCGGTCCGGAAGTACGGGCAGATCATTGGTTTTGCCTCCAAGGCTATTCCGGCCGGCTCCTGGATCCACGTGCACAACCTGAAGGCCGACCTGTTCGAGCGTGATTACGCCTACGCCTCGGTCTCGGCTCCCTCCACCCTGGAGACGACTCCAAGGACGTTCCCGGGTTACCTCCGGCCCGATGGTCGAGTGGGAACCCGGAACTACGTCGCGGTCATCAGCGCGGTGAATTGCTCGGCCAGTACGTCGAGAGCCGTCGCCGAGCGCTTCCGGGAGGGCGATTGGCGTCAGCGGTTTCCGAACGTGGATGGTGTTTTCGCGATCACCCATAAGGGGGGATGCGGGATACCCACGCGTGGGGCGGATCATATCCAGCTCGAGCGGGTGCTCGCCGGATTCGCGAATCATCCCAACGTCGCTGCCTGCGTCCTGGTCGGACTGGGGTGCGAGGTCAGTCAGGCTCGCGAGATTGTCGAGATCCACGACCTGATCCGACCCGGTTCGAAGCCGTCCGAGCACCGGAGGCCTCGGGTGATCAATATCCAGGAACAGGGCGGGATTACCAAGACCGTTGAGGCGACGGTCCAGGCTGTGTTGGACGTCCTGCCCGAGGCCAACGCCTGGGTCCGGACCGAACAACCGATCTCGAAGCTTTGCCTGGCGATGGAATGCGGGGGTTCGGATGGCAATTCGGGCGTGACGGCCAACCCGGCGCTCGGGGTTGCCGCCGATATGCTCATCGCACAGGGCGGGACGGCGGTCCTGGGTGAAACGACCGAGATTTATGGCGCCGAACATCTCCTGACCAGGCGGGCCGTCAGTCGAGAGGTGGGCGAAAAGCTGGTCGAGCGGATTAAATGGTGGGAGTGGTATACCGGCGTCTTCGGTGCCGAGATGAATAACAATCCATCGCCCGGCAACAAGGAGGGCGGACTCACCACGATCTACGAGAAGTCGCTGGGGGCCCTTGCCAAAGCGGGCTCCTCGCCCCTGGTCGATGTGGTTGGCTTCGCCGAGAAGGTGGATGGCCCGGGCCTGGTCTTCATGGATACACCGGGGTTCGACCCGATCTGCACGACCGGCCTGGTCGCAGGCGGGGCGAATGTCCTCGTTTTCACGACCGGCCGGGGGAGTGTCCTCGGGCTCAAGCCCACCCCATGCATCAAACTGGCGACCAACACGCCGATGTATGAGAGGATGATTGATGACATGGACATCAATGCCGGGACGATCCTCGAGGGGGAATCGGTCGAGGACGCCGGCCGTCGGCTCTTCGAACTGATTCTGGAGGTGGCCGGGGGTCAACGGACCCGAAGCGAGGCCGCCGGGATTGGCGAGGAGGAGTTCGCCCCTTGGTTCATCGGCCCTCAACTCTGAAATCCGGGAGGCAGGGGAGCGAAGCCCTCGGGCTGTTCCTTTTGCTGGCCCTGATCCTCCTGGAAGCGGCCTGGTTCACCTGGTTCGTCCTGGAACCTCTGCCGAGTGTAGGCTCGATGGCGGGTGGGAAGGGTCTAGCCCGGGTGAACCTGCTCGTTCGAGCGGTCCCCGAGGTCGTGCCGGGCCTTCGCTTCCGGGAGTCCTATCTGGGGGCCGCCCTGGAGAAGTTGAGTCACGTCGAGAATCTGCCTCAGAGATTGCCGATCCTCCTGGCCTCCGGCTTGGTGGTCCTTTCATCGATCACCCTTGGCTTTTTGGTTCTCCGGTTGCTTCGCCTCAGGGATCGACTCGAGTCGATCGAGCGAATTGTGCTCGGGTTCGGCCTCGGCACGACGGGCCTGGGTCTGGCGATCTTGATCGTCGGTCGCCTGGGCGGGCTTCATCCCTGGGCGATCCGATTGGGCCTGGCGATTCCGATCGTTATCGAAGGATTGATGGCCTTCCTCGATCTTCGGCGAGGGAGAATGAGACCTGGGGGCGGATCCTGGCCTGGCCGCGGTTCGATCCTGGGTTTTGCCGCTCTGACCGGCCCGTTCTTGCTGATCATGATGCTCGGGTCGATGCTGCCGACCATCGAATTCGACGCTCTGGAGTACCACCTTCAAGGCCCCAAGGAATATTACCAGTCCGGTCGGATTGCCTATCTACCTCACAACGTCTATACAAGCATGCCTTTCGGCGTGGAAATGCTCCACCTGATCGGCATGGAAATCCTTGATGACTGGTGGTACGGGGCGCTGGTGGGTCAGGTCCTGGTCGCCGCATTCGCCCCGATGACGGCCTTGCTGATCGGCCTGACTGCCAGGAGACTGGGCTCGCCGAAGGCCGGCTGGATCGCGGCCGTTGTCTACCTGACCACTCCCTGGGTTTACCGGATGGCTGTGCTACCCTACGTCGAGGGGCCGCTCTGCTACTTCCACGCGGCATTGATCTGGGTCTGGGTTCGAACTGGTTCGATCCCGGTCGAAGGCACCGCTAACTCAAAAATTGATGCGACCACCGTCGGCCCGTTGGTAGGTCTACTGGCCGGCGGGGCCATGGCTCTCAAATATCCCGCCCTGATCTCGGCCGTGATTCCGGCTTCGGCTTGGGCGTTCTGGACGGCCTATCGCCAGAAGTCCTGGAAACTGGCCCTTGGATTCTCGATCGGGTTTGTTCTTGTGATGGCCCCCTGGCTGGGAAAGAACGTCCTGGACACGGGAAATCCCGTCTATCCTCTGGGATTCTCGGTCTTCGGAGGCCGAGATTGGAATCTCGACCGGCAGGCCCAGTGGTCGGCTGCTCACGGCATGAAGCCAATTGGAGGCCGGGCGTTGATTCGGTCATTCTTCGACGTGGCAGGTCGGTCCGACTGGCAATCTCCCCTCTATGCCGCCCTGGTCCCCTTCGCATTTTTCCCGAAACGGATGAGAAAGGCCTCCATCGGAATCGGGGTGTACTCCGCCTATTTGTTTCTCACCTGGTGGTTCTTGACGCATCGCCTGGATCGCTTCTGGCTGCCGATCCTTCCATCGCTGGCGGTCCTTGCGGGACTGTGCGCAGAGTGGTCGATCCGAAAGTCCTGGTCGATTCTCCTGATAGTCATCATGACAGTGGGGATTGGCTCGAACCTGGTTTTTTGCTCGACCGAGCTGGCGGGGTTGAACGACTGGACGGGCGACCTGATCTCGCTCCGTCGGGAAGTACCGGTACTGCTGAATCCCTCAATGGCCCGGATTGACGAGGAACTCCCATTCGGAGCCAAGGTCCTGATGGTGGGACCGGCCGCGGTCTTCCACTTCGGACATCCAGTCCTTTACAACACGGTATTCAACGACGACCTTCTCGAGCAAATTGCCAATGGTCATACGCCCGAGGAAGTCCGTTCCGAACTCGTCAGGTCGGGGATATCGCACATTTACGTGGACTGGTCCGAGATTGATCGTTATCGAGCGCCGGGCAATTATGGCTTCACCGCGTTCGTGACCCCGGAGCTTTTTGCCGGACTGGTGAAAGCCGGAGTCCTCGATCCGTCGACGCGTCCGGGTGCGAAACAGGAACTCTACGAGGTTCGCTCCGGTCTCGACCGGAACATCAGGAGAGATTCGCATGGAAGTGTCGACGGTGGTGACGGGCGGGGCGGGGTTCATCGGGCGGCATCTGGTGGATCGACTCGTCGAGCAAGGTGAGCGAGTCCGCGTGGTCGAGCGTCCCGGAGCAAACACGGAAGATCTACCTCCAGGTGTCGAGATTGTCCTCGCCGACATCCGTGATCCTGAAGCGACCCGCAGGGCGGTCTCGGGTGCCCGATGGGTCTACCACCTGGCCGCGAACCCGAACCTCTGGGCCAGGGATCGAGGTGAATTCGACGCGGTGAACCACCGAGGGACGGTCCACGTCCTCGAGGCCGCGCTCCTCGGGGGTGCGGAGCGGGTGGTTCATGTCTCGACCGAGAGTATTTTGACAAGGGCCCGGTCAACGGGGCCGATCCTCGAAGACGTCGAGATCGCCCCGTCCGATGCGGTCGGCCCCTACTGCCTTTCCAAGCTCCGGGCCGAAAATCACGCGATGGCCCTGGCCCGGGCCGGAAAACCAATTGTGATCGCAAATCCCACCATGCCGGTTGGACCCGGCGATCGTGGTGTCTCGCCCCCCACTCGGCTGATCCGCGACTTTTGCAACGGGAAACTACCCGCCCGAATGGATTGCACCCTGAATCTGATCGATGTCCGCGATGTGGCCCTGGGACTCGTCCTCGCGATGGACCGAGGTGTACCCGGTCTACGCTATTTGCTCGGGGGAGAGAATCTGACCCTCCTGGGATTGCTCGAACGGCTCTCCGATTTGACGGGGGTTCCCGTACCACGTTGGAGTGTTCCCTATCCGGTCGGCATTCTGGTCGCCGTCCTCAGTGAGTTCTGGGCGGATTGGTTCACCGGCCTTCCGCCCAAGGCGACGGTGACCGGCGTTCGACTCACCCGACGAACAATGCATTTCGACGCGTCCAGGAGCCTCGACTCGCTTGGATTGATCCCTCGACCTCTCCAGGAATCGCTCACCGACGCCGTCGAGTGGGTCCGCCGGCATCCTCGATGTGTGAATTAAAATTAAGCGATATATCTGAAGTTTCTACTTGTATTTTTTCGAGCGGTTTGGTTTATGGGATTTGCTGATTTTTCGAATGAATGAGACTGGGATTTCAGAATCTTTTGGTATGTCGGGTCCAGGGCTGATCGGTCTGTCCGAGGCACTCAGTCCGAAGTCCCATTTCACCACTCGGGGGATTTTCCAGATCCTGCATTTCCTGGATCACCCAAGGTTCCATTCGAATCCGAGAGCTCGCTTCAAGGTTTGTTGAACATGCGGCCTGGGAAATTTCGATAGTCGTCGCGGAAATTCCGTCCAAGATCTGGCACGCTGCGTGCTTTGAGTTATATAATCGAGTGTAATTCCCCGAGTTGGCCCCCGTTGCCTAACATCCGGCAGCGACTTTCGGGACAGGATGCGCCTAATGCCAGCACGCCTGGTGGCCCTGGATGAAGGATCCGACATCCCACTGGATCGCGCTATGGTCGTCGTTGGACGTCATCCTTTGTGTGACGTCCGACTCGATTCGCTCCGCATCTCGCGTCATCATTGTTGTATGACCCAGGAGAAGGACGAACTGGTCGTTCGAGATCTCGGAAGTACCAACGGCATCCGGATCAATGGAGAGCGAGTGGAACGTGGTCGTCTCCGGACCGGAGATGAGCTTTCCATTGCCCATATTCGGTATCGTCTGGAAAATGGCGTTTCCCAGGAGATGACACAGGCCGACCCGAATGGTTCGTCGCACCATGGGATGCATGCCCCGGGAGTCGGTCGTTCGATCCCCGGAGCCGAAGCAGGGCTGCTCGAGCGACCTTTGGCCGAACTCCTGCGGAATGAGCTGGGAGGAATCCCGGATAAATATCGGATTCAGGTCATCGTACAGATGAAAAATGACCGAGATCCTGAGGAAGAGACCCCGCAAAGCCACTCTTGACCGTGCCTCGACCGACGGCGGAAGCCTCATGACGGCCCAGTTAGTCCCCCTCCTCGCCGGTTCGGCCCCCCCCATTTCGATTGTTCGTCAAGTGATCCTAATCGGACGTCATCCGGATTGTGATGTCCGGATCGACGTACCGGAAGTCTCTCGACGTCATTGTTGCCTGGCCCTGGCGTATGATCGGGTCGTGATTCGGGATCTTGGGAGCCAGAACGGGGTGAGGGTCAACGGAAAGCTGGTCGAGGAAGTCCAGCTTCAACCCGGGGACGAAGTGGCGATCGCCCAATTCCTTTATCGGCTCGACTGGGCTTTACCCCCGACCACCAAGGTCTCGACAAATTCTCCCAAACGAATCTCGCCCGCCGCCTCACCCGAGATCGTCGAACTCGATGACGATTTCATGCCCCTCTCCGAGTGACCTGTCACTCCGACAAATCGGCATGACCATTGCGTGTGTTGGTTTCGGAATCCTGATGCTTCCCCGATCCTGACTCGCCCCTTCGCGAGCCAGCCGAGGCAGGGGAGCGCGACCGTACCGATTGGTCGCAGGTTACCGAAAACTACCACGTGGAGAACACCCATGCGTCATGGCATTCGGATGCTTATTTGTGCGCTCCTCCTATGGGGCTCAGGGGCCAGGCAAGCTCAGTCGCAATATTATTATCCATCCGGTTATGGGTATGGTGGCTACGGCTTCGGTGGATGGGGAGCCACTCCTCAGGGGAGCATCGCTGCCGGATTCGGGGCCTATGCCAGGGGGGCCGGCGTCTATAATTATGAAACGGCCGAGGCCAATTCCATCAACGAAAACACGGTGGTCCGCTACAACCAATATCTCTACAACTCGATGCTGGAAGCCCGTCGTCGATATAATCGCGAGCACGCCCGCGAACTGAAGATGGATCAAGCCAATTATGAGGCCCGGCTCGCCCGGATTCGCGATAATCCCACTCCCGATGACATCAAATCGGGCGATGCTTTGAATACGATACTCGACCAACTCTCCGACCCCAAGGTCATGAGCGGATCGTCTCTCAGACTGGCAAACGCCAGCGTCAGCCCCGCCGCGATCAAGCAGATCCCCTTCCGGGACGAGACCGATGCAGTCACCATCTCCCTGAGTCAATTGGTAAACCCGGAAAATTGGCCTTTGCCATTACGCTCGGAGAAATTCAAGCCGGAGCGAGAAGCCTATGAGAAGTCCATCAAGGAGGCCGTCGATGAGGATGCGAAAGGATCGCTTACACCGGAGACCGTGACGAAGGTTCGGAACGCCGTCGCGGCCCTCTCACGGAAGGTTGAGGAAGAAATCCCGAAGAGTCAGCAGCCGGATCACGTGCAGGCCACGAACTATCTCAAGGGCCTCTCCGGCATGTCAAAGATGCTATCGAAACCGAATGTCGAGGCGGTCATCGCGGAACTCGAGAAGGTCGAGAATACGACGGTCGGCAATCTCCTTGCCTTCATGCACAGCTACAATCTGAGGTTTGCCCCGGCGAAGGATCCGCAACAGGAGGCCATTTACAGCGATCTATATCCTCAATTGGTCTCTTCACGCGATAAGCTCATCGGCAGGCCGGGGACGAACAATGGCGATGATGCCCCCCCGTCGCAGGTTGAAGAACCCACGGGGTTGTTTCACGGGATCGATCCGACCCATCTCAATTCCGCGACTCCATCCGATAATCCGACTCCCCCGACGTCCGATCCGAACTGAATCGGGGACCGAGAAAACCCGGCCTGAGATCTTTATCTCCGGCTCTGAAAACCGGGTGACCTCCGCACCTAGCGGGGGTCGCCCCGACCGCATTTGCCTGCCCCGGCCGACTGTTGCTCTCGTTGACAGGCTATCGAAGCAGCGTCTATAATCCCTGCTTCGCTCGCTTATCGCGGTGGGGTCTGAACTCCGGATCGTGCGGATCCGGGCCGACGGAGCGTCCGGTGAAGCGACCCCGAAGCGCACTGTTGGCACAGCCAGGAGATGGTACGAATGGCGGTTCGAGTCGGGATTAACGGGTTCGGTCGGATCGGTCGCCTGGTCTTCCGGGCCATGGTGGCGCAGCCCCAGGACTTCGAGATCGTCGCGATCAACGACCTCTCCGACGCCAAGCACCTGGCACTCCTCCTGAAATACGATAGCGTCCACGGCCGATTCCAGGGCACGGTCGAAGTTGCCGAAGGTGGCCTGGTTGTCAACGGCAAGCTCGTGAAAATCACGACCGAGAGGGATCCGGCGAATCTTCCCTGGAAGGCCCTGGGCTGCCAGGTGGCCCTCGAGTCGACGGGCATTTTCACGAATAAGGCCGCTCTCCAGAAGCACATCGACGCCGGGGCGGACCGCGTCATCCTCTCGGCACCCGCCAAGGACAAGCTCGACGCGACGATCGTCATGGGCGTCAACGATCATACGATCAAGCCGACCGACCGGATCCTCTCCAACGCATCTTGCACGACGAACTGTCTCGCCCCGATGGCCAAGGTCCTCCATGAATCCTTCGGGATCGTGAAGGGCCTGATGACCACCATTCACGCCTACACCAACGACCAGCGAGTCGCCGACCAGGTCCACTCGGATCCCTACCGTGCCCGAGCCGCCGCGGTGAATATCATCCCGTCCTCCACGGGTGCCGCCAAGGCCGTGGGAGAGGTGATCCCCGATCTCAACGGCAAACTGACCGGTTACGCCCTCCGGGTTCCCGTGCCCGACGGATCGGTCACCGACCTGACCTCCATCCTTGGCAAGGATGTGACCAAGGACGAGGTGAACGCCGCGATCAAGGCCGCAGCCGAAGGGCCGCTCAAGGGTATCATCGAGTATTCGACCGATCCGCTGGTCTCCAGCGATATCATCGGCAATCCGCACTCGTGCATCTTCATGAGCGACCAGACCACCGTGATCGGCGGGAACATGGTCAAGACCGTGGCCTGGTACGACAACGAATGGGGCTATTCGAAGCGGACTGCCGAGTTGATCACCAAGGTCGCACACCTGGGCTGATCGTTTCTACGATGGGGAATCGGGAGAACTCAGGGCTGATCGGCTCGAGTTCTCCCGAACACCAATTCCCCGCATTAAGGTTTAAGGACCAGAGAATTGCCCAAGCAGACGATCCGCGAGTTAGCTCTGGAAGGTCGTAAAGTCCTGGTCAGAGTCGACTTCAATGTTCCCCAGACCAAGGATGGCGAAGTTTCCGACGACCGTCGGATTCGTGCCGCTTTGCCGACCTTGACCTTTGCGCTCGCCAAGGGGGCTTCCCTGGTCCTGGTCAGCCATCTCGGGCGACCGACTGGCGACCCTGCCGCCGACGCTCCCTTCAAGCTCGACCGCGTCGCCGCTCGACTCGGGGAACTGCTGGGCAAGCCGGTCCAGAAGGTCGATGAAACGGTCGGCCCCCAGGCCCAGGCTGCCGCCTCCTCCTTGAAGCCTGGCGAAATTCTCGTCGTCGAAAACGTGCGGTTCAACAAGGGTGAGAAGAAAGGCGATCCTGAGTTCGCCAAGCAACTGGCCGGTCTGGCCGACCTCTACGTCAATGACGCGTTCGGCACATGCCATCGCGACGAAGCTTCGATGGTCGCCGTGCCTTCACAATTCCCGCCCGAGTCTCGCGGGATCGGATTCCTCGTCGAGAAGGAACTGCAGATCCTCGACACGCTCTTGAAGCATCCGAAGCCGCCGATGATCGCCGTGATGGGCGGTGCCAAGGTTTCGGATAAGATCGGGGTGATCGAAAATCTCCTTCCCAGGGTCGACAAGCTCCTCATCGGCGGGGCGATGACCTATACTTTCCTCAAGGCTCAAGGTCACTCCACCGGTAAGAGCCGGGTTGAGGCCGACAAGCTGGAAGAGGCTCGAAAACTCCTGGCTTTAGCCGGCGAGAAGTTGGTGCTGCCGATCGATCACCTGATGACCGAGTCCCTCGACCCGACCTCGAAGACCTGGGTCGTCGGGGGTTCGGATCTGCCCGAGGCCGGCATCGGAATCGACATTGGTCCTGCCACGATAAAGCTTTACGGTGACTTGATCGAATCCGCTGGGACGGTTATCTGGAACGGACCCATGGGCAAGTTCGAGGATGAGCCCTTCCGCCAGGGCACGTTGGGCGTCGCTCGAGCGATGGCCGCATCATCGGGGGTGACGGTTGTCGGGGGAGGCGAGACGGCCGAGGCCGTCGAGCAGTTTGGCTTCGCCGACAAGGTCAACCACGTCTCGACCGGAGGCGGGGCTTTTCTGGAGTGTCTCGAAGGGAAATCGTTCAACTCGCTGGGCGTTATCCCCGATCTCTGAATGAGACGGGTCTCCCGATCGTTCGGGCGACCCTCGAGTTCCGCCTCGGCCTCGAAACCGGAAAGCGAATCGACGGATGGGGGACGATCTCCGCACTCCGATGGGGCGACCTGCCAGGCTTGCCGCCTGGGACTCCGCCCCTCGGCCTTTCGTGACGCCCTCGCTGCTCAATTGCGACTTCGCTCGGGTGGCCGAGGAGCTTGATGCCCTCCAGCGTGATGGCGTCGTTGCAGTTCATCTTGATGTCATGGACGGGCACTTCGTTCCCAATCTCTCCTACGGCGCTCCCGTGATTGCCGACTGGCGAAAGCGGACCGACTTCACGTTCGATTGCCACTTGATGATGACGGACCCGGCACGCTACCTCGACGACTTCGTCAAGGCTGGCTGCGACATCATCATCTTCCAGATCGAGGCGGTCGCCGAGCCCACCGAATTGATCGGACGAATCAAAGCCGCGGGTTGCCGGGCCTCGATCGCCCTCAATCCGCCGACCCCCCTCTCGGCGATCGAGCCATACCTGGAGCAGTTGGACGCCGTCCTCGTGATGAGCGTGATGCCGGGTTTCGGGGGACAGAAGTTCGACAATTCTGTCCTCGAGAAGGTTCGAACGCTGCGAGCGATTCACCCCGGTCTTTGGATCTCGATTGACGGCGGGATCAAGCCGGACACCGCCGAACTGGCCGTGGCGGCCGGGGTCTCGCAGATGGTAGTCGGTTCGGGCGTGTTCCGTCCCGATGGCAATTACGCGGCGGCCCTGGCTGAGTTGGCCGAGGGGATCCACCGCGGTAGACTCCGAGGCAGTGCCCCGGCCCCTCAGGCCGGGCCACCGTCACACGAATGACCACAGTCGTACTGATCCGTCCCGGAGCGACCGTGTATGACGAGCAGAATCGGATTCAGGGAGTCCTGGATGTCCCACTGAGCGATCGAGGCTGGGCGGAAGTGGCCGAGCTTTCCTCGATGTTGGCGTCGATGGAGTTGACATCGCTCTATTGCGGGCCGAGCGAGAATGCCCTCAGGACGGCGGAGACGGTCGGTCGGACCTTGGGGCTACGACCTCGACGTGTCGAGGAATTGCGGAATCTCGATCAAGGGCTCTGGCAGGGGTTGCAGGTCGAGGAGATCAAGCGGAGGCATCAGAAGGTCTTCCGACAGTGGATCGACGATCCCTGCACCGTGAGCCCTCCTCATGGCGAGCCGGTCGATCGGGCGATCGACCGGATCAAGGTCGCATTGAAACCCTTGATTAAACGACACCGAAACGAGACGATCGGATTGGTCGCCTGCGAACCGATCGCCCAGTTTATCGCATGCTATCTGCGGAGAGACTCGCGGGTCCAGCTCGCCGATCAAGTCCCCACCGGGAAATTCGAGATGATCACCGTCGGGCCGGAATGGGGCCGCAACGGTGACGACGGCTGACCTCGAAAGGGGGCTGTTGATTTCGAATCTCCTGGACGCCTGGGCTGGAGGTTCGATCGGTTTGACTGGACGATTGTCTACTATCAACATTCGTTAGAGAACCAGGCCATCACGAAAGAATTCCCTTGGGTCGGTCGCATTCGATCCTCCGAATTTCACGGAAGGCCAGGACGCCGATGCTGGATGCTGCCGAAGGAACTTCGCCGACCATGACAGGTAATCGTGGAAGCTCACCCTCCTCCTGGCACGGCCAATCCCAGCCCAAGGGAGTGCCCGTCGGTGTTTTCATGCGTTGCGATGGTTGCGGGGCGACCCTCTTCCGCAAGCAAGTCGTTGAAAACCTGAATGTCTGCCCGGAGTGCGATCACCATTTCTCGATCACGGCAATGGAGCGCGTTTCTCAGATCCTGGACCCGGATACCTTCGAGGAATGGTTCACGAATCTGTTGCCGGGGGATCCGCTGAATTTCAACGATCGACGCCCTTATCCCGAGCGAGTCAAAGCCGAACAATCGCGAACCGGCCTGAATGAAGCGGCGGTCGTGGGGCAGGGGTTCATCAAGGGGATCCGGATCGTCTTCGGGGCCACGGATAGTGGCTTCATCATGGGCTCGATGGGCTCGGTGGTCGGGGAGAAGCTGACTCGCGCGATCGAGGAGGCGACTCGTCAGAAGCTTCCTCTCGTCATCGTCTCCGGCTCGGGCGGAGGGGCCCGGATGCACGAGGGAATCTTCTCGCTCATGCAAATGGCCAAGGTCTCCGCGGCCCTGGCTCGCCACGGAGAGGCTGGAGGCCTCTATATCAGCGTACTGACCCACCCCACGATGGGAGGGGTCGCCGCCAGCTTTGCCTCACTCGGCGATATTATCCTCGCCGAACCGAAGGCCCTGATCGGATTCGCGGGACCCAAAGTCATCGCCCAGACGGTCAGGGTTCGCCTCCCGGAAGGCTTCCAGACCAGCGAGTTCCTGCTCGCTCACGGCTTTCTCGATCGGATTGTCCACCGGAAGGATCTACGGAGTCTCCTGGCGCAGCTCATCGATTACGTCTCGCCCTGAGCTGCGCGAGGAATTGGGATCGAAGATGTCCCGGACTACCGAGGCGACGCGGGCTCATTCCCCTCTTCGAGTAGCATGAGCAAACGGTTATCTCTGGGGTAGGCATGCCCCAGATACTGGCGGAATGCCTCGGCGTGAGCGACGCCGATCTCCGCCCCTCGATGGGATCCCCATCGAGCCTGGGCGTCGAGATACTCATCGATCCCATGCTGCTTGAGGAGCCAGTCCCGTTGGCTGGCGTGACAAGCGAGCATTCGCCGCTTGATTTCGACGACGTTCGAGACATCGACCAGGAAGCCGGACGGCTGGGGTTGGCCGTCACGATCAATTCCCTCGATCGGATCGGTGTAGTAGAGGTGGGGAATCTTCGGGAGAGGTGGGGCCGGTTCCCACTGTCGAGTCTTGTAGTTGGGGAGGGTCGCGGCGAAACAGGCGTCGCGGACTAACCGGCTGGTGGCCTCGTGATCGCAGAGATAGTCGACAGGTGGGGCGGTCAGGACGATCTCTGGACGAACTCTCCGGAGGGCCTCGACCACTCGCCTCCTCGACTCATCGTCCTCGAAGATGGCGAGGTCGCGGAACTCCAGGCAGAAGTATTCCGCTCCGATGAGTTCGGCTGCCGCCCTGGCCTCTTGCCTGCGAATGGTCGAGATTGTCTCAGCATCGCGGTCGGCGCTCCCACAATCTCCGGGCGTCATGGTGGCCAGCGTGATCGAACAGCCCTTCGTGGCAAGCAGGGCGAGCGTCCCCGCGCACTGAAACTCGATGTCATCGGGGTGCGCGTGAATGGCCAGGATTTGAGGCTTGAGCGATTTGGGCTCGGGCACGGGAAGCTCCATCGAGTTCTGATTGAGCGGCGAGGGTAATCTCGAAGTCCTGCCACTCGCAAGATCCTTCCGGCGGGGTTTCGGTGGGGGGACTGCCCTGAAATTTCCGGAATGTCCTCGCGTCTCCTGGGCGACTTGTGTACATTAGCAGTCAAAGGGTCAGATGGTGTTCGCCCGTCTTGTGGTGTCCATCCGATCGCATGAAAGGAGGGCTGAAGGATCGCCCCCTCCCACCTCCGGAGTGTCCAGCCATGGCCGACCTCGAACAATTGACCTCGCGTCAGCGCGAGATTTACCAGTTCATTCGCGGCAAGATCCAGGGTCGCGGCTATGGCCCGACGGTCCGCGAGATCGGCAATGAGTTCGATATCAAGAGCCCCAATGGAGTCATGTGCCACCTCAAGGCACTCCAGAAGAAAGGCCTGATCCACCGCGAGCCCAACATGTCGCGTGCGATCCAACTCCTGGAAGATCCGACCTCGGCGCCGGCGGCCCCGACCGGAGTCCGGTTGGTCGGCCGGATCGCAGCCGGGTCACCGATCGAAGCGATTGAGCAGGCCGATGAGGAACTGGCTTTCTCCGAATGGGAAGGGGCCGAGGACAAGTTCGCCCTGCAGGTCACCGGCGAGTCGATGATCGAAGAGCACATCGCCGACGGCGATTATGTGATCATCCACAAGCAGGAGCAGGCTCGGGACGGTCAGATTGTTGCGGTCAGAGACGAGGACGGGGCGGCGACACTCAAGCGGTTCTTCAAGGAGAAGAATCGTTTCCGACTCGAGCCCGCCAATAAAACGATGAAGCCGATCTTCCGCGACAAGGTCGACATCATCGGGATTCTTGTCGGTGTCGTCCGAAAGTATTGAGACAATCCGCTCCTGTCGGTAGCCTGGAGCCTGAGATTCATCAAACCAAGACCCGCCGGGGCTATTCGGCGGGTCCGTTTGCTTATCAAGGATCGTTCACGGATGACGCCCGACCCGAATGCCCCCGCCGATTTCGTCCGGCTCTTCACCGACGGCGCTTGTAGTGGAAACCCGGGACCGGGAGGCTGGGCTTACATCCTGCAACACCCGGCGAGTGGTCGGATTGTCGATGCTTCGGGAGCGGTGCCTGAGACCACGAACAATCGGATGGAACTGACCGGTGCCATCGAAGGGCTTGCCAGTCTCAAGCGCCGATGCCAGGTCGAATTGGTCACCGATAGCGAGTATGTCGGGAAGGGACTCCGTGACTGGATGCCCAAGTGGAAGGCCCAGGGCTGGCGGCGCCGTGAAGGAAAGTCCTTCAAACCGGTCGTAAATCTAGACCTCTGGCAACGGCTCGATGAACTCGTCGCGAACCACGACGTGAGAGTCTCCATGGTCCTCGGCCATAACGGGCATCCCGAGAATGAAGCGTGCGATCGAATGGCGGTCGCCGCCTATAAACAAATGGTCGCCGACGCTCGGGGATGACGCCCGGGTCCTCGATGGAACCGGGCTCGAATCCGGATGCTTTCGTCTGGACTTCACGCACGGTGCCCCGCTGGCGTATGATCGATCCTATCGCATTCGCCGAGGGTCCGCGAAGTCAGGACCGGCAAGATATCGAGGGCCTCAGGCCCCAAGGCACCTATGACTCGACGAACTCGAGGTCGAGAAATCGCCCTTCAGGTCCTCTACCAACTGGAGCAGAACCCCGGCCAAGGCCCGGAGGAAGCGGATGTCTTCATTCAGCGTAGGCTTCGCGAGCCCAAGCTGTGCGCCTTCGCCTCGACCCTGATCGAGGGGGTCCGGGAGCACCAACCCCGGATCGATGCCTTGATCTCCGAGGTGGCCGAAAACTGGCGTCTGGACCGGATGGCGGCCATCGACCGAAACATCCTCCGGCTCGGTGCCTACGAACTGCTCTACTGCCCCGAATCGGTCCCGGCCAAGGTCGCGATCAACGAAGCCTTGGAATTGGCTAAACGCTATAGCACTGCGCAATCGAGCCGCTTCGTGAACGGAATCCTCGACAGACTCCAGGTCGCCGGAGCGGGTCAGTCTTCGACCGCCACGGTCTCGCAGGATATCGATGCTGAAGGTGGAGAACTCGCCAAAGAGGAATCTTCGTCGGAGGCCGCGGTGCCGCTGATACCACCGGGCGAGGAGTCCTGACTCCGTGGGCAGAGCCCTCAGATTGGCCCGCTCCTCGAAGCCCGCTCGCTTCGGTCGGGTCGATCTTCACGTGCACACGACCCATTCCGATGGACAGTGCTCGCCCGGAGAGGTCGTCCGAGCGGCCGCGAACGTCGGGCTTTCGGGGCTGGCGATCACCGATCACGACACGCTCTCGGCCATCTCCATCGCCCGCCCCGAGGCCGATCGCCTCGGGATCGAGTTGATTGGCGGGATCGAGCTAACCTCCAGCCGGGAGGGTCGGGAACTCCACGTTCTCGGCCACTTCGTCCGGGAGGACGACCCGGCGCTCGTTGAGGCTACCTCCATGCTTCGTGAGGCCAGGTCGAATCGGATCGAGGCAATGGCCCGTCGACTGGGCCAGCTTGGCCTGAGTATCGACCTCGACGTCTTACGATCGACATTTCCGAGGGCAACTCTGGGACGCAAACATCTGGCCGATTGGCTGGTCCATACCGAGCAAGTCGCCGATTATCGCGATGCATTCGCTCGATTCCTCGGCGACGACGGACCTACGCAAGTCGAGAAACCGCGTGTACCCTTCGGAAAGGCCATCGAGCTGATCCGGGGAGCTGGCGGGGTTGCCGGGCTGGCCCATCCGCCCTATGATCTCCGATTGGTAAGTTTGCGTGAAATGGTGGACGAGGGACTCGGAGCGATCGAAGTCGATGGCCCAGGAATTGGGTCCAGGCTCGGTCGACGATGGCGAGACTGGGCCGACGAATTTGGGTTGGCCCCGATCGCCGGATCCGATTTTCATGCCTCCGACCGTCCGGGTCGGTGGGTGGGTGTCATCTCTACCTCTCCCGAGGATCTCGATCGGCTTCGCCTTCATCGGCCAGTGTCAGCCACCGATTAGTCGGATTGTCTCGTCTCTCCTATCTCAATTCCCCTGGGACTCATGGCGTTCAAGGATCTGCTCGACCGATTCAAGAAAGGGCTGTCGCGGACGGCTCAACTCTTCGACGTTCGCTCCTGGCTCGGCAGGAAGGTCGACCAGGACTTCCTGGACAGGCTCGAATCGATCCTGATCCAGGCTGATGTCGGAGTCGGCGCGACTTCGAAGGTTATTGAACGGGTACGCACGGCTTACGCCGATCGGACGGCCGACCAGGAACTGATCGATCTGGTCAAGCGAGAGTTGAAGGCGCTTCTGATCGACCCACGTCCCGGTGCCTTGATCGTCGCAAGCTCGAAGCCGACGGTCTATCTGATCGCCGGCATCAACGGCTCGGGTAAGACAACCTCGATCGCGAAGCTGGCCCAACGGTTCAAGAATGAAGGGAAAACGATCCTGTTGGCCGCTTGCGACACGTTCCGAGCGGCAGCGGCCGATCAGCTGACGATCTGGGCCGAGCGTTCGGGCTCTGACATCGTCAAGGGAGCACCCGGAGCGGACCCGGCCAGCGTGGCGCACGACGCCTGCGACCGGGCTCTCGCCCGGCAAGTCGACGTCCTGATCGTCGACACGGCTGGTCGATTGCACACGCAATCTCACCTGATGCGTGAGCTGGAGAAAGTGCGCCAGGTCATCTCGCGAAAGATTGCAGGTGCTCCTCACGAGGTCCTACTCGTGCTCGATGCGACAAATGGGCAGAACGCCATTCGACAGGCCGAGGTCTTCACCAAGTCGATCGGTTGCACAGGCGTCATCCTGACGAAACTCGACGGGACCGCAAAGGGTGGGGTCGTCGTGGCCGTCCGCCAGGCGATGAACCTGCCCGTCAAGTTCGTCGGGATTGGAGAAGGAATTGATGACCTTCAGCCTTTCGACGCTGAAGCGTTCGTCGAGTCGATCTTCTCTTGAGATTCCGGAAGGCAAGGGCTCAGGACATCTCACGCCTAGGCTTGCTGTCGCGAAAATGGCGGAGCAGTGAAGGATTTAGCCCATAGCTTAGCCCGAGGAGTTTGATCGGGTGGAGGGTGCGTTTGGTGCTCCCTTGTTCCATCTGCATCCGGCAGGAACCACACTCGGTCGATCCGATCTCTATGTCTTGGCCCAGAAGGCGGTTGCGCAGAGCCCGGCCGGCTCGGAGCGAAGTTCGGAAATTCTGACGCGATAGCCCGAAGGTTCCAGCCATCCCCGAGCAGCCTCGGTCGATGAATTCGACATCCAACTCGGGGATGGAACGGATCAGGTCGAGTCCGGGGGTCCCAACCTCGAGCGTGCGGAGGTGGCACGGCTGATGATAGCCGACCCGGGCTCGGAGAGGGTGCTTCGGTTCGGGTAATTGCCCTCGGGCGGCCAATCCGCTCAGGTACTGGCCGACGTCCATCGTGTTCTCGGCGACGAGGGAGGCGTCGAGGTCATCGGTTAATTTGAGGTACTCGCGGCGGATCATGAGAGTGGCCGTGGGCTCGGAGCATACCACCGTATATCCGTCTCGAACGACGTCCCCCAGGACTCGAAGGTTGGCCAGGGCGAGTTCGCGTGCGTGCTCCAGGTCGCCGGCGACCAGGGCGGACATCCCAGAGCCCCGCTGACGGCGTGGAACATGCACATTCACACCGGCCTGGCGCAGCACACCGACTACGGATTCGGCCAGTTCCTGGTCGAAGTGGTTAGCGAAGACATCGACGAAGTAGGCCACTCGGGGGCCAGGTTCCTGAGGTCGAGCCCGGGTCAGGCCAAGTCGCTCGGCCCTTCGGAGGAAGGGAGTCCGGTGGGCATTGGGGAGAGCCCGCTGCCGGGCCACTCCGAAAGTCCGCTCGATTAACCATCGGGCGAATCGATTCTTGATGATGCCGTTCCAGGTGATCGGGACCCGGCTGGCGAGCTTCGACCAGAGGTCAACCCTGGAAAGATACCAGTCGGTCGGTGCCAGGCCGTGGATCTCAACGTAGGCAGCCTTGGCCTCGACCATCAGGCTGGAGACGTCTATACCAGCGGGGCATTCATTGCGGCATGACATGCAATGGATGCAGAGATCGGCGTTGGCTTTCATCTCCTCGGACCCCCAGAGTCTGGGGTCGAGGGCACCGGTGGCGATCTGACGGAGCAGATTGGCCTGATTCCGGGGGGAGGCCGCCTCGGAGCGGAGTGCCCGAAAGGTCGGGCACATCCGGAGGCCAGGCTCTTGGGTCCGACAGGCGCCGCAGCCGTTGCAGGCGGAGGCTTGCTCCAGGACCGAGAGGTCGAGATGACGGAGTGCGGGGATGATGACCTGAACCTCGGCCTCGGTGGGCTCGCTCGAGGATCCGGGTAACATCTCGGGAGATCCTGGGGGGGCGACCGGTTTGAGATGCCGGGTCATCAGGTGCGGATCATCGCCGACCACCTTTCCGGGATTCAGTACGTTGTACGGGTCGAAGGCGTCCTTGATCTCGCGAAACGCATGGAAGAGGTCGCCTGCCTGCCTGCGGAGGAACTGGGTTCGTGCTAATCCGCAACCATGTTCGCCCGAGATCGAACCACCGAGGCTGAGCGCTGCCTCGTGGACCGCACTGGCCATGGGCTCCAGTTTCGCCACATCGGACGGTTCGCCCAGATCCAGGAATGGGCGAACATGAAGTTGCCCCGCACCGGCATGAGCATAGACGGTCCAACTCGCTTCGAACTGCTTGAGGATATCCTGGAGCCGGCGGAGGAATTCGGCCAGTGCCTCCGGAGGGACGGCAATATCCTCGATGAACGGGACTGGTCGGCAAGGCCCCTTCATCCGCATGAGGCCGGGAGTGATCGACTTTCGAAGACCCAGGAGGAAGTCGCAATCGGATCTTCCGGTCGCCTCGACGGGGTCGCTGACCAAGAGGCCTCTGCCTTCGACCCGAAGGACCATCGACCGGAGACGGTCCGCGACCTCGGCCGGGTCGTCCCCATCGATCTCGACAATCAACGCGGCTTCCGCCGATTCCGCGATCCAGTGACGAATCGTGGGGAGAACATCGCGTGCCATGCTCAGCGAACGCCAGTCGAAGAGCTCGCAGGCTGAAGGGCCGAAACGGAGGCAGTCGACCACGGCTCTCGCGGCATCGCCGATTCGCCCGAAAGGGAGCACGACCACCGACTGAGCTGTCGGGGTCGGCACGGTCGCCAGGCTGATTCCTGTCACCAGGGCCAGAGTTCCTTCGGATCCGACCAGGAGTCGAGCCAGGTCGATCCCGACCGGCGAGGCGGCTTCGCCGAGGGCATATCCGGCTCGGTTTCGACTCGATCGAGGATGGAGTCGGGTCAGTAGGTCGACATGTCGGCGATAGATCGTCCCGAGCTTGCGGACGACCAGATCCTTGAAACTTTTGGGTTCGTCCTCGGGTGAGGGCCAGGGTTCGAAGCCGATCTTCGCGGCTTCACCATTGGAGAAGACCACCGAGAGGCCTCGGACATGATCGGCGGTCGTCCCGTGGCGGAGCGAGCGGATACCCGCCGCATCGAGCCCGACCATCCCTCCGATCGTCCTCGATTCCGAATGGCTCGGGTCGGGGCCAATCCTCCGGCCGAGCGGAGCCAGTTGATCGTTCAAGAGATCGAGGACCACTCCCGGCTGGATTTCGACATGATCCTTACCGATCTCGATGATTCGCCGGAAATGACGACTAAAATCGATGACCAGGCCCGGCCCGAGAGTCTCCCCAGCAAGTCCGGTACCCGCCCCTCGAGGATGAAGAGGGATCTGGTTTTCGACGGCGTAATGAACCAGCGCGACGAGGTCTTCGCTGGTCCGAGGGACGACCACCCCGAGCGGGTCGATTTCGTAAAGGCTAGCATCATGGGAGTATGGGGCGCGTTCGATCGGTTCGAACAAGAGTTCGCCACCGAGAATACCCCGGAGATCGTCGTGAATCCTCGCCCGGCGTTCGTCCACTGTGTCTGTGAGTCCTTGAAGTCGGCGACGAGCCTTCGAGTTGGCATCGGGGGGTAGGCGACGACGTCAAACAGCCATCCTGGATTGGACGGATGGGTTAACGAACTTCGCTCGATCGCTGCCAATATTGAAGAATTGCGAGCGACGATCGACCCGGTTCACTCCAGGATACAACCGGCCAGCCCGGATCAGAAGACGTTGCCGGCTTGGAAGATCCGGTTCCCGACGATCCGTAGAGGGTCCGGGATCAACTGCGATTTCCATTGATCAGGGCCAGGACCTCGGCACGAGTGGCCGCACGGTCCTTGCACGCCCCGCGGAGTGCGCTGGTGACGAAGGCGGCGCCGGGCTTGTGGACTCCACGGACGGTCATGCAACTGTGCGAAGCGTCCATCACGACGGCCACTCCCTTGGCATTCAATTCGGTCATCAGGAGGTCGGCGACCTCTTCCGTCAGTCGCTCTTGCAACTGGGGCCGCTTCGAGAGGACGTCGATCACCCTGGGGATCTTGGATAACCCGACCACCTGACCATTCGGGATATATGCGACGTGGGCCGTGCCGATGAACGGGAGCAGATGGTGCTCGCAGGTGCTTTCGAAACGGATGTCCTTGATCAGGACTAATTCGTCATACTTCTGTGTAAATAGGGTCGCGAGGTGGACTCGAGGGTCTTGATGGAGACCGGAAAACATCTCGGCGTACATGCGAGCCACGCGATTCGGGGTATCCCTCAATCCCTCTCGATCGGGGTCTTCCCCGACAGCCAGGAGGATCTCGCGAACCGCCCTACGGATTCGGGGAAGGTCCATGGTGCCGTGGCTGATCTCATCCTGTT